>NZ_PVLQ01000031.1 GCF_002980595.1 Malikia granosa
ACGTACAGGATGGCGTTGACCACCTCGAAGTTGTCCAGCCGCACGTTGCCCCGCTGGCGTGGCAGCAGTGGAGCGATCTGTTCGAATTGCTCGCGAGTCAGTTGCATCGCAACAGTTTCGAGCCAAGTCCACTGCCTTGTCAACTTGCGTTAACAGGCCCTAGTGAGGGCTAGAAGCGCTCGACCAACGTGAAGTCGGTCTCGGTGCGGCGCACCACGTCGCCCAGGTCGATCTGCGCTGCCGGCTGCATAAGGCACAGGCCGGCGCTGCGGAATGTTCTTGCTCGCCAAAAAAATATTCATTTCACATGAATTTTTTAGCTAGAATATTCATACCAAATGATTATTTAAGGAGTGAGCTCATGGATACCGTCGATACCCTGGCCCCCGACACCCCGCTGGCCGACCAGTCGCTGGGACAGATCGCCGTGGCGCTGCCCGGTGCCACCGCCCTGTTCCGGCGCCTGAAGCTGGACTTCTGCTGCGGCGGGCAGGTCAGCCTGCGCGCGGCATCCGAGGCGCGCGGCCTGGACCTGCCAGCCCTGCTGCAGGATCTGGCCAAGCTCGAGCGCGACGACCAGCCGCCCGCCGAGTCGCAACCCGGCGCCCTGATCGACCATATCCTGCAGCGCTACCACCAGGTGCATCGCGAGCAGTTGCCCGAGCTGATCCGCATGGCGCGCCGCGTGGAAGCTGTGCACCGCGATCATCCGCAGGTGCCCACCGGCCTGGCTGCCCACCTCGAGACCATGGAGGCCGAACTGCTCGAGCACATGGCCAAGGAGGAGACGGTGCTGTTCCCGATGATCAAGGCCGGGCCGCCGCCGTTCGTGGTGCATCCGATCGGCGTCATGCGCGAGGAACATCTGCAGCATGGCGAGGCGCTGGAACGCCTGATGGCGCTGAGCCAGGACGCCAGGCCGCCAGCCGGCGCCTGCAACACCTGGCGCGCGCTCTATGCCGGCATCATTCAGCTGTCCGATGACCTGATCCAGCATATTCACCTGGAGAACAACCTGCTGTTCCCGCAGTTCGAGCCGGCCAGCGCTGCGGCCGCGGGCTGCGGCTGCAGCGGCCACTGAACCCGGCGGGCGACAACCGGCACAATACGGGTTTCGGCCAGACCGGCCCGTATTGACCCTTTTTTGCGCCCATGACCCCCCAGGAAGTTTCCCCCGGCCTCGTTATCCAGAACTTTGTCCCGCCGCTGCGCCTGAGCGACTTCAAGCTGATCGCCTTCGACATGGACTCGACGCTGATCAGCATCGAGTGCGTCGACGAGATCGCCGACGCGGTTGGCCGCAAGGCCGAGGTCGCCGCCATCACCGAGGCCGCGATGCGCGGCGAGATCACCGACTTCAAGGACAGCCTGCGCCGGCGCGTCGCGCTGCTCAAGGGCGTGACCGTGGCCGACATGGAGCGCGTCTACACCGAGCGCCTGCGCATCAACCCCGGCGCGGCCGAGCTCATCAAAGCCTGCCAGGCCGCTGGCATGAAGGTGCTGCTGGTCTCGGGCGGCTTCACCTATTTCGCCGACCGCGTCAAGGCGCGCCTGGGCATCGACTTCGCGCGCTCGAACATCCTCGAGCTCGAGAGCGGCCCGAACTGCGGCGCACTCACCGGCCGCCTGGTCGACCAGTGCTGGGGCGACATCTGCGACGGCGCCGAGAAGCGCCGC
Organism: Malikia granosa; assembly: GCF_002980595.1. Classification (GTDB taxonomy): domain Bacteria; phylum Pseudomonadota; class Gammaproteobacteria; order Burkholderiales; family Burkholderiaceae_C; genus Malikia; species Malikia granosa. The sequence goes on from NZ_PVLQ01000031.1 coordinate 1,678, forward strand.
ACGATGCTGGAAGTCGCCAGCCTGCTCGGCATCGCGCCCGAGCAATGCATCGCGATGGGCGACGGCGCCAACGACCTGCCGATGATGGGGGCGGCCGGCCTGTCGGTGGCCTACCACGCCAAGCCCAAGGTGCGCGAGCAGGCCATGGTCGCAATCAACGAAGGCGGCCTCGATCGCCTGCTGGAAGTCCTGGTCTGAAGCGCCAGGCCCTACACTCCCACCCCATGTCATTTGCCTCCCTCGGTCTGTCCAACGCGCTGGTCAACGCCACGCGCGAACTCGGCTTCTCCACGCCCACCCCGGTCCAGGCCGAGGCGATTCCCGCCATCCTGAGCGGCGCCGATGTCCAGGCCCAGGCCCAGACCGGCTCCGGCAAGACCGCCGCCTACGCCCTGCCCCTGCTGCAAGGGCTGGCCAGCCAGCCGCTGGGCGGCTACCGGCGCCAGCTGCGCGCGCTGGTGCTGGTGCCCACGCGCGAGCTCGCGCTGCAGGTCGGCGAACTGCTGCAGGACCTGGCCGCGCGCCAGGCCGGCCCGGCGGGCAAAGCGCTGCGCGTGCAGGCGCTCTACGGCGGCGTCTCGATCAACCCGCAGCTGCTGGCCCTGCGCGGCGGCGCCGACCTGGTGGTCGCCACGCCCGGCCGGCTGCTCGACGTCATCGAGCACAACGGCCTGCAGCTCGACCAGGTGCGACAACTGGTGCTCGACGAGGCGGACCGCCTGCTCGACCTCGGCTTTGCCGATGAGCTCGACCGGGTGCTGAAGCAGCTGCCGGCCCAGCGGCAGAACCTGCTGTTCTCGGCCACCTTCCCGGCGGCGGTGCAGGGGCTGGCCGATGCGCTGCTGCATGAACCGGTGCAGATCCGGATCGACGAGCAGCAGCAGACCCCGGCCAGCATCGAGCAGCAGCTGATCGCGGTCGACGTGAACCGGCGCATCACCTTGCTGCAGCACCTGGTCGAAGACAAGGGCTGGAAGCAGGTGCTGGTCTTCGTTGCCAGCCAGCATGGCGCCGAGCAGCTGGCCGACAAGCTCTATTCGAGGGGCGTGTACGCGACCGCCTTCCACGGCGGCTTGAGCCAGGGCGGGCGGCGCCAGGTGCTCGATGAATTCAAGTCCGGCCGCTGGGACCTGCTGGTGACCACCGACCTGGCGGCACGTGGCATCGACATCAGCGGCCTGCCGGTGGTCGTCAACTACGACCTACCGCGCTCGCCGGTCGACTACACGCACCGCATCGGCCGCACCGGACGCGCTGGCTCATCCGGCCTGGCGATCAGCCTGGTGAGCGCCGAGACACTGCCGCACTGGAACCTGATCGCCAAGCGACAGGGCCTGCAGCTCGAAGCCGAGACGGTGGCCGGCTTCGAACCCTTGCAGCCGCTCGAGAGCGCGGCCAGCCAGCCCAGCAGACCCGGCAAGCTGCCTCCGGGCACCGGCGGCATCAAGGGCAAGCGCCCGAGCAAGAAGGACAAGCTGCGCGCCGCGGCGGCGGCAGCTGCGGCCAAGGACCAGTAGGCGATCAGTCCAGGTCGCCGGCCCGGGGCGCAACGCGGGCACCGCGCACGCCATGCTTGGCCAGGATCTCGACATAGACCTGGGTCGCGCCGTTCTGGGCGGCTTCGTCGACCCGGCCGGTCAGCTGGGACAGGTGCACGGTCTCGGCGCTGTCCTGGCTCAGGCCGAAGCGGCAGTCGAAGTCCCAGTAATCGACGCCGGCGGGCAGGTCGCGGCGACGCTCGCGCTTGAGGTATTTGCGCAGCTCGTGCTTGAGCGCATCGAGCACGCGGTCCGGGTGCCGGCCTTCGATCTGGAGCGGGAATGTCTTTTTCATGGGTATCCTGGTATCTGGCAGCGGGTCCGGATGGACGCGCGGCGGGAGCGTGATTATGCGTCGGCCAGCGCCAGGCCGTCACGGCGGCATTGCGTTATGCTGCCGACCATCCTTATGCGAAGCCGCCCCCTACCCCCCAGCAAGGAGCAGATCGACCTGCTCGCCCCCTTCGAACGGCTCGAACTCGAGCGCATCGAACTGGTCTCCACCCCGATGCAGGCGCAACTTGCGGCTGCCAGCCTGCGCGCGAGCAGCGCCTGGGGCTTCGACACCGAATCCAAGCCGACCTTCGCGGCCGGCCAGGAATCCGATGGTCCCCATGTGGTGCAGCTCGCGACGCTCGAGCAGGCCTGGGTGTTCCAGCTGCACGACCCGGACTGCCGGGCCGAGGTCGCGGCGCTGCTGGCCTGGCCGGGCGCAGTCAAGGCCGGCTTCGGCCTGGGCGACGACAGGAAGCGCATCCAGGCCAAGCTCGGCATCGAGCCGGTGCGGGTGCACGAGCTCGGACACGACTTCCGCCGCCAGGGCTACCGGCAGCAGATCGGCGTCAAGTCGGCGGTCGCGCTGCTGTTCGAGCGCCGCTTCGCCAAGTCCAAGAAGGCCGCGACCTCGAACTGGTCCCGGCTCGACCTGAGCGAATCGCAGCTGCTGTATGCGGCCAACGACGCCTGGGCCGCGCTGCGCTGCTACCACGCGCTGCTGCCGCAGCCGCGCTGAGCCAGGCCAGCGGGGCCGCTGCTGGCAGCCCGGCGCTCAGGCCGCGTGCAGCGCGCGCGCCAGGCGGCTGACGCCCTCGCGGATCTTCTCCACATCCGAAGTCGCAAAGCTCAGCCGCAGCGTCGCCGGGTCGGGCTGCTCGCAATAGAACGGTGCGCCCGGCACGAAGGCCACGCCCTGCTCGATCGCGCGGCGCGAGAACTCGTTGCCGTCCGCCACCTGGCCGCGCGCGCCGGTCAGGCGCGCCCAGACGAACAGGCCGCCCTGCGGCGCAACGAACTCGATCGCGTCGCCCAGCTCGGCCCGCAGGCCTTCGCACAGGGCGCGGGCGCGCTCGGCGTAGACGGCGCGCGCCTTCTCGAGGTTGGCCTTCATGCGGCCGGACTTGAGGTACTGGGCGGCGGTAGCCTGCGCGAAGGTGCTCGAGTTGGCGTCGCTGAACTGCTTGCACATCACGGCCTTGGCCAGCAGCTCGGGCGGCGCGATCATCCAGCCCAGGCGCAGGCCGGCCGACAGCGTCTTGCTCAAGGAGCCGCAATGCACCAGGCAGTCGCGGCTGCCCGGCACCTGTTCGCTCAGCGCCAGCAGGCTGGGCGGCGGCGGCGCGTCGAACCACAGGTCGCCATAGGGGTCGTCCTCGACGATCAGCGTCTGGTGCTTGGCGGCGATCTCGAGCACTCGTTTGCGGCGCTCCAGCGTCAGCGTCGCGCCGCTCGGATTGCCGAAGGTCGGGATCAGGTAGACGAACTTCGGGCGGTGCTCGACGATCAACTGCTCGAGGTGGTCGACATCGACGCCGTCGCCATCGACCGGCGCGCTGACCAGCTCGGCGCCATAGAGGCGGAAGCACTGGATGGTGGCCAGGAAGGTCGGTCCCTCGACGATCACCTTGTCGCCGGGCGAGATCAGCGTCTTGCCCAGCAGGTCGAGCGCCTGCTGGCTGCCGGTGGTCACGATCAGCTGATCGGCTGCCACCGGCGCACCCTTGGACTGCATGAAGCTTGATAGCTGCTCGCGCAGCGGCGTATAGCCCTCGGTCGCGCCATATTGCAGCGCACCAGCGGGCTCCTGCTCCAAGGCGGCCAGGGTCGCGGCGCGGATGCCGTCGACATCGACCAGCGCCACGTCCGGGAAGCCGCCAGCGAAGCTGATGATGCCGGGCTTGCCGAGCAGCTTGAACAACTCGCGGATGGCGGAGGTTTCGACCTTGTCGAGTCGGTCGGCGAAGCGGACGGCGGAGGCGCTCATGGGAAAATCGGAGGGATGAAAAAGGAACAGATCGAGCGCTTCTTCGCCACCTTGCAGGCGGCCAATCCGCGGCCCGTGACCGAACTCGAGTATACGAGCGTGTTCGAGCTGCTCTGCGCCGTGCTGCTGTCGGCCCAGGCCACCGACGTCGGCGTCAACAAGGCCACGCGCCGGCTGTTCCCCGTAGCCAACACGCCGCAGCAGATGCTCGACCTCGGCCTCGAAGGCCTGGAGGAGCAGATCCAGACCATAGGCCTGTACCGCAGCAAGGCCAAGCATCTGCTGCAGACCTGCCGCATCCTGCTCGACAAGCATGGCGGCCAGGTGCCGCGCACGCGCGAGGCACTCGAGGAACTGCCTGGGGTCGGCCGCAAGACCGCCAACGTGGTGCTCAATGTCGCCTTCGGCGAGCCGACCATGGCGGTCGACACCCATATCTTCCGCCTCGGCAACCGCACCGGACTGGCGCCGGGCAAGACCCCGCTCGAGGTCGAGCGCAAGCTGCTCAAGCGGATTCCGGCAAAGTATCTGGAGGACGCCCACCACTGGCTGATCCTGCACGGGCGCTATGTCTGCACCGCGCGCAAGCCGCATTGCGAGCGCTGCGCCGTGATCGATTGCTGCGACTACAAGGACAAGACTGCAGCCCGGCCATGAAGCGCCCGCCACCCCTGCCCTGGCTCGAGCCCGGCGACCCCTTTCCCCCGGTCGAACAGGCCTGGGGCGCCGGCACGGCGGCGCCCGGCCTGCTCGCCGCCGGCGGCGCGCTGGATGTCGCCACCCTGGTCCAGGCCTATGGACAGGGCATCTTCCCCTGGTACTCGGTCGGCCAGCCGATACTCTGGTGGAGCACTGACCCGCGCATGGTGCTGCGGGTGGCGGACTTCAAGCTGCAGCCCTCGCTGCGCAAGGAGATCCGGTCCGGACTGCGCAGCGGCCGGCTCGAGGTCCGCTTCGACCATGACTTCGAGGCCGTGATCCGCGCCTGCTCCGGCAGCCCGCGCAAGGGCCAGGACGGCACCTGGATCCTGCCCGAGATGATCGAGGCCTATTGCGCGCTGCACCGCGCCGGCCATGCGCACAGCGTCGAGACCTGGTGGGACGGCGAACTCGCGGGCGGGCTCTACTGCATCAACCTGGGCCGCATGGTGTTCGGCGAATCGATGTTCAGCCGGCGCAGCAACGGATCGAAGATGGCGCTGGCGGCACTGGTCGCGGCCTGCGAGTCCTGTGGCATAGAGGCCATCGACTGCCAGCAGAACACGGCCCACCTGGCCTCGCTCGGCGCGTGCGAGCAGCCGCGGCAGGACTTCCTGCGACTGGTGCGCCAGCAGGTCACGCGGCCAGCGCCCGCCTGGCATTTCGACCCCCTATACTTGTCCGCATGGCTGGACCGTCGAGCAACGTCACCTTCGTGAGCGCCACATGAACCAGGGTCAGGAACTTCCGCTGCAGGCCTTGCAGTTCTATGCCACCGCGCCCTACCCCTGCAGCTACCTCGACGGGCGCCAGGCACGCTCCCAGGTCGCGACGCCAGGCCACCTGATCCACAACGACGCCTACTCCGAACTGGTCCAGCGCGGCTTCAGGCGCAGCGGCCTGTTCACCTACCGCCCCTACTGCGACGGCTGCCAGGCCTGCTTGCCGCTGCGCGTCGATGTCGCGCGCTTTGTGCCCCGGCGCAGCCAGCGCCGCGCCCAGGCCCGCCATGCCGACTTGCAGACCCGAGTGCTGAGCCTGGGCTTCGACCCGGCCCATTACGCCCTCTACCTGCGCTACCAGCGCGCGCGTCACACCGGCGGCGGCATGGACCATGACAGCATCGAGCAGTACGATCAGTTCCTGCTGCAGAGCCGGGTCAACTCGCGCCTGGTCGAGTTCTTCCTGCCCGCGACCGATGACGCGCCCGAGCAACTCAAGATGGTGTCGCTGATCGACGTGCTGGCCGACGGACTGTCGGCGGTCTACACCTTCTACGAGCCCGACGCCGGCGCGGCCTACGGCACCTACAACGTGCTGTGGCAGATCGCCCAGGCCAGCAGCCTGGGCCTGCCCTGGGTCTACCTCGGCTACTGGATCGCCGACAGCCCCAAGATGGCCTACAAGCGGAACTTCGCCCCCTACCAGCTGCTGCGCGACGGCGTCTGGACCGAGGGAGATGCGGACTGAAAACGCGTTCCGGGCCGATCCTTATTTCATCTTGTAAAATGGCAGCGATCAACTTCCTGCCATGACCAGACGCCCCGACCTCATTCCCAGCCATCCCAGCGTTCAGGTGATCGAACGCATCTTCACCTTGATGGACGTGCTCGCCTCGCGCGAGGAGGCCCTGTCGCTGAAAGAGATCAGCGAGAAGACCGGCCTGCACCCATCGACCGCGCACCGGATCCTGAACGATCTGGCCATCGGACGCTATGTCGACCGGCCCGAACCGGGCAGCTACCGGCTCGGGATGCGGCTGCTCGAGCTCGGCAACCTGGTCAAGGGCCGCCTGAGCGTGCGCGACACCGCGCTCGGGCCGATGCGCGAGCTGCACAAGCTGATCCAGCAGCCGGTCAACCTGAGCGTGCGCCAGGGCGACGAGATCGTCTATGTCGAGCGCGCCTACAGCGAGCGCTCGGGCATGCAGGTGGTGCGCGCCATCGGCGGCCACGCACCGCTGCACCTGACCTCGGTCGGCAAGCTGTTCCTGGCGGCCGACGATCCGCAGCGCGTGCGCGCCTACGCGACCCGCACCGGATTGATGGGCAATACCCCGAACAGCCTGACCCAGCTGCCGGCGCTCGAGCGCGAACTGCAGCAATGCCGCCAGCTCGGCTGCGCGCGCGACAACGAGGAGCTCGAGCTCGGGGTGCGCTGCATGGCCGCCGGCATCTACGACGACCAGGGCAAGCTGGTCGCTGGCCTGTCGATCTCGGCGCCGGCCGACCGGCTCGACGAGGGCTGGCTGCCCAAGCTGCAGGCCACGGCCAACGCGATCAGCCACGCGCTGGGCTGCCCCGACAAGTAACCGGCTCTAGACGCCAGACAACGAGAAGGGGCGCCCGCAGGCGCCCCTTCTCGTTGCAGCATAAGCTGCTGGCTCAGCCCTTGCGCATTGCCATGCGCTCGATCGCGTCGGCCGAGACGACCGATTCGACATAGCGGCGCACCCGCTGCGCATCGCCGATGCGCGACGACTTGTCGGCCGCATCAAGGAAGACCATGATGACCTGGCGCCCGGCGAGCTTGGCCGACATCACCATGCAGCGGCCGGCCTCGGAAATGTAGCCGGTCTTCTGCAGACCGATGTCCCAGTTGGGATCGGCGGTGAGGCGGTTGCTGTTGTGATACTGCAGCACGCGCCGGCCCGATTCGACCGAATAGCCCTGTGAGGTCGAGAACTCGCGCAGCAGCGGGCGCTGGTAGGCGGCCGCCACCAGCAAGGCGAGGTCGCGCGCGCTGGAGCGGTTCTCGACCGACAGGCCGGTCGGCTCGACATAGCGGGTGTCGCGCATGCCCAGCTCGGCGGCCTTGGCATTCATCAGCCGCACGAAATTGACGATGCCACCCGGATAGGTGCGGCCCAGCGCATGGGCGGCGCGGTTCTCGCTCGACATCAGCGCCAGGTGCATGGCCTCGCCGCGCGTCAGCTTGGTGCCGACCGACAGGCGCGAGCCCGTGCCCTTGTAGATGTCGAGGTCATCCTCGGTGATGGTGATTTCCTCGTCCAGCGACAGCTTGGCATCGGCCACCAGCAGCCCGGTCATCAGCTTGGTCAGCGAGGCGATCGGCATCACGGCCTTGTCGTTCTTGCTGACCAGCACCTCGCGGCTGTTCTGGTCCATCACGAACACCGCATTGGCGCTGAGCTTGGGCAGCCCATCGGCACCCGAAGCCGCCTCGTGCTTGCGCTCGCTGGCGCTGACGGCGGAGGCCGCCGCCAGGCCGCCACCGGCCACTGCCGCTGACTTGGCCGCGATCACGGCGGCACGACGGCCCTTGCCGGACTGGGGACGGCTCGCGCTGGCCTTGGCCTGCACGACTGCCGCCTTGGCCGTCCGCTTGGCACGGGCGGCCACCACGCGCGCCTTGCTGGCGGCCTGCACCTTGGCCTTCTGCGCTGCAACGGGTTTCTTCTTGACGGACGCCGCCATGAGCGAGGGAGGCGCCATCAGGGAAAGCGTCACCCCCAAACTCAAGGCAGCAGTCGCGCGGCGCAGCCACTGAAGTTTGCCATGGGTCATTTGCTTACACTCCAAACTCATAAAAACCAACACTCGGAAGTATAAAACGACAGCAAACGACTAACAATATCAAATTCAGTACCAGTAGCCTAGGAGGCCTGCTCTGCTACGCCGTTCAGAGCTGGGCCGAGACCCGCTCGATCTTGCTGTGCAGCTTGTTGAGCGCGCTCAGGTAGGCCTTGGCCGATGCGACCACGATGTCCGGGTCGGAGCCGACGCCGTTGACCACCCGGCCGCCATGCTGCAGGCGCACCGTGACCTCGCCCTGGCTCTCGGTCGAGCCGGTCGTGATCGCGTTGACCGAGTACAGCAGCAGCTCGGCGCCGCTGCTGACATGCTGCTCGATCGCCTTGAGCGAGGCGTCGACCGGGCCGTTGCCCTCGGCCTCGCCGGTGAACTCCTTGCCATCGACCGTGAACACGACCTTGGCGCGCGGACGCTCGCCGGTCTCGCTGTGCTGGGCCAGCGAGACGAAGCCGTACTGCTCCTTGGCCGCGGTCACACTCTCGTCGCTGACCAGCGCCAGGATGTCCTCGTCGAAGATCTCGCTCTTGCGGTCGGCGAGTTCCTTGAACTTGGCAAACGCGGTGTTGATCTCGCCCTCGGACTCCATCTCGATGCCAAGCTCCTGCAGGCGCTGCTTGAAGGCATTGCGGCCGCTGAGCTTGCCGAGCACGATCTTGTTGGCGCTCCAGCCCACGTCCTCGGCGCGCATGATCTCGTAGGTGTCACGCGCCTTGAGCACGCCGTCCTGGTGGATGCCCGAGGCATGCGCAAAGGCATTGGCGCCGACCACGGCCTTGTTCGGCTGCACCACGAAGCCGGTGGTCTGGCTGACCATGCGGCTGGCCGGCACGATCTGGCTGGTGTCGATGTTGACGTCGAGACCGAAGTAGTCGCGCCGGGTCTTGACCGCCATCACGATCTCCTCGAGCGAGCAGTTGCCGGCGCGCTCGCCCAGGCCGTTGATGGTGCATTCGACCTGGCGCGCGCCGCCGATCTTGACGCCGGCGAGCGAGTTCGCCACCGCCATGCCGAGGTCGTTGTGGCAATGCACCGACCAGATCGCCTGGTCCGAGTTCGGCACCATCTCGCGCAAGGTCTTGATGAAGTTGCCGTAGAGCTCGGGGATGGCGTAGCCGACCGTGTCGGGAATGTTGATGGTGGTCGCACCTTCCTTGATCACGGCCTCGACCACGCGCGCCAGGAAGGGCAGCTCGGAGCGGTAGCCGTCCTCGGCGCTGAACTCGATGTCGCCGATCAGGTTGCGTGCGAAGCGCACCGACAGCTTGGCCTGCTCGAGCACCTGCTCGGGCGTCATGCGCAGCTTCTTCTCCATGTGCAGCGGCGAAGTCGCGATGAAGGTGTGGATGCGGGCGCGGTTGGCGCCCTTGAGCGCCTCGGCCGAACGCGCGATGTCGCGGTCGTTGGCGCGGGCCAGCGAGCAGACCGTCGAATCCTTGATGTGGTCGGCGATGGTCTTGACCGACTCGAAGTCACCGTTGGAGCTGGCGGCAAAGCCAGCCTCGATCACGTCGACCTTCAGGCGCTCGAGCTGGCGCGCGATGCGCAGCTTCTCGTCGCGGGTCATGGAAGCGCCGGGCGATTGCTCGCCGTCACGCAAGGTGGTGTCGAAGATGATCAGTTGGTCGCTCATTTGATACTCCTTGAAGCCGGCTCGTGGCCAGCACAGACAGACCCCCGCAGCATCCAAAACAAACGGCCCGCTGCGGGTGCATACGGGCCGTTGATGCTGAAAACGCGCGCGCTATCCAGCCTGCCCTTGCGGCATCAGTGCTAGTAGCAGTTGGCGTGCGGATTTCATATCTCTCAATGTATCACAAAGAAATCCGACATTCGATAGAAAGAATCCATCAGGGAGATGCGGATTTTCCCTGTCGGCACGGGTTCAGTCGTGCAGACCGCGCTCGTCGGGCTCGTCGGTGGTGGTGCTGATCACGCTGGTCGGCTGGCCCTTGGCCTTGCGCACCGCATAGATCACGTAGCCCGACAGCGCATAGCAGACGAACAGGCCGAACAGCACGGTCGGCGGATGGATGTTGATGACCGCGATCACCAGCGCCACCAGCACGATGGACGCAAACGGCACGCTCCTCTTCATCGACAGGTCCTTGAAGCTGTAGAACGGCGCATTGGTGACCATGGTCAGGCCGGCATAGAGGGTGATCGCGAACATCGGCCAGGCCAGCTCGTCGGCGGACAGGCCGGCCTCGGTCGCGAGCCAGATGAAGCCGGCCACCAGGGCGGCGGCCGCCGGCGAAGGCAGGCCCTGGAAGAAGCGCTTGTCGACCACGCTGGTGTTGACGTTGAAGCGCGCCAGCCGCAGCGCGGCGCAGGCGCAGTAGACGAAGGCGGCGATCCAGCCCCAGCGGCCCAGGTCGCGCAGGCCCCATTCGTAGGCGATCAGCGCCGGCGCGGCGCCGAAGGACACCATGTCGGACAGCGAGTCCATCTGCTCGCCAAAGGCGCTCTGGGTATGCGTCATGCGCGCGACCCGGCCGTCCAGGCTGTCGAGCACCATGGCGACGAAGATGGCCGCGGTCGCCAGGTCGTAGCGTCCGTTCATCGACATCACGATCGCGTAGAAGCCGCCAAACAGCGCGGCGAGCGTGATCATGTTGGGCAGCATGTAGATGCCCTTGTGGCGCTTGGACTGCACCGTCTCGGGGGTATTCAGGGAATCGGCTCCGTCGTGCATGGCTCGGATCAGGCTTGGAATGGGCAGGCTTTCATGGGGATCGAGTGTAAGCCAGCGCCAGGCCCGGCGGCCAGGAACATGAAAAAACCGCCTGCCGGCGCACCGGGGGCGGTTTTTTGGGCTGCCAGCCGGCCGCAAGGCCGGCGCAACATCAGTTGCGGGTCTGGTCGACCAGCTTGTTCTTGGCGATCCAGGGCATCATGCCGCGCAGCTTCTCGCCGACGACCTCGATCGGGTGCTCGGCGTTCAGGCGGCGACGGGCCGTCATCGACGGGTAGTTGGTGCGGCCTTCCAGGATGAACATCTTGGCGTATTCGCCGGTCTGGATGCGCTTCAGGGCATTGCGCATGGCTTCGCGCGACTTCTCGTTGATGACCTCGGTGCCGGTCACGTACTCGCCGTACTCGGCGTTGTTCGAGATCGAGTAGTTCATGTTGGCGATGCCGCCTTCGTACATGAGGTCGACGATCAGCTTGAGCTCGTGCAGGCACTCGAAGTAGGCCATTTCCGGCGCGTAGCCAGCTTCGGTCAGGGTCTCGAAGCCCATCTTGACCAGCTCGACGGCGCCGCCGCACAGCACGGCCTGCTCGCCGAACAGGTCGGTCTCGGTCTCTTCCTTGAAGTTGGTCTCGATGATGCCGCCCTTGCCGCCACCGTTGGCCATGGCGTAGGACAGGGCCAGGTCACGGGCCTTGCCGGACTTGTCCTGGTAGACGGCGATCAGCGACGGCACGCCGCCGCCCTTGAGGTACTCGGAGCGCACGGTGTGGCCCGGGCCCTTGGGAGCGACCATGATCACGTCCAGGTCGGCGCGCGGCACGACCTGGTTGTAGTGCACGTTGAAGCCGTGGGCGAAGGCCAGGGTGGCGCCCTGCTTCATGTTCGGCGCGACGTTGTTGTTGTACACCTCGGGGATGTTCTCGTCGGGCAGCAGGATCATGACCAGGTCAGCGGCCTTGACGGCGTCGTTGACTTCCATCACGGTCAGGCCGGCCTTGGCGACCTTGTCCCAGGACGCGCCGCCCTTGCGCAGACCGACGACGACCTTGACGCCGCTGTCGTTCAGGTTCTGGGCGTGGGCATGGCCTTGGCTGCCGTAGCCGATGATGGCAACGGTCTTGCCCTTGATCAGGGACAGGTCACAGTCTTTGTCGTAGAAAACGTTCATGGTTGCTCCAAAAAATTAGGGTGCCGTTCGCGGACGAGCCCGTCGAAGGGCATCGACAGGCTCAGCCCGAACGGCCAAGGCTGAGCCCGAAAAACCGGGTAGTTTAAACGCGAGACAGGGTCAGACGCGCAGGATGCGCTCGCCGCGGCCGATGCCGCTCGGGCCGGTGCGCACGGTCTCGAGGATGGCGCTGCGGTCGATCGCCTCGAGGAAGGCATCGTTCTTGGACTGGTCGCCGGTCAGCTCGATGGTGTAGCTCTTCTCGGTCACGTCGATGATGCGGCCGCGGAAGATGTCGGCCATGCGCTTCATCTCCTCGCGCTCCTTGCCGACCGCGCGCACCTTGACCAGCATCAGCTCGCGCTCGATGTAGCCGCCTTCGGTCAGGTCGACCACCTTGACCACCTCGATCAGGCGGTTCAGGTGCTTGGTGATCTGCTCGATCACCTCGGGCGATCCGGTGGTCTGGATCGTCATGCGCGACAGCGAGGGGTCCTCGGTCGGCGCGACGGTCAGCGACTCGATGTTGTAGGCGCGGGCGGAGAACAGGCCCACGACGCGCGACAGCGCGCCAGCCTCGTTCTCGATCAGGACGGCGATGATGTGTTTCATTTCAGCAATTCCTCTTCTTGCCGCCCTCCCCCGACGCCGGTAAGCGGCGGGCTTGGCGGGCAATAGATTCTTCTGGGACGGTTGGGAGGGAGGCGGCTTACAGTTCTTCCGAACCGAGCAGCATTTCGGTGATGCCCTTGCCGGCTTCGACCATCGGCCAGACGTTCTCGGTCGGGTCGGTGCGGAAGTCGAGGAACACGGTGCGGTCCTTGATGGCGCGCGCCTCGCGCAGCGCAGGCTCGACATCCTCGGGGCGCTCGATCAGCAGGCCGACATGGCCGTAGGCCTCGGCCAGCTTGACGAAGTCGGGCAGCGCATCCATGTAGCTGTGGCTGTAGCGGCCCTGGTAGACCAGTTCCTGCCACTGGCGCACCATGCCGAGGTAGCGGTTGTTCAGCGCGACGATCTTGACCGGGGTGTCGTACTGCTTGCAGGTCGACAGCTCCTGGATGTTCATCTGGATCGAGCCTTCGCCGGTGATGCACCAGCAATCGGCTTGCGGCTTGGCCAGCTTGATGCCCATCGCGTAGGGCAGGCCGACGCCCATGGTGCCCAGGCCGCCCGAGTTGATCCAGCGGCGCGGCTCGTTGAACTTGTAGAACTGGGCCGCGAACATCTGGTGCTGGCCGACGTCGGAGGTGATGTAGCAGTCATCATCCTTGGTCAGGTTCCACAGCGTCTCGACCACGGCCTGCGGCTTGATGACCTCGGTGTTGCCGCGGTCGTAGGCCAGGCAGTCCTTGGCGCGCCAGCCCTCGATGGTGCTCCACCAGGCGGCCAGCGCATTGGCGTCGGGCTTGGCCTGCGACTCCTTGATCATGTGGATCAGCTCGGTCAGCACGTCCTTGACATCGCCCACGATCGGCACGTCGACCTTGACGCGCTTAGCGATGCTCGACGGATCGATGTCGATGTGGACGATCTTGCGCTCGACCGAGGCGAAATGCTTGGGGTTGCCGATCACGCGGTCATCGAAGCGCGCGCCCACCGCCAGCAGCACGTCGCAGTTCTGCATCGCGTAGTTGGCCTGCACGGTGCCGTGCATGCCGAGCATGCCGAGGAACTTGGGATCGGTCGAGGGATAGGCGCCCAGGCCCATCAGGGTGTGGGTCACCGGCACGCCGAGCAGGTCGACCAGGGTGCGCAGTTCCTGCACCGCATTGCCCAGCAGCACGCCGCCACCGGTGTAGATGTAGGGACGCTTGGCATTGAGCAGCAGCTGCAGCGCCTTGCGGATCTGGCCGCCATGGCCCTTGCGCACCGGGTTGTAGCTGCGCATCGAGACCGACTCGGGGTAGCCGTGATACGGCACCTTGATGAAGGACACGTCCTTGGGCACGTCGACCACCACCGGGCCGGGACGACCGGTGCGGGCGATGTGGAAGGCCTTCTTCATGGTCTCGGCCATGTCGCGCGCATCCTTGACCAGGAAGTTGTGCTTGACCACCGGACGCGTGATGCCGACCGTGTCGCATTCCTGGAAGGCATCCGAGCCGATCGCGGCGGTGCCGACCTGGCCCGAGATGATCACCATCGGGATGCTGTCGGAATAGGCGGTGGCGATGCCGGTGACGGCATTGGTCAGGCCCGGGCCCGAGGTCACCAGCGCGACACCGACCTCGCCCGTCGCGCGTGCGAAACCGTCGGCGGCATGGACGGCGGCCTGCTCGTGGCGCACCAGCACGTGCTGGATGGTGTCTTGCTTGTAGATCGCGTCGTAGATGTAGAGCACGGCGCCGCCGGGATAGCCCCAGATCTGCTGCACGCCCTCGGCCTGCAGGGCGCGCACGAGGATCTCGGCGCCCATCAATTCTTCGTGGGCCTGGCCGGAAGCGGCCGCTGCGGAGGCGAGTTCTGCCTTGTTGATTTCCATGATGAACCTTTCGGGTATTTCTCTAACGAAAAACCTAGGGTGCCCCTCGGACCTACCCTCGTGAGGCGGCCTCGGGACTTGAGGCCAAGGACATGGCATCGATCCGACGCGCGACCTTGACCCGTTTGCCTTGGGTGTAATTCAGTCCTCTATTATGGCACCAGCGCCGAAATCGGCCTGGCAATTGCGGCCCAATTGGGTACCGCCGCAACAGATCGGGCCTGATTCAGGCGCGGGCAGGCACCAGATCGCCCTGCGCGAAGACATTGATCGCGTCGGCCAGGCGATCGGCGCGCTGCTGCAGGCTTTCGGCAATCACCGCCGACTGCTCGACCATGGCGGCGTTCTGCTGGGTCACGCGATCGAGCTGGGCGACGGCATCGGCGATCTGGCTGATGCCCGAGGACTGCTGCACGCTGGCATGGCCGATCTCGGCGACCAGCTGGGCCACGCTGTGGACCTGGCGCACGATGTCGTCCATGGTGGACTGGGCCCCGCGGGCCAGGCCGGCGCCGGAGTTCATGCTGGCAACGCTGGCGCCGATCAGGTCCTTGATCTCCCTGGCCGCCACCGCGCTGCGCTGCGCCAGGCTGCGCACCTCGGTCGCCACCACCGCGAAGCCGCGGCCCTGCTCGCCGGCACGCGCGGCCTCGACCGCCGCATTGAGCGCCAGGATGTTGGTCTGGAAGGCGATGCCGTCGATCACGCCGATGATGTCGCTGATCTTGCGGCTGCTGGCGCTGATCTGCTCCATCGTCATCGCCACCTGGCCGACCACCACGCCACCCTGGCTGGCGACTTCGCGGGCCCCGCCAGCGAGCTCGGACGAGGCCTGCGCGCTGTCGGAATTCTTCTTGATGGTGGCCTGCAGCTCCTCCATCGAGGCGGCCGTCTGCTCGACGTTGGCCGCCTGCTCCTCGGTGCGCTGGCTCAGGTCTAGGCTGGCCTGGACGACCTCGCCAGAGGCCTGGCGCAGGCCATCGAGCTGGTGGCCGACATCATCGACCAGCGAGCGCACGTTGTGGCCGGCCTGGTTGATCGCGCGCAGCACCATGCCGATCTCGTCGATGCGACCGATGTTGACATCGTTATCGGGGCTGCCGGCCGCCACCTTGAGCGCCTGGCCCAGCACGACCTGCAGCGGACGGGCGATCTGGTGCTCGAGCCAGGCCGCGCCCAGCAGCGACAGCAGGGCCGAAATCGGCGCCAGCCAGAGCCAGGACGCCGCCGGCAGCGCCAGCAGCAGGCAGGCCAGCTGCAGGCCGGCCCAGCCCGCCAGGCTGGCCAGGCGGATGCGCGAGCGCACCGTCAGGTTCTGCAGCCGGTCGGACCAGCCGCGCAGCCAGCCGCGGCGCTGGATGCGGCCCTTGTAGAAGACCAGGCCGCGGGTCTGGCCGGAGACAAAGGCCGGATAGACGCGCTCGACCGCCTCGATGAAGCCGCGCGCCGTCTTGTTGCGCACCGACATGTAGCCAACCAGCTGGCCGCGGCGGTACATCGGCGTCATGTTGGCGCGCGCCCAGTAGAAGTCGCCGTTCTTGCAGCGGTTCTTCAGCACGCCACTCCAGACTTCGCCCTGGCGCACGGTAGCCCACATGTCGGCAAAGACCTGGGCCGGCATCTCGGGGTGACGCAGAATGCTGAGCGACTCGCCGAGCAGCTCATCGCGGGTATAACCGCTGTAGCGGACAAAGGCCTCGTTGACGTAGGTGATGCGGCCTTGCAGGTCCGTCATCGACATCAGGGTGACGTCATCGGGCAGCAACACTTCGTTGGGTGTCAGCGACTGGTTCATTTCTTGTGCTCCTTGGCTAGGCTTCACGGGCCGTCTGCGCGACCCTTGCCGACACGCCCTCGCCATCCCGTCAGCCAAGGCCTCAGGTCAGCGTGAAAAGGATTCCAGACTGTCAGAACCCCTATTTAGGTCTGCAATTTGCCTGGCGATCTGTCAAACAATGTATCATGATAGTCAGGCTTATCATGCATGGAAATTCGAGTCGTTCCCTGCCGTCCAGTCAGAGGGAGTCCCTGGCGGCTACATGCGATGTGCTTTCCAGCTTCTGGACGCAAGCCCGGCCTGGCTTGCGCTGCACGGCTGCAGCCGCCATCGCGTCCAGCTTTCCCGGTAATTTTTTGCGCCAGCAGCAGATTCATGAACAGTTCCCGCGTCGAGTCAGCCCCATCGGACCAGTTTCTGCAGGGTTTTTGCGAACTCGTCCAGGCGCAGCTGGAAGCAGCCAGCGCGGACCTGACGCAAACCGACAATCTGCTCGACGAAGCGATCGAACAGCTCAACACCTGTTTCAACGCGCTGGGCGAAGGCTTGCAGCAACATGAGGAAGCTAGAATGCCCGTCGATGGGCCCTCGCTGAGGCCGCATGTCCATCTGGCCATCACCAGCCTGCAATTCCATGATTTGACACGTCAACTGCTGCAACGCGTCAAGCTGCGCCTGCAAGGGCTGCAAATCGCTGCAGCTGCCGGACTGAGCCTGGAGGCGGCACCACAGAACGGGGCCCAGGCCCTCCAAGTACTCGAGACGCAACAGTCACAACTCGAATCCACCCTGCAGGGAGAGCTGCACCAGCAAGACCTCTCATGCGGCGACATCGAACTCTTCTAAACCGAACCAGCCATTTCCCGCCATGAAAGCCATCCTTGCTGTTGACGACTCCCGCTCGCTGAGACAAATGGTCAATTTCAGCCTCAAATCGGCCGGCTACGGCGTGACCGAGGCCGCCGACGGCGTCGAGGCACTCGCGCTGGCGAACCAGCGCCAGTTCGACCTGGTGCTGACCGACCAGAACATGCCGAACATGGACGGCCTGACGCTGATCAGGCAGCTGCGCCAGCTGCCCGGCTTCGCGCGCACGCCGATCCTGATGCTGACCACCGAATCCAGCGACGACATGAAGGCCCAGGGCCGGGCCGCCGGCGCCACCGGCTGGATCGTCAAGCCCTTCGACCCCGAGCGCCTGATCGCCGTGGTCAAGAAGGTGATCGGCTGAGGCTAGAACCCAGGGCGGCCCGATGGCAATCGATACCAGTCAGTTCTTTCAGATCTTCTTCGACGAAACCGAGGAATTGCTGCAGCAACTCGAAGCCCTGCTGCTCGATCTGGACATGCAGGCGCCCGACGTCGAGTCCCTGCACGCCATCTTCCGCATCGCCCATTCGATCAAGGGCAATGCCGCCACCTTCGGCTTTTCCGACCTGACCGACATCACCCATGTGATGGAGTCGCTGCTCGACGAGATCCGCCACGGCCATCTGCGCCTGACCGAGCTGCACCGTCACCTGATGCTCGAAGCCAAGGATGTGCTCAAGATGCAGCTCGACGGGCTGCAGCATGGGCTGGCGGTCGATGCCGAGCGGGTGCTGCAGGTGCGCGAGATGCTCGAGGCCCAGTGGAAGCAGGCCAGCCAGCCTGGCGCGGCAGCGGCTCCGGCGGAAGAGGACGAGGACCTGGGCTTCGGCTTCTTTGAGCCGCTCGAGGAGCTGCCGGCTGCCGCCGAGGCCGCGCCGCCATTGCCCCCTGCCCCAGCGGCCCAGCCCGTGGCGCCCTGCGCGCCCGAGTCGTCCACGCCCTCGCCGAAGCGCGACAGCAACGGCAGCCATGGCCTCGAGGCCTCGACGATACGGGTCAACATCGACAAGGTCGACCAGCTGATCAACCTGGTCGGCGAGCTCGTGATCACCCAGGCCATGATCTCGGCCTGCGGCAAGGATCTCGACCCGTCCGTGCACGACAAGCTGGTCCATGGCATCGAGCAGCTCAGCCGCAACACGCGCGACCTGCAGGACTCGGTGATGTCAATCCGCATGATGCCGATGGACTTCGTCTTCTCGCGCTTCCCGCGCCTGGTGCACGAGCTCTCGAGCAAGCTGGGCAAGCGGGTCGAGTTCGTGACCGAGGGCGGCGCGACCGAACTCGACAAGGGCCTGATCGAGAAGATCGTCGATCCCCTGACGCACCTGGTGCGCAACAGCGTGGACCACGGCATCGAGGCACCGCTGCAGCGGCAGCAAAGCGGCAAGAGCGAGGCTGGCTTGCTGCGGCTGTCGGCCACGCACCAGGGCAGCCATATCGTGATCGAGGTGGTTGATGACGGTGCCGGACTCGACCGCGCGAAGATCCTGCGCAAGGCTGCGGCCAGCGGCCTGGCGGTCTCGAACGAGATGAGCGACCAGGAGGTCTGGCAGCTGATCTGCCTGCCGGGCTTCTCGACCGCGGAGACCGTGACCGATGTCTCGGGTCGTGGCGTCGGCATGGACGTGGTCAGGCGCAACATCACGTCGCTGGGTGGCACGCTGGACATCAGCTCATCGCTTGGCCAGGGCACGCGCATCACGATCTCGCTGCCGCTGACGCTGGCGATACTCGACGGCATCTCGGTGCGGGTGGGCAGCGAGATCTACATCCTGCCGCTGAGCTATGTGGTCGAGTCCTTCCAGCCGGCGCAGGCGGACCTGCGCCACATCAGCGGCCAGGGCATGGTGATACGGGTGCGTGGCGAATACCTGCCAGTGCTCGCGCTGCACGAGCTGTTCGGCATCCAGCCCCGGTCGCAAGAGCCCTCGAGCGGCATCCTGGTGGTGGTGCAGATGGAGAGCCGCAAGGCCGCGCTCTGGATCGACGAGGTCATCGGCCAGCACCAGATCGTGGTCAAGAACCTCGAGACCCATTACCGCAAGGTGCCCAATATCTCGGGCGCGACCATCCTGTGGGATGGCAGCGTGTCGCTGATCGTCGACGTGGCGCATCTGCTGGGCCAGCAGCGCAGCCTGGCCGGGGCCTGAACCCGGGCTTCCTGGTGCCAGGAGGCAGCCGGCGGCGCGGGCCGTCGCGCGAGCGGCGGGTCAGCCTGGCTGCCAGGCGGGGCGCGCCCAGCCGCCCTGCTCAGTGCTTGAGCTTCTCGAGGATCTTGGTGATCTTCTCGTCCAGCGTCGCAGCGGTGAAGGGCTTGACGATGTAGCCGCTGGCGCCCGCCTGCGCGGCGGCAATGATGTTTTCCTTCTTGGCTTCGGCCGTGACCATCAGCACCGGCAGGGCCGACAGCGCGGGATCGGCGCGGATCGACTGCAGCAGCTGCAGACCGTCCATGACCGGCATGTTCCAGTCCGAGATCACGAAGTCGAAATTCTCGCGCTTGAGCTTGGCCAGGGCCGCGGAACCGTCCTCGGCCTCGTCGACGCTGGCATGGCCGAGCTCCTTGAGCAGGTTGCGCACGATGCGGCGCATGGTCGAAAAGTCGTCGACGACCAGGAATTTGAGAGTGGATTCAGACATGATGGGCGGAAATAAACGGGAAAAGGTCGGACGAACAAGACAATCGAAGCGGCCTCAGACGCGCAGCGCTCGACCGCTCTGCCGCGTCAAATGATCGAGCACCATGCTGGCGAGCCGGTCAATCGGGCCGATCTCGTGCACGGCGCCGGCAGCGATGGCTTCCTTGGGCATGCCAAACACCACGCAAGACGCTTCGTCCTGGGCGAAATTGTAAGCACCCGCCTGGCGCATCTCGAGCATGCCGGCGGCGCCATCGCGGCCCATGCCGGTCATGATGACGCCGACCGCGTTCTTGCCCGCATGCAGCGCGGCCGAGCGGAACAGCACGTCGACCGAGGGGCGGTGGCGGTTGACCGGCTCGGACTGCTCGATGCGGGTCATGTAGTTGGCGCCACTGCGCGCCAGCAGCAAGTGGGAATGGCCGGGCGCGATATACGCATGGCCGGGCAGGATGCGCTCGTCGCCACGCGCCTCGACCACGCTGATGCGGCTCAGGCTGTCGAGGCGGCGTGCGAACGAGGCGGTGAAGCCCTCGGGCATGTGCTGGGTGATCAGGATGCCGGGGCAGTCGGGCGGCATCTGGATCAAGAAGTCCTTGATCGCCTCGGTGCCGCCGGTGGAGGCGCCGATGATGATCAGCTTCTCGCTGCTGACCAGGCGGTTGCCGAGTGCCGGACGGCCGACGGGCGCCTTGGCCGGCTGGGCGCGCGCGCGCTGGACGATGCGATGCCTGGCCTGGTAGGCGGCCCGGATCTTGTCGGCCAGCAAGTCGGCATAGGCCTGCAGCCCACTGGCGATCGCGAGCTTGGGCTTGGCGACGAAGTCGACGGCGCCTAGCTCGAGCGCGCGCAGCGTGATCTCGGAGCCGCGGTCGGTCAGCGAGGACACCATGACCACCGGCATGGGCCGCAGCCGCATCAGGCGCTCGAGGAAGTCGAGGCCGTCCATGCGCGGCATCTCGACGTCGAGCGTCAGCACGTCGGGATTGGTCTGCTTGATCAGCTCGCGGGCGACCAGCGGATCAGGGGCCGTCCCTACCACCTCCATGTCGGGCTGGCTGCGCACGATCTCGGTCATGATGCGTCGCACCAGAGCGGAGTCGTCAATGATCAATACTTTGATGGTCATGTCTGCACTGCGCCGGCAGGGTCCCGGCAAGGTTCAAAAAAGGTCGATGTCGCCGCCGCTGACCGGCGCCTGTTTGAGGGTGGCGCCGAGGCGCTTCTGGTACTCGCGCTCGGTCGTCAGCACCGCGTTGTCGAGGTTCTGCTTGAGCTTGCGCACCATGACCTTGCCGCTGTGCGGGAAGAAGCAGATCTTGCGCGGGTAGATGTCGAGCAGGTCCTCGACCAGCACCGGGATGTTGTCGGTCTGCAGGTAGTTGAGCACGAAGCGGGCGTTGCGGGCGCCGACGTTGATCGAGGTCATGCCCGGCAGCACGTTGCCGCCGCCAAAGACCTTGGCCTCGAGGTGCTCGCGCCGCGCCCCGGCCTTGAGCAGGTCGTTGATCAGCACTTCCATCGCGTAGGCGCCGTAGCGCATCGACTCGGAAACCGGGCTGTCGGCATCGCCCGCGCCGTCGGGCAACAGGAAATGGTTCATGCCGCCAATGCCGCGCACGCGGTCCCGGATGCAGGCCGCGACGCAGGAGCCCAGCACCGTCGTCATCATCAGGTTCTGCTCGGTATAGAAATACTCGCCCGGCAAGATACGGACCGCCTTGCAGTCGAAGGTCTTGTCGAAGTAGTGGCCTTGCGCCAGCGGCTTGGTTTGCAACTTACTCATGCCTGATTGTGTATCTTCTGGCGCCGGTCAGGAGCGCGAGGCCTGACTGAGCTGGTAGACGGTCTTGCCGATCAGGGAAAAGTCCCGCGTGACGAAGGACAGGTTCTCCGAATGGCCCGCAAACAGCAAGCCGGACGGCTTGAGCAGGGGAGCAAAGCGGCTCAGGATCTGGCCCTGGGTCGGCTTGTCGAAGTAGATCATGACGTTGCGGCAGAACACCGCATCGAAAGGTCCCTTGATGGCCCACTTGTCGTCGAGCAGGTTGAGCGGCTTGAAGCTGATGAGCCGGCGCAGCTCGGGGCGCAGCCGCACATAACCGGCCTGCGGCCCCTTGCCGCGCAGGAAGAAGCGCTTGAGCCGCTCGGGCGACAGGCCGCTGACGCGCTCGAGCGGGTAGACACCGGCCTCGGCCTTGGCCAGCACCTGGGTATCGATGTCGGTCGCCAGGATGCGCGCCGGCGGCGTCAGCGTGCCAAAGGCCTCGCAGAGCGTGATCGCGAGCGAATAGGGTTCCTCGCCGGTCGAGCTGGCACAGCACCAGATCTCGATCGGACCCCCCTGGGCCTTGACATGCTCGGCCAGCACCGGGAAATGGTGCGCCTCGCGGAAGAAGGAGGTCAGGTTGGTCGTCAGCGCGTTGGTGAACTGCTCCCATTCGCTGCCGTTGGAATCGGCCTCGAGGGCGCGCAGGTAGCTGTCGAAGGAGTCGAGGCGCAACTGGCGCAAGCGGCGCGACAGCCGGCTGTAGACCATCTCCTGCTTGCCGTTGCCCAGGGCGATGCCGGCGCGCGCGTAGATCAGGCGGCGCACGCGCTCGAAGTCGTTCTGGGTGAACAGGAATTCCTTGCCGTCTCTGCCCTGGCGTGCCGTGGCATCGATGGCGGGCTGCAGGTCATTGCGCATCAGCATCACCGCCTCAGAACTCTTCCCAGTCGTCATCGCTCAAGGCGACCGGAGCCGCCTTGGCGCTCTTGTCGTCGCCTCCTGCCTGGCTCAGCGCCGGGCGCTTGAGTTCGGGCTCGGGCCGGCTGGCCGACGCAGCCTGGCGCGGGCTGGCAGCCGATGCCGGCCGCTTGAGCACCGAAGCCGGCTTGGCAGCAGCGACGGCCTTGGGCTTGACTGCAGCAGGCTTGGCTGCTGGCGCGGGCTTGGCGATTGCGACCGGCTGACGCGCAGGCAGAACGGCGTGCGGCTGGACCGAAGGCGTCTGAGGCGCAGAGAACTCGGCGTCCTGGCCAACCTTGAAGCTGCTGACCAGTTCGCGCAGCTGGGCGGCCTGCTCGCGCAAGGAACCGGAGGCTGCGGCAGCCTCCTCGACCAGGGCGGCGTTCTGCTGCGTCACCTGGTCCATCTGCGTGATGGCCGAATTGACCTGCTCGATGCCGGCGGTCTGCTCGATGCTCGAGGCCGAGACCTCGCCCATGATGTCGGTCACGCGCTTGACGCTGGTCACCATCTCGTGCATGGTGTCGCCGGTGCGGCCGACCTGCAGGCTACCCTGCTCGACCTTGGCGATCGAGTCGGCGATCAGGGTCTTGATCTCCTTGGCCGCCACCGCGCTGCGCTGCGCCAGGCTGCGCACCTCGGTCGCCACCACCGCGAAGCCGCGGCCCTGCTCGCCGGCGCGCGCGGCCTCGACCGCCGCATTGAGCGCCAGGATGTTGGTCTGGAAGGCGATGCCGTCGATCACGCCGATGATGTCGCCGATCTTGTGCGCCGAGCTGTTGATCGCCTGCATGGTCTCGACCACCTCGGTCATCTGCGCGCCGCCACGGCTGGCGACATCGGAGGCCGAGCTCGCCAGGCCATTGGCCTGGCGCGCGTTGTCGGCGTTCTGGCGCACCGTGGCCAGCAGCTGCTCCATCGAGGCGCTGATCTCCTCGAGGGCACTGGCCTGGCGCTCGGTGCGGCCCGACAGGTCGCCGTTGCCGGCCGCGATCTGGCCGGCGGCATCGACCACCTGGCCGGCACTGCCACGCACCTGCAGCACCATCTGGCGCAGGTTGGCCTGCATCAGTGACAGCGCGTGGACGATGCTGCCCTCGACCGCGTTGCGGGTATTGGGCATCGAGGTCAGGTCGCCCTGGGCGATCGTGCCGACCCAGCGCGTCACGTCGGCCGGCTCGCCGCCGAGCTGGCGCGTGACCGAACGGCCGCCGTGCAGCGAAATCGCGGTGCCGATGACCATGGTCGCGCCCATGCAGGCGAGCACCAGCAGCAGGCTGCCCCAGTCGGAGTCCAGCCGCTGGTCGAGCAACTCGCCGATCAGGGCCAGGCTGGCATCGGCGAGCGCGAGCTGCTGGTCGATCGACTCGGTCGTGGCCTGGAAATAGGCGGCGGCCGGATAGCTCAGCGCGCTGCCGGACGAGAGGTTGTCGTGCACGAGCGTCATGACCTTCTGCGAGGCGGCCTGGGCCGACTGCACCTGGTCCTTGAGGCGGGTGGAAACGACGTCGTTGAGGGCGAAGCTGTACTCGAAGCTGCCCTGGGCCCGGGTCTGCGCCTGCAGGCCCTGGGCCAGCAGCACGCCGACCTTGAGCTCGTCCTCGTTCGACATCGCCTGGGCGGTCAGGATGCCCGAGCCGACCGCGCGCAGCTGGCCCTGGGCCTCGGACAGGCTGAGCACCTCGTTGGCCGCGACGATCAGGTAGTAGTTCTCGGGCTGCGGATCGAGGATCAGCTTGGAGTCATTGAGGATGGAGCTGAAGACCTTGAAGGCATCGGCAATCACCGCGGTGTGCTCGGCAAAGCTCTCGGCGCGGGTCATGCCGCTGGCGTTGAGCTTGCTGCTCAGCGCCGCCCAGCGCTGGTTCAGCTTGTCCCATTGCTCCTGGGTCGCCGGCATGGACTGCGACTTGACATGGGCCTCGATCTTGGCCTGGCTGTCGGCGAGCGAACGCGCGACCGTCTTGAGCTTGTCCGCCGCCTGGGCGTTGCCCGCCAGACGCATCGAGGACAGGCCGCGATGCTGCTGCAGGTAGCGGATCACGTCGATCATGTCGCGCAGCGGCTGCACCCCGCGCTGCTCGTTCTGGGTCTGGCTGAGCGACGGCAGCTCGTGCTTGAGAAAGGAAAAGGTCGGCAGCGCAGCCAGCAGCAGGGACATGCAGCCCACGAGCAGGAAGCGGTAGCTGACCTTGATCTGGTTGAGGAAGTTCATCGAGGTTCCCGGGGAGAGACTAGGGACAGGCAGGCTGCAGCGCTGCGGCTTCTCAGGCCACGACCGCGTCGATCAGGCCCATCTCGGCGCTCGACATCAGCTTGTCGATGTCGATCAGGATCAGCATGCGCTCGTCCTGGGTACCGATGCCGACCAGGTAGTCGGTGCCGAAGGCCGCACCCATCTCCGGCGGCGGCTTGATCTCGTCGGACTTGAGCGTGATCACGTCAGAGACGGTATCGACCACCATGCCGACGATGCGACCGCTGATGTTGAGGATGATGACCACGGTCAGCGGGTCATAGGTCGGCGTGCCCAGGTTGAACTTGATGCGCATGTCGATGATCGGCACGATGATGCCGCGCAGGTTCACCACGCCCTTGATGAATTCAGGCACATTGGCGATGCGCGTGACCGCCTCGTAGCCACGGATTTCCTGCACCTTCAGGATGTCGATGCCGTACTCTTCCTTGCCCAGGGTGAAGGCCAGGAACTCCTGCCTCGGTCCGTCGGTGCTGTTGCCGCGGCCCCAGTTGCTGATCGCTGCGTCCTGCTTCTCACTTTGAATCATCACTGCTTCTCCATCTATGCAAAAAATAGTCAGACCGTTATCGGTATGCCGGCTCAACGCCCGCCGGCGAGCAGGAAGGCCACGTCAAGGATCAGCACCAGGCTGCCCTCGGCCGAACGCGCCGTGCCAGCGATGCCACGCGCGGGCATCGCGGTCAGCGGCTTGATCACCAGATCGGCGGTGCCCTCGACCAGGCAGACGCCGAGGATGTAGGGCTTGGGACTCGCGACCACGATGCCGATGCGTTCCTCGCGCGGCGTGTAGCCCAGCACCGAGGCCAGCGAGCGCACCGGCAAGGTACGGCCCTGGTCGCGGAACACCGGCTGGCCGCTCACGCTCATGAGTTCCTCGGGCAATTCGATCACGCGCTCGACCGCCGACATCGGCATGCCGACCAGCACCTCGCCAGCGCTGACCAGCATGGTCGGGACAATCGACAGCTCGATCGGCAGCCGGATCGAGAAACAGGTCCCCTGCCCCAGGGTCGACTCGATGTGGATGGTGCCGCGATGCTTCTCGACCGTGGTCTTGACCACGTCCATGCCGACGCCACGGCCCGACACGCTGGAGGCCTGGGCCTTGGTCGAGAGTCCGGGCAGGAAGGCCAGTTGCAGCGCATCCTCGTCGCTGACGACCAGGTGCTCGCCGATCAGGCCCAGGGTCTTGGCCTTGTGGCGCAGGCGCTCGGGGTCCATGCCGGCGCCGTCGTCGGCGACCTCGATCACGACATTGCCGGCTTCCTGCCAGGCGCGCAGCGAAATGCGGGCCTTTTCCGGCTTGCCGGCGGCCAGCCGCTTCTCGGCCGGCTCGACACCATGGTCGAGCGAGTTGCGCAACATGTGCACCAGCGGGTCGTAGAGGCTGTCGACCACGATGCGGTCAACCTCGGTCTCGGCCCCCTCGATGACGAGCTCGACCTGCTTGCCGAGGTCGCGCGAGAGATCGCGCACCAGACGCGGAAAGCGCTGGAACAGGCGGCCGACCGGCTGCATGCGGGTTGCCAGCGTGGCGCGCTGCAGCTCGGAGGTGTAGCGCGCCGCGCGCTGCAGCGTCTCGGCCAGGGCCGACATCAGCAGCATCGCCTCGTCTTCCTGCTTGAACAGCATCAGCTTCTCGAACAGCGCACCGGCCTGGTTGGCGGCCTGCACCGACTCGCCCGCCACTTCGAGCAGGGCGTCGAGCTTGTCGGCACGCACGCGCAGGCTCTCCTCCTTGGCGGACACCTGCTGCTGGCCATCGGGCGCCGGCTGGGCCTCGGCGGCTTCGCGCCGATCGGGCAGCTCGCGCCGGTCGGCCTGGGCAGCACGGCGCTCGGGCTCGATCGCCGGCAGGGCCGGCTCTTCCTCGGGAGGCGTGCCGAAATCGTCCAGCTCCGACGCGATAGACGCAGCGGCCCCGAGCGCCGAGGCTGGCAGCAAGGCTTCGTAGTAGGCCTGCCAGTCGATCTGACCGGGCAGGTTCTGCGGGCCAGGAGCGGCCGCCTGCGGCTGCTGGACCGGCGCAGGCTCGGACGCCACCGGCGCAGGCTCGGTTGCAGCCGCCTTGTCCTCGCCGATGCCTGCCATCACCGCGGTCAGGCGGTCCTCGAGTGCCGCCGGCATGGCGGGCAGCTGCTCGGGATTGACACCCTCGGCCAGCGCCGCGAGCTGGTCGGCGACGAAGCCGCTGGCCTCGAGCGCCACATCGATCGCCTGCTGGGTCACGGGCGCCGCGCCGGTGCGCAAGGCATCGAACAGGTTCTCGGTCAGATGGCAGGCCGCCACCACCGAAGGCAGGTTCATGAAGCCGGCGCTGCCCTTGATCGTGTGGAAGGCGCGGAACACCGCGTTCAGGATCTCGTGGCTGTCCGGCTGCAACTCGAGCGCCAGCAGATTGTCCTCAACTTGCGCCGCCAGCTCCAAGGCCTCGACGACGAACTCTTGCAGCATGTCGTCGATCATCAGAACCCCAGTTCGCCAAGCAAGCTGTCGACATCGGTCTGCCGCATCGAGGCCGTGGGCACGTTGGGGCCCGACAGCAGATCGACCTCGGCGTTGCGCGAAATGATCGGTGCGTAGTCGCGCAGCAACTGCGTCAACTGGCTCTCCAGATTGCCGGTCAGGGTCACCACCTTCTTGATGATCTGGCCGGTGATGTCCTGGAAGTCCTGCGCCATCATGATGTCCATCAGGCGCGCCTTCTCGGCGTCGGCGCCGGTGGCGACCCAGTCGGAGAAGTCGCGCGAATCGGCCGCCAGCTGCTTGAACTCGTCGAGGCTGAGCTTGCCCTCGAACATGGCCTGCCAGCGCTGCGACATCTCCTGCGCCTGGCGCGTCAACGCATCCTGGGCCGGCAGGCTCTCGTCAACCGCGTTGAGCACCTTGTTGGCCGCCTGCTCGGTCAGCGAAGCGATGTATTTCAGCCGCTCCTGCGAGTCGAACATCTCATGCACGGCATCGAACAGCGGGCGGTCCTGCCCGAGCTGGCGCAGCGCATCGTGCAGCTCGCGCACGATCAGACCCAGGCGGGTGTACATCGGCAGCGGCAACTGGTCGGCCGACTCGGGCAGATGGCTGCCCGGCTCCGGCAGCGTTTCCGCCGGACCGGGATCGGCCGCCACCGGCGCGGGCGCCGGGCTCACGGCTTCGCTGACCTCTGCCTCCAGGGGCTTGGCGCTGACACCAGCCTGATGCTGGGCGGCAGCCGCTTCGAACAAGGCGTCAAGATCGTCCAAATCGTCGCTCATCCATTCACTCCTGATTGCTGCTCACGCGACGGCGCGAGCGAGCTTGAAAACATTCATCGCCTGGCGCAACTGATCGGCTTGCTGGACCAGGCTTTCCGACGCCGCAGCGTTTTGCTCGACCAGGGCCGCGTTTTGCTGGGTCACCGAATCGAGGTGCACCACGGCGGTATTGATCTGGTTGATCCCCTGATTCTGCTCCTGCGTCAGGACGGCCAACTCGCCCATGATCTGCGAGACATCCTTGACCGACTTGACGATCTCCTCCATGGTCGCGGTGGCCTGTCCCACCTGGCGGGTACCTGCCTGCACCTTGGCAATCGAGTCGCCGATCAGCTGCTTGATGTCCTTGGCCGCTGCCGCCGAACGTCCGGCCAGGCTGCGCACCTCGCCCGCGACGACGGCAAAGCCGCGACCCTGCTCGCCGGCACGAGCCGCCTCGACCGAGGCATTGAGCGCCAGGATATTGGTCTGGAACGCGATGCCGTCGATCAAGCCGATGATATCGACGATCTTTTCGGCCGAAGCGCTGATCTCGTTCATCGTGCCACCGAAATGCGAGATCACCTCGCCGCCCTGCGAGGCCACGCCCGACGCCTTGGCCGCGAGCTGGTTGGCCTGCAGGGAATTGTCGACGCTCTGGTGCATGTTCGAGACGAACTGCTCCAGGCTGGCGGCCGTTTCCTCGAGGCTGGCGGCCTGGGCTTCGGTGCGCTGGGACAGGCTGAGGTTGCCAGCGGCGATCTCGGTCATGCCGGCCTGCATGGTGTCGACGTTGTCGCGCACATCGCCGACGATGGTGTTGAGGTTGAGCGCGACCTGCCTGAGGGCACGCAGCAGCTGGCTGAATTCATCGGTGCCCGCCACCTCGAGCTCGATCTTCATGTCGCCACCGGCAATCGTGCGCGCGACCCGGGTCGCATGCTCCAGCGGTGCAACGACCTGCCGGTACAGCGTGACCCAGAGCCACAGCGCCAGCAACAGGCCACAGAGCGACAGCAGGCCAAGCAGGCCCGGACCGGGCACCTGGCCCAGCAGGGCCGACAGCCCGAGGGCCGCCAGACCGGCGCTGGGCAAGCCCAGCCCCAGGGCCAGGCGCACGCTCAGGCGGGTCTTGCCGAGCTTGGCCCAGAAGCCGGCCAGGCCGGTGCGGACCACCGCTCCCTGCTCGATTGCCAGGCCCTGGGCCCGGCCCTCGCGGAACTGGCGGTAGATCGGCTCGACCGCCTGGATCGCTTCGCGCGCGGGCTTGGTGCGCACCGACATGTAGCCCGTGATCTGACCGTTCTCGTAGACCGGGGTCACGTTGGCATTGACCCAGTAGAAATCCCCGTTCTTGCAGCGGTTCTTGACCAGGCCCGTCCACGGAATGCCCTGCTTGAGGGTGGCCCACATGTCCTCGAACGCCTCGGGCGGCATGTCGGGGTGACGCACGATGTTGTGCGGCTGGCCCAGCAACTCATCCTCGGAGAAACCGCTGACTTCCACGAAGTAGGGGTTGACGTAAGTGATGCGGCTCTGGGTGTCGGTCATCGACACGATGGATCGGGTGTCGCTGAGCAGGTGTTCACGCTGGGTAACGGGCTGGTTGACGCGCATATTGTTTTTGTTCTTTGGAAACGAAGCTGACTGACTGATATTAACGGCAAAAAATTGCTGGAATTTATACTAAATACTCAAGAAGCTAAGATTTTCATTTCCTCACGAACCGTTCAAGGTAATAGTCTTCAGCCTGCCCTCGTTCATCGCGGCATCCTCGGCCCGCTTGTTGAGCAAGATGATGCTGATGCGGCGGTTGTTCGGGTTGAGCGGATCGTCGGGCTCGAGCAGCACCGCCGAGGACAGGCCGATGACACGGATCAGCCGCCCCTCGTCGAGACCGCCGCCGATCAGCACGCGCCGCGCCGCATTGGCCCGGTCGGCCGACAGCTCCCAGTTGCTGTAGCTCTTGCCGCCGCCCGCAAAGGGCGTGGCGTCGGTGTGGCCCGCCAGGCTGATGCGGTTGGGCATGCCGTTGAGCACCGGGGCGATCTCGCGCAGGATGTCCTGGGCATAAGGCTGCAGCTGGGCGCTGGCGAGCGCGAACATGGGCCGGTTCTGCTCATCGACGATCTGCACGCGCAAGCCCTCGGAGCTGACGTCGAGCAGCAGCTGCTTCTTGAACGGCTGGAGCTTGGGGCTGTCCTCGATCAGGGTCTCGAGCTTGCGCTTCATCTCCTGCATCTTGCGGGCCTCGACCTTCTCGCTGGCCTCATCCTGGCCGGAGGTGTCCGGCTTGCGCACCGGGCTGGGGCCGTCGCCCGCGCTCATGCCCTGCTGCATCAGGTCGCGTCCGCCCCCCGGCATGATGATGTTGCTCGCGCCGCTGGACGGTCCGCCGAGCAGCGAGGTCTTGAGCGGCGTCTGGAAATACTCCGAAATGCCCTTGAGCTTGGCGCCATCGACCGACCCCAGCAGCCACATCAGCAGGAAGAAGGCCATCATCGCGGTCACGAAGTCGGCATAGGCGATCTTCCAGGCGCCGCCATGCCCGCCTCCGGACACCTTCTTGATGCGCTTGACGACGATGGTCGGTGTTTTCTTGTCGGCCATGCGCGCTTACCTCGACTTGGCTTGCTTGATCTGCTCCTCGAGCTCCATGAAGGTGGGACGCTCGGTCGAGAACAGCACCTTGCGGCCGAACTCGACCGCCACCGTCGGCGGGTAGCCGTTGAGGCTGGCCAGCAGGGTCACCTTGATGCACTGGAAGGTCTTGGACGACTCGTGCAGCTTTTGCTCGAGCAGGCCCGCCAGCGGCGCGATGAAGCCATAGGCCAGCAGGATGCCCAGGAAGGTACCGACCAGGGCATGGGCAATCAGGATGCCGAGCTCGGCCGGCGGCAAGCCGACCGACTCCATGGTGTGGACCACCCCCATCACCGCCGCCACGATGCCGAAGGCCGGCAGGCCGTCGGCGATCTTGGAGATGCAATGCACCGGCACCTCGGCCTCGGCGTGGTGGGTGTCGATCTCGTTGTCCATCAGGTTCTCGAGCTGGAACGGGTCCATATTGCCCGACATCATCAGGCGCAGGTAGTCGGTGATGAACTCGAGCATGTGGTGGTCGGCCAGCACCAGCGGGTACTTGGAGAACAGCTCGCTTTGCTCGGGCTGCTCGATGTCGCCCTCGATGGCCATCATGCCGTCGCTGCGGATCTTGTTGAGCAGCGCGAACAGCAGCAGCATCAGCTCGAGAT
Source organism: Malikia granosa (assembly GCF_002980595.1). Taxonomy (GTDB): domain Bacteria; phylum Pseudomonadota; class Gammaproteobacteria; order Burkholderiales; family Burkholderiaceae_C; genus Malikia; species Malikia granosa. The sequence continues at coordinate 32,838 of NZ_PVLQ01000031.1, forward strand.
AGAGCGCGCGGTTGTAGCGCGAGCCCTTAAACAGGGTCGGCAGCGCCTGCATGGTGGCCTTGATCGCCTTGCCGTTGTTGCCGGCAATGAAGGCGCCGAGGGCGGCGCCACCGATCATCAGCACCTCCAGCGGCTGGAAAAGCACGACGATGTTGCCGCCAGCCAGGGCAAAGCCGCCCAGCACCGCAGCCACCACCACGATATAGCCCAGAATCACGAACACGACAACTTCTCCCAAAAAACGGCAGTCAGATCCGGCCCCATGCCGGCCGCCAGCACGCCATCAGTCCCCATGTGCCAGACATAGAGCGGTGGCACGCCCGCCAGCCCCGACCCAGGCAGCGCAATGGCGGCCTGGCCGGGAACGGCGAACTCGCAGCTGACGAAGCAGGCGCCCGGCTTGAGTTGAGCGGCCAGCTGTTGCCACAGCGCCGGCATGGCCGCCGGCGACAGGTAGGCCAATACCAGATCGTAAGGCGAGAGGTCATGCTGCCGGTAATCCTGGCGCAGGAAACGGCAGGCACTGCCTTGCCAGCGCGCCCGGCAACGGCTCCACAGCCAGGGCAGCGGCGCGAGCTCCAGCCCCAGCACCACAGGCGCGCCGGGCTGGCGCGCCAGATGGAGCGCCAGGCCCCCGAGGCCGCTGCCGAGATCGATCGCACGGGCACCAGGCCGCACCGGCAGGCAACGCGCCATCAGGTCCCAGACTGCAGGCCCGGATGCATAGAGCGGCACCCGGGTGGAAAAGGTCGTCCAGTAGACCAGCGCCAGCGCGACAAAGGCGCCCAGGAAGACGATGGGCGGCCAGTGCAGCGCGACAGCGCCATGCAGCGCAGCCGGGAAGACGGCATTGATCGCCAGCCACCAGGACGGCAGGCGCAGCCAGGCGCTCAGCAAGGCGCCGCTCAAGGCCTGGCAGGCCAGCCCGACCCAGGCCGAGGGCGGCTGCAAGCCCAGGGTCACCAGCAGCCAGCCGGCCAGCAGCACGCCGGCCGAAGCCCATTGCGGATAAGCCTGGGACCAGGCGACCAGCGCCGGCCCGGACTCAGTCCGGCTGGGTCGATCCGGCGCGGGCATCGAGCACCTTGCGCGTTTTGCCGGCGCGCGAAGGCACGCGGCAGAGCCCGCAGACGAAGCGCTGGCGACGCTGCGGCTGGACGATGAATTCACCACCGCACTGGCGGCAGCGCGCCGTCTCCAGCATCGAGCTGTTCAGGAAGCGCACCAGCGTCCAGGCCCGCGTGAGCGAGAGCACCGGCTCGGCACCCGGCTCGGGCGGCATCTGCTCGAGGTACAGGCGGTAGGCCTTGACCAGGGCATCGATGGATTCGAGCCCGGCATGCTGCATCAACTGGCGATGGATGCCGATGAAGAGCGAGGCGTGGATATTGGGCTGCCAGGTCAGGAACCAGTCGGTAGAGAACGGCAGCATGCCCTTGGGCGGGGATACGCCCAGCAGCTCCTTGTAGAGCTTGAGCAGGCGGTCGCGCGACAGGGTGGTCTCGGTCTCGAGCAACTGCAGCCGCGCGCCCAGCAGGATCAGGTCGATCGCGAGCTGGATCTCGCGCGACTCGCCCAGCACGGTCCTGGTCTTGCGGACCGGTCTTGCGCCAGCGGCGGCCGCAGCGGGCAGGCTGGCATCACGGGTCACAGGATCTCCTCGACCGGCTGGCCCGCCAGCAGGATGGCGGAATGCGCATGGGCGAGCTGGCGCTCCTTGCTGTCATGGGTGAGCATGCCGAGGATGGCGCCATCGTCGAAGCGGAAACGGGTCAGCATCATCGGGCTGCTCGCGAGCTTGATGATCTGGGCCGTGCTCAGGTTGTCGATCAACTGCGCGATTTCCTGGCTGATGCCGAGGCGATAGACCGCCATGGCCTGGTCCTCGCGGACCATGCGCTGAGCCAGCATCAGATAGCTCAGGTTGATGTCCCTGACTTCATCCATCAAGTTGCTACGATCCATCTCCCAACTCCAGGCTTTTGTCACGGCCATGCAGCGGCCTCAACACAGGTCAAATTGAACAGCGAGAAAACTTCCCACATTCATTTCGCAATCAAATGTATCATAAAACACAGAAATCAAGGTCATTTTCGACAACAAAACAACATAAAAACAAATAGCCCGGATTTCCACATCTGGGGAACTTGGCAGCCACGCTAGAGTCACAGCTTGTCCTACCCAGCCCACATCCTTGCCATGTCACAAGTCTTTGCACGGCGCCATCTGCGGGGCGCCCACCTGTTCGGCCTGCTGCTGCTGCTCATCGTCGGCGCCAGCGGCCAGGGGGCCTTGTATTGGCTGGAAGGCATCGCCGCCGACACACAGCTGCTCAGGCAGGCGCTGCAACACCAGCAACAGGCCCGCCAGGCGCTGGACGGACTGCGCACCGGCATCGAGCAGGCGCTGCAGCCGCAGGCCCAGGCCGAGCAGGAAGCACTGACGCAGGACGAGGCCAGCCTGTTCCTCGATGCGCATGCGACCGAGGTCGGCGCGGCGTTGGCCGCGCTCGAGGCGCTGCCGCTGGACGAACCGAGCCGCAGCGCGCTGCAGGCCCTGCGACCGACTCTCAAGGGCAGGCTGGCCGACATCCAGGGCGTGGCCCTGATCGGCCTGAAGACCGGTAGCACCAACCACCTGCCCGCGATCCGGCGCGCCCTCGACCGGCTGACCCACGAGCTCGACCAGTTCCAGTCCCTGCTGCTGGTCGAGCTGCAAGCCAGCCAGCAGGCTGCGGCCAGTGCACGGCAGCAGTCCCAGCTCGCGCTGGCCGCCCTGACAGGCCTGGCCCTATTGACCCTGCTGGCCAGCGGCACCTGGCAAGACCGCAAGCGGCAGGACCAGACCCAGGAGGAAGCGGCTACACTGCAGCCCCCGGCTCAAGCACCGGCACAGGACAGACCGCAGACCGTCGCCATCGAACGGGCCAAAGATCCGCAACAGGGCGAGACGCTCGCCATGCTGCGCCAGCTAAGCCAGAGCACCGACCAGCTGACACGGCTGGTCAGCCAGATCAAGACGCCGCCAGTCGCGACGGCCAGCCCCCCCACCCCAGCCCGACCAGCAGCCGCGCAGGTATCACGCCCGCCCAGCGCCGAGCCAGCGCGCGCCGCCCAGGCGCCGCATCCGATGGCCGACCTCGCGGGCGCGATCGACGACATCGCCTTCCAGAGCAGCATGCTGGCCATGAACGCCGAGGCCGCGCGCAGTGGCGCTCCTGGCCAGGACATCGCCCAGCTGGTTGACGAGGTGCGCCTGCTGGCCAGCCGCTCGGCCCAGACCGCCAAGGCCTTCAAGAGCCGCATCCAGCCCCAGCCTGCGATCGAACCCGTCACCGAACCCGCCAGGGAGCCCGCCAAGGCCAACTTGGCCGAACCCCGCCAGCCGACAACGCTCGAACCGGATGACGACGATGCCGGCGGCGTGGTGGTGCAGATCCGGCAGACCGTCGAACTGCCGCCCGCACCGCTGGCAGCCGCCAGGAAACAGCAGGACAAGGTGGTGGCACTCGAGCCGCATTTGGCAGCGCGCCAGGACGACGCCGAGCCGCAGTCAGCCAAGGCCAAGCCCAGCTCGACCGTGCTCAGGACCGGCAGCCTGCTGCGGACCCGGGGCTGAAGAACCCCGGGATTGATCAGGTGCGCAGGAAGCCGTAGACCTTCTCGAGCGCATCCCAGCCACTGTTCTTGAGCGCCGAGTTGGTCTGGGCAGCCCAGTTGGTGTCGTGCTGGAAACGGCGGCAGAACACCTGCACCGTCTGGCTCAGCTCGGCCGGGCCGGGCAGCTCGGCATCGGCGTTGCAGCGCGCGGCCAGCATCAGCCGCAGCAGGCCGAAGCGCGAGACGAGCATCAGGTAATCCTCGTAGGGCGTCGCGCCCTGGAAGGGAAACAGGTCACGGAAGATCTCGTTGAGCAGGTAATGCTCGAGCAGCTGGGGCGCCGCCTGCATGGCTTCGGCCAACCGATCGAGACCGCAGCGGTAATGCTCGACCAGTTGCTCGCTGCTTGCCTGCCCCGTTCCGGCATCCGCCCCCAGGCCGCGCGCGACGGCCTCCTGCACCGCTTGCTGCACGGGCGACAGCCTGCGACCCAGCTTGCCCTGCCACAGCAGGGCAAAGACCTGGGCCTGGATCGCGTGATTGGGCTGGAGTCCGCGCAGCGCGTCGAATACCAGGCCCTCTTCGACCATGGCCACGAAGTCCTGCAGCAGCGCCGGTATGCCCGCATGACCCGCCTGCTGCAGTGTGGCGGTCAGGCGCTCGCAGAAAACGCCCAGCACCGCCAGCCTCTGCCACAGCTCCAGCCCTTCGGTGCGCAGCAGCTGCAGGCAGAAGACCCGGACTTCGTTCATGGTCGACAGCGACAGGCCGAACCTGGGCTTGACGGCCTCAATCGTGCCAGCGCGCACCTGCAGCGGCATCTCGACGAAGTCGAAGGCATCGGGCTGCAACAGCGCCTGGCGCGCGGCCTCGGGGCAGGACAGGGTCAGCGACTGCTCGAGTTGGCCATTGAAGTCGCGCGAGGTGCGCGGGTAGGTGGCGCAGATGTTGGACAGGTAGTCCTCGCCCAGGTTGCGCTGGACCGCGCACAGGCGCTGCTCCAGGAAGGGGCATTCATGACTGGTGGCATCAAGCTCGATGCGCGCATAGTTGGCATCGCTGGCCTGGCTGCGCTGGCGCTTGACCCGCCGCTCCAGACGCTCGGCCAGCACCGGCACCTTGAGCTGACGGTAGGCATTGAAGGTCTTCTTGTCCAGGTTCACGCGCCAGCCGGTGCAGCAGTTGTCCTCGCAATCCGGGCCGATGCAGGCAAAGCGGCTGACATGCAGCGGAACGAGCGCCGTCAAGGTGCGCTTGGGGTGCAGAAGGCTCATGACAGGGATCCTGGACAGAGGCTGGAATGGCACCGAGTTTGACACAGGCCAGGGCTGGAAATTTTTTCAAAAAAAATCGTCAGCCACCCTCAAGTCCAGTCGCGGGGCGCCGTAACCCAAATCAACGGCGACAGAAACCCTGCCACCGCAGGCAAGCAAGCCCCCAGGGCGATACTTGCAGGCCCAGCGTATCAACCAGACCGGAGAATCATCATGGCTTCGTACATCAACACCAACCTCTCGTCGATGCAAGCTCAGCGCAGCTTGAGCAATGCACAATCTGCAATGAACAACTCGGTGCAGCGCCTGTCTTCGGGCCTGCGCGTGAACGGCGCCAAGGACGACGCGGCTGGTCTGGCAATCGCCACCGGCATGGATTCGACCACGCGCGGCCAGACCGTCGCGATGCGCAACGCCAACGACGCAATCTCGTTCAGCCAGACGACTGAAGGTGCACTGGGCAAGATCGGCGACACCCTGCAGCGCATGCGCGAACTGGCCGTGCAGTCGGCCAACGGCACCAACAGCGAAGACCAGCGTTCCGCGATGGACACCGAGTTCCAGGAACTGCAAAAGGAAATCACCCGCGTGACCGAGAACACCAAGTTCAACGGTATCCAGGTGCTGGGCCAGGGTGGCAAGCAGACCTTCCAGATCGGTGCCGGCACCAGCGCTGACAACCAGATCGAGATCAACGGCGCCGACCTGACCGACACGGCCAACAGCGCTACCGCAACCCTGGTGGATGGCGCCAAGGGTGGCACGCCCACCTTCATGATCAAGGAGTCGGCTGCGGGTGCTGCCGATGGCGTGGACAAGGCCAAGGCTGCAATCGACCAGATCGACAAGGCGCTGACGGAAATTTCCGGCCAGCAGACCATCCACGGTGCGGCCCAGAACCGCATGTCTTCGGTGATCTCGACGCTGCAGGTCTCGAACGAGAACCAGTCGGCTGCCCGCGGTCGCATCATGGACACCGACTTCGCGTCGGAAACCGCCAACATGGCGCGCAGCCAGATCCTGCAGCAGGCCAGCACGGCGATGCTGGCGCAGGCCAACCAGCTGCCCAACGGCGTGATGAAGCTGCTGGGCTAAGCCTGGCAGCCCTTGCGGGGAGCGGCCTGTGGCGCTCCCCTTAGCCCGCGCCCAGGGTCTGGCCCCCGGCGCGGGTTTGTTGTTCAATCAAGGGTAAAAAAAGGGTCACGCCATGTCCATACCTGCCCTCCCCTCCAGCCTCGCTGCCACCCCCCTGTTCGGTGCATCGGCGCCGGCCAGCGCTGCCAGGCCTGCCCCGGAATCCCACGCAGTCCAGGAAACCCGCACTGCCGCAGCGCCAGCTGCCGGCGAGACCGGCGAGCGCAGCCAGGTCGAAAAGGCCAGGAAGGCCGACGAGGCGGAGAAGGACGAGCAGGCCTCCAAGAAGGAACTCGAAGAGGCGGCAGCCAAGCTCAACGAGAAGCTCAAGCCCTTCATCAACGAAGCGGTGCGCTTCAAGGTCGACCAGGACAGTGGCAGGCTGGTCGTCGCCGTGGTCGACACCGAGAAGAATACCGTGATCCGGCAGATACCGAGCCAGGAGGCACTCAAGCTGAGCCGCGAGACCGACTCCGGCAGCAAGCAGCAGCCGGGCCTGCTGCTCAACACCCAGGCTTGAACGCCCCCCATTCAACGAGGTCATCATGGGACTTTCTTCCGCCGGCATAGGTTCTGGACTCGATGTCAATAGCATCGTGACGCAGTTGATGAGCCTGGAGCAAAGGCCGCTGACCGCGCTGACCACCAAGCAGAGCGACTACAAGGCCAAGCTGAGTGCCTTCGGCACCATCCAGAGCGGCATTTCCAGTTTCCAGACCACGCTCAAGAAGCTCAGCGACCCGAAGAACCTGCAGATCACCAAGGCCACGGCGGCCGATGCCACGGTGCTGGGCACCAGTGGCGGTGCGGGCGCGGTGCCAGGTGACTATTCGATCGAGGTAAGCAAGCTGGCGCAGTCGCAAAAGCTTGCCAGCGCCGGCCAGCTCAATGCCCAGGCGGTGGTCGGAACCGGCACGCTGACCTTTGACTTCGGCACCATCAGCGGCGGCACCCTGGGCACTGACGGCAAATATGTCGGCGCGGGCTTTACCAGCAATGGCGCGGGCAGCAAGCAAGTCACGATCGACAGCAGCCACAACACGCTCGACGGCATCCGCGACGCGATCAATGCCGCCAATATCGGCATCACGGCCAGCGTGATCAACGACGGCAGCAGCACGCCCTACCGGCTCGCGTTCAGCAACAGCCAGACCGGCGAAGCCAGCAGCATGAAGATCTCGGTCAGCGGCGACGCGGCGCTGGGCAATCTGCTGAACCACGACCCATCCGGCAGCCAGGCGCTGACGCAGACCGTGGCGGCGCAGAATGCCGAGCTCAAGGTCGACGGCCTGGCCATCAGCAAGGCCAGCAACACCATCAGCGACGTGGTGCCGGGCGTGACCCTGACGCTGAAGAAAACCAACGCCGGCAGCCCGACCAACCTGTCGGTGACGCGCGACATCGACACGGTCAAGGCCAACGTGCAGGAATTCGTCGACGGCTACAACAAGCTGACCGCCTCGCTGAAAAATCTGTCGAGCTATGACATCGCCAGCAAGAAGGGCGCGGCGCTGTATGGCGACTCGTCGGTGCGCAGCATGCTGGGTCAGCTGCGCGGCATGGTCACCGGCACCCTCACGGGCGGCGCCAGCAGCCTGACCCGGCTCAGCGACGCCGGCGTGTCCTACCAGGCTGACGGCACGCTCAAGCTCGACAACACCAAGTTGCAGAAAGTCATCGACACCCAGTTCGACCAGCTGCCGGGCCTGTTCGCGGCCAGCGGCGCCAGCAGCGACAGCCAGGTCAGCTATGTCGGCTCTACTGCCAAGACCCAGTCCGGCAGCTACGCGCTGACCGTCGGCCAGCTCGCGACCCAGGGCAGCCAGACCGGCGCTGCGGCAGCTGGCCTGGACTATGGCGCGCCCAACAATGCGCTGCAGGTCTCGCTCGACGGGCTGAGCGCGAGCATCAGCCTGAAGGACGGCAGCTATGCCTCGACCAGCGAACTGGTCAGCGACCTGCAGAGCCGCATCAACGGCAATTCGACCTTTGCCCAGGCCGGCTCGGCAGTGACGGTCAGCGCCGACGCCGGCGGCGTGCTGAACCTGATCTCCAACCGCTATGGCTCGAGCTCCAGCATCACGCTCGGTGGCGCGGCAGCCAGCCTGCTGCTGGGTGGTGCGGGCAGCGCGACGACAGGCCAGGCACTGACCGGCACGATCAATGGCGTGGCCGCGACCAGCATCGGCCAGACCCTGACTGGCGCCAGCGGCAATGCGGCCGAGGGCCTGAAGGTCTCGGTCAGCAACGGCAGCACGGGCGCGCGTGGCAATGTGCAATACAGCCAGGGATTTGCCTACCAGCTCGATCAATTGGCCAGCAGTTTCCTGGGTGAAAATGGTGCAATCTCGATGCGCACCGATGGCATCAACAGTGCGCTCAAGAAGCTCGACAGCGACAAGCTCACCCTCGAGGCCAAGCTGAGCCGCATCCAGAAACAGTACCAGGACCAGTTCACCAAGCTGGACACGACGATGAGCAGCATGAACTCGACCAGCGCCTACCTGACCAGCCAGCTCACTGCGCTGGCCAACAATCTGGGCAGCAACAGCAACAACAACTGAATCTAAACGCTAGGCAAAGACATCATGTTTGGATCGAACCGATCGGCCGCCAAGGCCTATGCCAAGGTGGGACTTGAAACCGGCGTGACGGCGGCCAGCCCGCACAAGCTGATTGCCATGCTGTTCGACGGCGCAATGATCGCCATCCTGCGGGCACAGAACCACATGCAGGCCGGGCAGATCGTGGAAAAGGGCCAGGCGATCTCGAAGGCCATCAGCATCATCGACAGCGGGCTGCACGCCAGCCTGAACCTCAAGGCGGGTGGCGAGGTGGCCAAGAACCTCGATGCGCTCTACGGCTACATGACGCAGCAGCTGGCCCAGGCCCACCTGAAGAACGACCCGGCCATCCTGCAGGAAGTCCATGGCCTGCTGAGCGAGCTGAAGTCGGCCTGGGACGCGATCGACCCCCAGGCAGCGGCGCGGGCCGAAGTCGGTACCGTACAGAACTTTGCCAGCGTGAAGGCCTAAGACCATGCTGAATGCCGAACAGGTGCTGGGCATCTACGAAAACGTCTCGGTCCTGACGCGCCAGATGCTGGCAGCCGCGCAGGCATCCGACTGGGACCAGTTGTCCGAGCTGGAATCGCGCTGCGCGCACGAGGTCGGCCTGCTGCGCAGCGAGGGCCAGTTGCCGGTGGCGTCGCTGAGCGCCGAACTGCGCGAGCGCAAGGTGCAGATGCTACGCCAGATCCTGGACGACGACCGGGCCATCCGCGACCTCACCCAGCCCTGGCTGCAGCGACTGCAAGGTCTGATCCACAACACCGGCCAGCAGCGCAAGCTCGAGCAGGCCTACGGTGGCTTCTGAGCCGCTCGGGCCGGATGAGCCCGTGAAGCCCGACCTGGCATGGTAGCCCGGCTCGACTCGACCAACGCCTCGCCCGTCGCGTCCGTCGTCACGCTGCGCGGGACGACGGTGCTTGGCGATCCGCGCCAGGACGGGGTCGCGCGGCTGGAACAGGTCGAGATCGGACGCACGCTGCAGGGCAAGGTGCAGGCGGCGCTGGGCGACGGCAGCGCGCTGGTGCGCTTTGGCAACGAGTCGCCGACAGCGCGCCCGCTCGAGTTGCGCCTGCAGTTGCCCGCGGGCTTTGCCGTCGGCGACTCGCTCGCACTGACCCTGCTGGCACGCGAGCCCAGGCTGACATTCGGGCTGCAGACGCACAGCGGCTCGGTGCAGACCCATTTCAGCGCGGCCGGCGAGCTGATCGGCCGGCTGCTGCAGCAGGCCGATCCCGGCCAGCCGGCACGCCCGCTGCAGGGCAGCGCGCCGCTGCTGGCAGCGCCCGGTGCCGATACAGCGCAGCTGACGCAGAACCTGCAGCAGTCGCTCGAGGGCAGCGGGCTGTTCTACGAATCCCACCTCGAGCAATGGAGCCGCGGCGAGCGCACGCTGGAGCAGATCCGGCAGGAGCCGCAGAACCGGACCGGCGGCGAGGCGCTGACGACGCAGCTGCTGCCGCAGCAGCTCGACACGCTGGAGCAGCGCCGCCTGGTCTGGCAAGGTGAGCTCTGGCCCGGCCAGCCGATGCAGTGGGAGCTGGTGCAGGACAAGGATCCGGACCGGCAAGCGCGCGAGCCGGGCCAGCCTGCGGCCTGGGAGACGGTGCTCAAGCTGGAACTGCCCCAGCTCGGCCAGGTCAACGCCACCATCCGGCTGCAGGGTGAACAGGCCCAGGTCAGGCTGCGCGTGCTGGATGAGGTAGCCGCCGCTGCGCTGCAGGCCGACCAGACCGGCCTGGACGATGCGCTGGCGGCAGCCGGCACGGTGCTGGGCGGCTTCCTGGTGCAGCGCGATGCGGCGGTGCCTGGCCAGCAGGCAGCAGACTGGATGGCACCCGATGAGCCGCAAGCCTGAGGCCATGCGCCAAGCCGTCGCCCTGGCCTACCAAGGTGGGCAGGCGCCCAAGGTGGTCGCCACGGGCAAGGGAGCGGTGGCCGACCGCATCATCGCGCTGGCACGCGAGCATGGGGTCTATGTGCACGAATCGCGCGAGCTGGTCGCGCTGCTGAGCGAGGTCGAACTCGACCGCGAGGTGCCACCCCAGCTGTACCGGGTGGTGGCCGAGCTGCTGGCCTGGCTGTACCGGATCGAGGCCGCGCTGCCGCCATCGAAGAAGCCACCGGCCAAGGCGCCGCGCGGACCGGCTTGAACCGGCGCAGGCCGACCGGACTGGTCAGACCTGCATGTTCATGATGTCCTGATAGGCCGACACCAGCTTGTTGCGCACCTGCACCGTGGCCTGGACCGCGATGCCGGCCTTCTGGCTTGCGACCATCAGGTCGGACAGGTGCACGCTGTCATCGCCAAGCGCAAAGCGCTTGCCGAGCTGGTCTGAGGTCTGCTGCAGCGCATTGACCTGGTCGAGCTGGGCCTTGAAGGCCTTGGCGAAATCGGGCTTCTCGGTCTGAGCCGCGCCCGCAGCGGCCGTGGCAGCAGCCGGGCCGGCAGCTTCCTGCGACCCCTGCACGCGCGCGACGGCGGCGCGCAGCTGCGCAGTCATGGCGGCGATCTGGCCGCTGTCGATGGCGATCATGGTTCGAGGTGGGCGACAAGCGCCGCGGGTCTGGCATCCATGGCGTAAAGGTAACACAGGCAGCGCCAAAGGCCCATATCAAGCAAGGGGCGATTTACCGATCTGTTCCGGCAAATAAGCACTTGAAAAGCCACGACAATATCCTAACTCTAGCCTTGTCCTGAATGTCCTGACTGTTTCGTGCGCAATCACTCCCTGACCTCTCCTGGCCGCCTTGCTGCGGCAGCCTGCCATGGCCACCGTTGCTGAAACCGCGCCCAAGGCCAGCGGCCTGACGGCGTTCTTCCAGAGTCCGCAGGGGCGCTATCTGGCGCTCGGCGCCGGCATGGCGCTGGTGGTCAGCATCATGGCCTCGATCTGGATGTGGAACCAGAAGCCCGAGTACCGGGTGCTGGTCAGCAATTTCTCGGACCGCGACGGCGGCGCGATGATTGCCGCCCTGCAGACCATGAACGTGCCCTACCGCTTCGCCGAGGGCGGCGGCGCGATCCTGGTGCCGGCCGAGCAGGTCCATGACGCGCGGCTCAAGCTGGCCGCGCAGGGCCTGCCCAAGGGCGGCAACGTCGGCTTCGAGCTGATGGAGAACCAGAAGCTGGGCTCCTCGCAGTTCCTCGAGCAGGTCAACTTCCAGCGCGCGCTCGAGGGCGAGTTGGCGCGCTCGATCAACTCGATCGGCGTGGTGCAGGCCGCGCGCGTGCACCTGGCCATCCCCAAGCCCTCGGTGTTCGTGCGCGAGCGCCAGCAGCCGACCGCCTCGGTGCTGGTCAACCTGCATCCGGGCCGCACGCTGGATGCGCAGCAGGTGTCGGCCATCGTGCATCTGGTCTCGAGCAGCGTGCCCGAGCTGACCGCCAAGAACGTGACGGTGGTGGACCAGAACGGCAGCCTGCTGTCCGACCCCGAGCGCCAGGCCGATGCCAACCGGCTCGATCCGGCCCAGGTCAAGTACGTGATGGACCTGCAGGACGGCATCGTCAAGCGCATCGAGTCGATCCTGACCCCGATGGTGGGCGCCGGCAATGTGCGCGCCGAGGCCACCGCCGAGGTGGATTTCTCGCGCAGTGAACAGGCGGCCGAAAGCTACCGCCCGAACAGCCCGCCCGAGGCTGCGGCGATCCGCAGCCAGAGCACGAGCGAAAGCAACGGCGCGGCCAATCCGGCGTCCGGGCTGGTCGGCGCCGCCTCCAACCAGCCCGGTGCCGAGCCCTCGGGCGCCCCGACCGCTCCCAGCACTCCGGCCACCACCACGGCGGCGAGCACGCAGAAGGAAAGCACGACCAATTACGAGGTCGACAAGACGGTGCGCTACGTGCAGCAACCGATGGGCGGCATCAAGCGCCTGACGGTGGCGGTGGTGGTCAACCACAAGCGCGTCGTCGATGCCGAGGGCAAGGTCAGCCTGCGGGCACTGACCGAGCAGGAAAAGCAGCAGCTCACTGACCTGGTCAAGGAAGCGATGGGCTTCAATGCCGAGCGCGGCGACTCGCTCAACGTGGTCAACAGCGCGTTCGCCGAGGCGCCGCGCGAAGTGATTCCCGAGCAGCCTTTCTGGCAACCCTATGCGACGGTGGACAACGCCAAGCAGGCGGCGCAATATCTGCTGTCGGCGGCGGCGCTGCTCTACTTGTATTTCGTGGTGCTCAAGCCGATGATCAGGCTGCTGCCCGGCAACAAGGCCAAGGAAGAAGAGGCCAAGCGCGCCGCCGAGCTCAAGGCCGCACAGGAAGCGGAACAAAAGCTCAGGCAGGAACTCGAAGAGGTCAGGGAAGCCCAGGAATCCAAGAAGGAGGCTTCGGCAGGCGAGAAGGCGCCGACAGGCAGCGCGACGTCAGCGGCAGAACCCGGTGCGGATGCGGCAGCGGGCACGCCGCCCGGCCTGAGGATGAGCAGCTACCAGCAGAACCTGCAGGCGGCCAAGCAGATGGCGCTGCAGGAGCCCAAGATGGTGGCCAACGTGGTCAAGAACTGGGTGAACGGCAATGAGTGATGAAGGCGTCGACAAGGCAGCGATACTGATGCTGGCGCTGGGCCAGGACGAGGCAGCCGAGGTCATGAAATACCTCGAGCCGCGCGAGGTGCAGAAGCTCGGCACGGCCATGTCGACCATGAAGGCGGTGTCTGGGCAGACGCTGGAGGCGGTGCTGCAGGAGTTCATCAGCAAGACCCAGCACAACACCGAGTTCGGCATCGACTCGGACGAGTACATCCGCAGCGTGCTGACCAAGGCGCTGGGCGACGACAAGGCGGCCTCGCTGATCAACCGCATCCTGGTCACCCGCGATGCCAGCGGCATCGAGAGCCTCAAGTGGATGGACGGCAAGTCGGTCGCCGAGCTGATCCGGCACGAGCATCCGCAGATCATCGCCACCATCCTGGTCCACCTGGAGCGCTACCACGCGAGCGAGGTGCTGTCCGAACTCTCGCCGCGGCTGCGCAACGACGTGGTGCTGCGCATCGCGACGCTCGAGGGCGTGCAGCCGGCTGCGCTGAGCGAGCTCAACGATGTGCTGACCAAGCTGCTGACCGGCAACGACAACCTGCGCAAGAAGGCGATGGGCGGCATCCGTACCACGGCCGAGATCATGAACTTCATGAACGGCGAGAACGAGAGCAAGATCATGGCCAACCTGCGCGAGTTCGACCCGACGCTGGCGCAGCAGGTGATGGACCAGATGTTCGTGTTCGACAACATCATGGACGTGGGCGACCGCGACATCCAGCTGATCCTGCGCGAGGTGCCGTCGGAGGCGCTGATCATCGCGCTCAAGGGTGCCAAGGACGAGATGAAGGAAAAGTTCTTCCGCAACATGTCGCAGCGCGCCGCCGACATGATGCGCGAGGACCTGGAAGCCAAGGGCCCGGTGCGGCTGTCGGAAGTGGAAAAGCAGCAAAAGGAAATCCTGCAGATCGTGCGCCGCCTGGCGGACGAGGGACAGATCTCGCTGGCCAGCTCGGACGACGCCTATGTCTGATTCGCGCCCGCCGGCCAGGCCGCAGACGGCCTACCAGCGCTGGGAATTGGCCTCGCTGGCCGAGGAGCCGGTGCGCAACGCGGCCGACGAGGCGGCGGCCAACGCCGAGCTGCTGGCGCGCGAACTGCGCACCGCACGCGAGACCGGCCTGCAGCAGGGCCAGCAGCAGGGCTACCAAACCGGCCTGCGCGAAGGCCGGCTGCGCGGCTACGACGAAGGCCATGCCGAAGGGGTGGCGCAGGCGCAGGCCGACAACCTGGCGCTGCAGCAGGAGCTGACCCAGGCCCTGACCCAGCTCGGCCAGCAGTTCGGCCAGGAGCTGGCCCAGGCGCGCGAACTGCTGGCCAGGCAGCTGCTCGACCTGGCACTGGACATGGCGCAGGCCATGCTGTGCCAGACGCTGGAGCTGCAACCCGAGCGCCTGCTCGGCGTGATCGAGCAGGCGCTGCAGGAACTGCCGCTGGTGCGCCAGCCGGCCGTGCTGCGTCTGCACCCGCAGGACCTCGAGCTGGTCAAGGCCGCGCGCGGCAGCGAACTGCAGGCCGCCGGCTGGCGCTTGCAGGCCGATGGCCAACTCGCGCGCGGCGGCTGCCTGATCGAGACCGGCGACCAGCAGATCGATGCCAGCCTGCCGGCACGCTGGCAGCGGCTGCTGCATTCGCTCGGGCGCGACGGCACCTGGCTGGAGCCCGCGGCATGACGGGCAGCCAGGCCAGCTTCGAGGCCTACCTGCGGGATTGCCGCCAGCGCGTGCAGCATTGCGCGCCGCTGCAGGCCTATGGCCGCGTGACCCGCGTCGCCGGCCTGGTGATGGAGGCGATCGGCCTGCGGCTGCCCGTCGGCAGCCCCTGCCATGTGCCGCTGCCGAGCGGCTTCCGGCTCGATGCCGAGGTGGTGGGCTTCGAGCAGGAGCGGCTGTTCCTGATGCCACTGGGCGATGTCGAGGGCGTGCAGCCGGGCGCCCCGGTGATTCCGACCGTCGCGGCGCGCTCCCAGCCGCGACTGCATGACCGGCGCGCCCAGGCCCGGCCGGCCTCGGACGGCCGCACCCTGCCCGTCGGCGCGGCCCTGCTCGGTCGCGTGCTCGACGCCACCGGCCAGCCGCTCGACCAGCTCGGGCCGCTGCAGGGTCACAGCATGGCGCCGCTGTACGCGCGGGCGATGAATCCGCTGCAGCGCGAGCCGATCTCGCAGACGCTCGATGTCGGCGTGCGCGCGATCAACAGCATGCTGACCGTGGGCCGAGGCCAGCGCATGGGCCTGTTCGCGGGCTCGGGCGTGGGCAAGAGCGTGCTGCTGGGCATGATGGCGCGCTACACCGCCGCGGACGTGATCGTGGTCGGGCTGATCGGCGAGCGCGGGCGCGAAGTCAAGGAATTCATCGAACAGATCCTGGGCGAGGAAGGCCTGGCGCGCTCGGTGGTGGTGGCGGCGCCGGCCGACAACCCGCCGCTGCTGCGGCTGCAGGGTGCGGCCTACACCACGCTGATCGCCGAGCATTTCCGCGACCAGGGCAAGAACGTGCTGCTGATCATGGACTCGCTGACGCGCTACGCGATGGCACAGCGCGAGATCGCGCTGGCGATCGGCGAGCCGCCCGCGACCAAGGGCTATCCGCCCTCGGTGTTCGCCAAGCTGCCGGCACTGGTCGAACGCGCCGGCAACGGCCGCGCCGGCGGCGGCTCGATCACGGCTTTCTACACCGTGCTGACCGAGGGCGACGACCAGCAGGACCCGATCGCCGACTCGGCACGCGCCATCCTCGACGGCCATATCGTGCTCAACCGGGTGCTGGCCGAGGCCGGCCACTATCCGGCGATCGACATCGAGCAGTCGATCAGCCGCGCCATGCATAACATCACTGACGAGGCGCACCAGAAGCGCACGCGCCGCCTCAAGCAGCTGATGTCGCGCTACCAGCGCAACCGCGACCTGATCAACGTCGGCGCCTACAGCCCAGGCAGCGACCCGCTGATCGACGAGGCGATCCGCATGCACGAGCGCATCGAGCATTTCCTGCAGCAGAGCATCCACGAGCGCGCCGGCATGGAACAGAGCTGGAGCGAACTTTCCGCTCTGTTTGCCTGATCGGGCGACTGGGCGGGAGCGATAATCAGGCATGGCAAATCCGAGCGTGATCGAGACGCTGATCGAACTGACGATGCAGCAATCCGAAGAAGCCGCCAAGCGGCTCGGCCAGGCCACCCGGCAGAGCGAGCAGGCGCAGGAGAAGCTCGACCTGCTGCGGCAGTATCGACAGGAATATGTCGAGCAGTTGCAGGCGCAACTGAGCCAAGGCCTGAACGTGGCGGGTCACGCCAATTTCCTGCGCTTCATCCAGGGCCTGGACCGTGCCATCCTGCAGCAGGATGCCGCCGTGCTGCAGTCGCAGCGCGTGGTCGAGCGTGAACGCGAGAGCTGGCGCGAGCATGAGCGCAAGCGCCTGTCCTACGGCACGCTGGTGCAGCGCGCCCAGCAGGAGGCGCTGCGCCGGGCCAATCGCCAGGACCAGAAACAAACCGATGAGCGGGCGGCACGTCGCCGCTCGCAGCTGGGCTGATCATGAACGCGAACGACTTGTCACTGTCCGCAACGGGCAAGGTTGGCGCTGCTGCCGGCCTGACGGGCCAGCCGGCAGCCGGCTGGCGCGCCGCCGGCTCCGACTCGAGTTTCGAGCAGGAGCTGCGACGCCAGACCGAGGCGGGCCCATCGGCCGATGCCGCGGCTGCGGCCAAGGCCAAGCCGGCGACCAAGGCCG
Source organism: Malikia granosa (assembly GCF_002980595.1). Taxonomy (GTDB): domain Bacteria; phylum Pseudomonadota; class Gammaproteobacteria; order Burkholderiales; family Burkholderiaceae_C; genus Malikia; species Malikia granosa. The sequence continues at coordinate 49,679 of NZ_PVLQ01000031.1, forward strand.
AACCGGAACCGGCCGCGGACGGACAGGCGACTGACGCGAAAGAGGACAAGGTGGGCGACCCGGCAGCCGACTGGCTGGCCCTGGTCGACGGCATGCGGGCCAGGGCCGAGACCCAGCCGGCGGCGGCGCCGGTCGCGCCCGAGCCGGCCGCCGAGTCACTGACAGCCCTGGCAACGCCAGGCGCAGGCGATGCGATCAGCACGGCCAATGCCGCGGGACTGGCCACCGAGCCTGCCCGCAGCGCCGGCCCGAAGACCGCCGAACGCGAGGCCAGCGAACCGACTACGGCCAATGCCGCGGACGGTGCCCAGCTCCAGCCCCCGCTCACCCCCCTCTCGACCATGGTGCCGGCCTTGCAGCCTGCGGCCCCGGCCAGTCCCACGGCGGCAGCGCCAGCCACGACTGAACTGGAGTCCGCCTCCGATGCCCTGGGCGCACGGGCGCAGCCCCGGCTGGTCACCCAGCCCGAGGCGGGTGAACTCGATGCGATCAGCGCGCGCGCGCTGGCCGCCGCCCTGCCCCAGCCGAGCAACCGTCCGGCCGTTGCGGCCGGAGCTGGCCCTGGCGCCGAAGCGCTGACCGCACCCGATCCGATGGCCCAGGCCCTGCCGGCGACCCAGGCCACCGCCACCGGAGCAGAACCGCTGGTCGATGCGCCGCCGGTGCAGCGCCATGTGGCGACGCCGATGGGCCAGCGCGGCTGGGACCAGGCCGTCAGCCAGCAGGTCAGCTGGCTGGTCAGGGACCAGCTGCAAAGCGCCAGCCTGAGCCTGAATCCGCCCCACCTGGGCCCGATCCAGATCACGTTGCAGCTGGACCAGCAGCAAGCCTCGGTACAGTTCGTCGCGGCCGCCCCTGAGGTGCGCCAGGCGCTGCAGGAAGCGCTGCCGGTACTGCGCGCCATGCTGGGCGAAGCCGGCATCTCGCTCGGACAGGCCGATGTCGGCTCGCGTCAGTCCGGACGTGAACAGGCCGCCCCGCAGCGCGCGGCACGCGGCACCCAAGCGGTCGAGGACGAGCCGGTCGAAGCCCTGCTGCCGCCACGCGCGCAGGGCAGCGGCCTGGTCAACCTGTTTGCCTGATTTTCTTCATTTCTCTTCATTCCAAGTCACATGGCCACTGCTGCCCCCAAATCCTCCGACGCCGATGCCGGCGCAGACAAGAAACCAGCCTGGAAAAAATGGCTGCCGATTGCGCTGCTGGCCCTGGTCGGGGCTGGCGCGGCGGGCGGCTGGTTCATCTGGAAGGGTTCCTCCAAACAGGAATCCCATGCCGAGGAGCAGGCCGCCGCCGCCCTGCAGCCCCCGGTCTTCCATCCGCTCGAGCCCTTCACCGTCAACCTCAATGGCGACGGCCAGTTCCTGCAGATCGCCCTCACGCTGCAGCTGGCCAGCCAGAAGGAAGTGGAACACCTCAAGGTCTACCTGCCGCAAGTGCGCAGCCGCCTGCTGATGCTGATATCGTCCAAGACCGGTGAGGAGATCTCGAGCACCGAGGGCAAGCAGCATCTGATCGAGGAGATCATGGCCGCCGTGCGCGAGCCCTTCGCTCCCGGCCTGCCCGAAGTCAAGATCAGCAACGTCTTCATTACCTCGTTCGTGATTCAATGAGTGTGACCGAAAAGTTCCTGTCCCAGGACGAAGTCGATGCCCTGCTCAAGGGCGTGACCGGGGAACAGGATGTCGCCGGGCCGGCCCCGAACACCGAGGGCATCCGGCCTTACAACCTGGCCACCCAGGAGCGCATCGTGCGCGGCCGCATGGCTACGCTGGAGCTGCTCAACGACCGCTTCGCACGCTTCCTGCGCGTCGGGCTGTTCAACTTCCTGCGCCGCAGCGCCGAGGTGCTGGCTGGCAGCGTGCGCGTGATCAAGTACAGCGAGTTCCTGCGCCACCTGGTCGTGCCGACCAACCTGAACCTGGTGCAGATCAAGCCGCTGCGCGGCACGGGACTGGTCGTGATGGACCCCGACCTGGTGTTCCTGTTCGTCGACAACTTCTTCGGCGGCGACGGGCGCTTCCAGACCCGGATCGAGGGCCGCGACTTCACCCAGACCGAGCAGCGCACGATACAGCGCATCCTGGCCATCATCTTCGAGAACTATGCCAAGGCCTGGGAATCGGTCTACCCGATCGAGTTCGAGTTTGTCCGCTCCGAGATGAACACCCAGTTCGCCACCATCGCGACACCCAACGAGATCGTGGTGGTGACCACCTTCAGCGTCGAGCTCGGGGTGGTCGGCGGCGAGATGCATATCTGCACGCCCTACTCGATGATCGAACCGATCCGCGACCTGCTGACGAGCAATATGCAGGGCGAGTCGCTGACGCTGGACCAGCGCTGGGTGCAGCAGATGAAGCAGCAGATCCAGGTCGCCGAGGTCGAGGCGGTCGCCAACCTCTGCACCGCCCCCTCGACGCTGCGCGACGTGCTCAATTTCAAGGTCGGCGACGTGATCCCGATCGAGATGCCGAAGACAGTCGAGCTCAAGATCGAGGAGGTACCGGTGCTCGAATGCAGCTACGGCCAACTCAACGGCCAGTACGCGCTGCGGGTCGAGAAGCTGCTGCAAGGCGGCAAGAGCATGCTATCGCAAGGAGTCCAAGATGAGCAATGACGACAAGGAAGGCGGCATCACGGCCGACGACTGGGGTGCCGCGCTGTCCGAGCAGGGACAGGCCGAGGCGCTGCAGGCCAAGCCAGCAGCGGCCAACGTGTTCCAGGACTTCGGGGACCGCAACGTCAAGTCCGGGACGACGCATGACATCGAGTTCATCCTCGACATCCCGGTGCAGCTGACCGTCGAGCTGGGCCGCACCAAGATCGCGATCAAGAACCTGCTGCAACTGGCCCAGGGCTCGGTGATCGAGCTCAACGGCCTGGCCGGCGAACCGATGGACGTGCTGGTCAACGGCTGCCTGATCGCCCAGGGCGAGGTGGTGGTGGTCAACGACAAGTTCGGCATCCGGCTGACCGACATCACGAGTCCGGCCGAACGGATCAGGAAGCTCAACCGATGATGGGCAGCCTGCTGCAAATCACGCTGGCGCTCGGCCTGGTGCTGGGACTGATCGCGGCGGCAGCCTGGCTGCTGCAGCGCCTGTACCAGCCACGCACGGGCCAGGGCGCGCTGATCCAGCTGCACGCCAGCGCCGCCCTGGGCGCGCGCGAGCGGGTGGTGCTGCTCGAGGTCGGCGGACAGTGGCTGCTGGTCGGCGTGGCCCCGGGCCAGGTCAACACCCTGCTGCAGCTGCCGGCGCCGCCGACCGATCTGCCAGGCCAGGCTGCCGATCCGCGCAGCGCAGCCAATTCCTGGCTCAACAACTACCTGAACCGGCACCATGAGCGCTGAAGCCCCCTCCCGCCAGCTGGGGCGCCGGGCCGGACTGGCCGGTCTGCTGCTCGCGCTGGCCTGCCTGCCGCTGGCCGCCCAGGCCCAGGCCTTGCCGGGGCTCGAGCTGGCGCGCTCGGCCAATGGCGGCCAGAGCTACAGCCTGAACCTGCAGATCCTGCTGCTGCTGACCTCGCTGACCTTCCTGCCGGCGGTGGTACTGATGATGACCTGCTTCACGCGCATCATCATCGTGCTGTCGCTGCTGCGCATGGCACTGGGCACCCAGTCGACACCGCCGAACCAGGTGCTGGTGGGGCTGGCGCTGTTCCTGAGCCTGTTCGTCATGAGCCCGGTACTCGACCGGGTCTATGTCGAGGCCTACCAGCCGCTGGCCGAGAACAAGATCTCGGTCAGCCAGGCGCTCGAGCGGGCGGCCGAGCCGATGAAGGGCTTCATGCTCAAGCAGACGCGCCAGGCTGACCTGGCCCTGTTCGTCAAGCTGTCCGGCCAGCCGGCACCGCAGGACGCCAGCGAGGTCCAGCTGCGCGTGCTGGTGCCCGCCTTCGTCACGAGCGAGCTCAAGACCGCGTTCCAGATCGGCTTTGCGGTCTTCCTGCCCTTCCTGATCATCGACATGGTGGTCGCCAGCGTGCTGATGTCGATGGGCATGATGATGGTCTCGCCCTCGATCGTCTCGCTGCCGTTCAAGCTGATGCTGTTCGTGCTGGTCGACGGCTGGCAGCTGCTGCTGGGCTCGCTGGCCGAGAGCTTTGCCTGAAGGAGATCCGATGACCCCCGACAACATCATGACGCTGGGCCGCCAGGCCATCGAGGTGACCGTCATGGTCGCCGCCCCGCTGCTGCTGGTCGCGCTGGTGATCGGCCTGGTGGTGAGCATCTTCCAGGCCGCGACCCAGATCAACGAAGCCACGCTGTCCTTCATCCCCAAGCTGCTGGGCATCTTTGCCACGCTGGTGCTCGCCGGCCCCTGGATGCTGGGCGTGCTGACCGACTACCTGAAGCTGATGCTGACCAGCCTGCCCACCCTGGCCGGCTAAGGCATGGTCGAGTTCACGACCGAGCAGCTGTTCGGCTGGGTCAGCGCCTTTCTCTGGCCGCTGACCCGCATCCTCGGCGTGATCGCCAGCGCGCCGCTGCTGAGCCACAAGAGCATACCGATCCGCGTCAAGCTGGGCCTGGGCCTGCTGCTGGCGATGATCGTCGCGCCGACGCTGCCGCCGTTTCCCGAACAGGACCCGCTGTCCTGGGCCGGCCTGCTGATCCTGGCGCAGCAGATGTTGATCGGACTGGCGCTGGGCTTCATGCTGCGCATCATCTTCACCGGCGTGGAGCTGGCTGGCGAGATGATAGGCATGACCATGGGGCTGGGCTTCGCGACCTTCTTCGATCCGGGCTCGCAGGGCCGATCATCGGTGATCAGCCAGTTCCTGTCGCTGCTGCTGCTGCTGGTGTTCATCGGCAGCGACCTGCATCTGCTGCTGCTCGAGGCCCTGGTCGAGAGCTTCACCCTGCTGCCGGTCACGACCGAACCGGTGCAGCGCGGCGGCCTGCAGCAGATCGCCTACTGGGGCGCCCGCATCTTCGGCCTTGGCCTGCAGCTCGCCATGCCGGCGATCACCGCCTTGCTGATCACGAACATGGCGCTCGGCGTGCTGACCCGGGCGGCGCCCCAGCTCAACCTGTTCGGCATCGGTTTTCCGATCACGATGACGGTGGGCTTCGTGATGATCATGCTCAGCCTGCCCTACTGGAGCCAGCCCATGCTCGATGCCCTGCGCGAGGGACTGGCCATGGTGCGCCAGATCACGCTGGCCCTGAGCCCGGCTTGAACCAGGCGTTGGCCCGGGCCGGCTGCTTCAGGCCGACTTGAACACCTTGACCGCCTCGACCAGCTGCTCGGCCTGCTGGTGCAGGCTCTCGGCGGCAGCCATCGACTGATCGACCATGGCGGCATTGCGCTGCGTCATCTCGTCGATCAGGACGATTGCCTGGTTGACCTGGCCAATGCCCTCCGACTGCTCGGCCGACAGGCGGTTGATGTCGCTCATCAGGCTGCTCACGCGACGGGCGTTGCTCACGACCTCGGTGATCGTGCTGCCGGCCGACTGCACCAGGCGGGTGCCTTGCTCGACCTTGTCGACGCTGGCGCCGATCAGGTCCTTGATCTCCCTGGCCGCCACCGCGCTGCGCTGCGCCAGGCTGCGCACCTCGGTCGCCACCACCGCGAAGCCGCGGCCCTGCTCGCCGGCGCGCGCGGCCTCGACCGCCGCATTGAGCGCCAGGATGTTGGTCTGGAAGGCGATGCCGTCGATCACGCCGATGATGTCGCCGATCTTCTGGCTGCTCTGGTTGATCTCGTTCATCGTGCTCACCACCTGGCCGACGACCTCGCCGCCGCGCTGCGCCACCTCGGCGTTCTCGACCGCCATGGCCATGGCCTCGCTGGTCGCATCGGCGGTCTGCCGCACCGAACTGGTCAGCTGCTCCATGCTGGCAGCGGTCTGCTCGATGCTGCTGGCGGTGCTCTCGGAGCGCTGGCTGAGGTCGTGGTCGCCGCTGGCGATCTCGGCGCTGGCGACGCGGATGCTGGCCGCGACCTGGTTGACCGTGCCGACCGCCAGTTGCATGCGCTGCAAGGCCTGCTGCAGGGCCTGGCCCAGGGCGGTGCTGGCTGCCAGCCCGTCGAGCTGCAGCGAGATGCCGTCGGCTTGGTTGATGCGCTGGACCATCTGCTGCAGCTCCTGCCCCTCGCGCGCGGCCTGCGCCATGCCGCGTACCAGCATCAGCTCGAGGCTGGTCTGGACGATCACGTAGAAGGCATGCAACAGGATGCGACCGAAATCGGGCTCGTTCAGGCAGTAGAAGCCCAGGCCCGCCGCCAGCAGGCGGTCGAAGACGATGTGGTGCAGCGCGAACAGGCCTGCCGTCAGCAGGATCGGGCGCCAGTCGAGATAGACCATCACCAGCGCCAGCGTGGCGAAGACGCCGAAGTGGTACTCGACAGTGCCGCGCGAGAGCTGGATATGCAGGATCACCAGGCCGACCAGGCAGGCGGTCAGGATCAGCCTGGAGGCCAGGGTGCCGCGCGCCAGCGCGAAGGCCAGCCCCGCCACGGCGACCAGCAGGATCACGGCGACGAAGGCCAGGGTGGCCTGGACGAACTGCAGCCCCAGCGCGACCGCTCCCAGGGCGCTCAACGCGATCGCAATCAGGAGAACCTGGTCGCCGAGCCAGTCGCGGTGGGCCAGGAGGGGGGAGCGCTCAGACAGCTGGGTCACGTGGAAAGATCGAATGGCGGAGGTGGAAACCGATATCGTAGCCCCATCCCATGACAGGACTCAGCTCAGGTAGTTGAACAGGCTCAGGCTGCTGACCATCTGGAAGGACTTCTGCGCTGCCTGCAGCGACAACAGCTGGCGCGACAGGTCGGAGAAGGTCTTGTTGTAGTCGAGGTCCTGCAGGCTGGACAGCTCCTCGGTGCTCTGCAGCAGGCGCGAGCCGCTGAGGTCGTCGAGCCGGTCGAGCTCGCCCATGTGAACGCCGACGGCGGTCTGGCGGCTGCTGAGCGCGACCTGGGTCGACTCGATCGACTGGCCCAGGGCCTTGAGCGAGTCGGCCCGCTGCGCCGGGGTCAGGCTGCCATCCTGCAGCTGGGCAATCGTCTGTCCGAGCAGGGCGAACAGGTCCTTGTTGCTGCCGTCCTTGGGAAACAGCGACCGGCCGCCCTCGCGGATCGCCATCTCGCGTCCGGTCTCGACCTGCACCATCTGCGGCTGCTCATCGCCCTGGTAGCTGACGCCTTCGGCATCGCTCTGGAAAGGCTTGATCGACGACTGCTGGCCGGAGAAGATGTAGTTGCCGCTGCTGTCGGTGGTATTGGCCAGGGCGAGCATCTGGTCCTGCTGTCCCTTCAGGACAGTGGCGATGCTGGCCAGGTCCTGGCTGGTGCGCGTGCTGTTGTTGGCCAGGATGATCTGCTCGTTGATGCCGGCCAGGTTGTCCAGCATGCTCGAGAGCGTGCTGTCGGCCAGGCCCAGGTTGCTGCGCACGCTCTCGCGGTTCTTGCCGAACTGCTCGCGCACGGCCATCGACTGGGTGACCTCGAGCGTGCGCACGGCGGCGGCAGGGTCCTGGGACGGCGTCTGCAACTTGCTGCGCGAGGTAATCTGCTGCATCGTATGGTCGACGCGGGCTTGCAGGTCGGACAGGCGGGAGCCGCTGCCGCTGTAGAAGTTCTGGGTGCTGATACGCATGGCGGGTGCTCCTTCAGGGCTCAGCGGCCCATGTCGAGTACGGTGCTGAACAATTGCTGCGCCATCTGCATGACCTTGCCGGCGGCCTGGTAGGCCTGCTGGTAGCGCATCAGGTCGATCGCCTCCTCGTCGAGGTTGACGCCCGAGGCATTCTGCAGGGCGGTTTCGGTCTGGGCGTTGATCTGCGTGGCCGACTGGCTGGTGAGCTGCAGCTCGCGCGTCTGGCTGCCGATGCGACCGACCAGCTGGCCATAGGTCGACTGGATGCTGCTGGTGCCGCCGTTCATCGTCTTGGCGTTCTGCAGCGCGACCATCTGGCGCAGGTTGCCGCTGTCGCCAGCCGCGGCGGTCTGGGCCGAGGCCAGGGCAAGATCACGGCCATCCTGCAGCGCCACGCCGATGCCTCGCGCCGCGTTGGCCGTGGGCCGGATCAGGAAGCTGTCGCCGGCATTGAGCGCGCCGCTGAGCTGGAGCGTGAAGCCCTGCTCGGCGCTGGCCGCCAGCACCTCGTCGGCGTTGGCCGAGCTGGCGACGAGCTGCTGGTCCGGACTGCGCAGCAGCTGGTACTGGTCGCCGGTGCGGCGGAAGGTGAAGTCGCTGGCCGTCAGCTTGGAGATATCGCCGAGCTCGGCGCCCAGGCTGGCGCCGCCCTGGTTCGCGCTGGACGGGCTGACGCCCACCGGGGGCAGATCGAACAGGGGCTTGCCGGCAGCGCCACTCTGGTCATAGCCCTGGGCCTGCTGGGCATTGAGGCTGCTGGCCAGGCCGAGCGCAACCAGGCCCAGCGCGTTCTGCGCCGGCTCCAGCACCTGGTCCCGGAAGGCGAGCAGGCCCCCCAGCGCGCCCCCCACCGACTGCTGGCTCGACAGGGGCGACCCGGCCTGGTTGCCGAAATCCTGTGCCACCTCGAGGCGGCCACTGTCGGTCCTCGAGGGCTGGGTCTTGAACTGGTAGGCCGTGGTGCCCGCCACCAGGGGCTGGCCGTTGCCGATGAAGACGCTGACCTGGTCGTCCTGCTCGGTGACCGAGATGCTGACGACCTTGCTGAGGTCGCGCAGCAACTGGTCGCGCTGGTCGAGCAGGTCGTTGGACTGGCCGCCAGACGGGCCCCTGGAGCCTACGATCGCCTGGTTCAGGTTCACCAGGTGCTGCGCGGCGGCATTGAGCTCCTGCACCTGGGATTCGATCTGGCTGTTGACCCCCTGGCGGATCTCGTCGAGCTGGCCGCCCATGTCATTGAAGCGCGTGGTCACCGACTCGGCGCTGAACAGCACGCTCTGGCGCAGCGTGGAATCGCCCGGAGCGGTCGAGACGTTCTGCAGGCTGTTGAAGAAGTCCTGCATCGCCGGTGCCAGACCGACCGAGCTGTCGGCCAGCAGGTTGTCGATCTGCTGGGTCCGGCCGTACTGGACTTCGAGCTGGCTCGCCTGCGACTGGGTCGACAGCAGCTGCTTGCCCAGGAAGCTGCTGTAGTTGCGCTTGACCTCGGCCACCTGGGCGCCCATGCTCACATTGGACATGACCTGGCCACCGGCCTGGGATGCCACCTGGACCACGGTCTGGCGGCTGTAGCCGGCCGTGTTGACGTTCGCGATGTTGTGGCCGGCCGTGTTCACGCCTGCCTGCGCGACGCTCAGCGCGCTTTGTCCGATGGAGAAGATATTGGCCATGATGATGCTTTCAGGGACGCCCTACAGCTATAACGGCAGCCAGGCGCCAAACATGAGCCAGCCAGGGCGAATCAGGTCGACAGGGTGCGCCGGATCACCCGGGCCAGCTTGTCGGCATAGGCCGGATCGGTCGCATAGCCGGCCTTCTGCATGCCCTGGGCAAAGCCGGCGACGGTCTGCCCCGAGGCCAGCACCGACTGGTAGCGCGGGTTCTTGAGCAACATCGAGGCGTAATCGTTGAAGGCCTCGGCATAGGAATCGTAGGCGCGGAATTTCGCCACCCGGCGCTGTGCGACGCCGCCGACATATTCGGTCGTGACGACCTCGGCCACCTTGCCTTTCCAGTTCGGTCCGGCCTTGATGCCGAACAGGTTGTGGCTGGTGGTGCCGTCGGCCATCTTGATCTGGCGCCGGCCCCAGCCGCTTTCGAGCGCGGCCTGGCCGACGATGAACGAGGTCGGCAGCCCGGTGCGCTGCGCGGCCTCCTCGGCATGCTGGCCAACGCCCTGGATGAAGTCCTGCACCCGCTCGACCACGCCGGTCTTGGGCGCCGCGCCGGCCGGGCGGGCCAGGCGCCTGGCGTCAGCAGCCGCAACGCTGGCTGCCGCGGCATTGCCATTGGTGCCACCGGTCGCGGGACTGCCGGCACCGGAGAGCTGGCCGGCCGGGCTGTCAGGCGCGCCCGCGGCATTGGCGCCTGGGAGCGCGCCAGGCTGGCGCTGCATCTGGCGCAACATCATGTCGGCCAGGCCGATGCCGCGCTGCGCCATGGTCTGGCTCAGCTGCTGGTCCAGCATCGAGGTGTAGAGCTGGCTGTCCTGGCTCTGCTCCTGGCCCGAGGCGGCCGTGGCCTGGCGCATGCTCTTGAGCATCATGTTGATGAACAGTCCCTCGAACTGCTTGGCCGAGGCCTTGAGCGCCTCGGGCGAGTTCTGCTTGGCGGACTGGCGCAATGAGTTCAGGCCTTGCACGTCGAGTGCCAGGCTGTTGGGGTCGTTCAGCGGCTTCAGGCTCATGGCGAGACTCAGATGATTTCAAGTTCGGCCCGCAAGGCGCCGGCCGCCTTCATGGCCTGCAGGATGGCCAGCAGGTCCTGCGGCGTGGCTCCGATCGCATTGAGGGCCTTGACCACGTCGGCCAGCTGGACGGCGCGCGGCAGCAGCATCAGCTGGCCGGCCTCCTGCTTGATGTCGATATTGGTGCGGGTCGTCACCACCGTCTGACCCTGCGACAGCGGCGCGGGCTGGCTGACTTCGGCGCTGCTGCCGATCACGATCGAGAGGTTGCCATGCGCCACGGCACAGGGCTCTATCGTGACGGCCTGGTTCATCACGATCGAGCCGGTGCGGCCATTGAGCACCACCTTGGGCGCCTGCAGGGTCGGCGTGACCTCGAGCGACTCGAGCGCGCCCAGGAAGGCGACGCGCTGGTCATGCTGCTGCGGTGCCTGCACCTGGATCACGCGCCCGTTAAGCGCCGCGGCGGTGGCCGGCCCGAAGCGCCGGTTCAAGGCCTCGACGACCCGGCTGGCGGTGCCGAAGTCGCTGTCCTTGAGCTCGAGCGTCACCGTGTCACCCTGCCCCAGCGCGGTCGGCACGCTGCGCTCGACCGTGGCGCCGCCGCTGATACGCCCGACATTGAGGTGGTTGACCTGCGCCTTGCCGCCGCCCGCCGAGGCGCCGGCACCGCCGACCAGCACATTGCCCTGCGCCAGCGCATAGACCTGGCCATCGGCGCCCTTGAGCGGCGTCATCAGCAAGGTGCCGCCGCGCAGGCTCTTGGCGCTGCCCATCGAGGAGACGGTCACGTCGAGCGACTGGCCGCTCTGGACGAAGGCCGGCAGGCTGGCCGTCACCATCACGCCGGCAACGTTCTTGGCCTGCAGGTTGACGCCCGGCGGCAGGCTCAGCCCCATCTGCTGCAACATGTTGACGACCGCCTGGACGGTGAACGGCGACTGATCGCCGGTACCGTCGAGGCCCACCACCAGGCCGTAGCCCAGCAGCGGGTTGTCGCGCACGCCCTGCAGGGTGGCGAGATCCTTGATGCGCTCGGCCTGGACCGGGCCGGCCAGCAGCAGGCACAGGACCAGCAGGGCGCGGTGCAGGCCGGGCAGCGAAAACGGGATGGACGATGACATCAAAGCGGCAGGACGCTGTAGAACAGGCGGTTGAGCATGCTGGCGAGCTGGGACTTGTCGATCTGGCTGTTGGTGCGGTACTCCAGCCGCGCGTCGGCGACCTGGGTCGACGGCACCGTGTTGCCGGAGCTGATCGAGGCTGGCGTGACGACGCCGGAGAAGCGGATGAACTCGGACCCCTTGTCGAGGCCGATCTGCTTTTCTCCGCTGACGAGCAGGTTGCCGTTGGGCAGGACCTCGATCACGCTGACGGCCAGGGTGCCGAGGAAGTTGGAGCCGGCCGCACCGGCCTCCTTGTTGCTCGAGGTATTGCTGCCGCCAGCATTCAGGCCGAGCCAGTCCGAGACGGTGGCCGGCAGCAGCGACAGCTTGCTGGCCTGGCTGTTGACGCTGGCCGAGCTGCTGGCCGAGGCCGAGGCCCGCTTGTCGGCCTGGGCCTTCTCGTTGATGACGATGGTCAGCACGTCGCCGACCGCGCGGGCGCGCCGGTCCTCGAACAGCGGACGATAGCCCTGGGCCTGGAAGATCGCGCCCGGGCTGGGACTGGCCAGGGCCGCCGGCTGCGCGCGCGCGCTGGTCGGGTAAGGCACGATGGAACTGGGGGGCACCGCGCTGCAGCCGGCCAGGGCCAGGCAGAGAGAGGCGGCCAAAGACTTGAACATGGACATCACCGGATCAAAGCTGGCCGATCTTCTGCAGCATCTGGTCGGACGCGGTCACGGCCTTGCTGTTGAGCTCGTAGGCGCGCTGCGCCTGCACCATGTTGACCATCTCCTCGACCACGTTGACGTTGGCCGCCTCGACGAAGCCCTGCGACAGCTGGCCCAGGCCGTTGGTGCCGGGCTCGTTGACGATGGGCGCGCCCGAGGCGCCGGTCTCGACATACAGGTTCTCGCCCTTGGCCTCGAGGCCGGCCGGATTGATGAAGGACGCCAGCTGCAGCGTGCCGAGCTCCTGCGCGGCCGCCGTACCCTGCACGGTCACGCTGACCTGGCCGTTGCGCGACACGGTCAGGACCTGGGCCTCGGCCGGCACGGTGATCTGGGGCAGCAGCAGGTAGCCGCTGGAAGTCACGAGCTGGCCCTGGTTATCGACGTGGAAGGAGCCGTCGCGGGTATAGGCGATCGTGCCGTCGGGCATCTGGATCTGGAAGAAGCCCTTGCCGTCGATCGCGATGTCCTTGCTGTTGCCGGTCTGCATCAGGTTGCCCTGGGTGTGCAGCCGCTCGGTCGCGACCGGCTTGACGCCGGTGCCGAACTGCAGGCCGGTGGGAAACTGGGACTGCTGCGAGGACGGCGCGCCAGGCTGACGCACGGACTGGTACAGCAGGTCCTCGAACACCGCGCGCGAACGCTTGAAGCCATTGGTGTTGACGTTGGCGATGTTGTTGGTGATGACGTCCATCTGCGCCTGTTGCGCCTCCAGACCCGTCTTGGCCACCCACAGTGAGCGAAGCATGGCTTGTTCCTTAGTCGTTTCGTGATGATCGATGGCGATCACATCAGGTTGAGCACCTGGTCGGCCTTGCTGGCGTTGCCGTCGGCATGCTTGAGCAGGCTCATCTGGGTGTCGAACTGGCGCCCCAGGTCGATCATGCGCACCATGGCGTCAACCACATTGACGTTGCTGCCCTCGAGCGCGCCCGACTCGACCGTGACGGTCGGATCGGCCTCGGCATCGGCGCCACTGCGCAGCCGGAACAGCCCGTCGTCGCCGCGCGCCAGGCCGGCCTGCGGCGGATTGACGAGCTTGAGGCGACCGACCTGCTCCGCCACTGCCGGACTCGCGCCCGGCTGCAGCGCCGAGATCGTGCCGTCGCGGCCGACCAGGAGCTCGACATCGGGCGGCAGGTTCAAGGGCCCGCCCTCGCCCAGCACCGGCAGGCCGGACTGGGTCAGCAGCGCACCGTCGGGCCCGAGCTTGAGCGAGCCGCTGCGGGTATAGGCCTCGCGGCCATCGGCGCCCAGCACCGACAGCCAGCCCGCACCGGGCAGCGCCAGGTCGAGCACGCGGCCAGTCTGCTGGATCGCCCCCGGCGTGAAGTCGGCCGCCACGGTGCTGTTCTGCACCTGGGCCCGGGTCGGCTTTTCGCCCCCCGGTATCGGCATGGCGCGAAAGGCGTCGATCTGGGCGCGGAAACCGCCGGTGTTGACGTTGGCGAGGTTGTGCGCCACCGTGGTCTGCTGCTCGGCAACCTGCTTGGCGCCGGTCATGGCGGTGTAGATCAGACGGTCCATGGTTCAGTCCGGAAGGCGAGCCGCGATCAGCGACCGATGTTGACCACGGTCTGCATGGTCTCGTCCTGGCGCCGCATCATCTCGGCGGCGGCCTGGAAGCTGCGCTGGGCCGAGATCATCTTGATCATCTCGAGCGTGAGGTCGATGTTGGCCGACTCGGTCGACGAGGCCTTGAGCGAGCCGAGCACGCCGACGCCGGGCTGGTTGATCTCGGCCGAGCCCGAAGCCGAGGTCTCGAGCCACTGGTTGTTGCCCACGGCATGCAGGCCGTTGAGGCTGCGGAAGTTGGCCAGCACCACCTGGCCGAGCACCTTGCTGTTGCCGTTGTTGTAGCGCGCGGTGATGATGCCGTCCTCGGCCACGCTGTAGTTGAGCAACTGGCCGGCGCCGCGGCCGTCCTGGCTGACCCGCACGGTGAACTTGGAGCCATACTGGGTCGCGCTGCCGAGGTCGATCGCCATCTTGGTGTTGTCGACCGTGATGCCGAACTGCCCCTTGGTAGTCGCCGGGCTGCTGGTGCCAGTGGCCGCGTCGTAGACCGTCGAGGACTGGACCTGGCCCTTGGAGTCGAAGGTCAGCCCGCCGAGCTTGGCGGGCTTGTCGGCACCGCCCTGCCAGGCATAGACATCCCAGGTGTTGTCGGCCAGCTTGACATAGAAGGTCTGGACCCCGACCTCCTTGCCCTGGGCGGTATAGACCGTGGTGGTGGTGGAATGGGTGTAGGTGGTCGGATCGGTCGGATCGAAGGCCGCGTAGGCGGCATCGGAGACGGTCTTGAGGGCGGCCTCGCCAGCCGGCGCATCGACGGCGGCGGCTGCCGCGGCAGTGGCGGCGGCAGCAGCGGCGGCAGTAGCGGCCGCGTCGGCGGCAGTCTTGTCGGCGGCCGTGGCATTCGGGTCGAGCGCGAGGGCCGCCGCCTTGGCGGCCGCGGCGTCGGAGGCTTCCTGCGCCGCCACGGCAATCGCCTGCGAGGCGCCGGCCTTCGCGATCGCGGCCTTGTCGGCGGTCGAGGCGGCGCCGGCAGCGGAAACCGGGGCGGAACGGGTGTCGAGCATCAGCTCGAGCGTGGCCTTGGAAGTCGGCTTGGGCGCATCGTTGGCCTGGCTGATGGTCAGCGGCACCGGCTTGCCGGTCTTGATCAGGCCGCTGGCCGGATCGGCCAGGAAGCCGGTCAGCTTGTCGCCCATCGAGTTGACGATCTCGCCATCCTTGTTCAGGTTGAACTGGCCGCCACGGGTGTAGGTCACCCGGTCGCCGCTTTCGACGCGGAAGAAGCCGGCACCGCTGATCGCGATGTCGAGCGGGTTGTTGGTGGCGCTGATGTCGCCCTGCGAAAAGCTCTGGCGGCCGCCGGTGGCGCGCATGCCGGTCTCGGTGTTCAGGGCGGACGCCAGCGCATCCTCGAAATCCGAACCCTTGAAGCCCACGGTGTTGACGTTGGCGACGTTGTTGCCGATGACCTCGAGCCGCTTGGCGGAGGACTTGACGGCGGAGTTGTCAATCAGAAAGGCCATGATCGTAACCCTTGAAAATGTGAAAGAAGATCAGCGCACCTGGCGCACGTCGGCCAGAGCCACCTCGCCCAGACCGGGCAGGCTCAAGCGCACGTTGTTGTTGCTCAGCGAGACACCGCCGACCTGGGCCGCCGACAGCGCAGTCGCCGTGACCGACTGGCCGTTGCGCAAGGCCTCGAGCTTGAAGCTGTAGCTGCCGTCGGCCGCTGCGGCTCCGGCATCGGTGGCGCCATCCCAGGACAGCTGCCGGACACCCGCGGCACTTGCCCCGAGGTCCATCGTGCGCAGCACCTGGCCGGTGCTGTCGAGCACGGTCAGCTTCAGGCTGTCGGCCGACTGCGCGAGATCGACCCCCATCTTGGCCTGGCCTGCGCTGAGCTGCAGCGTCGAGCTCGGCACCAGCACCTCGCGCCCGATCAGGCTCGAGGCCTGCATGGTCTGGGTCGCCTGGAAGCTCGACAGCGCCGAGGACAGCGTGGTGTTGAGCTGGTTGATGCCGCTGACCATGTTGAGCTGGGCCATCTGCGAGGTCATCTGCGCATTGTCCATCGGGTTCATCGGATCCTGATTCTGCATCTGGGCCACGAGCAGCTTCATGAAGTTGGACTGGGCGTCGTCGACGCTGCCGCTGGCGCTGGACGCGCTGGTCTGGGCCGCGACCCCGGTGTTCGAGCTGATGCTGTTGACTGCCATGGGATGGACTTTCTCACTGACCGATGGTCAGTGTCTTGAGCGCCATGGATTTGGCGGCATTGAGGGTGTCGACGTTGGTCTGGTAGGAGCGCGAGGCCGACAGCATGTTGACCATCTCCTCGACCACGTTGACATTGGGCATCTCGACATAGCCCTGGGCATTGGCCTGGGGATGCGCGGGGTTGTAGAGCAGGCGCGGCGGGCTCTGGTCCTCGACCACCGGGCCGGCCTTGACCCCGGTCGCGCCGCCCGGCAGCGCAGCGGCCATGAACTCGAGCTGCTTGGCCCGGTAGGGCTGGCCATCGGGACCGCTGGTGCTCTCGGCGTTGGCGAGGTTGCTGGCCACGACGTTGAGGCGCTGCGCCTGCGCGGTCATGGCCGAACCGGCGACCTGGAAGACATTGAGCAAGGACATGATGATCAGCCCTGGATGACGGATGACAAGCCCTTGAGCTTGGAGGACAGGATGGTCACGCCGGCCTCGTAGCGCAGCGCGTTTTCGGTGAAGGCGCTGCGCTCGATGTCGAGGTCGACCGTGTTGCCGTCGCGACTGGCCTGCACGACCGGACGCGGCTGGGCCTGCGGCATGCCGCCCGGGACCGGCCCCTGGTGGGCGGGATGGGTGCGCCTGAGCTCCTGCGCATTGCCGGCCGCACCGGCCATCGCCGCCTTCATGGCCTGGGCAAAATCGAAATCCTGCGCCTTGTAGTGGGGGGTATCGGCATTCGCGATATTGGTCGCCAGCAGCTGCTGGCGCTGTGCCCGCAGTCGCAGGGCCTGCTCGTGAAACCCCAGCGCCTCGTCCAGTCTTCCTGCCATCTCGGCCTCCGTTGAAAACCCAGCAGCGATCCGCTCCCAAGGGCGGAACCGCAATGACTGGGATTGTGCTACTTTACGCAGGTTTTGCGGCCGGCGATCGGGCAAACAAAGCCGAAAACCGCATTCAGCTTGGCTGTTAGAGCCGTGCCAACGGTGTGGGAATCCGCCTACACTCGGTATCGACCATGATGCGACTCCACCGCCTGCTGCAAGCCTGCCTGTTGCTGACCTGCCTGGCAGCACAGGCGCAGCCCTCGACCCGGCATTCGCCCGACGCGCTGCGCGCGCAGGTGAGCGAGGCCTTGACGGCCCAGCTGCCAGCCTCCAGCCGCGTCAGCGTGAGCCCGCCGGACCCGCAGCTGCAGCTGCCGGCCTGCCCCAAGCCCGAGGTGCTGCTGCCCGCGACCCAGCAGCCGCTGCGCGGCCAGCTGCGCGTCGGGGTGCGCTGCCACAAGCCCCAGCCCTGGACAGTCTATCTGAGCGCGACGATCCAGGAGTCGCGCAACTACTACCTGGCCAAGGTGCCGCTGCAAGCCGGGCATCTGCTGCAAGCCGAGGACCTGACGATCGGGCAGGCCTACGCCGAGAACCTGCCGCCGGGGGCCGTGACCGACGAGAAGCAATGGCTGGGCCGCAGCCTGACGGCGGCCGTGGCAGCAGGCGCGCCGCTGCGCCTGCAATGGCTGCGCAGCATCAACGTCGTGAGCGCCGGACAGACCGTCAAGCTGGTGCTCGAGGGCGCGGGCTTCCGGATCGACTCCGAAGGCCGGGCACTGGGCAACGCCGCCGCGGGACAGTCGGTCCAGGTGCGCGTGGCATCGGGCCAGACGGTCAGCGGCAAGGCCCAGGCCGGGGGCTGGGTCGAGCTGGAACCGTGAAGCGACCGCCAGGCAGGCTCAAGTTTGCGCCCGCTCGGCCGTAAACTGGACTAAGCAAGGCAGTACCAAGTCCCCCTATGTCAGGATACCCCCGTGAAAATTGACCCATCGATCGGCAAAATGCCCGGCCTGGCGGTCGGCTCCGCACCGGCCAGCACCGCCAAGCCCCTCGAGGCCAGCACGGCCACACGCAGCCAGACGGCGACGGTCCACATGTCGGGCCAGCTCCAGCAGCTCTCGCGCCAGGTCGGCGGCGGCAGCTTCGATGCCCAGAAGGTGCAGTCGATCAAGGAAGCGATCGCCGAGGGCCGCTTCCAGGTCGACTCGAGCAAGGTGGCCGACGGCCTGCTGAGCACGGTCAAGGACCTGATCCGCAGCAATTCGCGCTCGGCCTGAACATGAACGCCACCGATGCCGCGATCGCGCACAGCCTGGCACAGGAGCATGCCCTCGCGCTGCAGCTGCTCGAGGTACTCGGCCAGGAGGAAGCCGCCTTGCTCGACAACGATGCCGACGCCCTGTCGCAGGCCGCGCACGGCAAGTCGCAGCTGATCGCCAGCTTCGTCACGCTGCACCAGCAGCTGCGCCGCCTGCTCGGGCAGGCCGGCCTGCCCGAGCAGGACAGCAGCGTGGCCGCCTGGGTCGCCGGCCAGTCCGACCCAGCGCTGCAGGCACAGTGGCGCGAGCTGCTCGATGGCGCGCAGCGCGCCCAGGAACTCAACCGCACCAACGGCCTGCTGATCCAGCGCCTGTCGGTGCGCAACCAGGCGGCTCTCGCGACGCTGCGCGGCCCGGGCGAGGCCGAGCTGTACGGACAGCGCGGCCTGACGGGCAGGCGCTCGCACTTCAAGACCATCCTGGGCTGAGCGCTTCGGTCGTCCGACCGATAAATTCTGCTTTTGCAGAATGCTATTTCATGAAAATTTCAAACTAATGTGAAAGCATTGGGTCATCGACCTAACATTTTTCACATTGCATGTCATTTCATCAATATAGTCGCAATCTGAAAATCGGCCAGCGACTTGCCTTGAGCTCAGCCCTGCTGCTGCTGCTGATCGGCGGCATGGCCTTGCTCGGCACGCTGTCCAACCTGCACCTGAACGACAAGACGCGCGTGATCTACGAGGCCAGGGCGGTTCCGGCGCAGCAGCTCGCGAGCCTGAACCAGCTGATCCAGCGCAACCGCATCCTGGTGATGGAAATGCTGCTGAGCCCCGACCGCAACACGGTCGAGACCAAGAGCAGCGAGTTCGAGCGCAACCAGGCCACCATCACGGATCTCTGGAAGGCCTACCAGAGGCAGCCGCAGACGGCGCAGGAAAAGGCGCTGGCACAGAGCTTCGACCAGCGCAGGCGGGCGCTGTTCGAGCAAGGCCTGACGCCGGCCAACGAGGCCATGGTCGGCGACCGCTACGACGACGCCTCCGACTTCTACATCCGCTTCATCACGCCGCTGGCGCCGCAGGCGCAGGAGCCGCTGGACCAGCTGATCCAGCTCAAGATCAAGCAGGCCGAGGAGGAGTTCCAGGCCTCCAACGGCAGCATGCAGACCGTCAACGGCGTCATCGGCGTGACGGCGCTGAGCGCCTTGCTGCTGGGCATCTGGCTGTCCTGGGTCGCGACCCGCTCGATCACGCGGCCGATGGCCGAGGCGGTGCGCGTGGCCGACACGGTGGCCAGCGGCGACCTGACGGCAGACATCGTCGTGAGCGGCAAGGACGAGGCCGGCGCGATGCTGGCCGCGCTCAAGACCATGCACGACAACCTGATCAAGATCGTGTCCCGGGTCCGGCATGGCAGCGAGACGATCGCCAACGGCTCGCGCGAAATCTCGGAAAGCAGCGCGATGCTGGCAGAGCGCACCGAGGAGCAGTCGATCAACCTCGAGCGCACGGCGGCAGCGATGGCCCAGATCACCAGCGCGGTCGACAGCAATGCGGAGAGCGCGCGCCAGGCCAGCGAACTGGCGCGCCAGACCAGCGATGCCGCCAGCCATGGCGGCGAGGTGGTGGCGCAGGTCGTCTCGACCATGGAGCAGATCAGCCAGAGCAGCCGCCTGATCACGGACATCACCGGCGTGATCGACGGCATCGCCTTCCAGACCAATATCCTGGCACTCAATGCCGCGGTCGAGGCCGCGCGCGCTGGCGAACAGGGGCGCGGCTTTGCCGTGGTCGCGACCGAGGTGCGCCAGCTCGCGCAGCGCAGCGCCTCCGCCGCCAAGGAGATCAAGTCGCTGATCGCCGAAAGCGGGGAACGGGTCAAGGCCGGCGCCGAACTGGTCACCCAGGCCGGCGCGAGCGTGAACGATATCGTGGTCCAGGTGCGCTCGCTGTCGGAGCTGATCGAGAACATCTCGCAGGCCAGCATCGAGCAATCGACCAGCGTGTCCGAGATCAGCCAGTCGATTGCCAACCTCGACAACATGACCCAGCGCAACGCGGCGCTGGTGGAGGAAAGCGCGGCCGCGGCCGACAGCCTGCGGCAGCAGGCGTCGCAGCTCGACGAGGTGGTGCGCGTCTTCAAGATCGCCTGAGGCCCCGCAGCGCCGGGGCTGGTCCGGCCGGGCACGGTCCCCGACCGCCTGTGCGGCGGGCCGTAAAACGACAAGAAGACCCGCATTAGCCGTACTGCTCCGGAGCTGGCAGCCGCTTGCCGGCGGCGATAATCCTCAATCTCCGGAGCTCCCCCCTTGGCAGAAGACAGCGACCTCGAAAAAACAGAACCCGCCTCACCCCGACAGCTAGAGAAAGCACGTGAACAGGGTGATGTGCCGAGGTCACGCGAGATCGGCACCTTCGCGGTGCTGGCGGCGGCGGCACTGGGCTTCTGGCTCAGCGGCGAGGCGATGGTGCGCCAGCTCAAGCACATGCTGATGCTGGGCCTGCAGTTCAGGCGCGAGCAGCTGTTCGACCCGCAGCGGCTGAGCGTGGACTGGGGCCAGCAGCTGTTCGACCTGTTGCTGGCCTTCCTGCCGCTGGCCGGCCTGCTGCTGCTGGCCGCGCTGGCGTCGCCGGTCCTGATCGGCGGCTGGCTGTTCCACACCCAGGCGCTGGTACCCAAGTTCAGCAAGCTCAATCCGCTCCAGGGGCTGGCCAATATGGTCTCGACGCGCTCGCTCAGCGAGCTGCTCAAGGCGATCGCCAAGACCCTGCTGGTCGGCACCGTGGCCTGGTTCGTGATCCGCGGCCAGCTCGATGCCCTGCTCGCGCTCGCCAGCCAGGCCCCGCGCGAGAGCACGGCCGAGCATGTCCGGCTGCTGCTGGCCTGCTTCATCGGCCTGGTCGCGTCGCTGGCCGTGATCGCGCTGATCGATGGTCCCTACCAGATGTGGAGCCACGCGCGCAAGCTCATGATGACGCGCCAGCAGCTGCGCGACGAGGCCAAGGAAATGGAAGGCAATCCCGAGATCAAGGCCAAGATCCGTGCCCAGCAGCGCGCGATCGCGCGCCGGCGCATGATGGCCCAGGTGCCCACGGCCGACGTCATCGTGACCAACCCGACCCATTACGCGGTCGCGCTGCATTACCCGGAACAGGGCAATCACGCGCCCAAGGTGGTGGCCAAGGGCGTCGACGAGGTCGCGGCCAAGATCCGCGAGATCGGCGCCGCCCACGGAATCACGATCATCGAGGCGCCGCCGCTGGCGCGCGCGCTCTACCGCCACACCGAGCTCGACCAGGAAATCCCGGCGCCGCTCTACACGGCCGTGGCCCAGGTGCTGGCCTATGTGTTCCAGCTGCGGACCTACCGCAGCCAGGGCGGCTTTGCTCCCGTGCGACCCGAGCCCGTCGCGCTGCCGCCCGGCTTCGATCCGCTCGAAACCGCAGCACCTGAGACCGGAGACCGGACATGAACTGGAAACTGCTGCTGGGCCGCATGAACGGCAAGGCGCTGGCCGCGCCGGGCCTGGTCGTGATGATCCTGGCGCTGATGATCCTGCCGGTGCCGTCGTTCATCCTCGACATCTTCTTCAGCTTCAACATCGCGCTGTCGATCATCGTGCTGCTGACGGCGCTCTACACGGTGCGTCCGCTGGAGTTCATGGCCTTCCCGG
Organism: Malikia granosa; assembly: GCF_002980595.1. Classification (GTDB taxonomy): domain Bacteria; phylum Pseudomonadota; class Gammaproteobacteria; order Burkholderiales; family Burkholderiaceae_C; genus Malikia; species Malikia granosa. The sequence goes on from NZ_PVLQ01000031.1 coordinate 71,295, forward strand.
CCGTGCTGCTGATGACCACCATGCTGCGGCTGTCGCTCAACGTGGCCTCGACCCGGGTGGTGCTGACCAACGGCCATACCGGGCCGGACGCGGCGGGCAAGGTGATCGAGGCCTTCGGCCATTTCCTGATCGGCGGCAACTACCTGATCGGCGTGGTGGTGTTCGTGATCCTGACCGTGATCAACTTCGTGGTCGTGACCAAGGGCGCCGGGCGCATCGCCGAAGTCGGCGCGCGCTTCGCGCTCGACGCGATGCCGGGCAAGCAGATGGCGATCGACGCCGACCTCAACGCCGGACTGATCGGCGAGGCCGAGGCGCGCAAGCGCCGCACCGAGGTGTCGCAGGAAGCCGAGTTCTACGGCGCGATGGACGGTGCGAGCAAATATGTGCGCGGCGACGCGGTCGCCGGCATCGTGGTCACCGTGGTCAACCTGGTCGGCGGCCTGCTGGTCGGCATGCTGCAGCACGACCTGCCCTTCAACCGCGCGGTCGAGACCTACACCCTGCTGGCCATCGGCGACGGCCTGGTGGCGCAGATCCCGTCGCTGATCATCTCGCTGGCAGCCGGTGCGGTGGTCTCGCGCGTGGCCAACGACCAGGATGTCAGCGCGCAGTTGATCAACCAGCTCTTCCTCAAGCCGCAGGTGCTCTACATCACGGCCGGCATCGTCGGCAGCATGGGCCTGATCCCGGGCATGCCGAACCTGGCCTTCCTGCTGCTCGCGCTGCTGATCGGCGGCTGCGGCTATTACGTGCCCAAGCTGCTCGCGCGCGAAGGCCCGGCCGAGGCCGCGGCGGCAGCAGCAGCGGCCCCGCCGCCAGCGCCCGAGCAGGAGGAGGCCAGCTGGCAGGATGTCAGTCCGATCCAGGCCCTGGGCCTGGAGGTCGGCTACCGGCTGATCAGCCTGGTCAACACCAGCCAGGACGGCGAGCTGCTGCGCCGCATCAAGGGCATACGCAAGAAGTTCGCCCAGGAGGTCGGCTTCCTGCCGCCGCCGGTGCATATCCGGGACAACCTCGAGCTGCCGCCATCGGGCTACCGCATCACGCTCAAGGGGGTGGAGATCGGCAGCGGCGAATCGCATCCCGGCCAGTTCATGGCGATCAACCCCGGCATGGTCTCGGGCCCGCTGCCGGGCCAGCCGGTCACCGACCCGGCGTTCGGCCTGCCGGCAGTCTGGATCGATGCGAACATGCGCGACCAGGCCCAGTCGATGGGCTACACGGTGGTCGATGCCGGCACCGTGGTGGCGACCCACCTGAACCACCTGCTGGCGCAGAACGCGGCGGAGCTGCTGGGCCGCCAGGAGCTGCAGGCGCTGATCGACCACCTGAGCAAGGAAAGCCCCAAGCTGCTCGAGGACCTGGTGCCCAAGCTGCTGCCGCTGTCGACGCTGCAGAAGGTGCTGCAGAACCTGCTGTCCGAAGGGGTGCATATCCGCGACATGCAGACCATCGTCGAGACCCTGATCGAGCATGCCGCCATGAGCCAGGATGCCTACAGCCTGACCGCGGCGGTGCGGGTCGCGCTGGGGCGCGCGATCGTGCAGGAGATCGTGCCGGGCCAGCAGGAGCTGCCGGTGATGACGCTGGACCACCGGCTCGAGCGGCTGCTGCTGCAGGCGCTGCAGACCGGCGGCGCCGAGGGCGGCGGCATCGAGCCCGGTCTGGCCGAGACCCTGGTCAACCAGACCGTGCAGGCCAGCCAGCTGCAGGAGCAGATGGGCTACACCCCGGTGCTGCTGGTGCCGGCGCCGCTGCGCGCGATGCTGGCGCGCTTCCTGCGTCGCACCCTGCCCCAGCTCAAGGTGCTGTCGCACGCCGAGCTGCCGGACAGCCGAACCATTAAAGTCACCCATCTCGTCGGAGCCTGAACATGAAGGTTCACCGTTTTATTGCCAGTAGCGCGCGCGAGGCCCTGGGCCTGGTGCGCGAAGCCCTGGGCCCCGAGGCCATGATCCTGGCCAACCGCAGCGCGGAAGCGGGGATAGAGATCCTGGCCTGCAGCGAACGGGACTATGCCTCGGTCATCGAGCAGTACCGGGACGACGACGACAGCCCGCCGCTGGCGGCGCCGGCGCCGGCGCCAGCGCCCGACCCCGCCATCGCCATGAACGAGGTGATGGAGGAGATCCGGGCCATGCGCGAGGCGCTGGCCAAGCAGATGAGCGAGCTGGCCTGGGCGGGCGGCCAGCAGCCGAAGAACCCGCTCAAGTCGGCCATGCTCAAGCACCTGCTGAGCCTGGGCCTGAGCCCGAGCCTGACGCGCTACCTGACCGAGAACGCACCGAGCGACGGCGAGCTCGACCAGGCGATCGAATGGTCCAAGGGCATCCTGACGCGCAACATCAATGTGCTGCAGGACGAGGACAGCTTCCTCGACGAAGGCGGAGTCTATGCGCTGATCGGGCCGACCGGGGTCGGCAAGACGACGACGACGGCCAAGCTCGCGGCGCGCTATGTGATGCGCCATGGTCCCGGCAAGCTGGCGCTGATCACGACCGACGGCTACCGGATCGGCGCGCACGAGCAGCTGCGCATCTACGGCAAGATCATGGGCGTGATGGTGCACTCGGTCAAGGACGAGGTCGACCTGCGGCTCGCGCTCGAGGAGCTCGCGACCAAGCACACGGTGCTGATCGATACCGTCGGCATGAGCCAGCGCGACCAGATGGTGGCCGAGCAGATCGCCATGCTCGCCGGCACCCAGGTGCCGGTCAAGCGCCTGCTCTGCCTCAACACCACCAGCACGATCGAGACCTTGAACGAGGTGGTCCATGCCTACCGCGGCTCGGGCCTGGAAGGTGTCATACTGACAAAGCTGGACGAGGCCGTCACGATCAGCAACGCGCTCGACGTGGTGATCAGGCAGAAGCTGCGGCTGTTCTACCTGGGCACCGGGCAGCGCGTGCCCGAGGACCTGCAACTCGCCCAGGCGCGACCGCTGGTCGAACGGATGTTCGGCCTGCGCAGCAGCCAGAGCAGCAAGCATTACGAGGACAGCGAGCTGCCGGTGCTGATGAGCACCGATGCCGTGCGTCTCGACACCAGCGTGCAAGGGATAAAAATTGCTTGACCTGTCCAATGACCAGGCCGCCGGCCTGCGCCGCATCCTTGGCGCGAGAAAGTCGCGCTATGTCAGCGTGCTGACGGCGATCGCGCCGTCACAGAAGAACGTGCTGCTGCTCAACCTGGCGGCCGCGCTGGTGCGCGCGGGCAACGAGGTGCAGCTGCTCGATGCCAGCCTGAACGCCGACGGCATCGCCTCCTGCGCGGCCCAGCCACCCACGCCCTCGCTGTGCCAGCTGGCCTTGCGCCAGGGCGACTCCCAGCAGGCGGTGCAGCCCCATGGCCCCGGGGTGCGGATCGCGCGCCTGACCCACCGCCCGCTCGGCGAGCTGCTGGCCAGGCCCGAGGATTCGGCCCGGCTGTCGCAGCAGCTGCAGGCGCTGAGTCCGGACGGCCAGTTCTGCCTGGTCGACACCGACTTGCAGCGCGACAACCCCTTCGTGCTGCCCGAGCTCGCGCAGGGCGAGATGGTGGTGCTGACCTCCAGCACGGCCGACTCGATCAAGCATGCCTACGCCCAGATCAAGGCCCTGCATGGCCAGCTGGGCCGGCGCCAGTTCCTGCTGATGGTGGTGGGCGCCACGCTGGCGCAGGCCGAGAAGATCCAGCAGAACATCGCGCAGGCGGCCAACCAGTACCTGGCGGTGCCGGTGCGCTTCCTGGGCAGCATCCCGAACGACGAGCACCTGGGGCGCGCGCTGCAGCTGGGGCGACCGGTAGTCGAAGCGTTTCCGATGGCCAGCGCCTCGGTGGCGCTGCGCGAGGTGGCAGCACGGCTGCTCAATGTCGGGCTGTCGCAGCAGACGGCCGCCTCGCTGCTGGAGCGCTGAGCCATGTACGACGCCAAGGGCCGGGCACCCAGGGACCGGGTGATCGAGCAGCATATCCCGCTGGTCAAGAAGCTGGCCTACCAGCTCAAGGCCAGGCTGCCCGCCAACGTCGAGGTCGACGACCTGATCCAGGCCGGCACGATCGGCCTGCTCGACGCCATGAGCCGCTACGAGGCGACCCAGAACGCCCAGTTCGAGACCTATGCGGTGCAGCGCATCCGAGGCGCCATGCTCGACGAGCTGCGCAGCCAGGACTGGCTGCCGCGCAGCGTGCGCCAGAACATGCGCCAGATCGAGGCGGCGCTGGGCGAGCTGCAGCAGGAGCTGCTGCGCGCGCCGAGCGAAGCCGAGATCGCGGCCCGGCTCCAGCTCTCGCTGGAGGACTACCAGCAAAAGCTCAACGACGGTGCCGGCCACCAGCTGGTCTATTTCGACGACTTCAAGTCGGCCGGCGATGACGGCCACGACCATTTCCTCGACCGCCATTGCCAGGACAGCTCGCATGATCCGCTGCAGCTGCTGCTGCAGGACGGCTTCCGGGAGGCGCTGATCGAAGCCATCGATGCCCTGCCCGAGCGCGAGAAGCTCCTGATGGGGCTGTACTATGAGCAGGAGCTCAACCTGAAGGAAATCGGCGCCGTGCTCGGCGTGACCGAGTCGCGCGTGTCGCAACTACACAGCCAGGCGGTGGCACGTCTGCGCAACCACCTGAGGAGACAGGAATGGACTGGGGCAGTTTAGCCGGCCTGGTGCTGGCATTGGCAGCGATCGCGGGCGGCCAGTGGGTCGAGGGCGGTCGGCTCGGCGCCCTGATGCAGCCGGCGGCACTGGTGATCGTGGTCGGCGGCACGCTGGGCGCGGTGCTGCTGCAAAACGGCATGGGCACGCTGTGGCGCGGCCTGCGACTGGCCGGCAAGGCCTTTTCGCCGCAACCGCCCTTCTACGAGGCCCTGATCGCCTCGATCCAGGGCTGGAGCAAGACCGCCCGCGCCGACGGCTTCCTGCAACTCGAGCGCTACCTGACCGACCAGCGCGACCCTTTCATCGCCAAGGGCATCCGGATGCTGGTCGACAACGTCGATGCCGAGACCCTGCGCTCCATCCTCGAGACCGACATCGACAGCTACGAGCGCTGGGAACGGCAATCGATCCGGGTCTGGGAGGCCGCCGGCGGCTATGCGCCGACCATCGGCATCCTGGGCGCGGTGCTGGGCCTGATGCGGGTGATGGACAACCTCGGCGAGCCCGCCCTGCTCGGCAGCGGCATCGCGGTGGCCTTCGTCGCCACGGTCTATGGCGTGGGACTGGCCAACCTGGTCTGCCTGCCGATCGCCAACAAGCTCAAGAAGCAGCTGGCGCTCGAGCTGCTCAAGCGCACCATGCTGGCCGACGCCCTGGTCAGCATCGCGCGCGGCGAAAACTCGGCCGTGATCCAGGAACGCATGAACAGCCATTGGCAGCACGGAGGCTGAGATGAGGCGCCGCAAGAGCAGACGCCATGACGATGACAACGACTCGGCCGACCGCTGGCTGGTGTCCTATGCCGACTTCATCACGCTGCTGTTCGCCTTCTTTGTCGTGATGTATGCGCTGTCGCTACAGGGCGGCAAGTACCAGGACCTGTCGGAATCGTTCGAGCAGGCCGTCGGCAAGGAGAAGCCGCCAGCCGCACCAGATGCCCAGGGCAGCCAGGCCGATGCCGCCAGCGTGCTGCAAAGCGGCGCCGAGGCCAAGGTCGACGAGATGCAGCTGATCGCCGAACAGCTGGCCAAGCGCCTGTCGATCACGTTCCAGCAAGGCGCGGCCCAGGTGCGCTACCTGGGCCAGGCCATCCACATCGAGTTCGATGCCGGCATCCTGTTCCCCCCCGCCGAGGCCAACCTGAGCCCGGAGGCCGTCAAGGCGCTGCGCTCGGTGGCCGACGTGCTCAACAGCTACCCGCAGCACACGGTCCAGGTCATCGGCCACACCGACACGCTGGACATCCGGTCAGTCCAGTTCCCGTCGAACTGGGAACTGTCGGCGGCCCGGGCCAGCAGCGTGGTACGGCTGTTCATCGAGGCCGGCATCGCGGACCAGCGCCTGGTCGCGATCGGGCGCGGCGCGACCCAGCCGGTGGCCAGCAACACCAGCGCCGAAGGCCGGCTGCGCAACCGCCGGGTCGAGATCCAGATCCTGCCGACCGCGGCGCCGGCTACCCCGCCGGCGGCGGCACCCGCGGCCCCAGGCAGGCAGGCGCCCCGTGCGCCGGCCGCCAAGCCTGCGCCCAAGCCGGCCCTCGAGGCGGCCCCAGAGGCGGCTCCCGAGGCCGCCGCCGCGCCAACGACATGAAAGCCGGCGTGACTCGCCGCTGCGCTACCATCCTGGCCTGAAGATGACCAAGCAAGCCGCCCCCTCCTCCACCGCCTCCCCCCTGTCCACCCCGACGCTGCGCCGGCGCCTGGCCTGCTGGCTCTACGAGGGGGTACTGCTGTTTGGCGTCGTCTTCGTCGCCAGCCTGCTGTTCAGCGTCGTGACCCAGACCCGCCACGGCCTGCAGAACCGCCCCGAGCTGCAGGCCTTCCTGTTCCTGCTGCTGGGCCTGTACTTCACCTGGTGCTGGACCCATTCGCACACCCTGCCGATGCGGACCTGGCATATCCGCATCCAGGGCCCGGACGGCCGCCCGCCGAGCCCGGGCCGGGCGCTGCGGCGCTACCTGCTGAGCTGGATCTGGCTGCTGCCGCCGCTGGCGGCAGGATCGCTGTTCGGGCTGCAGGGCGGCCCCTTGCTGGCACTGACCCTGGGCTGGATCGCCTGCTGGGCCGCGCTGTCCTGGCTGCACCCGAAGCGCCAGTTCTGGCATGACGCCTGGGCCGGCACCGAGCTGGTGTTCGACCCATCCCAGCCGACCAAGGCCGGCCGGAGCCGCAAGGCATGAGTACCCCGCCCGAGACACGCGAATCGCCACAGGCGCAGAAGCAGCGCCATGGCCTGGCCAGGCTGCGCCACGCGCTGGGCTACTCGCTCGCGGGCCTGCGCGCGGGCTGGCATGAGCCGGCCTTCCGCCAGGAGGCGATCGCCGCGATCGTCATGCTGCCGGCGGCAGTCTGGCTCGGACGCAACTGGGTCGAGACCGGCCTGCTGATCGGCTGCGTGGTGCTGGTGCTGGTGGTCAAGCTGCTCAACACCGGCATCGAGACCGCGATCGACCGCATCGGCCCCGAATGGCATTCGCTGTCCAAGCGCGCCAAGGACATGGGCAGCGCCGCCGTGCTGCTGAGCCTGCTGCTGTGCGCCGGAGTCTGGATCGCGGCGCTGGCGCACCGACTGCTGGCATGATGGCGGCCATGAATCTGCAAGCCACAAGTCTCCCTGCGCCGCTGACGGTCTGCGTCTACTGCGGCTCGCGACCCGGCCAGGACCCGGCGCACGTGGCACTGGCACGCGAGGTCGGTCACTGGATCGGCGCCCACGGCGCCCAGCTGGTCTACGGCGGCGGCCACCATGGCCTGATGGGCGCGGTGGCCGATGCGGCGCTGGCGGCGGGCGCGCGCGTGATCGGCGTGATTCCCGAGGCGCTGGTCGAGATGGAAGCGGCGCACCAGGGCTGCAGCGAGCTGCATGTGGTGGCCAACATGCACCAGCGCAAGCAGCTGATGGCCGATCGCGCCGATGTCTTCCTGGCCCTGCCCGGCGGCATCGGCACCTTCGAGGAGCTGTTCGAGGTCTGGACCTGGCGCCAGCTCGGCTACCACGACAAGCCGATCGGACTGCTCAATGCCGGCGGCTATTACGACGGCCTGCTGGCCTTCCTCGGCTCGAGCGTGCAGGCCGGCTTCATGGGCCAGTGGCAGATGGAGCTGCTGCGCGTGGGCGAGACCGCCAGCGAGCTGCTGCCGGCGCTGCTCGCAGCCGCCCGTCCGGACATGCCGGACCGGCTGGAACAGATCTGAGGGGGCTGATGCCCGGCCCGGTGAGCCGGGCTGCGGCTCAGACCGCCGACTCGTCCTGCTCGCCGGTGCGGATGCGGATCACGCGCTCGACCGGGGTGACGAAGATCTTGCCGTCGCCGATCTTGCCGGTGCGCGCGGCGCGGATGATGGCATCGACGCAGCGCTCGACATCGTCGCCCTTGACCACCAGCTCGATCCGGACCTTGGGCAGGAAGTCGACCACATATTCGGCGCCACGGTAGAGCTCGGTGTGGCCCTTCTGGCGACCGAAGCCCTTGACCTCGGTCACGGTCAGCCCCGTCACACCCTGCTCGGCCAGCGCCTCGCGCACTTCCTCGAGCTTGAAGGGTTTGATGACGGCGGTGATTTGCTTCATGACGGTGACTCCGTTGTGATGTTGGCTGGTAGGGAAGCAAAACTGTATCACGCCCTGGGCCGGGGTCCGGGCCCTGTGGCCTTCCAGCAAGGCCGGCCAGGCGGACCGCCGCCAGAATCTGGCATGCCACTCATATAATAAGCAATACTTACTATATGCAAGACATGCAAAATTACCCCGCCAAGGACAGCCTGGGATTCCTGCTCGCGGATGTCTCGCGGCTGATGCGCCGCGCCTACGAACGGCGCGTCGATGCCTCGGGCCTGACGCTGGCGCAGGCGCGGCTGCTGGTCTACATCAGTCGCCACGAAGGCGCACGCCAGGTGGACCTGGCCGAGCTGCTGGAAATCCAGCCGATCACGCTGGCACGCCTGGTCGACCAGCTGGTGGCGCTCGGGCTGGCCGAGCGTCGCCCGGCGCCGAACGACCGCCGCGCCCACCTGATCCATACGACTGCCGCCGCCCAGCCTCGGCTGCAAGCCATCGGCCAGGTGGCACAGGAGATCCGTCAGCAAGCCCTGCAGGATCTGGCGCCGGACCAGATCGCCACCCTCAACCACGCCCTCAAGAGCATGCGCAGCCGCCTGTGCGGCGCCTGAACGGGCCACGCGGCCACCCCCAGCCATGAGCCAGACCCCAGCCCAGAATCCCGCCAGCGTCGACCAGCCGGTGCTGCCCAGCCGCAACAGAAGGAAGCAGCGCCTGCTGCTGATGGTCGGCGTCCCGCTGCTCGCCGCGCTGGTCGGCGGCACGCTCTACCTCAGGGGCGGGCGCTACGTCGAGACCGACAACGCCTATGTCAAGGCCGACAAGATCCCGGTCAGCGCCGAGATCGCCGGTCGCGTGACCCAGGTGCTGGTCGAGGACAACCAGCCGGTCGAGGCCGGCGCCCTGCTGTTCCGGCTCGATCCGGCCCAGTTCGAGGCCGCCTATGCCAAGGCGCAGGCCAGGCTGGCCCAGGTGCGCACCGAGCTTGCCGCGCTCAAGGCCAGCCATGCCGGGAAGCAGGCCGAGATCGCCGTCGCCAGGGCCAGGCAGGCCTTCGCGCTCAAGGACCAGCAGCGCCAGGCCGAGCTGGTCGCGCGCAACTTCGTCTCGGCCGCGCGCTACGACGATGCCACGCTCAACGCCAGGCTGACGCGCGACCAGACCCTGGCGCTCGAGCAGGACCTGGCGCGCATCGCCGCCTCGCTGGGCGGCCGCGCCGACCTGCCGGTCGAGCAGCACCCGAGCTACCAGGCCGCGCTGGCCGAGCTAGAGCAGGCCAGGCTCAACCTGGAGCATGTGCAGGTGCGCGCGCCGCAGGCCGGTACCGTGAGCAAGCCGCCCAAGCCCGGCCAGTTCCTCAATGCCGGCAGCACCGCGCTGGCGCTGGTCGCCGGCCAGCCCTGGATCGAGGCCAACCTGAACGAGACCGACCTGAGCCATCTGCAGGAGGGCCAGCCGGTGACCATCCATGTCGACAGCTACCCTGACCGGGCCTGGAGCGGCCATGTCGAGAGCCTGAGCCCCGCCACCGGCGCCGAGTTCGCGCTGCTGCCGGCGCAGAACGCGACCGGCAACTGGGTCAAGATCGCGCAGCGCCTGCCGGTGCGGATCGCGATCGATGCCAGGCCGGAACTGCCGCCGCTGCGCGCCGGGCTGAGCACCAGCATCGAGATCGACACCGGGCACCAGCGCCGCCTGCTCGGCCTGTCGCTCTGAGGTCGCCGCGATGAGCGCCACCACCGCGGCTACTCCGAGGCGGGGCCTGATCACGCTGACCGTGATGCTGGCCACGATCATGCAGGCGCTCGACACCACGATCGCCAACGTCGCGCTGCCGCACATGCAGGGCAGCGTCGGCGCCACGCAGGACCAGATCTCCTGGGTGCTGACCTCCTACCTCGTGGCGTCGGCGATCTTCATGCCGCTGACGGGATTCCTGGCCGGGCGCTACGGGCGCAAGCGCCTCTTCATCCTGAGCGTGGTCGGCTTCACGCTGACCTCGATGCTGTGCGGCGCCGCGCAGAGCCTGGGCCAGATCGTCGCCTTCCGCTTCCTGCAAGGCGTGTTCGGCGCCAGCCTGGTGCCGCTGTCGCAGGCGGTCATGCTCGACAGCTACCCGCGCGAGAAGCATGGCTCGGCGATGGCGCTGTGGGGCGTGGGCGTCATGATCGGGCCGATCCTGGGGCCTTCGCTCGGCGGCTGGCTGACCGAGTACTACAGCTGGCGCTGGGTGTTCTACATCAACCTGCCGTTCGGCGTGCTGGCCTGGCTGGGCTTGAGCGCCTTCCTGCAGGAGACGCCGCTCGACCGGCAACGCCGCTTCGACCTGCTGGGCTTCGCGCTGTTGAGCCTGGGCATAGGCGCGCTGCAGATGATGCTCGACCGCGGCGAGTCGCTCGACTGGTTCGCCAGCGCCGAGGTCGTGGCAGAGGCCCTGCTCTGCGTGCTGGCGCTCTACCTGTTCGTGGTCCACATCTTCACGCACGACCACCCCTTCATCGAGCCCGGGCTGCTGCGCGACCGCAACTTCGCGCTCGGGCTGGTCTTCATCTTCGTCGTCGGCATCATCCTGCTCGCGACGATGGCGCTGCTGCCGCCCTTCCTGCAGGGGCTGATGGGCTATCCGATCATCGACGTCGGCCTGCTGCTGGCGCCGCGCGGCCTGGGCACGATGGCGGCGATGATGCTGGTGGGCCGGCTCTCGGGCAAGGTCGATCCGCGCGCGCTGATCCTGCTCGGACTCGGGCTGATCAGCTTCTCGCTCTGGCGCATGTCGCTGTTCAACCTCGACACGCCGGGGCGGGACATCGTGGTCACCGGCATCACCCAAGGGCTGGGGCTGGGCTTCATCTTCGTGCCGCTGTCCACCCTGACCTTCTCGACGCTGGCGCCGCGCTACCGCAACGAGGCCACCGCGCTCTACAGCCTGATGCGCAACATCGGCAGCAGCATCGGCATCTCGATCGTGATCAGCTACCTCGCGCAGCGGGTGCAGATCAACCACGCCGCGTATGCGGACTACATCGATGCCTCATCACGCCTGCCGCTGCGGCTGGCGGTGGAGAGCGGCGCGCTCGAGCTCGCGAGCCCGCAGGGACTCGCGCGCGCCAACCAGCTGCTGAACCAGCAGGCCGCCACCCTGGCCTATCTGCAGGACTTCCGGCTCATGATGTGGATCACGCTGGCGGCCGTGCCGCTGCTCCTGCTGCTGCGCCAGCCGGCCAGGAGGCAGGTGGCGCGCGCGCCCGCGTCGATACAGGACTGAAGCCTAGGTCCTGGCAGCGGGCCCGAGCTTTGAGGCGCGGTCAGGCTCGGTAACGGTTGGTATTCGGGTAGCGCCAGTCCTTGCCGAAGCTGCGGTGGGTGACGCGGATACCGACCGGCGACTGGCGGCGCTTGTACTCGTTGAAGCGGATCAGCCGCACCACCTGCTCGACCGCCGCCTGCGGATAGCCAGCGGCGATGATCTCGGCCGGCGATTGGTCCTCCTCCATGTAGCGTTCGACGATGGCGTCGAGCACCTCGTAGGGAGGCAGGCTGTCCTGGTCCTTCTGGTCCGGGCGCAGCTCGGCGCTGGGCGGGCGCGTGATGATGCGCTCCGGGATCGGATTGGCGCCGGTGCCGTAGGGGTCGTTGGCGTTGCGCCACCAGGCCAGCTTGAACACCATGGTCTTGACCACGTCCTTGATCACCGCGAAGCCGCCCGCCATGTCGCCGTAGAGCGTGCAGTAGCCGGTCGACATCTCGCTCTTGTTGCCGGTGGTCAGCACGATGGAGCCGAACTTGTTCGAGAGCGCCATCAGCATCGTGCCGCGGATGCGGGCCTGGATGTTTTCCTCGGTGGTATCGAACGCGCGGCCCTCGAACAGGGGATTGAGCGAACCGAGGAAGGACTCGAATTCGGGAGCGATCGAGATCTCGTCGTAGCGCACGCCCAGGCGCGCCGCCATCTCGCGCGCGTCGATCCAGGAGATGTCGGCCGTGTAGGGCGAGGGCATCATGACCGCGCGCACCTTGTCGGCGCCCAGCGCGTCGACCGCGATCGCCAGCACCAGCGCCGAGTCGATGCCGCCCGACAGGCCCAGCAGCGCGCCAGGAAAGCCGTTCTTGCCGACATAGTCGCGCACGCCCAGCACCAGCGCATGCCAGAGATCGGCCTCGAGCGATTGCTCGGGCGCAATCGGCCCGGTAAGGCCGAAATGCGAGGGGCCGGCGGCGGCCTCGGCCGGCGACTGCAGGGTGACGGCAAACAGGTCCTCGGTGAAGCTCGGTGCGCGCGCGGCCAGCGCGCCATCGCGGTCGAGCGCGAAGCTGCGACCCTCGAACACGATCTCGTCCTGGCCGCCGACCAGATGGGCATAGACCAGCGGCAGGCCGGTCGCGAGCACGCGCAGGCGCATCGCCTGCTCGCGCTCGTCGCCCTTGCCGGCATGAAACGGCGAGGCATTGATGACAACCAGCAGCTCGGCGCCGGCGGCCTTGGCCTCGGCGGCGGGCGCCTCGAACCAGGCGTCCTCGCAGATCAGCAGGCCGGCCTTGACCTTCTGGCCGTTGCGGCCGACGAGCTCGAACACGCAGGGCGCGTCACCCGGCACGAAGTAGCGCCGCTCGTCGAACACCTGGTAGTTGGGCAGCTCGCGCTTGGCATAGCGCTGCGTGACCTGGCCCTCGAACAGCACGCTGGCGGCGTTCAGGCAGGGCGGGCGCGAGACGCTGCGGCCGCGCTCGCCGTCCGGCGCCGCTGCCGGATGGCCGACCACGATGTGCAGGCCGCAAAGCCCCGCGGTCTCGCGGGCCACGGTTTGCAGGGCATCATCGCAGGCGGCGACGAAGGCCGGACGCAGGTAAAGGTCCTCGGCCGCGTAGCCGCACAGCGCGAGCTCGGGCGTCAGCAGCAGGCTGGCCCCATCGGCATGGGCCTGGCGCGCGGCTGCGATGATCTTTTGCGCGTTGCCGGCCAGGTCGCCGACGACGAAATTGAGCTGCGCGACGCAGATCTGGAGGGTCATGGAGATACCGTATATGGGGAGCGAAATGGTTGGCGAGGATTATGTCATCCGGGTGCTGGATCGACCGGCAGAAATCGATGGCGGGGCCTGGAACGCGCTGCTGGAGCGCCAGACCGGCGGCGCTGCTGGCCCCTTCATGCGCCACGACTATCTCGCCGCGCTGGATGAGAGCGGCTGCGCGATCCCGGCGACCGGCTGGGGCCTGCAGTGGCTCACGCTCTGGCGCAATGGCGAACTACAGGCCGCCGCCCCGCTGTATTTGAAAAGCCATTCGCGCGGCGAATATGTGTTCGACTGGGCCTGGGCCGATGCCTACGAGCGCCACGGCCTGGCCTACTACCCCAAGGGCCTGGTCGCCGTGCCGTTCACGCCGGTGCCGGGACCGCGCCTGCTGGCGGTCGACGAGCTGGCCCGGGCGGCGCTGGTTCGGGCCCTGGTCGCGCATTGCGGGCAGCTCGGGCTGTCCTCGCTGCACCTGCTGTTTGCCGCGCCGGCCGACATTGCCGCCTGCCGCGCGGCGGGCCTGCTGCTGCGCCAGACGGTGCAGTTCCACTGGCAGAACCGGCCGGGGTCCGGCTACGCCGACTTCGACGATTTCCTGGCCACGCTCAAGCAGGACAAGCGCAAGAAGATCCGGCAGGAGCGGCGCAAGGTGGCGGACGCTGGCGTGAGCTTCGAAGCAAGGCGCGGCAGCGAGATCACGATGGCGGACTGGGACTTCTTCTACCGCTGCTACGAGCGCAACTACCTCGAGCATGGCAACCGGCCTTACCTGAGCCGCGGCTTCTTTGCCAGCCTGCAGCAGTCGCAAGCCGGACTCTGGCTGCTGTTCATCGCGCGCAACGCGACGGGAGAGCGCAGCGCCGCCAGCCTGGTCGGCTTGAGCGACGACAGCGACCGCCCCGAGGCCGCCTACGGCCGCTACTGGGGCGCGCTCGAGCGGATCGACTGCCTGCATTTCGAGGCCTGCTACTACCAGCCCTTGCAATGGTGCATCGAACACGGGGTGCAGCGCTTCGAGGGCGGTGCCCAGGGCGAGCACAAGATGGCGCGCGCCCTGCTGCCGGTGGCGACCCACAGCGCGCACTGGCTGGCGCACCCGGCCTTTGCCGACGCGGTCGAGCGCTACCTGGCGCAGGAGGGCGAACACATCGGCGCCTACCTGGAGCAGCTGGAAGGACGCAGCCCCCTGAAGTCCGGGGCTTGAGCCGGGGACTGCAGGGGGCTGGCAGGGGAAGCGTCAGCGGGCTGGCGCCTGGATCAGATCAAGACCGCCCGCCAGGGACTCAGGCCTGCGCCTTGTCGTAGGCAGCGATGCCGTCGGTGATTTCCTGGTGGGCGGCTTCCTTGCCTTCCCAGCCCAACACCTTGACCCACTTGCCGGCGTCGAGGTCCTTGTAGTGCTCGAAGAAATGCTTGATCTGGGCCAGCTGGATCTCGGCCAGGTCTTCCAGCGACTCGATCTTGGCGTACAGCGGCAGGATCTTGGCGGTCGGCACGGCGATGACCTTGCCGTCGACGCCGCCTTCGTCTTCCATCTTCAGGATGCCAAGCGCGCGGCAGGGCACGACCACGCCCGGGGGCAGCGGCACCGGGGTGATGACCAGCACGTCGACCGGGTCGCCGTCGCCGGCGATGGTCTTGGGCACGTAGCCGTAGTTGGTCGGGTAGTGCATCGCGGTGTTCATGAAGCGGTCGACGAAGACGCAACCGGACTCCTTGTCGACTTCGTACTTGATCGGGTCGCCGTTCATCGGGATCTCGATGATGACGTTGAACGCTTCGGGCACCTTGCTGCCGGGGGTGACGTGGTCGAGGGACATAGTGTCGATCTGAAATAGGTTGATGAAAGCCGGGCGCCTGGTGCGCACGCATCAAAATCATTTTACCGGGCCAGCCTACCCCCTCCTTACGGCGGATGCCGCCGCGGCGCACCTTGGTGTAATCTTGCTCCCATGGCAGAACGCGTGATTCCCCTGGTCGACCTGCGCAGCAAGTTGCTGTCGGCCCCCCGCCCTATCCAGGCCATCGCGGCCAGCGGTCAGTTGCTCGACGGGCTGGGCCGGCCGCTGCGCGACCTGCGCATCAGCGTGACCGACCGCTGCAACTTCCGCTGCAGCTACTGCATGCCCAAGGAGGTGTTCGACCGGGGCCATCCCTACCTGCCGCATTCGGCCCTGTTGCGCTTCGAGGAGATCACCCGGCTGGCGCGGATCTTCGTCGCGCATGGCGTGCGCAAGATCCGGCTGACCGGCGGCGAGCCGCTGCTGCGCAAGGACCTCGAGCAGCTGGTCGAGCAGCTCGCGGCGCTGCGCACCCCGGACGGCCAGCCACTGGACCTGACGCTCACCACCAACGGCAGCCTGCTGGCGCGCAAGGCGCGCGCGCTCAAGGACGCCGGACTGCAGCGCGTGACCGTGAGCCTGGACGCGCTCGACGACGCCATCTTCCGGCGCATGAACGATGTCGACTTCCCGGTGCGCGCGGTGCTCGACGGGCTGGAGGCGGCGCAGGCAGTGGGACTGGGTCCGATCAAGGTCAACATGGTGGTCAAGCGCGGCTGCAACGACCAGCAGATCCTGCCGCTGGCGCGCCATTTCCGCGGCAGCGGCGTGACGCTGCGCTTCATCGAGTACATGGATGTCGGCGCGACCAATGGCTGGCGCATGGACGAGGTGCTGCCGAGCGCCGAGGTGGTCGAGCGCATCCGCAGCGAGCTGCCGCTGGTCCAGCTCAGCCCCAACGCCATCGGCGAGACCGCCGAGCGCTGGGGCTATGCCGGCACCGACGGCCGGCACGACCCGTCGCTGGGCGAGATCGGCGTCATCAGCAGCGTGACCCAGGCCTTCTGCGGCGACTGCAACCGGGCCAGACTGTCGATGGATGGACGGCTCTACCTCTGCCTGTTCGCCTCGCAGGGCTACGACCTGCGCGCGCTGCTGCGCGACGAGGCGGCGGACGACGCGCAGATTGCTTCGGCGCTGGGCGCGATCTGGCAAGGTCGCACCGACCGCTATTCCGAGCTGCGCGCGCTGCTGCCGGCCGACAGCGCGGCGGCCAGTAGGCGCATCGAGATGAGCTATATCGGGGGCTGAAGCCATGGCGCAGGCTGAACGAAACACAGAGACCAAGCCCAGCGTGGACGCGCTGATCCTGGCCGGCGGCCGGGGCTCGCGCATGGGCGGGGTCGACAAGGGGCTGCAGCCGCTCAACGGCCAGCCGCTGGTCGCGCATGCGCTGGCGCGGCTGCGCCAGCAGGCCGGCGGACGGCTCGGCGCCATCCTGGTCAATGCCAACCGTAACCTCGACCGCTACCAGGCACTGGGCCTGCCGGTCTGGCCCGATGCGCTGGCCGATTTTCCGGGGCCGCTGGCGGGCTTCCTGGCCGGGCTCGAGCATGGCAGCCGGCCCTGGCTGCTGACCGTGCCCTGCGACTCGCCGCGGTTTCCGCTCGACCTGCTCGAGCGCCTCGCCCAGGCGGCCGAGCGCGAGGGCGCCGACCTCGCGCTGGCGCTGGGCCGCGACGAGGACGGCCGGCTGCGCCGCCAGCCGGTGTTCTGCCTGCTCAGGCGCGAGTTGGCCGACAGCCTGCGCGCCTACCTGCTGGGCGGCGGCCGCAAGATCGACGACTGGATCGCGTCGCAACGCCATGTCGCGGTCGCCTTCGATGCGCCCGGGGACGACCCGCGTGCCTTCTACAATGCCAACACCCTGGCCGAGCTGCATGCGCTGGAAATCGGTCCCTGACCCCAATTGATCCCAATTGATCCGCTGAAGATGAAGACACTGGACCAGATCGCGGCCGAGCTGCAAGGCTATGACCCGAACGCGCTGCCGGCCGATGCGGTCGACGAGTTCCTGTCCCGGCTGGTCGAGCCCTTGACGCAGACCGAACGGGTCGGCCTGTTCGATGCGCTCGACCGGGTGCTGGCCGCGGACCTGATCGCGCCGCTCAATGTGCCGCCGCACGACAACTCGGCGATGGATGGCTATGCCTTCGCCGGCTCGCAGCTGCGGGCTGGCCAGGACCTGCGCCTGCGCGTGGTCGGCACCGCCTATGCCGGTGCGGCCTGGCAAGGCGAGGTCGGGCCTGGCCAATGCGTGAAGATCATGACCGGCGCGGTGATGCCGGCCGGGCTCGACACCGTGGTCCCGGTCGAGTTCACCCGCAGCGAGGGCGAGACGGTGACGCTGCCGGCCGGCTGCGTGCAGCCGGGCGACAACCGGCGCCTGCTCGGCGAGGACCTGATGGCCGGCCAACCCGCGCTGCTGGCCGGCAGCCGGCTCGGGCCGGCCGCGCTCGGCCTGATCGCCAGCCTGGGGCTGGCCGAGGTCGCGGTGTGGCGGCGGCCGAAAGTGGCCTTCTTCTCGACCGGCGACGAGATCCTGAGCCTGGGCCAGGCGCCGCGCGAGGGTGCGGTCTACGACAGCAACCGTTACACCCTGTTCGGCCTGCTGACCAGGCTGGGCGTCGAGCCGATCGATCTCGGCAGCGTCAAGGACGACCCGGCCAGCCTGGAAGCCGCCTTCCGCCGGGCGGCGGCACAGGCCGATGTGGTCATCAGCAGCGGCGGGGTCAGCGTCGGCGAGGCCGACCACACCAAGGCGATCATGAAGCAGCTCGGCGATGTCGCGTTCTGGCGCATCGCGATGCGCCCCGGTCGCCCGATGGCGGTCGGCCGGCTGCAGCAGGAGGGCCGCAGCGCCCTGCTGTTCGGCCTGCCGGGCAATCCGGTCGCGGTGATGGTGACCTTCCTGGCCTTCGTGCGCCCGGCCCTGCTGCGCCTGATGGGCGCGCGCCAGGCCCAGCCGCTGCGCGTGCCGGCGCTGAGCCAGGAGGCGGTGCGCAAGAAGCCCGGCCGCACCGAGTTCCAGCGCGGCATCGCGAGCCGCGCCCTGGATGGCAGCCTGCAGGTGCGCAGCACCGGCAGCCAGGGTTCGGGCGTGCTGCGCTCGATGGCCGAGGCCAACTGCCTGATCCGGCTCGACCACGAGCAGGGCAAGGTCGCCATCGGCGACCGGGTCGAGCTGCTGCTGTTCGACGGCCTGATCTGAGGCCAGGCCTCGGGATCGCCCGCTAGGTGCACGCGACCGCGGCCACTGGGCCCAGGCGGATCAGCGCCTGCCGGGCAGCGCTTCAGCGGCTGGGCACGCCGCGGTTGGCCAGCGCATCGGCGCGCTCGTTGCCCGGGTCGCCAGCATGGCCGCGCACCCAGTGCCAGTCGATGCGGTGGCCACGGCCCTGCACGACCTCGTCGAGCTGCTGCCAGAGGTCCTGGTTCTTGACCGGCTCCTTGGCAGCGGTCTTCCAGCCGCGCGCCTTCCAGCCCGCCATCCACTCGGTGATGCCCTTGCGCACATACTGGCTGTCGAGGTAGAGGCTGACATGACAGGGCCGCTTGAGGGCCAGCAGGCCCTGGATCACGGCGGTCAGCTCCATGCGGTTGTTGGTGGTCTCCGGCTCGCCGCCGTAGAGTTCCTTCTCGGCCGCGCCCGCGCGCAGCAGCACGCCCCAGCCGCCCGGGCCCGGATTGCCCTTGCAGGCGCCGTCGGTGTAAATGGTGACAGGATTCATCGGTTCTTGGATAAGGGGTGTTTCTGCGCCACGGCGACCGGCTTGAGGCCGGCGCGGCGCGGCTTCCAGGCCGGTCCCAGCAGGTGCATGCCGCGCACGCGCTTGACCGCGACCAGGAAATAGACCGCGCCCGGCAGCGGCCAGCCATGCGGACCGATGCGGTCGATCCAGGCCCAGCGCTGCAGCCAGGCCTCGCTGTGCACGGCCGGGCGCCAGCAGCCCTGGGTCTGGAATTCGGGCTCGAAGCTCAGCAGGTGCAGCCAGTCGCGCAGGCGGCGCGGCGCGATGAAGTCGCCCGCCTCGGGCAGGAAGAGCTGGGCAGCGTCGCCACGAAAGCCCAGGCGGGCAGCCCAGCGCGCGCGCCACTGGCGCAGCCCCCACAGGCTCAAGGGATGGAAGCCCGAGATCACGACCCGGCCCTCGGGCACCAGCACGCGCTCGACCTCGCGCAGCACGGCATGCGGATCGGCGCTGAACTCGAGCGTGTGCGGCAGCACCAACAGGTCCAGGCTGGCGGCGGCAAAGGGCAGCGCAGCGGCATGGGTCACGAGCGCGACGGCAGGATCGGTGTCCGGACCGGAGGCCGTGGTCAGCCCAGAGGGCTCGGCGGACTCGGGCAGCGCCAGCCAGCGGTGCGGCATGCGATTGGCGCGCAGGGTAGCGAGCTCGGGCAGGCCGAGCTGCAAGGCGTGGTAGCCGAAGCGGTCGGCCACCGCGCGGTCGAACTGCTCGCGCTCCCAGTCGAGCAGATAGCGCCCGGGCGGAGTGGCGAACCAGGCCGCGAGCTCCTGGCCGCAGGCGCTCCAGTCATTCATGACCGGCCGGCCCCGCTCAGGATTCGACCGGCAGTTCCTGTGCCGGCGCCAGCACGGTGGCGCGGATCAGCTCGCGCATCGCCTTCTTCTCCTGGAAGCTCAGGGTGCGCGCGAGTTCGCGGCGCACGCGCAGCAGCAGATGGCGGTCGGTCTCGGGCGGCACGCCCTGGCTGTTCTGCATCTCCTCCTGCAGGTCGAGGCGGGCGTCCGGGGTCTCCTCGGACCACCAGGACTGGATCACCTGCCGCACCTGCTCGAGCCAGTCGTCCGAGGGCAAGGCGTTGCTGAAATAACCCTCGGCGGTCTCGCCATCGCGCTCGGACGGCTGGGCCGGCTGCTGGGAGGCCGCAGAGCGGCTGGCCTGCAGCACGGCGCCCGGCACGGTCAGCGCCTCCCAGGCGCTCGCTCCCAGCGCGAGCCGGCGATCGGCCTGCAGCAGCAGCCGGGCCCAGCTCGGGTCCTCGTTCATGAGCTTGGGCATGTCGAGGCTGCCCTCGTCGCTGACCAGCGCCACCTTGAGTCCGCGCCACTGCGCCTCGTCGATGTAGGGGATCAGGCGCTCGTCGTCGCTCAGGATCAGCACCAGGCCGGCGCCGCCATGCTGGGCCAGCTGGTTGAGTTCGAGCCCGAGCGAGCGCACCAGGCCCAGGCCGCCGTCGATCGAATGCTGGGGCACGCTGCGCACGACCACGTCGTCGCACAGGTCGAGCACCTGCTGGTCGGAAAACACATAGGCGCGCAGCAGATGGGCATCGGGCGTGCTCTGGCGCAGCAGGTCGACCAGCACCGGCTGCAGATTGTGGCGCTGCAACTGCAGGGGCGCGCTGGCATGCTGGGCCGCCAGCCACTTGAGGTAGCGCTCATCGACCAGCGCAACGACCTGGCTGACGTTGCCGCTTGGTTGGTGCGAATGGAGATGGCGGGGCGTGTTGCGTTTGCCCAAATGAAACTTCATTTTCATAAAAGTAATGGCCCGATAGATGGGCTCTGATAGGAATAAGAGGCAAGATTGTGACATGGTTCACAGATCCAGCCCAGAGCCAGCATTTATGCTCAGGGGGTGAATTTCTTCGAATTGCTGCTGCCCGACTTCTCGCTGATCCTGTGCGGCTATCTGCTGTGCCGCCACAGCGCGCTGAACCGCCAGGTCTGGGACCAGGTCGACCGGCTGGTCTACTACTTCCTGTTCCCGGTGCTGCTGTTCCACTCGATCATCAAGCATCCGCTGGACTGGCAGGCGGCCAGGCCGCTGATGGGGGCCGGGCTGTGCATGGCCGCGGCCGGCATCGCGCTGGCCTATTCGCTGCCGCGCTGGCCGCTGCTCGGAAACCGGATCGAGCGGCGGCTGCATGCCGCGGGGGCGCAGGTGGCGTTCCGCTTCAACTCCTTCATCGCGCTGGCGCTGATCGACCGGGTCGCGGGACCGGCGGGCCTGCCGCTGCTGGCGCTGCTGATCGGCCTGCTGGTGCCGGTGTTCAACATCGGCGCCGTGCTGCCGATGGCGCGCCACGCCGGCGGTCGGCTGTCGCGCGAGCTCGCGCGCAACCCGCTGATCCTGGCCACGGCCAGCGGGCTGTGCGCCAACCTGCTCGGGCTGCAGCTGCCCGACGGCCTGACGCCGACGCTCACGCGCATCGGCCAGGCATCGATCGCGCTCGGGCTGCTGGCAGCGGGCGCCGGCATGCAGCTCGGCGCCATGCGCGAGGGCAAGGCGCTGAGCCTGGCGCTGCTCACCCTCAAGCATCTCGGCCTGCCGCTGCTGGCGCTGCTGATGGCGCTGCTGTGGCAGCTGCCCGAGCTGCCGACCCGGGTGCTGCTGATGTTTGCCGCCGTGCCGACCGCCACCAGCTGCTATGTGCTGGCCGCGCGCATGGGCTACAACGGCGCCTATGTCGCGGGCCTGGTGACGGTCTCGACCTTGCTGGGCATGCTCAGCCTGCCGCTGGCGCTGGGCCTGCTGGTCCATTGGTAATGGCTAGTGAGGCTGGTGAGGCCGGCCCCAGGGCCAGCGGCTAGGACTGCGCCAGGGCCCAGGTCACATGCTCGCGCACCAGCGCGCTCGGATCGTCGATGGCGGCCTGCAGCGCCGCGCGCAGCTCGGCCTTGAGCGACGCAGCTGCGGAAGTAGAGGACTCGACGGAAGCGGCCTGATCTGCCGGATCGCTGCCATCGGCCATGCCGGCCGCGCGCAGCGCATTGCCCAGCGCGACGGCCAGGTTGCGCCGCCAGCGCTCATGGCCGATGCGCCGGATCGGGCTGCCCTCGGTCTGGCGCAGGAACTGCTCCTCGCTCCAGCCGAACAGCTCGAGCAGGCCGCGTCCGGTCAGCTGGGTGCGGGCATCGAAATCGGGCAGGACGGCGCGCTGGGCGAACTTGTTCCAGGGACAGGCCAGCTGGCAGTCGTCGCAGCCGTAGATGCGGTTGCCCAGCAGGGGGCGGAACTCGGGCGGTATCGGTCCGCCATGCTCGATCGTCAGGTAGGAAATGCAGCGCCGCGCGTCGAGCCGGTAGGGCGCGACGATGGCCTGGGTCGGGCAGGCATCGAGGCAGGCGCTGCACTGGCCGCAGTGCGCGCTGGCCGGCGCAGTAGCGGGCAATGCGCGGTCGACGAAGATCTCGCCCAGGAAGAACATCGAGCCGGCGTCGCGGCTCAGCGTCAGGGTGTGCTTGCCCCTCCAGCCCAGGCCGCTGCGGCTGGCGAGCTCGACCTCGAGCACCGGCGCCGAATCGGTGAAGACGCGGTGGCCGAACGGCCCGAGCTGCGCCGCCATGCGGTCGGCCAGCTGCTGCAGGCGCTGGCGCAGTACCTTGTGGTAGTCCCGACCGCGGGCATAGAGCGAGACCAGGCCCTGGGCAGGATCGTCATGGCGCTGCCATTCGACGGCCTGCCAGCCCGCGGGCGTATCACGCGGCAGATAATCCATCCGGGCCGTGACCACGCTGAGCGTGCCGGGGAGCAGCTCGGCCGGCCGCGCGCGCTTGAGGCCATGGGCGGCCATGTAGTGCATGTCGCCATGGAAACCCTGCTCGAGCCAGG
The DNA here is from genome assembly GCF_002980595.1 of Malikia granosa. GTDB lineage: Bacteria > Pseudomonadota > Gammaproteobacteria > Burkholderiales > Burkholderiaceae_C > Malikia > Malikia granosa. The sequence goes on from NZ_PVLQ01000031.1 coordinate 93,929, forward strand.
CCTGCAGGCCGGGCTCGGCACTCGAGAGGTCGACAGCAGCCACTCCGATTTGGGAGAATCCGAGTTCCCGGCCCCAGGCCTGTATTTGCGAGACGAATTGAGCAGCATCGACCATCAGACCCCCATTGTAGAAACTGCGGTGGAAAGCGCGCAGCCGGCAAGGGCGGCCAGCCTGGCACAACGCAGCCTGCGCTGCGCCAGCGAGGACGACACCCAGGCGCTGGCCGGCAGGCTCGCGCTCAGCCCCGCGCTGGCCCATGCGACGCTGACCCTGCACGGCGACCTCGGCGCCGGCAAGACCACCTTCGTGCGCCACCTGCTGCGCGCGCTCGGCGTGAGCGGGCGCATCAAGAGCCCGACCTACGCCGTGGTCGAGCCGCACCGCGCGCCGCCGGCGCCGGCCTGGCCGGCAGGCCTGAGCGTGTCGCATTTCGACTTCTACCGCTTCAGCGACCCGCGCGAGTGGGAGGATGCCGGCTTTCGCGAGATCTTCGCCGACCCCGGCCTGAAGCTGGTCGAATGGCCCGAGAAGGCGCAGGGCCTGATGCCCGCGCCCGACTTCAGCCTCGAGCTGGCGCTGCAGGAGGACGAGAGCCGGATCGTCACGCTCAAGGCGCACAGCCCGACCGGGCTGCGACTGCTGGAGGACATCGCCCCATGAAACGACGCCACCTGCTCGGCAGCGGCCTGCTAGCGCTCTGGCTCGGACCGGCGCAGATCGCGCGCGGCGCCAGCCTGCTCGCGGTGCGGGTCTGGCCGGCGCGCGACTACACCCGGCTGACCCTCGAATCGGACAGCCCGCTGGTGGCGCGCCAGTTCATCATCCCCGACCCGCCCCGGCTGGCGGTCGACATCGAGGGCCTCGACCTGCTGCCCGGCCTCAGGGAGCTGGTCAGCAAGATCCAGCCCAACGACCCCAATGTCGCGGGCGTGCGCGTCGGCCAGAACGCGCCCAATGTGGTGCGGCTGGTGGTCGACCTCAAGCAGCCGGTCGCGCCCCAGGTGTTCAGCCTCAGGCCGGTCGAGCCCTACCAGCACCGGCTGGTGCTCGACCTGTATCCGGCGCGCGCGGTCGATCCGCTGGAGGAACTGATCCAGCAGCGGCTGCAGGGCATCGAAGCCACGCTCGCCGCCGGCCCGGGCGGCAGGGCCGCCGGGTCGCCCGCTGCGGCCACGCCGGTGAGCCCAATCCCCTCCTCCGCAGCCGCCAGCCTGGGCTCTGCGAATAGCGGCAGCGCGGGCAGGCCCGACCCCTTGGGCGAGCTGATCCAGCAGCATGCTGGCAGCGGCAAGGCCGGTGGCGCGAAGGCCGACAGCAAGGTCGAGGCCCAGGCCGACCCCAAGCCCGAGCTGCGCAAGAGCGCCGCCGCCCTGACGCGCGCCGAGCCGGAGCCGCGCGACAAGACCGACCGCCTGATCGTGATCGCGCTCGATCCGGGCCATGGCGGCGAGGACCCGGGCGCGATCGGACCGGCCGGCACGCAGGAGAAGGACGTGGTGCTGCAGATCGCGCTCAAGCTGCGCGACCGGCTGCAGGGCCTGGAGATCAAGGGCAACCCGGTGCGGGTGTTCCTGACCCGGGATGCGGATTTCTTCGTGCCGCTGCAGGTCCGGGTCGAGAAGGCGCGCCGGGTCCAGGCCGACCTGTTCGTGAGCCTGCACGCCGATGCCTTCTACACCCCCGACCCGCAGGGCGCCAGCGTCTATGCGCTGAGCGACCGCGGCGCCTCCAGCGCGGCGGCGCGCTGGATGGCGAACCAGGAAAACAAGTCCGACCGGGTCGGCGGCATCAACATCAAGGTGCAGGACGCCCATGTGCAGCGCGCGCTGTTCGACATGAGCACCACCGCGCAGATCAACGACAGCCTCAAGCTCGGCGGCGCGCTGCTCGGCGAGATCGGCCGCGTCGGCAAGCTGCACAAGCCGCGGGTCGAGCAGGCCTCGTTCGCGGTGCTGAAGGCGCCCGACATCCCGAGCATCCTGGTCGAGACCGCCTTCATCAGCAATCCGCAGGAGGAGTCCCGCCTGCTCGATCCGGGCTTCCAGGACCGGCTGGCCCAGGCGCTGCAGCGCGGCATCACGCGCTACTTCGCGGCCAATCCGCCGCTGGCGCGCAGCCGCCAGCTCTGAGGCCGGCGGGCCATCGCGGCCGGTCGCCGGCCCGCATAATCGAGTCCCCGGCCTGATGCCGGACAGCCAAAGAGGAAAGCAGTTGTTCAAGAACGTGATGGTCTACCGCATCGCCCCGGGTTGGGCGATGGAAGTCGAAGCCATGGAGGCCGCGCTGGCCAAGATGCCCTTCCAGCCCTGTGGCGCAACCCAGCCCGAGTCCTACGGCTGGGCGCCGCCGCGCGGCCAGGCCCATGGCGCGCTGGTCGAGCTGGTCGCCGGCCAGCGCATCCTGCGCTTCATGCATGAGAGCAAGGCGGTGCCGGGATCGGTCGTCAAGCGCCGGCTCGAGGAGCGCTGCGCCCAGATCGAGGAGAAGGAAGGCCGCAAGCCGGGCCGCAAGGAAAGCCGCGAGCTGCGCGACGAGATCGTGCAGGAGCTGCTGCCGATGGCGTTCGCGCGCACCTCGAGCATCCTGGTCTGGCTCGACCTGGCCCAGGGCCGGCTGGTGCTCGACTGCGCCAGCGCGGGCAAGGCCGACACCCTGGTCAGCGCGCTGGTCGAATGCCTGGCCGGCTTCCAGGTCTCGCTGCTCAATACCCAGGTCTCGCCGCAGGCCGCGATGACGCAATGGCTGACCGGCAGCGCCGATGAATGGCCCGAGCATTTCGCGCCCGGGCGCGAGGTCGAGCTGAAAAGCGGCGACGAGATGAACTCGGTCGTCAAGTTCACCCGCCATCCGCTCGACGACGAGGAGATGAAGCGCCACATCGCGCAGGGCAAGCTGCCGACCAAGTTGGCGCTCGACTGGGACGGCCGGGTCAGCTTCGTGCTGACCGAGGGCACCCAGCTCAAGAAGATCGCCTTCCTCGATGGGGTGTTCGAGGAGCAGGCCGGCGCCGAGGACAACGGCGGCTTCGACAGCGATGTCGCGATCGCCACCGGCGAGCTCGCCGCGCTGATCACCGACCTGACGGCGGCGCTCGGCGGCGAGCTGGCCTGATCCTGGCCCCGGGCCCGCCGTCGCCGGCGGGCCGGGCGCTCAGCGCGCCGCGCTCGGGAAGAACAGCTGCTCGCCGTTGATCTTGTAGCTCGCGATTGCCGCCTGGCCGGCCGGCGAGATCACCCAGTCGACGAACTGCTGTGCCTCGGCGCTCTTGACATGCGGGTGCTTGGCCGCGCTGACCCGCATCACGCCATAGGGATTGAACAGGCGCGGATCGCCCTCGACCAGCACCGCCAGGTCGGCCTTGTTCTTGAAGCTGAGCCAGGTGCCGCGGTCGGCCAGCAGATAGCTGCCGGTGGCCGCCGCCATGTTGAGCGCCGGGCCCATGCCGCAGCCGCATTCCTTGTAGCCCGCGCCCTTGTCGGCCCCGGCCTGCTGCCAGAAGCGCAGCTCGGCCGCATGGGTGCCGCTCTTGTCGCCGCGCGAGACGAAGGGCGCCTGGGTCGCCGCCACCTTCTGCAGCGCCGCCACGATGTCCTTGCCGCGCAAGCGGGCCGGATCGGCCTTCGGGCCGACCAGCACGAAATCGTTGTACATCACGTCGAAGCGGCGCGGCGCGAAGCCGTCGGCGACGAACTTCTCCTCGGCCGCCTTGTCGTGCACGAACAGCACATCGGCATCGCCGCGGCGCGCCATGTCGATCGCCTGGCCGGTACCCAGCGCCACCACCTTGACCGCGATGCCGCTGGCCTTGCTGAACTCGGGCAGGATATGGCCGAACAGGCCCGACTGCTCGGTCGAGGTGGTCGATGCCACGACGATGGACGGCGACTGCGCGGCCGCAGGCGCCACCCAGGACAGCGCGCCCAGCAAGAGCGCGGCGACGCCGACACCCCAGCCGCGACGGGTGGAAGACAGGACGGTTCCGGACCACTTCATGCCACTTCTCCTCGGACAAAAGCCTGCGCCTCGGGGTAATTGCCCGCCAGCAGCGCATCGTTGAAAAAATCGTTGACGGGCAGGTCGGCCAGAATGCGACCGCCCTCCAGGTAGACCACCCGGCTGGCCAGGCGCTTGACCTGGCCCAGGTTGTGGCTGGCGAACACCAGGGTCATGGGCTCCGGGCCAGGGTCGTGGCTGATGCGACCCAGCAGCGTCTCGACCTCGCGCTTGGCATGCGGGTCCAGGCTGGCGGTGGGCTCGTCGAGCAGCAGCAGCTGCGGCTCCAGCGCCCAGGCCCGCGCCAGCGCGACGCGCTGCTGCTGGCCGCCCGACAGCGCGGAGGCGCGCCGGTCGGCCAGTTCGGCCAGGCCGACCCGCTCCAGCGCCAGCAGCGCGCGCGCGCGCGCCTGGCGCCAGGGCTGGCCGGCCAGCCACAGGCCCAGCGCGACGTTGTGCCGGACCGAGCAGCGCAGCAGATGCGGGCGCTGGAACAGCATGGCCTGGCGCAGCGGCTGGCGCCAGCTCAGGCCGCCTTCGGTCGGCGGGCGCAAGCCGTGCAGCACGCGCAGCAAGCTGGTCTTGCCGCTGCCGTTGGCGCCGACCAGGGCCAGGCGATCGCCCGCCTCCAGCCGCAGGTCGAGGTCGCGCAGCGCCCAAACCGGCCCCAGGCGCAGCGACAGACCGCGCAGCTGCAGCAGCGGGGCATGGCTCACGAGGCCTCCTGCAGCCAGGTGGCCGGCAGCGCAGCCGGCGCCAGGCCAGAGCGGTCGCGCCAGCGCCGCAGCAAGGCGATGCCGGCATTGAGCAGCAGCACCACGGCCAGCAGCACCCAGCCCAGGGCCAGGGCCAGCGGCAGGTCGCCCTTGCTGGTCTCGAGCGCGATCGCGGTGGTCATGACGCGGGTGAAGCCCTCGATATTGCCGCCGACCACCATCACCGCGCCCACCTCGGAGATCGCGCGCGAAAACGCCGCGATCAGCACCGTCAGCAAGGCATAGCGCTCGTCCCAGGCCAGCAGCACACCGCGCAGGCCGGGCCGGGCACCGAGCGAAGCCAGTTGCTCGCCATGGCGCCGCTCGGCATCATCGACCAGCTGGCGCGTCAGGGCCATGACCACCGGCAGCACCAGCAGGGCCTGGGCCAGCACCATGGCCTGGAAGCTGAACAGCCAGCCCAGGAAGCCGAGCGGACCGGAGCGCGACAGCAGCAGATAGACCAGCAACCCGACCACCACCGAAGGCACGGCGAGCCAGGTGTTGAGCAGGGCCAGCAGCGCCTCGCGGCCGCGAAAGCGCGCCACCCCGAGCCAGGCGCCCAGCACCAGCCCGAGCGCGCAAGCCAGGGCACAGGCGGTCGCGCTGACCGCCAGCGAACGGCCGACAATGGCCCACAGCGCCGGATCGCGCTCGGCGAGCAGCTGCAAGGCGGCGAGCGCGGCATCGGTGAAATCGGCCATGGGTCTCCTGTTCTGCGAACTTGCGGGTCATCCTAGCCTGGCCGCTACCCGGATCACGCGAGACAGCACAAGTTATGCACTGCCCTGCATAGGAAGGCGGGCCTGGCGCGGCGGATCGGGCACACTGTCGCGACATGCGCAAGATAGAACTCAGCTACCGGCTCTGCAGCGAGCGCGAGCCCGCCGCCCTGATCCGCAACCCGCTGTTCGAGCTACTGCTGGCCGTGCGCGCCAGCGGCTCGATCTCGGGCGCGGCGCGCCAGCTCGGCCTGTCCTACCGCCATGTCTGGGGCCAGCTCAAGGACTGGGAGCAGACCCTGGGCCAGGCCCTGATCTTCTGGGAGCGCGGCCAGGCGGCGCGGCTGACCCCGTTTGCCGATCGGCTGCTCTGGAGCGAGCGGCTGGCCCAGGCCCGGCTCGGGCCGCAGATCGAAGCGCTGCGCGCCGAACTCGAGCGCACGCTGGCGCTGGCCTTCGATCCGCAGGCGCTGGTGCTCGGCCTGCATGCCAGCCACGACGATGCGTTGCCGCTGCTGCAGGAGCATGCGGCCAGCCAGGCCGCGCTGCACCTGGACATCCGCTTCTGCGGCAGCGTCGAGGCGATCCGGGCCCTGAACGCGGGCGACTGCGTGCTGGCCGGCTTTCATGTACGCGAGGGCGCGGACAGCGCCAGCGTGACGGCCCGGACCTACCAGCCGCTGCTGCAGCCGGGGCTGCACAAGCTGATCGGCTTTGCCCGCCGCCAGCAGGGCCTGATGGTCGCCCGCGGCAATCCGCTGCGGCTCGACAGCCTGGCGCGGGTCGCGCGCTGGAAGGCGCGCTTCGTCAACCGGACACCGGGATCGGGCACCCGGGTCCTGCTCGACGAGCTGCTGCAGGAGGCCGGACTCGAGCCCGGCCAGATCCAGGGCTACCAGCGTGGCGAGCCCTCGCATGCGGCGGTGGCGCAGGCCGTGGCCTCGGGCAGCGCCGACTGCGGCCTGGGCACCGAGGCGGCAGCCAGGGCGCAGGGGCTGGACTTCGTGCCGCTGGCGAGCGAGCGCTACTACCTGGCCTGTCTGAAAAGCGCGCTTGAGCAGCCCGAGCTGCAGCGGCTGCGCGAGCTGCTGGCACAAGCCGCCTGGCAGGGCCGGATCGCACAGCTGCCGGGCTATGCGCCGCAAGCCAGCGGCCAGGTGCTGTCGCTGCGGCGCGAACTGCCCTGGTGGCAGCTGGCGCCGCGCGCACCGGCGGGCAAGGCAGCCAGCAAGAATCCATGAACACCCGCCCAGCCGCCTGGCGGGCTTGGCGGGCTTGGCGGGCTTGGCGGGCTTGGCGGGCTTGGCGGCTTCAGCCTGCCACGGGCAGGCGGCGCGCGATCTCGGCCACCAGCTGGCGCGCCAGCTCGGTCTTGCTGGCGTGCGGCAGCTCCTGCGCGCCCTGCGCGTCGACCAGCAGCAGCGCGTTGTCGTCCTTGCCAAAAGTGGCCGGGCCGATGTTGCCGACCAGCAGCGGCACGCCCTTGCGCGCGCGCTTGGCCTGGGCATTGGCCAGCAGGTCCTGGCTCTCGGCGGCGAAGCCGACGCAGTAGAGCTCGCCCTGCTTGGCTCGTTCGCTCGCCGCGACGCCGGCCAGGATGTCGGGGTTCTCGACGAAATGCAGCGCCGGCGGCAGGCCCGAGCCGTCCTTCTTGATCTTGTGCTCGGCGGCCGAGGCCGGACGCCAGTCGGCCACCGCGGCGGCAGCGATGAAGAGGCTGGCCTGATCGATCTCGGCCTGCACCGCGGCCTGCATCTGCAGCGCCGACTGCACGTCGATGCGGCGCACGCCCAGCGGCGTCGGCAGATGCACCGGACCGGCCACCAGCGTGACCTCGGCGCCGGCCTCGCGCGCGGCGCGCGCGATCGCGAAACCCATCTTGCCCGAGCTGTGGTTGGTGATGCCGCGCACCGGGTCGATCGCCTCGAAGGTCGGGCCGGCTGTCACCAGCACCTGCTGGCCGGCCAGCCGCTTGGGCTGGAAGTTGTCGACCAGCCACTCGAGCAGCTGCTCGGGTTCGAGCATGCGGCCGTCGCCGGTCTCGCCGCAAGCCTGCTCGCCCTGCCCGACCGGCAGCACGGTCGCGCCGTCGGCCCGGCATTGCGCGACATTGCGCTGCGTCGCCGGATGGGCCCACATCTCGCGGTTCATCGCCGGCGCCAGCAGCAGCGGCACGCGCTCGAGCGGGCGCGCCAGGCAGGTCAGCGTCAGCAGGTCGGCCGCGCGGCCCTGCGCGAGCTGGGCCATCAGGTCGGCGCTGGCCGGCGCGACCAGGATCGCGTCGGCTTCTCGGCCCAGATTGATGTGCGGCATGTTGTTGGGCTCGCGCGCGTCCCACTGGCTGATCACGACCGGGCGGTTGCTCAGCGCCTGCATCGTGACCGGGGTGATGAACTGCGTGGCGGCCTCGGTCATCAGCACCTGCACGCTCGCGCCGGCCTTGACCAGCAGCCGGCACAGCTCGGCCGACTTGTAGCACGCGATGCCTCCCGAGAGGCCCAGAACGATGTGTTTTCCTGCCAGATCCGTCATGGCGAGCAATGTACACCAGGCGCTGCATCGCCGCGGCCGGACCCAAACCGGGCAGCGGCTTTTATAATCCCCATTTCACACTCCTGCGAGCCGTACAGGCTCGTCTGCGACATGACCAAATTTGTGTTCGTTACCGGCGGCGTGGTGTCCTCTCTGGGCAAGGGCATCGCCGCCGCTTCTCTGGCTGCGCTGCTCGAATCGCGCGGCCTCAAAGTCACCCTGATCAAGCTCGACCCCTACCTCAACGTGGACCCGGGCACCATGAGCCCGATGCAGCACGGCGAGGTCTTCGTGACCGACGACGGCGCCGAGACCGACCTCGACCTGGGCCACTACGAGCGCTTCATCAACACCCGGATGAAGAAGAGCAACAACTTCACGACCGGACAGATCTACAAGTCGGTGCTCGAGAAGGAACGCCGCGGCGACTACCTCGGCAAGACGGTGCAGGTGATCCCGCATGTCACCAACGAAATCCAGGACTTCGTCAAGCGCGGCGCCGGCTACAACACGCCCGAGGCCGTGGACGTGGCCATCGTCGAGATCGGCGGCACGGTGGGCGACATCGAGTCGCTGCCCTTCCTGGAAGCCGTGCGCCAGCTGAGCCTGCGCCTGGGGCCCAACAACGCGGCCTTCGTCCACCTGACCTATGTGCCGTGGATTGCCGCCGCTGGCGAGCTCAAGACCAAGCCAACCCAGCACACGGTGCAGAAGATGCGCGAGATCGGCATCCAGCCCGACGCGCTGCTGTGCCGCGCCGACCGCCCGATCCCGGACGACGAGCGCGAGAAGATCAGCCTGTTCACCAACGTGGCGCAATGGGGCGTGATCTCGATGCCCGACGTCGACACCATCTACAAGGTGCCGCGCGTGCTGCACGAGCAGGGCCTCGACGGGCTGATCTGCGACAAGCTGCGCCTGAACACCCCGCCGGCCAACCTCAAGCGCTGGGACGACCTGGTCTACGAGACCCAGCATCCTCAGGGCGTGGTCAGGATCGCGATGGTCGGCAAGTATGTCGAGCTGTCGGACAGCTACAAGTCGGTCAACGAGGCGCTGCGCCACGCCGGCATGAAGAACCATGTCAAGTCCGAGATCACCTACGTCGACTCCGAGACGCTCGAATCGGGCGACGTGGCGGCCCAGCTCGGCGGCTTCGACGCCATCCTGGTGCCGGGCGGCTTCGGCAAGCGCGGCGTCGAGGGCAAGATCGCCGCGGCGCGCTTTGCCCGCGAGCATGGCGTGCCCTACCTGGGCATCTGCCTCGGCATGCAGGTCGCGACCATCGAGTTCGCGCGCCATGTCGCCGGCCTCGAGGGCGCCAACTCGACCGAGTTCGAGCCGCAGACCCCGCATCCGGTGATCGCGCTGATCGACGAATGGCAGGACGCCGACGGCAGCATCCAAAAGCGCGACGCCAGCTCCGACCTCGGCGGCACCATGCGCCTGGGCGCGCAGAGTTCCGACGTCGCACCGGGCACGCTGGCGCACCAGATCTACGGCGACGTCGTGACCGAGCGCCACCGCCACCGCTACGAGGCCAACACCCAGTACCTGGACCGGCTGCGCGCAGCCGGCCTGGTGATCTCGGCGCTGACCCAGCGCGAACACCTGACCGAGATGGTCGAGTTGCCGCAGGACCAGCACCCCTGGTATGTCGGCGTGCAGTTCCACCCCGAGTTCAAGTCCACGCCCTGGGACGGCCACCCGCTGTTCAACGCCTTCGTCAAGGCCGGCCTGACCCAGCACCAGTCCAAGAAAGGCTGAGCATGAAACTCTGCGGCTTCGATGTCGGGCTCGATCAGCCCTTCTTCCTGATCGCGGGCCCCTGCGTGATCGAGTCCGAGCAGCTCCAGATGGACGTGGCCGGCGAGCTCAAGGCAATCACCTCCGAGCTCGGCATCCCCTTCATCTTCAAGAGCAGCTACGACAAGGCCAACCGCTCGAGCGGCAGCACCTTCCGTGGCCCCGGCATGGACAAGGGCCTGGAGATCCTGGCCAAGGTCAGGCGCGAGCTTGGCGTGCCGGTGCTGACCGACGTGCACACCGAGGCCGAGATCCCGGCAGTAGCCAGCGTGGTCGACGTGCTGCAAACGCCCGCCTTCCTGTGCCGCCAGACCGACTTCATCCGCGCCGTGGCGCAGTCGGGCAAGCCGGTCAACATCAAGAAGGGCCAGTTCCTCGCGCCGCACGACATGAAGAACGTGATCGACAAGGCGCGTGCCGCCGCGCGCGAGGCGGGCCTGCCGGAAGACAACTTCCTGGCCTGCGAGCGCGGCGCGAGCTTCGGCTACAACAACCTGGTGTCCGACATGCGCAGCCTGGCCATCATGCGCGAGACCGACGCGCCGGTCGTGTTCGACGCCACCCACAGCGTGCAGCTGCCGGGCGGCCAGGGAACCAGCAGCGGCGGCATGCGCGAGATGGTGCCGGTGCTCTCGCGCGCGGCGGTCGCCGTCGGTGTCGCTGGCCTGTTCATGGAAACCCATCCGGATCCGCGCCAGGCCATGAGCGACGGCCCGAACGCGGTGCCGCTCAAGCACATGCGCGCGCTGCTGGAAACCCTGGTCGAGCTCGACCGCGTGACCAAGCGCCACGGATTCCTGGAAAATCGCTTCGGCGAGTTCTGAACCCCATGTTCCGGCCCGGTCGCCTGCGGCGTCCGGGCCTCGCAGTATCTTCAGTATCTTTATTAGCTCCAAAGGGAAAACATGAGTGCAATCGTTGATATCGTCGGCCGTGAAGTGCTCGACAGCCGCGGCAACCCCACCGTCGAATGCGACGTGCTGCTGGAGAGCGGCGTCATGGGCCGCGCGGCCGTGCCG
>NZ_PVLQ01000032.1 GCF_002980595.1 Malikia granosa
CAGAAGGCGCGCGCCCAGTTCGGCACGGACAACCTGATCTTCAGCCCCGAGTTCCTGCGCGAGGGCAAGGCGCTGCACGACAACCTGTACCCGAGCCGCATCGTCATCGGCGAGGACTCGGAGCGCGCGCGCGTCTTCGCCGGCCTGCTGCAGGCCGCCGCGATCAAGACCGAGGTGCCGACCCTGTTCACCGGCAGCACCGAGGCCGAGGCGATCAAGCTGTTCGCCAACACCTACCTGGCGCTGCGCGTGGCCTATTTCAACGAGCTCGACAGCTATGCCGCCAGCCATGGCCTGGACACGCGCCAGATCATCGACGGCGTCTGCCTCGACCCGCGCATCGGCAGCCACTACAACAACCCGAGCTTCGGCTACGGCGGCTACTGCCTGCCGAAAGACACCAAGCAGCTGCTGGCCAACTACCAGGACGTGCCGCAAACGCTGATCTCGGCCATCGTGAGCGCCAACAGCACGCGCAAGGACTTCATCGCCGACGACATCCTGCGCCGCGGCCCGAAGGTGGTCGGGGTCTACCGCCTGGTCATGAAGGCCGGCAGCGACAACTTCCGCGCCAGCAGCGTGCAGGGGGTGATGAAGCGGCTCAAGGCCAAGGGCATCAAGGTCATCGTCTACGAACCGGTGCTGGACGCGGACGACTTCTTCGGCTCCGAGGTGGTGCGCGACCTGGAGCGCTTCAAGCGCGAGTGCGACGTGATCGTCGCGAACCGCCAGACGGCCGACCTGGCCGACGTGGTGGACAAGGTCTACACGCGCGACCTGTTCGGCAGCGACTGAGGCGATCCGCTACAAACTGATATAGCTGGCAAGGGATAAAATCAGTTCCCCAAGTTCTTTGCCAGCATCGCCATGCCCGCTCCCTCGAAACCGGCGCCCAGCGCCTGCCCAGGCCGGGCCGCCCAGGCTGTTCCCCGCTCCTGGTGGGGGGTCGCGCTGGCACTGATCCTGACGGGCGCCCTGCTGCAGGGCTCGCACGGGAACCAGGCCCTGATGCTGTGGGGCAATGGCCCGGGACTGTTGCCCGACACGGTCTGGGCCGGGCTGACGCTGCTGGCCTTCGGCTGGTCGGCGCTGATCCTGGTGGCTGCGGCCGATCGCGGCGCCGAGGGCGGCCGGGCCGTGCTGCTGGCCTTCCTGCTGGGCGGCGGACTGGCGCAGGTCCTCAAGACCTGGTTCGCGCAAGCCAGGCCGGGGCTGGTGCTGCCCGAGGGCACGCTGCATTTCATCGGCAGCCCGGTGCTCGGTAGCCCCTCGATGCCTTCGGGCCATGCGCTGGCCGCGTTCAGCATCGCGACGCTCTGGGTCTGCCTGCTGCGCCGCGACGGCAAGCCGCAATGGCTGCAGGCGCTGGCCTGGGCCTTCGGTAGCGCGATGGCGTTCTCGCGCGTCGCGGTCGGCGCGCATTGGCCGGCCGACATCCTGGTCGGCGCCGGACTCGGCCTCGCGGTGGGAGCGCTGTGCTGGCAGCTGCAGGCGCGCTGGCTGCGCCAGGGCGGCTGGATGTCGGCCTGGGTGCCGCTGGCGGTCGAGCTGCTCGGCGCGCTGGCCGCCTTCACGGCACGCGAAGGTTATCCCCAGGTCCAGGCGCTGCAATGGGCGCTCGGCCTGGCGGCGCTGGCCAGCGCCGGCTGGCGGCTGCTGGCCTGGCGGGGTCAAGGCCGCATCCGTGGCTGATGATGGCCGATAGCGACACAAGGCAGGAATGAGCGCCAAACACAAGAAACCGGGTCAGAAAAAGCTCTGGCTCAGCCTGCTCGTCACGCTGGCGGCAGTCGTCGCGCTGGGCTGGATGCTGCGCCAGGTTGACTGGCCGCAGGCCTTGCAGGCCGGAGCACGCGTGCCAGTCCATGTCTGGCTGCTGTCGGCCGCCGGCATGGCGGCCAGCCACTGGCTGCGCGCGGGCCGGGTGCGCGCCGAATGGCGCCACCAGCTGCGCATGGGCTGGCGCGAGGCCTGGGGCCTGATGGTGCGCCACAGCGCCTGGGTGGTGCTGGTACCGATGCGCGGCGGCGAGGCGATCTATGTCTGGGCCTTGCACCGCCAGGGTGGCGTGCCGCTGCGCCAGGCGGGCTTGAGTCTGCTGCGACTGCGGCTGCAGGACATGGCGGTGCTGGCGGTGCTGGCGCTCGCGCTGTTCGCCCCCTTCGACTGGCCGCTGCGACTGCTGCTGCTGGCGGCCATGCTGGTGGCAGCGATCTGGCTGCTGCCGATGGTCTGGTTCATCGCGCAGGAACGCGCGATCCGGCGCAGCGGCGAGAGCGGACGCAAGCTGCCCGCGCCGGCCTGGGCCAGCTGGGCCTATGCGGTGTCGAACTGGGTCGTTAAACTCGCCGCCATCGCCTGGCCGCTGCTGAGCCTGCTGCCGCTCGACTTCGACGCCGCTCTCAAGGGTGCGGCCGGCGGCGAGCTGGCCGCCGCGCTGCCGGTGCAACCGCCGGCCGGCTTCGGTCCCTACGAGGCGGGCGTGATCGCCGCCATCCGCAGCGCGGCCGAGATCGCCTGGAGCGACATCGCCATGGCCGCGCTGGTCGTGCACCTGATGGCGCTGGCCGTCACGGTGGGATCGTCGGTGCTGGCCCGCCTGCTGGGCTGGAGCCACCGCGACCTGCGCCTGCCCGATTCCGGACCTGGTCCGGCCTGAAAACCTTTCGATTGCTACCGATGTCCGAACCGACCTTCCCCCTGCCGCCCCACCGTCTGTCGGTCGTGGTGCCGATGTACAACGAGAAAGACAACGCCAAGCTGCAGATCGACGCGGTGCAGGACGCGCTGCAGGACTACCCGCAGCCCTGGGAGCTGATCGTGGTCGACGACGGCAGCACCGACGGCACGCCGCGCGCGCTGCGCCAGCGCGCCGCCGAGCTCGGCGACCATATCCATGTGGTCGAGCTGCGACGCAACTTCCGCCAGACCGCCGCCATGCAGGCCGGCATCGACACCGCGCGCGGCGACGTCATCGTGACCATGGACGGCGACCTGCAGAACGATCCGCGCGACATCCCCAAGCTGGTGTCGCGCCTGCTGACCGAGGACCTCGACATGGTCGCGGGCTGGCGCCAGAAGCGCCAGGACGGCTTCCTGCTGCGCAAGCTGCCCTCGATGATCGCCAACCGGCTGATCCGCAAGGTCTCGGGGCTGGAGTTCAAGGACCTGGGCTGCAGCCTGAAGGCCTTCCGCGGCGACGTGCTGCGCCAGGTACGCCTGTACGGCGAGATGCACCGCTTCATCCCGGCCTGGCTGGCGACCGTGACCTCGCCCGGCCGCATGGCCGAGGAACCGGTGCGCCACCATGCGCGCGTGATGGGCGAGTCCAAGTACGGCATCTCGCGCACCTTCCGCGTCATCGTCGACCTGCTCGCGATGCACTACTTCCTGCGCTTCGGCACCCGGCCGGGCCATTTCTTCGGCGGTTTCGGCCTGATCCTGTCCTCGCTCGGCGGACTGATGCTGGCCTACCTGGGCGTGCTCAAGCTGCTCGGCGAGAACGTGGGCGGCCGGCCGCTGCTCTGGCTCGGCTTCTTCTCGGTGCTGGCGGGGGTGCAGATGCTGACCACCGGCGTGCTGGCCGAGATCCTGATGCGCAGCTATTTCGACCAGAGCGGCGCGCGCAGCTACCATGTCAAGCAGCCCGATCCGCGCAGCACCGACGAGGGCTGGCATGGGCAGGGTTCGACCGATGCCGCCGTCTGAGCGGGCAACGCCCCGGCTCTGGGCCGTGGCGCTGGCACTGCTGCTGCTCTACCTGTGGCAGCTCGGCGCGGCACCGCTGTTCGACGTCGACGAGGGCGCGTTCTCGGAAGCCACGCGCGAGCTGCTGAGCTCGGGCGACTGGGGTCACACCACGCTCAACGGCACAGACCGCTTCGACAAGCCGATCCTGGTCTACTGGCTGCAGGCGGCGTCGATGGCGGTCTTCGGCGTCAATGAATGGGCGACCCGGCTGCCGTCGGCGCTGTGCGTGCTGGCCGCCACGCTGGCGGCGGGCCGCTTCGCCGCCCGGCGCTGGGGCCAATCCACGGGCGCGCTGGCCGCGCTGGTGCTGGGCAGCGGCCTGGGCCTGCTGGCAATCGGCCGCGCCTCGACCGCCGACGGCCTGCTCAACGCGCTGCTGGTCGCGATCTCGCTCTCGCTGTGGCAGTTCGCCGAGAGCGGCGAACGCAAGCCGCTGCGCTGGGCCTATTTCTGGTGCGGCCTGGGGCTGCTGGCCAAGGGGCCGGTCGCGGTGATCGTGCCGGGTGGCGCGCTCGCGCTCTGGTCGCTGTGCAGTGACCGCGGTCGCACCGCGCTGCGCGCGGCCTGGGATCCGGTCGGCTGGCTGATCGCGCTGACCGTCGCACTGCCCTGGTATCTCTACGCGCTGAACCGCCACGGCCAGGCCTTCATCGACGGCTTTTTCCTGAAGCACAACGTCGAGCGCTTCTCGGGCACGCTCGAGGGTCATGGCGGCGGCTTCGCCTATTACCTGGTGGTGCTGCCGCTGCTGCTGCTGCCCTGGTCGCCGCTGCTGGTCGCGGTGCTGGCGCGCGCGCGCCGCCTGTGGCGCGAGCCGCTGGCGCGCTTCCTGCTGCTCTGGGCCGGCTTCGTGTTCGCGCTGTTCTCGGCCTCGGGCACCAAGCTGCCGCACTACATGCTGTACGGCGTGGCGCCGCTGGCGCTGCTGATGGCGCGCCAGTTGGGCGAGCTCGGCCGCTTCGGCCGCGCCGCGCTCTGGACCGTGCTGGCCCTGCAGCTGGCGCTGGCCGCGGCGCTGCCGACCCTGCTGCCCGCGCTGGCGCCGCAGGTCAAGGACGCCTGGGTGCGCGGCCTGTTCGAGACCGCCCCCGACGCCGGCTGGCTGCCGCTGTGGACCGGGCTGGCGGCGGCACTGGCCCTGGTCGCGCTGCTGCTGCGCCGCTTCGACTTCAGCCAGCGCTATGGCGCCGCCGTGCTGGCGGTCGCGCTGCTGTGGGTCGGCGCGGTGATCCCCTGGCTGTCCGACACACTGCAGGGACCGTTCAAGGCCGCCGGCCTGTGGGCGCGCGAACGCCCCGAGACCGTGGTGCAGTGGAAGATGCACCAGCCCAGCTTTGCCTACTACCGCGGCCAGCCAGCCGTGCAGCGCGATCCGGCCGTCGGCGAACTCGCGCTGGTCAGGCGGCATCGGCTGGCGGACTTCCCCTACCCGCATGAAGTCGTCTTCGAGCAGCGCGGCCTGCTGCTGCTGCGCCGGAGCGCGGAGCCGCAACCATGATCGCCAAGCGGCTCCAGCCGGGGCTGGCCGTTGCGCTCGCGCTGGCCCTGCTGCTGGCCTGGCGCTGCTGGCAGGTGCTGCACAGCGGCGCCGGCCTGCATGTCGACGAGGCGCAGTACTGGTACTGGTCGTCACGACCGCTGGAATGGGGCTATTTCTCCAAGCCGCCACTGCTGGTCGGGCTGATCCGGCTCTCGACCGATTGCTTCGGCGACGGCCTGCTCGGCGTCAAGGCCCTGGCCATGGTGGCCTGGCTGCTGGCCTCGGCGGTGCTCTGGCGCCTGGGCGCCGCGATGGGCAACGAGCGCGCCGGACTGGTCGCTGCCGCGCTGCTGGCCGCGACCCCGGCCTCCGGGCTGCTCGGCCTGAGCGCGACCACCGACTCGGTGCTGATGCTGTTCTGGTCGCTCGTGATGTGGGGCGCCTGGCGCGCCGCCCATGCCGAGGGCGCTGCGGCCTGGCGCTGGTGGGCGCTGACCGGTGTGGCGCTCGGCCTGGCCCTGCTGTCCAAGTACACCGCCGGCGCCTTGAGCCTGTCGGCGCTCTGGCTGCTCTGGCGCTGCCCGCCGGCCCGGCGCGGCCGGCTGCTGGCCGGGCTGGCGCTGGCCGCCGGCATCGCCGTCCTGCTGTTGCTGCCGCATCTGTTCTGGAACATGCACAACGGCTGGCCGACGCTGCACCACACGCTAGACATCACGGTCCAGGGCGGCGCGGCATCGGCTGCCGAGCGCGCGGCCGGCTGGGGCCACAAGCTCGGATCGGCGCTCGAATTCGGCCTCGGCCAGCTGCTGCTGCTCGGCCCGGCCGGACTGGCGGTGCTGGCGCTAGCCTGGAAGCGGCGCCATCTGCCGGCCGCTCCAGCAGGCCAGACCAGGGCGCTCTGGTCCGCGCTGGGCTACGCCTGGGCATTCGCCTGGCCGCTGCTGCTGCTCGGCCTGCTGCAGGCGCTGCGCGCCAAGGCCCAGGTCAACTGGGCGCTGCCGGCGCTGCTCGGCGTCTGCCTGGCAGCGGGCTGGCTGGCGGTACGGCGCCGGATCTCCGGCCAGACCCTGACCGTCTGGGTGCTGGCCGGCCTGCTGCTGTCGGCCGCGATCGCGCAAGGCGGCGACCTCCGGCGCTGGATCGGCCGCCCGGCCGCGGCCGGCAAGCCGGCCTGGGACATCTGGAGCCGCATGCGCGGCTGGCACGAGGCGCTCGGCGCGCTGGCACCGGCGCTGGAAGCGCAGCGCCAGCTGCCCTGGGTCACCAATGACCGCACCCTGCTGGTCCAGACCGGCTACGAACTGCGCGCGCTGCAGCCCGAGCTGCGCTCCTGGAGCCCGGACGGCCAGGTGCGGCACCATTTCGACTGGAAGCAGCCGCTGCGCCCCAATGCCGTGCCGGCGCTGGTCTTCCTGGGCGACGAGGCGCCTGATGCAGCCCTGCTGGCGCACTATCCGCTGGCCAGGCCCTTGGCGCAGGCCGAATCGGGCCGGGTCCGCCTGCAAGCCTGGCTGCTTGAGCGCCCACCCAGCGCATTGACCTCGACCGGAAAGCACCCATGAGCGCCACCCGCCGCGAAACCCGACTCTGGCTGGCGCTCCTGATCGCGCTGCTGCTGATCTACCTCGTCTGGCCGGGCATCGACCTGCCGGTCAGCGCCTGGTTCTACCGCCCCGACAGCGGCTTCTGGATCGATGACCAGACCTGGGTACAGCTGGTGCACCACACCGTGCCCTGGGTCGGCCGGCTGCTGCTGCTCGGCTCGCTGGCCGGCTGGCTGCTCGGGCATTACGCGCGCCAGCCCGGACTGCGCCGGCTTGCTCGACCCGCCGCGGCCCTGTTCCTCGGCCTGGTATTCGGGCTCGGCCTGCTGGCCCATGGCGTGCTGAAGGAACACTGGGGTCGCGCCAGGCCGGTGCAGGTGAGCCAGTTCGGCGGCACGGCCAGCTTCACCCCGCCCTGGCAACCCGCCTCGGAATGCCAGCGCAACTGCTCCTTCGTCAGCGGTCATGCCGGTACCGGCTTCGCGCTGATCGCGCTCGGGGCGCTCGCCGCGCCGCAAAGGCGTCGCCGCTGGCTGATCGCGGGCTGGAGCGCCGGCCTGCTGCTCGGCGCGCTGCGCATCGCCCAGGGCGGGCATTTCCTGTCCGACGTGCTGTTTGGCGGCCTGCTGCTCTGGGGCACCAGCCTGGCCATCCGCGCCTGCTGGACCCGCTGGCGCCTGCGGCGCTGGCACAAGCTACGACATTCCGCGAACCGAAAGGCTACGACATGAAAATTCTGCTCACCGGCGCTGCCGGCTTCATCGGCATGCACGCGGCGCTGCGCCTGCTCCAGCGCGGCGACGAGGTGGTCGGCATCGACAACATCACGCCCTATTACGAGGTCAGCCTCAAGCGCGCGCGACTGGCCCAGCTCGCGGCCTATCCCAACTTCCGCTTCATCGAGCAGGACCTGGCCGACCTCGCGGGCGTGCAGGCGGCCTTGGGCGACTGGAAGCCACAGCGCGTGCTGCACCTGGCGGCCCAGCCCGGCGTGCGCTACTCGATCGAGCACCCGCATACCTATGCCCAGGCGAACCTGGTCGCCTTCCTGAACGTGCTGGAACTCTGCCGTGGCTGGCAGGTCGAGCACCTGGCCTATGCCAGCAGCTCGAGCGTCTATGGCGCCAACGCCCAGCTGCCGTTCAGCGAGGACCATTCGGTCGACCACCCGGTCAGCCTGTACGCCGCGACCAAGAAGGCCAACGAGCTGATGGCGCACACCTACAGCCATCTGTACCAGCTGCCGACCAGCGGCCTGCGCTTCTTCACCGTCTACGGTCCCTGGGGCCGGCCCGACATGGCGCCGTTCAAGTTCGTCAAGGCGATCAGTGAAGGCCGGACCATAGACATCTACAACTATGGCCGCCAGATGCGCGACTTCACCTTTGTCGACGACATCGTCGAATCGACGATTCGCGTGCTCGACAAGCCGGCCACACCCGATGCGGACTTCGACCGCCTGCAGCCGCGCAGCTCGACCAGCTTCGCGCCCTACCGCGTGTTCAACATCGGCAACTCCGACCCGGTGCAGCTGATGGATTTCGTCAGCACCATCGAGCAGGCCGTGGGGCGCGAGGCCGACAAGCGCATGCTGCCGGCCCAGCCCGGCGATGTCGAGGCGACCTACGCCGACACGAGCGCACTGCGCGACTGGGTCGGCTTCCAGCCCGCGACCCCGCTGAAGGACGGCGTGGCGCGCTTCGTCGACTGGTACCGCAGCTACTACGGCCAGTGAGTCCGGACAGGGCGGGCCGCTGACCGGTCCGCAGGGCTGTGGACAAGTTTCTGGACAAGCCCTGCACAAGGACTGGACAAGCCGGGACAAGTGGCCATCCGGACAGATCGGCAGGGTGTACCCGGCTTGTTACCACGCCGTCACCAGCCTGCCGGATAATGGTCGCGAGGTCGCGGCTCAATGACGCGCGACACTGACCAGACGTTTACCGGAAAGAAATCCATGCCCCAGCGCGCCACCAAGATCGTCGCCACCCTCGGTCCCGCCTCCAGCGACCCCGCCCTGCTCGAACAGATGATCCGCGCCGGCGTCAACATCGTGCGACTGAACTTCTCGCACGGCAAGGCGCAGGACCATATCGACCGCGCCGAGATGGTGCGGGCAGCGGCCAGGCGCGCTGGCGTCGAGGTGGCGATCATGGCCGACCTGCAGGGCCCCAAGATCCGGGTCGGCAAGTTCGCCGACGGCAAGGTGATGCTGGAGGACGGCGCGTCCTTCGTGCTCGACGCCGCGCGCAGCGAACCCGGCGACCTCGACGGCGTGGGCCTGGACTACAAGGACCTGCCGCGCGATGTCAGGGCCGGCGACCGGCTGCTTCTCAACGACGGCCTGATCGTGCTCGAGGTCGAGCGCGTCGCCGGCGAAGCGGTGCACACGGTGGTCGTGATCGGCGGCGAGCTGTCGAACAACAAGGGCATCAACAAGCAGGGCGGCGGCCTGACCGCGCCGGCGCTGACCGGCAAGGACATGGACGACATCAAGACCGCGATGGGCCTGCGGGCCGACTATGTCGCGGTCAGTTTCCCGAAGACTGCGACCGACATGGAACTGGCGCGCCAGCTGTGCCAGGTCGCGGCACCGGCCGGCCACAAGCCGGGCCTGATCGCCAAGATCGAGCGCGCCGAGGCCATCCCCGAGCTCGAGAACATCCTGCGCGTGTCGGACGGCATCATGGTCGCGCGCGGCGACCTGGCGGTCGAGGTCGGCAACGCCGCCGTGCCGGCACTGCAAAAGCGCATGATCAAGCTCGCGCTGGCCAACGACAAGCTCGTGATCACCGCGACCCAGATGATGGAGAGCATGATCACCAACCCGGTGCCGACCCGCGCCGAGGTCAGCGACGTCGCCAACGCGGTGCTCGACGGCACCGACGCCGTGATGCTGAGCGCCGAGACCGCCGCCGGCAAGTACCCGCTGCAGACGATCCAGGAAATGGCCAAGATCTGCGAGGCCGCCGAAGCCGCCGACAGCTACGAGATCGAATCCGACTTCACCGGCAAGACCTTCGACCGCATCGACCACACGATCGCGATGGGCGCGCTGTTCACCGCCAGCCACCTCGGCGCCAAGGCCATCGTCGCGCTGACCGACTCGGGCTCGACCGCGCTCTGGATGAGCCGGCACAAGGTCGCGCTGCCGATCTACGCCGTCACCTCCAAGCTGTCGGCGCAACGCAAGATGGCGCTGTATCGCAACGTGCGCCCGCTGCTGATGGACACCAGCGCCGACCGCGACACCGCGCTGCAGCAGGCCGAGCAGCACCTGAAGGAACGCGGCATCGTGCAAAGCGGCGACGTCTACGCCATCACCTGCGGCGAACCGATGGGCACGCCGGGCGGCACCAATATGCTCAAGATCTGCCGTGCCCAGTAAGCCCGGGCTGTGGCCCCGGCCCCGGCTCTAAGGCTCCGATCGCATGGCGAAGGGGCCTTTTTTGCTGCCGAAACGACAGCAATGGCCTGCGATCAGGAGGCCTGCCCGGCCTGCGGCATGTCACGGGCTGATAGCTCTGCGAAGCTAGAATGGATGGATGGACTGGGCCGGAAAACTCCCGGTCGCCACCCCCCGCTTTTCAAACTTCACAGGAAATTCCCCATGGCTCTCGTCTCGATGCGCGAACTGCTGGATCACGCCGCTGAAAACGGCTACGGCATCCCGGCCTTCAACGTCAACAACCTGGAACAGGTCCAGGCCGTCATGGAGGCCGCGAAGGAAGTCGGCGCTCCGGTGATCCTGCAGGCCAGCGCCGGCGCGCGCAAGTACGCGGGCGAGCCCTTCATCAAGCACCTGATCCAGGCCGCGCTCGAGGCCTACCCGAACATCCCGCTGGTCATGCACCAGGACCACGGCCAGAGCCCGGCGATCTGCCAGGGCGCGATCGACCTGGGCTTCTCCTCGGTCATGATGGACGGCTCGCTGATGGAAGACGGCAAGACCCCGGCCAGCTTCGAGTACAACGTCGACGTCACGCGCCGCGTGGTCGAGCTCGCGCACAAGGTCGGCGTCTCGGTCGAGGGCGAACTCGGCTGCCTGGGCAACCTCGAGACCGGCGAGGCTGGCGAGGAAGACGGCATCGGCGCCGAGGGCAAGCTCGACCACAGCCAGATGCTGACCGACCCCGAGGAAGCCGCCGCCTTCGTCAAGGCGACCCAGCTCGACGCGCTGGCGATCGCGATCGGCACCAGCCATGGCGCCTACAAGTTCAGCCGCAAGCCCACCGGCGACATCCTGGCCATCAGCCGCGTGAAGGAAATCCACGCCCGCATCCCGAATACCCACCTGGTGATGCATGGTTCGTCCAGCGTGCCGCAGGAACTGCTGGCGATCATCAACCAGTACGGCGGCAAGATGAAGGAAACCTACGGCGTGCCGGTCGAGGAGATCCAGGAAGCGATCAAGCACGGCGTGCGCAAGATCAACATCGACACCGACATCCGCCTGGCGATGACCGGTGCCGTGCGCAAGTTCCTGTTCGAGAACCCGGACAAGTTCGACGCCCGCGAATGGCTCAAGCCCGCGCGCGCCGCCGCCCAGGCCCTGTGCAAGCAGCGCTTCCTCGAGTTCGGCTGCGAAGGCCAGGCCGGCAAGATCAAGGGCCACAACCTGCAAGTCGTCGCCGGCCAATACGCCGCCGGCCAGCTGGCCCAGGTGGTCAACTGAGCCAGACGCTGGAACAGCTGCGCGCCGGCGAACTCGCCGGTGCCAGCCGGCTCGCGCTGCGCGCGGGCCTGACCGAGTTCCCGCGCGAGATCTTCGAGCTCGCCGACACGCTCGAGATCCTCGACCTGTCGGGCAACGCGCTAAGCGCGCTGCCCGCCGACCTGCCGCGCCTGCACCGGCTGCGCGTGCTGTTCTGCTCGGACAACCCCTTCACCGAGCTGCCTGCCGTGCTGGGCAGCTGCGAACAGCTCGAGATGGTCGGCTTCAAGTCCTGCCGCATCGAGCAGGTCCCCGCCGCCGCGCTGCCGCCCAGGCTGCGCTGGCTGATCCTGACCGACAACCGGATCGAACAGCTGCCGCCCGAGATCGGCCGCTGCAGCCGGCTGCAGAAGCTCGCGCTGGCCGGCAACCGGCTGCAGGCGCTGCCGGCCGAAATGGCGGCCTGCCAGAGCCTGGAGCTGCTGCGCATCTCGGCCAACCGCCTGACCGAGCTACCTGTCTGGCTGCATGAGCTGCCCCGGCTGACCTGGCTGGCCCATGCCGGCAATCCCTGCTGCCTCGAGCAGGAGCAGGCCGCGCTGGCGCAAAGCCCGATCGCCGCGATCGCCTGGCAGGACCTGCAGCTGCAGCAAGTCCTCGGCGCCGGTGCCTCGGGCGTGATCCACCTGGCCGAGCAGCGCCAGGCCGATTCCGCCCGACCGGTGGCGGTCAAGCTGTTCAAGGGCGAGATGACCAGCGACGGCCTGCCGGAATCCGAGATGGCCGCCTGTCTCGCGGGTGGCGACCATCCGCAGCTGATTCCGCTGCTGGGTCGGATCGCAGGCCATCCGCGAGCCGGCCAGGGCCTGGTGATGGCGCTGGTCGGACCGGAATTCCGCAGCCTGGCCGGGCCGCCGAGCCTGGCCTCCTGCACGCGCGACATCTATCCCTCGAACAGCCGCTGGAGCCTCGGGACCGCGCTGGAGCTGGCAACGGCCATGGCCTCGACCCTGGCACACCTGCATGGGCGCGGCGTGCTGCATGGCGACTTCTACGGCCACAACATCCTGCATGACGGCAAGGGGCGGGCGCTGCTGGGCGATTTCGGTGCCGCGACCCTGCTGGGCGGCTTGCCGGCGCATCAGGCAAGGGCGCTGCAGCAGCTGGAAATGCGCGCCTTCGGCTGCCTGCTCGAGGAGCTGATCGAGCGCATCGAGCCCGCAGCGGACGACGAGCCATGCCTGGCCCGACTGGCAGCGCTGCGCGACGCCTGCCTGGCCCCCCTGCCCGCGCGCCGGCCCGACGCCAAGGCCCTGCTGGCGGCACTGGCTTGCCTGCGCCCCGCAACGCGCTGAACAGCGCCTCGCGACAATCCCATCCGGCCAGCTGACGGCCGGCGACAGACAAAAAAAGAGCCCCACGAGGGGGCTGAAAGCCTTGCGGCTCGTCGCCAGGGAGGTGAGCGACGGGGACAAGTCCCGTCCGTAAATTTACTACAAATCCTTTACATTCGCCAGCGATTTCATTTCATTTTCTCAATCGGAATATATTAATCATTTCAGCAGCGATGGGTAGGCAACAAGGCCGGCCCGGTCGCGGGCGAATGCGCTGGGCCCGGAACGCAAGACTTGCGATAATCCCAGCTTTGATCCAGGCCTTCCTGTCCATGACCCACGCACTCCACACCTCTGCCCTCAAGTCCCTGCCCTTGCTCGCACGCGGCAAGGTGCGCGACAACTACGCCGTGGGCGACGACCGCATCCTGATGGTCGCTTCCGACCGCATCAGCGCCTTCGACGTCATCATGGGCGAGCCGATTCCCGGCAAGGGCGAGCTGCTGACCAAGCTCAGCCTGTTCTGGTTCGACCTGCTGGGCCCGAAGGGACAGAACATCTGCCCGATCCACCTGACCGGCGAGGACCCGACCAGCGTGGTCAGCGACGAGGAAAAGCCCCAGGTCGCCGGCCGCTCGATGCTGGTCAAGCGCCTGAAGCCGATCCCGGTCGAGGCCGTGGTGCGCGGCTACCTGGCCGGCAGCGGCTGGAAGGAATACCAGGACAGTCGCAGCGTCTGCGGCGTGCCTCTGCCCGAGGGACTGAAGAACGCCTCCAAGCTGCCCGAGCCGATCTACACCCCGGCCGCCAAGGCCGAGATCGGCGAGCATGACGAGAACATCACCTTCGAGAAGACGGTCGAGATGATCGGCCCCGAGCTGGCCGCGCAGATCCGCGACACCGCGATCCGGCTCTACCAGGCCGCGGCCGAATTCGCGCTGACCAAGGGCATCATCATCGCCGACACCAAGTTCGAGTTCGGCCTCGATGCCGACGGCACCCTGGTGCTGATGGACGAGGTGCTGACCCCGGACAGCTCGCGCTACTGGCCGGCCGACAGCTATGCCGAAGGCAGCAACCCGCCGAGCTTCGACAAGCAGTTCCTGCGCGACTGGCTCGAGACCGCGACCGTCAACGGCCAGCCCTGGAACAAGACCGCGCCGGCGCCGCGCCTGCCGCAGGAAGTCATCACCCAGACCGCCGCCAAGTACCAGGAAGCGCTGCAGCGCGTGCTGGGTTGAACCGTGCTGGCGGCGGCCCGGGTGGCCGCCAGCCTGAGCGGCCTCAGGGCTTGAAGCCGTTCACCGCGGCGCGGCCGACGGCCGGATCGTCGGTGAAGAAGCCGTCGATGCCGGTCTTCAGGTAGGCCTGGATTTCGGCGATGCTGTTGCCGCGCGCGCTGGCATCGCTGGTCGGCGCACCCTTGAGGCTGGCCGGCAGGAAGCTGTTTTCCGGGCGCAGGGTCCAGGTGTGGACCACGAGGCCGGCGGCATGCGCGTCCTTGACGAAGCTGGTCGGTGCGCCGAGCTCGGTCGCCACGCCGTTGACGCGCACGAAGGGAATGATCCACTCCTTGTACGGACCCACGGCATAGGCGTAGGTCGCGATTTCCTTCAGGCCGGCCGGGGTCACCATGTCGGCATAGGTTCGGGTGTTGGACGGGCCCTCGGCCACGAAATCGTAGGGACGACCGCTGCCGTTGATCAGCTGGGCCAGGCGGACCGTGCTGAGCTTGCTGATCTCCTTCAGGTTGCCGACCTCGAAGGACTGCACGAACACCGGGGCGCCACGGTGGTTCCAGCCGTTCTTCTCGAGCGTGGCCAGCAGCGGCTTTTCCAGCGGCAGGCCGATCGACTTGAAATAGGTCGGGTGCTTGGTCTCCGGCTCGATCGCGATCACGCGGCCCTTGGCGGCGGACTGGGCCTTGGCCAGGTCGATGACCTCCTGCAGCGTCGGCACCTCAAACTGGTCGTTGTACTGGGTGTTGGCGGGACGAATCGCCGGGATGCGCTCGCGCGCGCGCAGGGTCTTGAGTTCGGCCAGCGTGAAGTCTTCGGTGAACCAGCCGGTGATGGTGCTGCCGTCGATGACCTTGGTCGCCTTGCGCGCGGCGAACTGCGGCAGCTCGGCGACGTTGGTGGTGGCTTCCTTGATCGAGCCGTCGGCGTTGACGATCGCCAGGGCGTTCTCGTGCCGGTCGACCAGCACGCCATCCTTGGTGATGACCAGGTCGGGCTCGATGATGTCGGCGCCGTCGTCGATCGCCTTCTGGTAGGCCGCCAGCGTGTGCTCGGGGCGCAGCGCCGAGGCCCCGCGGTGCGCGATCACCGTCGGCGTGGGCGGCAGGTAGCTGTCCTCGCTGTCGTTGCAGCCAGCCAGGGAGAGCACGGCGGCCAGGGCCAGCGTCGTGGGCATGAGGATCGGAGCTTGAGTCATGGAGCTTCTTCTGTGGGAGGGAGAAAACCACCCAGCTTAGAAAGGCCCCGTGACAACCCGGTGATCAGCGGGTGAAGATGGCGTGAATCAGCCCTGGCGCCACTGGTCGAGCCGGTCCAGGTAGGCCGATGCCGGCACGGCGCGGATCGGCTCGCCATGGTTGTAGCCATAGGTCACGAGCGCGACCGGGCAGCCGGCCGCATGCGCCGCCTCGGCATCGTTGCGCGAGTCGCCGACCATCAGCGTGCGCGCCGGCAGGGTGCCGAGTGCGCGGCAGGTCTCGAGCAGCGGCAGCGGATCGGGCTTCTTGCGCGCGAACGAGTCGCCGCCGAAGACGAACTCGAAATGGCCGTCCAGCCCCTTGGCCGCCAGCAGCGGCCGGGCGAAGGCCAGCGGCTTGTTGGTCAGGCAGGCCAGGCGCAGGCCGGCATCGCGCAACGCCTGCAGGCCCTCGGCCACGCCGTCGAACACCGCGGCGAATTCCCCGTTGATGCCCAGGTAATGGCGCTGGTAGGCGGCCCAGGCCTGCTCGTAGCACGCCGGGTCGCCACCGACCTCGGCCAGGGTCTGGCGGATCAGGTGCTCGCTGCCCTTGCCGACGGTGCGCTCGACGAAGGCGCGGTCCACGCGCGGCAGGCCGAGCTCGTCGAGCGTCAGGCCCAGCACGGCGACGAAGTCGCCCAGGGTGTCGACCATGGTGCCGTCGAGGTCGATGATGGCGGCGTCGAGGCCGCAGGCAAGAGGGGACAGCAGGTCGAGGGGCAGGCGGCTGGAGCTTGTCATGGTCAGGCAGTGCATCGGTGGCTGGCGATCGCTCGGGCCGGGCAGGCACTACACTTTCCCCATCCGTCAGACAGATAGTCAGATTTTCCATGAAACGAATCCTTGCTGCCTGCTGCGCCTCCGGAGGCCGCTTGCCGCCCCCGGGCCAGGACCATCCGGCCGTGCTGGCGCAGCGGCGCGACCTGCAGGGCCACAAGGTACGCGCCATCATCCGCGCCCAAGGCGGCGAGTTCTGACATGCCCTTCGACCCGGCTGCCCTGCAGGCGATCTGGCTCACGGTCAGGCTCGCGACGCTGACCACCCTGCTGCTGCTGCTGATCGCCACGCCGCTGGCTTGGTGGCTGGCGCGGACCGGCTCGCGCTGGCGCGCCCCGATCAATGCGCTGGTGACGCTGCCGCTGGTGCTGCCGCCCTCGGTGCTGGGCTTCTACCTGCTGCTGGCCATGGGCCCGCAGGGACCCCTGGGCCAGCTGACCCAGGCGCTGGGCTGGGGCCTGCTGTCGTTCAGCTTCACGGGCCTGCTGATCGGCTCGGTCATCTTCTCGCTGCCGTTCGCGGTACAGCCGCTGCAGCATGCCTTCGAGGCCCAGGGCCAGCGCCCGATGGAGGTCGCCGCCACCTTGCGCGCGCGCCCGCTCGACGCCTTCTTCACGGTGGCGCTGCCACAGGCCAGGACCGGACTGGTCACGGCGGCGATCCTGAGCTTCGCGCACACGGTCGGCGAGTTCGGCGTCGTGCTGATGATAGGCGGCAACATCCCGGGCCAGACCCGGGTGGTGTCGACCCAGCTCTACGGCCATGTCGAGGCGATGGAATACGCCCAGGCGCACTGGCTGGCCGGCGCCATGGTGCTGTTCTCCTTCGTGGTGCTGCTGAGCCTGGCGCTGCTCAAGCGCCAGCGCGGCCAGGGGCTGTCATGAGCGGCCGGGACCTGCGTCTGCGGCTCACGCTGCCGCGCGCCGATTACGCGCTGCAGGTCGACCTGCAGCTGCCCGGCCAGGGCATCACGGTGCTGTTCGGTGCCTCCGGCTCGGGCAAGACCAGCCTGCTGCGCTGCGTCGCCGGGCTGGAGCGGGCACAGCAGGCCCATGTCGCCGTCGCCGGCGAGGTCTGGCAGGACGACGCGAGCGGTGTGTTCCTGCCGACGCACCGACGCGCGCTCGGCTATGTGTTCCAGGAAGCCAGCCTGTTCGAGCATCTGGACGTGCAGGGCAACCTCGATTACGGCGTCAGGCGCGCGCGCGCGCCGCAAGGCCGGCAACAGCTGCAGGCGGCGATCGAGTTGCTGGGCATAGGCCAGCTGCTGCGGCGCCGGCCGGCCCAGCTCTCGGGCGGCGAGCGGCAGCGGGTCGCGATCGCGCGGGCGCTGGCCACGGCCCCCCGGGTGCTGCTGCTCGACGAACCGATGGCCGCGCTCGACCTGGCACGCCGGCTCGAGATCATGCCCTGGCTCGAGCGGCTGCGCGACGAGCTCAGCATCCCGATGCTCTACGTCACCCATTCCCCCGACGAGCTGGCGCGGCTGGCCGATCATCTGGTGGTGCTCGAGCGCGGCCAGGTGCGCGCGGTCGGACCGGTGCAGCAGGTGCTGGCCTCGCTGCAGAGCCCGGTCGTGGTCGGCGAGGATGCCGGCGTGCTGCTGCAGGGCCGGATCGCCGAGCGCGATGAGGACTGGCAACTGGCGCGGGTGGCCTTCGAGGGCGGCGAGCTCTGGGTGCGCGACCGCGAGATCCCGGTCGGGCAATCGGTGCGGCTGCGCGTGCTGGCGCGCGACGTGAGCCTGACCACCACCGAACCGCATCACACCAGCATCCAGAACCATCTGCCGGGACGGATCGACTCGATCGCCCCCGACAGCCACCCCTCGCAGGTGCTGGTGCGCGTGCGTTGCGGCGAGGCGGTGCTGCTGGCGCGCATCACCCGCCGTGCCCAGGCGCTGCTGCACCTGCAGCCGAGCAGCATCGTCTGGGTGCAGGTGAAGTCGGTGGCGGTGGTGCAGTAAGCCGGGGCAGCCCTACGAGCGCGACTGACCCAGGGCCGACAGGACCCGGTCGGCCTCGGCCCGGACCCGGCCCGACACCGCGGTCGCGAGCTGCAGCCGCCTGAGCAGCCAGGGCTCGAGGGCATCGTCGAGCGGCGCCACGAAGGATGGCACCTCGGCCAGCGGCCAGGCCGCCTCGACCGGGCTGGCCGCGCCGGGCTGGGTCAGGACGGTCCCGATCGCCTCGACCGCCTGTGCCAGCGGCGGCTGCAGCGGCAGCAGGTCGATCCGGTCGCGGTGTTGGAGCAGCATGGTCTTGACCGCCGTCAGCTGGGCCAGCAGCTGGTAGCTGTAGGCCAGCAAGCGTTCCAGCGGCTCCAGCGGTGGCCTGACGGCGCGCGGCTCGGACAGCGAGCGCTGGATCGCCTGCATCAGCGCGGACAGGCTGTCATGGGCCTCGCGGCGGGCCAGCCGCCATTCGATCTCGGGCGCGTTGTCTATCGCCTGCAGCTGGCCCAGTCCGAGCGCGACCTCGGCATGGCGGGCCTGCGCCTTCAGCGTGCGGGTCAGCAGCGAGGGCAGCGAATGGCGCTCCCAGGACGGCAGGAAATAGCTGAACAGCCAGGCAAAGCCGACCCCGATCAGGGTGTCGGCCATGCGCTCGATGACATCGAACACCGGCGAGGTCCCGGCATTGAGCATATGGGCCTGGACCAGGCCGAGCACCGTGGCCGCCACCGCCGTGACCAGGTAGCGCCTGGCCGCGAAGGCATGGGCACAGGCCTGGGCCAGCGTGAGGACCAGCAACAGCAGGCCGGCCGACAGATGGGCCGACAGCAGGGCGGCCGACAGCAGGCAGCCGATCAAGGTGCCCAGCACCCGGTGGTTGCGCCGCTCCAGGGTCTGGGCCAGGCTGCCGCGCAGCACGACCACGATCGTCAGCAGGATCCAGTAATCATGCGTGCCCCAGGGCAGGACCTGCGCCAGGGCATAGGCCGAGCCCAGCGCCAGGCTGGCACGGATCGCATGCCGCAGCGAGGGCGCATTCCAGCGCCAGAGCGAGGCCAGCGGCCGCCAGCTCCAGGCGGTGGGACTCACGAACAGCCGCCAGGCGGTACGGACCGCCGCCAGGTCAGGTGCCGCCTGGCCACGGCCGAGATCGACCAGGCGCAGCACATCGTCGCTCAGGTTGGCGACCCGGTTGGCCAGGCTGGGCGTCAGCGCCGCCGGCAGGGCAGCGGCTTCGCGGCCGGGAACAGCGGTCTTGCGCCAGGGTGCCAGCGGCTGAGCCAGTTCCGGGAAGGCAGGCGGCACATCGCCCCGCAGCAGGGCGTCGGCCACCTGCTCGGTCGCGCTGGCGCAATCCTCCATGACGCGGGACAGCGGCGGCAGGGCGGACGCAGATCCGGGCTGGGCCCGGATCGCATCGAGGTCGAGCTCGCAAGCCAGCAGATGGTCACGCAGCTCCATGACCAGCAACAGCATGGCTACCAGCTGCTGACGGCGCGGGGTGCGCGGCGACTCGAGCAGGATGTCGCGCGCCGCTTGCAACTGGTCGGCCAGCAGGGCTTGCTGGCGCAGCACGGCACCGATCACCGGCTGGCCGGATGCCGGCTCGTCCCGGGGCTGGAGCTGCCTGGCCTGCAGCCGCATCAGCGCCACCAGCGAGAACAGGGTGTTGGCCAGCATCGCCATCCGGTAGAACGGGTTCAGCCAGGCATTGGCAACGGTGGCCCAGACCAGGTAGGCGCCAGCACCGAGCGCGAAGCAGGCGCTGTTGAACAGCACGCTGGCCTCGCTGGCCTGCCGGGGCATGGCCATCGAGAACAGGGCGGCGAACATCAGCGACATCACGATCGGCAGGCCGCGCTTGCCCCAGGCGCCGGCCAGGAAAGCCAGGAAGGTGGCCGCGACCAGCAGCAGGCCCAATTGGAGCGGCGCCGTATGCAGCGCCTGTACCGCCGCGAACAAGGGCAGGCCCAGCAAGGCAGACGGCAGCAGCAGCCAGATCTTGCCTTGCCTGGGCGCGGCCTGGTCGGGCGGAATGCAGACGATCACGCCGACCGAAGCGGCGGCAGCCGCTTCCGGCCCGAGACCGAGCCGGACCAGGCCGGAAATCAGCAGCAGGCCGAGCGCGGCCATGGCCCCGTTGGCAAAGTAGGGACTCAACAACACCCGTGCGGCGGCCCGCAGGCGCGGGTGGGTCATCGCTTGCCTGATCATGTCCATGCTAGCTGCGATGGTAAGACAGCGCACAGACGGGCGGGAATGTGACGGCTGAACACGCTGCCTTTCGGGGCGCCCAAGGCAAAAGCCCCGCCTGCAGCAACAGGAGGGGCTTTTGCTTGGCCACTGGGGCCTAGTTTGGAGCGGGATAAGAGACTCGAACTCTCGACCTATACCTTGGCAAGGTATCGCTCTACCAACTGAGCTAATCCCGCGAAATTTGGTGGCGTGATTGTAGCAGAAGAAAAACCGCTGCCGATGAAGTCCGGCCCCATCGGGACCGGAGCCAGGCCCTGGACGCTCCTGAACCACTGCCCGGGCTGTCGGCTGGACCGATCCGTCATTGTGCAGATTGAACCATGGCCCTCCTTCGCACGAATCTGAGCCATGCCGCACCAGCGTGACGCGCACCTTGAGTTGCATGCCTGCGCATGGTGCAAGGGATCTTTCGCCCAGCGGCCTTATTGTGCAAACTGCACTATCTGGCTTGTTCTGGCTGAACAGCTGATCGGCGTGCCACAAGGCTTGCGGGATGGCACGGGGCTTGCGCTGTCTCAGGCATTCCACCAACCGGAGTTTCAGCGATGAACCAAGCCCCAGACCTTGATCACGACTATCCACTCAGTGAAGTGCCCGCCGGCGCCCGCAAGGGCCTGCTATCCACATCGATCCTGCTGTTCGGCTTCACCTTCTTCACTGCCACCATGTTTGCCGGCGGCAAGATGGGCCTGGCCTTCGACTTCAAGACCCTGATCTGGGCCAGCATCGCCGGCAACCTGCTGCTCGGCCTGTACGCCGCGGTGCTGGGCTACATCGCCTGCCACAGCGGCCTGAATTCGGTCCTGATGGGCCGCTTCTGCTTCGGCGAGACCGGCAGCAAGCTGTCGGACTTCCTGCTGGGCTTCACCCAGATCGGCTGGTATGCCTGGGGCACCGCGACCATCGCCCTGGTGCTGGTCAAGATGCTGGAGTTGCCGCAGGGCTGGACGGTACCGCTGATGGTGCTGTTCGGGCTGGGCTTCAGCCTGACCGCCTTCATCGGCTACAAGGGCCTGGACCTGCTGTCGCGGGTGGCGGTGCCGGCCATGCTGGCGCTGCTGCTGTGGTCGATCTGGCTGGCCACGCGCGATGCCGGCGGCCTCGAGGGCCTGCTCGCCATCCAGCCCAAGGAGAGCATGGACTGGAACATGGCCATCACCCTGGTGTTCGGCACCTTTGTCAGCGGCGCCACCCAGGCCACCAACTGGACCCGCTTCGCGCGCGACGGCAAGACCGCCGTGCTCTCGAGCCTGGTGGGCTTCTTCATTGGCAACGGCCTGATGATCATGGTCGGCGCCTATGGTGCCATGGTCTACCAGCAGCCCGACATCGTCGAGGTCATGGTGCTGCAAGGCCTGTCGGTCGCCGCCGTCGTGATGCTGTTCCTCAACATCTGGACCACCCAGGACAACACCATCTACAACTTTGCCGCCGCCGGCTGCAACATGATCCGCAAGGACCGTCGCGGCGCCATCACCCTGATCGGTGCGGCTGTCGGTACCCTGCTGGCGATTGGCGGCATGTCGGACCTGCTGATTCCGTTCCTGATCCTGCTGGGCTCCATCATCCCGCCCATCGGCGGCGTGATCGTGGCCGATTTCTTCCATGGCCACAAGCGGCGTTACCCGCGCCTCGGCAGCGCTGCGCTGCCGCGCTTCAACTGGGTCGGCCTGGGAGCCTACGGCCTCGGTGCCCTGTGCGCCTACTTCTCGCCCTGGGTGGCGCCGCTGGTCGGCATCCTGGTGGCTGCGCTGAGCTATGTGCTGCTGCACGAACTGCGCGGCGCCAGGGCCAGCCGCCAGCAACTCGGCACGGTCGACGCATGAGCCTGAGCATCCGCGATGTGCTGCTGCTGCCCCGGCTGCAGGCCATGCGCCTGCGCGCCGGGCAGGCCGGCGAGAACCGCCAGGTCCGCTGGCCCTATGTGGCAGAAAACGAGTCGATCGCGCCCTGGGTGCTCGGCGGCGAACTGGTGTTCGTCACCGGCATCAACCAGCCGCGCAGCGAGGCGAACCTGCTGCAGCTGGTGCGCGAAGCGCACGCGCGCGACTGCGCCGGCCTGGTGGTCCTGACCGGCCCGCTCTACATCCAGCAGATCCCGCCGAATATGCTGGCCGAGGCCGACCGGCTGGGCCTGCCCCTGATCGAACAGCCCTACGAGCTGCCCATGGTCGGGGTGACCGAAGCCATAGGATCGGCCCTGGTGCAGGCACAGCTGCTCGGCAGTTCACGCCAGCAGCTGATCGAGCAGCTGCTAGAAGGCACGATCGCTGACGGCCAGCTGCTGGCCCACCGGGCCGACCGGCTGGGCATCGACCTGAGCCAGCCGCGCCAGGTGCTGGTGGTGCAACTGGCCGGCACGGCGGAGCTGTTCCGCGCCCTGGCGCCCGAGGCGGCGGAAACCCTGCTGCAATCCTTCCGGCAGGAGGTCTTGCAGGCACTGGCGCACAGCCTCGATGCGCTGGGCCAGCCGCTGCCGGTCATCAGCCAGGCCGAGCAATGGATCGCCCTGCTGCCCTCGGGCGAGCCCGGTTCACTGGCGCGCAACCGCGCCAGCACCGAGCGGCTGCTGCACCAGCTCAACGCCGGCGACCGTCGGCTGCGCGTGTTCGCCGGCCTGGGTGGTGGCTGCCAGCAGCCGGCCGAGCTGCCGCGCGGACTGGGGCAGGCACGCCAGGCACTGCTGGCCGCCCGCTCCTTCCCGGAACGACTGGGCCTGTGCTGCTTCGAGGAGCTGGGCGTGCTGGAGCTGCTGGTGGCGATTCCCGACCGCAGCCTGCTCGACCGCTTCGTCAATACCACCCTGGGGCCTCTGCTGCAGCACGACCAGGGCCACCACGCCGCGCTGACCCAGACGCTGGAGGCCTGGATGCAGGCCAACGGCAACCTGGTCGCTGCCGCCCAAGGCCTGGGCGTGCACCGCAACACCCTGAACTACCGCCTGCAACAGATCAAGACCCTGACCGGCCTTGATCTGGACGACGCCCAGCACCGCCTGAACATCGCCGTTGCGCTGATGATCTGGCGGCTGTCCTGCCATTCCTCACCCACCACGAGCTTCACATGAACCGCATCATCAACGCCCGTCTGCGCGGCCGCTCCGGCCTGTTCACCCTGGAATGGGCCGATGGCCTGATCAGCGCCATCACGCCACAGACCGAAACCTTGCCCGCTCCCGCCGCCGCGCTCGCCGGCGATACGCTGGACGCCGACGGCAAGCTGGTGATCCCGCCGCTGGTCGAACCCCATATCCACCTCGACGCCGCGCTGACGGCCGGCGAGCCGCACTGGAACCTCAGCGGCACCCTGTTCGAAGGCATCGAACGCTGGGCCGAACGCAAGGCGCTGGTGACCCGGGAGGACACCCAGGCGCGGGCACACCGCACCATCCGGATGCTGGCCGCGCACGGCATCCAGCATGTGCGCACCCATGTCGACGTGACCGAACCCGGACTGGCCACGCTGCAGGCCATGCTGGAAGTGCGCGAGCAGGCGCGCGACCTGGTCGACCTGCAAATCGTCGCCTTCCCGCAGGAAGGCATCGAGTCGTTCGCCAACGGCCGCGCGCTGATGCGCGAAGCGGTCGCGCTCGGCGCCGACGTGGTCGGCGGCATCCCGCATTTCGAGAACACGCGCGACCAGGGCGTGTCGTCGGTGCAGTTCCTGATGGAGCTGGCCGAACGGCACGACTGCCTGGTCGACGTGCATTGCGACGAAACCGACGACCCGAACTCGCGCTTCCTCGAGGTGCTGGCCGAGCTGACCCGGGTCCATGGCATGGGAGCCAGGGTGACGGCCAGCCACACCACGGCGATGGGCTCCTACGACAACGCCTACTGCTACAAGCTGTTCCGGCTGCTCAAGCAGGCGGGACTGAGCTTCATCAGCTGCCCGACCGAGAGCATCCATCTGCAGGGGCGCTTCGACAGCTACCCCAAGCGCCGCGGCCTGACCCGGGTGCCCGAGCTCGACCGCGCCGGCCTGAACGTGTGCTTTGCGCAGGACTCGATCGTCGACCCCTGGTATCCGCTGGGCAACGGCAACATCCTGCGCATCCTCGACGCCGGGCTGCATATCTGCCACATGCTCGGCTACGAGGACTTGCAGCGTGCGCTGGATTTCGTGACCGACCATGGCGCCAGGGCGCTGGCCCTGGGCGAAGGCTACGGGATCGAGATCGGCCGCCCCGCCAACCTGGTGCTGCTGTCGGCCGACAGCGACTACGAACTGCTGCGCACCCAGGGCCAGGCGCTGCTGTCGATCCGGCATGGCCGGGTGATCATGCGCAGGACGCCGTCAGAGCTGATCTGGCCGCAGGCCGGCGCCTGAGACCAGCCCGGGGCCACGCACCGGCTGCCGGAAGGCGAAAAAAAACCGCCCGCAGGCGGTTAGGCGGTCTGTCCGGCTGGCGCTCAGATCACGCCCTGGGCCAGCATCGCGTCGGCCACCTTGACGAAGCCGGCAATGTTGGCGCCGTCGATGTAGCTCACGCTGCCGTCGGCACGCTTGCCATACTTCAGGCAGGCGGCGTGGATGTTGCGCATGATCTCGAGCAGACGGGCATCGACCTCGTCACGGCCCCAGGACAGGCGCAGCGCGTTCTGGCTCATCTCCAGGCCGGAAGTGGCAACGCCGCCGGCATTCGAGGCCTTGCCCGGCGCGTACAGCACGCCGGCCGCCTCGAAGGCCTTGGCCGCCTCGATGGTCGAGGGCATGTTGGCGCCCTCGGCGACGCAGATCACGCCGTTGGCGATCAGGGTCCTGGCGTCGTTGGCATCCAGCTCGTTCTGCGTTGCACAAGGCAGGGCCACGTCGACCGGCACATGCCAGGGGCGCACGCCAGCCTCGAACCTGACACCGGTGCGGGCGGCGTAGTCGCTGACGCGGCCGTAGTGGTGGTTCTTGACGTCCATCAGGATCGCGAGCTTCTCGGGGGTGAAGCCGTCCTCGTCGATGATGGTGCCGCTCGAGTCGGACACGGTGACGACCTTGGCGCCCAGGGCCATGGCCTTCTCGACCGCGTACTGGGCCACGTTGCCCGAACCCGAGACCGAGACGCGCAGGCCGTCAAACGACTTGCAGCGGGTCTTGAGCATTTCCTGCGCGAAGTAGACCGTGCCGTAGCCGGTGGCCTCGGGGCGGATCAGCGAGCCGCCGAAGCTCAGGCCCTTGCCGGTGAACACGCTGGCAGCGCTGTTGGCCAGCTTCTTGTACATGCCGGCCATGTAGCCGACCTCGCGACCGCCAACGCCGATGTCGCCGGCCGGCACGTCGGTGTCGGGTCCGACATGGCGGAACAGCTCGGAGACGAAGGCCTGGCAGAAGCGCATGATCTCGCCGGCGCTCTTGCCCTTGGGATCGAAGTCGGAGCCGCCCTTGCCACCGCCCATCGGCAGCGTGGTCAGCGCGTTCTTGAAGGTCTGCTCGAAGGCCAGGAACTTGAGCACCGACAGGTTGACCGAGGGATGGAAGCGCAGGCCGCCCTTGTAGGGACCGATGGCCATGCTGTGCTGGATGCGATAGCCCTTGTTGACCCGCACCTGGCCCTTGTCGTCGACCCAGGAAACGCGGAACATGACGATGCGCTCGGGCTCGACCAGGCGCTCGAGCAGGGCCTGCTCGGCGTACCTGGGATGCTTCTCGATGAAGGGCCAGAGGCTTTCCATGACCTCGGTGACGGCCTGCATGAATTCCGGCTGACCGGGGTTGCGGTCATTGACCGTGGCGAGAAACTGGGCAAGGCTGGCGGTCGTCATGGATGCTCCGTTAGGGTGCACAAGTTGAACAAGCCGGGGATTTTCCCACAGCGGTCGCACTCGAATAGCGCAAAACAAGAACAAATACCCATTCATGGTGCATAAATAATCCATCTTTGGTGCATGAAGTGCCGCACGGCAGCGTGGCACGCATTGCCCCCGTATCGCCAGCCGAGCCTGGCAGCCCTCTTTCAGCGGCTTGGCCGGCAGATCGCCGGCTTGCCGGTCAAGCACCAGACCCGGTCGGCGAGCACCGAGGTGAGGACGACCAGTGGCGATAGGCCCGCGGGCGCTAACATGGTTGTCATGTTCACCACCTTGCACGACAACAGCCCAGCGCTGCCCCTGAACGCCGAGGGCATCCTGGAGCTGGCCGCCCGCTCGATGTTCCACCTGTTATCCAGCGTCAGCCAAGGCATGTTCCTGGTCGACCACAGGGGCTGCATCGTCTGGGTGAACGAAGGCTACCAGCGCTTCCTGCCCGACCTGGGCTTTTCCTCGCTGGACCAGTTCCTGGGCCGGATGGTGGAGGAAGTGATTCCCAACACCCAGATGCGCCGCGTGCTGGAGACGGGCGAGCCGGTGCTGGTGGACCTGCTGGACAACCGGGCCGGTACCTTCGTGGTCAGCCGCATCCCCTTGCGCGATGAGGCCCAGCGGGTGATCGGCGCGATCGGCATCGTGCTGTTCGACCAGCCCGAGACCACGCTGCAGCCCCTGATCGGCAAGTTTGCCCTGCTGCAGCGCGACCTGGACGATGCCCGGCGCGAGCTGGCGTTGCAGCGGGGCCGCTCGCTGGCCGGCGCCGGGGAGCGCCGGGCCAAGTACACCTTCGCGAGCTTCGTCGGCTCGAGCGCCGCCGCGACCGAAGTCAAGCGCCAGGCCCGCCGTGCCGCCCAGTCGGCCAGCCCGGTGCTGCTGCTGGGCGAAACCGGCACCGGCAAGGAGCTGCTGGCCCATGCCATCCATGCCGCATCGGCGCGCGCCAACGGTCCGTTCGTCAGCGTCAACATTGCCGCCGTGCCCGACACCCTGCTGGAAGCCGAGTTCTTCGGCGTGGCCCCCGGGGCCTATACCGGCGCCGACCGCAAGGGACGCGACGGCAAGTTCAAGCTGGCCGATGGCGGCACCTTGTTCCTGGACGAGATCGGCGACATGCCGCTGAGCCTGCAGGCCAAGCTGCTGCGCGCCTTGCAGGAGGGCGAGATCGAGCCGCTGGGCTCGAACCAGCTGGTGCCGTTCAATGCCCGCCTGGTTGCCGCCACCTCGCGCGACCTGATGGCCATGGTGCAGAACGGCCAGTTCCGCGAGGACCTGTTCTACCGCCTGCATGTGCTGCCCTTGCGCGTGCCGCCGCTGCGCGCAAGGCGCAGCGACATCCCGGCCCTGGTCGAGATGCTGGCCGAGGACCTGGGACTGCGCAACGGCACGCCACCGCCCGAACTGCTGCCCGATGCGCTGGCCCTGCTGGTGGCCCAGCCCTGGCGCGGCAATATCCGCGAGCTGCGCAATGTGCTGGAACAGGCGGTGCTGGGCAGCGAGTCGCGGGCCATCGATGCCGCGCAGATCGAGCGCGTGCTGCGCGCGGCGGGGCTGGAACCGACCGCGCCGGCCACCCATGCCTTGCCGGGCGACGGGGCGCTCAGCCGTCCGGCCGAGGCGGCGGGCGAAGCAGCCTTGTTGCGCCCGCTGGCCGAACAGGTAGCGGCACTGGAGCGGCGGGCGATTGCTGCCGCGCTCAAGGCCCATGGCGGCAACAAGCAGGCCGTCGCGCGCCAGCTCGGAATTTCGCGCGCCACCCTGTACGCACGCCTGGAAAACCCTGACAAATGAGCAGACAGCTGTCTGGATTCCAGACAGCTCAACCGTCTGCAAATTGAACAGTCAAGACCGGCAATCACGGTCGCAGCTCCGAACCCAGCCTTGTCCCCCAGGGAAAGCCTGCTCCAGGCATGGCCCGGGTTCATTGGCACGATCCCTGCAGATGGCCTCCCAGGCAGGCATTTGTGTCAGTAGAAAAAAAGAGGAGACATCATGAAAGCGCATCTGCAACCCCAGCGGGCCACGAAGCTGGCCCTGAGCACCTTGACTGTCGCCGTGCTGGCCGCCTGCGGCGGATCGGACGATCCGCGCAACGAGTTGCCCGCGGGCATCACGGCCGTCAGCGCCACGACCTATCCCGCCACCACGGTCGGCAAGGGGGACAGCGCGGCGACGCAGGACCTGCTGACCGGCGGCATCGGCAAGACCGGGCTCGGCCTGGTCACCGCTCCCGCCTACGCCGATCCCGCCAAGCCGACGGCCGCCGAATTGCGCCGCAACGCCCTGTATTCCAACTACCGCGGCATCCTCGATGGCACGGCCGCAGGCGGCTATGGCAGCCTGTACGGCCCCAACGTGACCGCCGCGGGCGCCGTCACCAGCAACGAAGGCCTGATTCCGGGACGCGAGCATGTGGCCGTGCTCGATGACGGCTCGGGCCGCAAGAAGACCGTGATCGCGGTACAGGTGCCCGACAGCTTCAACCCCTCGAACCCCTGCGTGGTCCTCGGCGCGTCGTCGGGCTCGCGTGGCGTCTATGGCGCGATCGGCACGGCTGGCGAATGGGGCCTGAAGAACGGCTGCGCCGTGGCGC
The DNA here is from genome assembly GCF_002980595.1 of Malikia granosa. Taxonomy (GTDB): domain Bacteria; phylum Pseudomonadota; class Gammaproteobacteria; order Burkholderiales; family Burkholderiaceae_C; genus Malikia; species Malikia granosa. The sequence goes on from NZ_PVLQ01000032.1 coordinate 28,620, forward strand.
TGACCGATGCCGGCAAGGGCGTCGGCATCCACGACCTGACGGACGACAGCGTGCACCAGGTCGACGGCACCCGCGCCAGCCGCGCCGCCGCCGGCAGCCTGGGCTTCTTTGCCGCCAACATCAGCGATGCGGCCCGCGCGGCCTACAACGCGCTGTTCCCGAACCGGCTGGCGATCAAGCATGCCCATTCGCAGATGAACCCCGAGAAGGACTGGGGCCAGGACACGCTGGCGGCCGGCCGCTATGCGCTGTATGTGCTGAACGCGCGCTACGGCACGACGGACAATCCCGTGCCATTCCGGCCCGACAACACGATCGTGATCGCGGGCTCGGTCTCGAACGGCGGCGCGGCCTCGCTGCGTGCGGCCGAGCAGGACCGCGGCGGCCTGATCGACGGCGTGGTGGCCTCCGAGCCGGTGACCGAAATGCCGACCAGCAGCGGCTACGGGATCGAGTTCGGCGGCGTTGCCGTTGCGGCTTATGGCAAGACGCTGGCCGACTTCACGACCTACGGCAACCTCTACCAGCCCTGTGCCGCGCTGGCCTCGGACGCGGCGCTGACCGAAGCCTCGATCTTCAACTACATCGGACTGGCCGGCATGACGGCGCGGGCTACGGCACGCTGCGATGGCCTGGCCGCCAAGGGCCTGGTCAGCGGCGCCGACACCGCGGCCAGGGCCCAGGACGCGCTGAACAAGCTGCGTGCCTATGGCTGGAGTCGCGACAGCGACCAGATGCACAACGCCCACTACGCCCTGGGCAACGGCCCCATCCTGTCGGCCATGTACCCGGTGAGCTATGGCCGCTTTGCCGTCGATGCCAATGTCTGCAACACCAGCTTCGCGGCGGTGAATGCCACCGGCGTGCCGGTCGCCGTGTCACCGACCGCGCTGGCACAGAGCTTTGCCACCGCCAACGGCACTTCCAACGGCACGCCGGTGGCCGTGGTCTACAACGACTCGGTCGGCGGCGCCAAGTCGTGGCAGTTCGCGGTCTCGCCATCGACCGGCGTGGCCGACTTCGGCCTGGACAACGCCCTGTGCCAGCGCGCGCTGGTGACGGGGGTCGATCCGGTCAGCGGCGCGGCGCTGACGGCCAGCAGCCAGCCCAGCAAGGCCCAGAGCGACGCCGTGCGCGCAGGCATCGCCGAGGTACTGCTCAACGGCAACCTGCGCGGCAAGCCCGCCATCATCGTCAGCGGCCGCAGCGATGCGCTGATTCCGGTCAACAACAACTCGCGCGCCTATGCGGCCTACAACCGGGTGGTCGAAGGCGCCGCCAGCCAGCTGCGCTACATCGAGGTCACGAACGGCCAGCATTTCGACGGCTTCCTGCCGTTCAGCGGGTTTGACACCCGCTTCGTGCCGCTGCATCCCTACTTCAACCAGGCCATGGATGCGATGATGGCCCACCTGAAGTCCGGCAGCGCCCTGCCACCCAGCCAGGTGGTGCGCACCACGCCGCGCGGCGGCTTGCCGGGTGCAGCGCCCGCCCTCACGGCAGCCAACGTGCCGCCGTTCGTGGCGGCGCCCGCGGCGGGCAACCAGATCGGCTTTGCCGGCACTTCGATCAGCGTTCCCAACTGAGCGCCGGATCGCGAACGGCGCCTGCTGCTGCAGGCGCCGGACATCCGCGACTTCATCCACAGGCTTGACACCATGCACTCATCATCACGTTATGTCCGCTGTGCGGGTTACGAGATCCACGTCACCGAATGGGGCGCGGCGGATGCACCGGTGGTGATGGCATGGCATGGCCTGGCGCGCACCGGCCGCGACATGGACGCGCTGGCACAGCAGCTGGCGCCGCACTACCGGGTGATCTGCCCGGACACCCTGGGCCGGGGCCTGAGCCAATGGTCGCGCGCGCCGCACAGCGACTACTGCCTGGCGTTCTATGCCCGCCTGGCGGCGGAGCTGTTCGACCAGCTGGGCATCGAGCGCGCCCACTGGGTCGGCACCTCGATGGGCGGTGCGATTGGCACCGTGTGCGCCTCGGGCCTGTTCGAGCCGCGGCTCAAGGGACGCATCACCAGCCTGCTGCTCAATGACAATGCGCCCCAGCTGGCCGATGCCGCCCTCGAGCGCATCAAGGCCTATGCGGGCCAGCCGCCGGCATTCGACACCATGCTGGAACTGGAGGCGTTTTTCCGCCGGGTGTACCAGCCCTATGGCTGGCTCAGCGACGCCCAGTGGCGGCTGCTGACCGAGACCTCGACCCGCCGCCTGCCCGACGGCCGGGTGACGCCGCACTACGACCCGGCCATGGTGCAGCAGTTCACCCAGCACCAGCAGGACTACCTGATCTGGTCGCATTACGACGCGCTGGACATCCCGGTGCTGTGCCTGCGCGGCGCGGATTCCGACCTGGTCGAACCCGCGGTGATCGAGGCCATGCGCCAGCGCGGCCCGGGCGCGCGCGGCCTGCTGCAGGTGGTGGAGATCCCCGGTTGCGGCCACGCGCCGGCGCTGAACGTGCCGGCGCAATGGGAACTGGTGGAAGGCTTCCTGCGCCGCTGCGAAACACAGGGCTGAATCGGTACCGCTGGCGCCGACCTGGCCAGGCGCATGGGCAAGGTCGCCATCCAGGGAGCAGGGACTGGCTGCTCAGGCCGTGCGAGTCCCGGCCGCAGTGGGCGGCAAGCCTGGACTGCGACGACGCAGGTCGGCCAATCCCCGCAGCGCGTCGACGGTTTCGAACGTCGTGTCGGGAAAAGCCCGCGCCAGGGCTTGCGGCGCCGCATAGCCCCAGGACACGGCACCAAACGCGACACCCGCGGCCCGCGCCGCCTCCGCATCGCTCAGCTGGTCGCCGACATAGATCGCCTGGCTCGGTCGAACGCCCAGCCGGCTCAGCATGCGATTGATCCGACGCCGCTTGCCGAACAGCGAAGCGCCACCGTCCATGCCTGCCATCAGGCGACAAAGGTCTGCGCCGAGAATGCGCTGGCAGTTCTCGACCGAGTTGGAACTGACGACAGCCAGCTGGACGCCCTGCTCATGGAGGTAGCGCAGCACCTGCGCGATACCGGCAAACAAACCCACCTGCTGCCCTTGCCGCCGCATCAGGCGCACGAAATCCCGCACCACCCAGGGCAGCTTCCACCCGGGCAACCCGACATGGGTCATGATTTCGCGCGCTGAGCGCTGCCGCAGCTGCTCGACCTCGTGCGGCGCGATCGGCCGGAAATGGTACTTGGCCGACAGGAGATGGTGCACGCCGAGGAAGAAGTCCAAAGAATCGGCCAGCGTGCCGTCCAGATCGAACATGACCAGGTCGTAGCCAGCGACCCCGTTCTGCGATGAAGCAGGAACGCAGTTCACGTCACGGCCTGCATGGACAGCTTGCTGGATGGCTGGCGCTTGCATCGGAATCTATGGGCTCCAAGTGGTTTGACATCGAGGTGGCTCGGCCTTCCTCAGCGCGGCTTGCAGGCGCAGAGATAGCGGAAGCCGCCACCGGCAATCTGCAGCCCGTCACGGCGTCTGGCGAAGTAGCGCGCATTGAGCTCTGCCGGCCGCCATGACATGCGCCGTGAACTGCATCATCGCCCGCTCGATCGGCGACAGACGCGACTCGTCCAGGCGGTAATCCATGACCAGGGTCGACCCGATCGGCAAAGCATGGAGCATACGCGCCATCGCCGCGTGAAGGGGACGGTACAAGGGTTCCCAAGGTTTTTTGATTGACATGATGACAATCTTCAAGTCTGACGCAACGCAAGGATCAAGCGCTTGGCCTGCAAGGATCAGGAGCCGCTGCAAAACCCGTAGCGATCCGGGCAGGATGCCGGGATGAACGCGAAGGAAAATGTGGTCTTCGAGTCCTTGTTCCGGCAAATGCCCATGCACCGATGACGTTCACTCGCTCCTCAATCCCGACGGTTTCCGCCCGCATTGGCGCGCTGATCCTGCAGCGCGCCAGCGGGCTGGGCATGGACGCAGGACAACTGATGTCCGGCACCGGCTTCGACCCCGCCTGGCTGGACGATGCCGAGGCACGCATGCCGCTGGCGGTGGAAGAGCGCTTGTGGACGCGGGCGGTTGAACTGACCGGCAAGCCGTCTTTCGGACTGCTCGCCGCCAGCCTGATCCGCCCGGGAGAGTTCGATGTGCTGGACTACGCAGTGCGAACGGCCCCCGATCTGCGCACGGCACTGCAACGGCTGGCGCGCTACAACCGACTCCTGCACGACCTCGCGAGCTTCGAGATCATCCCGCTGGGCGAGGTCACGCGCATCGAGCACCGCTTCGAGGCCGCAGGCATGCAGCCATGTCCGCCGGCAGCGGAGTTCACGCTGGCCTCGCTGGTCGTGGTCGCGTCCCAGCTCGGCGGCGAGCCCGTACCAGCGCAGGCAGTGGAGTTCCGGCATGCCGCACGGGATGAAGTCGACAGCTACCGCAGGATCTTTGGCGTGGTACCCAGCTTCCAGGCCCCGGTGTCCTGCGTGGTGCTGGCAAGCGAACTGCTGGACCGGCCGGTACCCGCTGCCGATCCGGCCCTGTCGCGCATCGTCACCGCCCATGCCGAGCAACTGCTCGCAGCCTGCGACCGGCAGCCAGAGAACCTCGCGATGCAGGTGCGACGACAGCTGGCCGAAGGCATGGCCCATGGGATGATCTCGTTGCGGACCGTGGCCGGGCAGCTGAACCTGAGCGAGCGCAGCCTGCAGCGTCGCCTCGCAAGCCAGGACACAAGCTTCGCCGACCTGGTGGACGAAGTGCGGCATGAGCTGGCCCGGCGCTACATGGCCGATGAACGCCTGGCACTGGGGGAAGTGGCCTATCTGCTGGGCTTTTCCGACCCCAGCGCCTTCCACCGCGCCTTCAAGCGCTGGACCGGCACCACGCCAGCCGCCGCGCGGCGCATGCGGCACTGAACGGCGGCAACAAGCCAGCCCTGCCATCACGCCGCTCCAAGGCGCGCCAGAAAATCCAGCAGGGTCGGAGCCACGCGCTGCGGCATCTCCAGGTGCGGGTAATGCCCGGCACCCGCGACGATCAGTGGCTCGGTGCCCAGGGCCTCGCCCAGCCAGCGGGCCTCGGCGACGGGGTCGGGAAAATCGGGATCGCGCGTACCCATCACCACCAGCGCCGGTACCCGGCTGCGCGCCACGATGGCGGCCGTGTCGGCCTTCGACAGGCCGATCATGGTGCGCAAGGCATCCATCCGGCCGGGCTCCCGCAGATTGGCGGCCAGCGCGGCTTTCGCCTCGGCATGATCAGACGGTTTCTGTGCCGGGAACAAGCTGTTCCAGAAGGCCAGCCAGAAAGCCACGCGCCAGGGTCCGCCGAAGCCGAGCGCCACGGCCGTCCTGGCAAACCACGACGGCTGGCCATCCCGGACCACGGGCCCCAGCAGCACGACGGCGCGCACCTGTGCCGGCGCATCATGTGCCGCCCACAGCGCAGATCCGGCGGCAAACGAGTTGCCCAGGATCACGGCGGGGCCGGCGTTCAGGTGCTCGATCAGCGCCAGGGCGTCGCGGCCGACGGCATGGGCGGAATAGTCATTCCATTGCGCGGTCGTTGCGCCATGCCCGCGAATGTCCATGGTGACGATGCGGTAGCCGGCCTGCAGCAGCAGCGGACGCAGCGCGCGGTACTCCGAGCGCAGGTCGCCCATGCCGGGAATGGCAAGCAGCAGCCGGCCACTGCCACCCGTGTCGTCGTAAGCGATGCGACCTTCACCGACGGCCAGGAAGCGGGTGTTCGTTTCGGGAAGCGTAGTTGCAGCTGCCGGAGCTGCCAGCGAGAGGCTGGCCGCCATGGAGGCACCAAGCAGGAGTCTGGATGAGGCATTCATGGGTCACTTTCCTGTGCAGTCAGTCGATGCCCAAACTTTGCCGTAGCCAGCCTGCCGCGACCATGACCGCGGACGCCGATGTATTGACTTCGCACGACATCTTCCGTGGCGGGGCGCAGGGCGAACGCTGGATTGCGGCAGGACCTGCAGACGGCGTTCCGTCGCCATCCCTGTGGCTGGGTGGCAGGACTGGCGGGGTGCAGGTCAACCAGACCGAGCCTGGAGTAGTCGCGGCCGCGCAAGGGGACAGGCGCAGCAGCCTGCTCGGTGCTGCGAGCAGCCAGGATATCGTTTGCAACGACGCCCGCAGAAAAGCAAAAGCCCGTAGTCACGAATGCAACTACGGGCTTTATCTGGTGGCCTGGGACGGAATCGAACCATCGACACGCGGATTTTCAATCCGCTGCTCTACCAACTGAGCTACCGGGCCAAGTCTTCTATTATGACATAAGTGCAGGGCCGTTTCGCAGCGGCAGGCCGATTTTCACCGCTGCCATCGGGATCATCAGCGCTTGGCGCGCGGGCTGTACGGGCAGTGGTTGGGCCTGGGGCCGACCTGCGGGTGCAGGCGGCAGGTGCCGGGGCGCTGCTCGTAGACGGTGCACAGGCGGGTCTTGGCATCGAGGAAATGGCAATCCCCGCTGGCCCGGCGCGCGAGCGTGAAGATGCTGTGGCGGAAGTTGAAATGCTCGATCAGACCAGCCTTGCTCAGGCGCTTGGCGATCTGCTTGGGCTCCTCGTGCTCGGCCTCGAAGGGGTCGACCAGCCCGAGCCGCACCAGGTCCGGCAACTTGACCTCGACCGGCATGGTGCAGCAGTTGGCGACGCAATCCTGGCACAGGCCGCTGCGGTAGCGGGTCCAGGTCTCGAGTCGATCGACATCGACGAATTGGATCGAAGACTTCACGGGATGACAGGAATCCGGTCGGGCCTCAGTTCAGCGCCATGCTGAGCTTGCGGCGGTAGCGCGCGACCAGCTCGGCCTGCGGGTCCTGCTGCTGCACGACCGGGGCCGCGACCTCGATGCCACCGGCGCTCTTGCCTGCCGCGGTGGCATCAGCCTTGGGCTTGGGCGGGGTCAGCAGCTCGAGCAGCGCGACATAAGTCTTGCGCGGTGCCTCGTCGGCCCATTTCTTGTCACGCATGATGATCTCGAGCAGCTCCTCCATCGCGGCCTGCCAGTCGCCCTGGGCAATCAGCAGCCGGCTCTTGGCGAAGCGGCTGTCGAAGTCGCGCTTGTTGGCCGAGATCGCCTCGTCGAACTGCACGAAGCTCCAGCGGCCGCGCGGGTCGTTGCTGACGAACTCGAGCGCGTTGAGCCATTGCTGCAGCGCCTCGAAGCGCAGCTGCAGCGGGATCTGGCCCATCGCGGGTGCCAGCGCGGCGGCGGCCTCGGCCAGCTGGCCGCTGCCGATCAGCAGCTTGACGTAGTCGAAGCGCAGGTCGTCGTTGCCCGGGTTCTGCGCCAGTGCATCGGCCAGCTGCTCCTGCGGCGAACGGGCATCGGCGGCATGGCCCGGCTCCGCATCCGGCTGGACTTCGACTTCAGCTTCGCCCTCGGGCTGCGGCTCCCCTGCGCCCAGATGCTTGGCCAGGAAGGCTTGCAGCTGCTCGTTCGGCAACGCGCCGACGAAGCCATCGACCGGCTGGCCGTCCTTGAACAGCACGCAGAACGGGATGCTGCGCACGCCGAACATCTGCGACAGCTGGCCGGCGATCTCGGGCGTCTTGTCGGCGTCGAGCTTGGCCAGCACGAAGCGGCCGCCCAGCTCGGCCTCGAGCTGCTCGAGCCGCGGCCCGAGCTGCTTGCAGGGGCCGCACCATTCGGCCCAGATGTCGAGCAGCACCGGCAGGCGGAACGAGGCTTCGATGACTTCGGCTTCGAAATTGACAAGGTTGACGTCGATCATGGGTTGGCGCTTGAGTGGAGTGGATGGGCCGGCGACCGCTCGGCAAGGAATTGCTGCAGGATTTTGCCCCCTATCTGGGGGCCAAAAGTAAAATCGCAACTTTTGGAGTGGCCTGTGAGCGAAGCAATCAAGGTGGGCGTGGTGATGGGTTCCAACAGCGACTGGGACACCATGAAGCATGCGGTAGAGATTTTCCAGCAGTTCGGCATTGCCTGCGAGGCAAAGGTCGTGTCGGCGCACCGCATGCCCGACGACATGTTCGCCTATGCCGAAGCCGCGGTCGGCCGCGGCCTGAAGGCCATCGTCGCCGGTGCCGGCGGCGCGGCCCATCTGCCGGGCATGCTGGCGGCCAAGACCGTGGTGCCGGTGCTCGGCGTGCCGGTGCAGTCGAAGGCGCTGTCGGGTGTCGATTCGCTGCACAGCATCGTGCAGATGCCCAAGGGCATCCCGGTCGCGACCTTTGCCATCGGTGCCGCCGGCGCGGCCAACGCGGCGCTGTTCGCGGTCGCCATGCTGGCCAACGAGGACGCCGCGCTGCGCGAGAAGCTCGAGGCCTTCCGCGCTGCCCAGACCGAGGCCGCGCGCGCCATGACCCTGCCGCCGGTGGGCTCCGCATGAGCGCGATCAAGACCCTGCTGCCCGGCTCGGTGATGCCCGAGGGCCGGCTCGTCACGCTCGGCGTCATGGGCGGCGGCCAGCTCGGCCGCATGTTCGTGCAGGCCGCGCAGGAGATGGGCTACTACACCGCCGTGCTCGACGCCGACCCGGCCAGCCCGGCCGGCCTGGTGAGCCATTTCCACATCCAGACCGGCTACGAGGACCCGGCCGGCCTGGCCGAGCTCGCGGCACGCTGCGACGCCATCACCACCGAGTTCGAGAACGTGCCGGCCCCCTCGCTGCAAAGCCTGGCCGCGACCCGTCCGGTGGCGCCCGCCGCCAGCGCGGTCGCCGTGGCGCAGGACCGCATCGCCGAGAAGGCCCATTTCGTCGCCTGCGCCAAGGCCGGCGGCGTCGGTCCGGCACCCCATGCCGCGCTCGAGACCGCGGCCGACCTCGCCGCAGTGGGCGACGAACTGCTGCCCGGCATCCTCAAGACGGCCCGCCTGGGCTACGACGGCAAGGGCCAGGCCCGGGTCAAGGACCGCGCCGAGCTCGCCGCCGCCTGGGACGGCATGGGCCGCGTCGCCTGCGTGCTCGAGAAGATGCTGCCGCTGAAGGCCGAGTTGTCGGTCATCGTGGCGCGCGGCGCCGACGACCAGGTGGTCAACTTCCCGGTCCAGCGCAACCTGCACCGCGATGGCATCCTGGCCGTGACCGAGGTGTTCGACGGCAACGTGCCGGCCGAACTGGCCGAGCGTGCCATCGCCACCACGGCGACGGTGGCACGCCAGCTCGGCTATGTCGGCGTGCTGTGCGTCGAGTACTTCGTGATCGACGACGGCAGCGAGCATGGCGGCCTGGTCGTCAACGAGATGGCGCCGCGTCCGCACAACAGCGGTCACTACACGATCAACGCCTGCGATGTCTCGCAATTCGAGCTGCAGGTGCACGCGATGGCCGGCCTGCCGCTGGTGCAACCGCGCCTGCACAGCCCGACCGTGATGCTGAACCTGCTGGGCGACCTGTGGTTCCAGGACGGCCAGGCTATCGATCCGCCCTGGGCGCAGATCCTGGCGCTGCCGGGCACGCATCTGCACCTGTACGGCAAGCTCGAGGCGCGCAAGGGCCGCAAGATGGGCCATCTCAACGTGACCGGCGCGAGCGTCGAGCAGGTGCAGGCCACCGCGCTGCGCTGCGCCGAGCTGCTGGGCATGGCGCCATGGCGCTGACGCTGGACGCGCGCGCGCTGCTGGCTCCGGCGCAGGCCGGCGCGGCGGCGCTCGCGCAAGCGCAGCAGGCGGTCGAGCAGGCCGCGCTGGCCTTGAAGGCCGGCGCCCTGGTCGGCCTGCCGACCGAGACCGTCTATGGCCTGGCGGCGGATGCCGACCAGGCGCAAGCCGTCGGGCGCATCTTCGACGCCAAGGGCCGGCCCAAGGACCACCCGTTGATCGTGCACCTGGCCGGCGCCACTGCGGCGCAATGGCAAGCCGGTGTCGCGCATTACGCGCGGGCGCTGCCCGACTTCGCGCTCAAGTTGATGCAGGCCTTCTGGCCCGGTCCGCTGACCCTGATCCTGCCGCGCCGGCCCGAGGTCGGTGCGGCATCCGCCGGCGGCCAAGACTCGATCGGGCTACGCTGCCCGGCGCACCCGGTGGCGCAGGCGCTGCTGCAGGCCTGCCAGGCCATCGGCGTGCAGGGCCTGGCGGCGCCCAGCGCGAACCGCTTCGGCCGCGTCAGCCCGACCACGGCCGAGCATGTGCGCGACGAGTTCGACGCCCAGCTGTCGGACGCCGAACTGCTGATCCTCGATGGCGGCCCCTGCCCGGTCGGCATCGAGTCCACCATCGTCGACTGCAGCCGTGGCCGGCCGGTGCTGCTGCGCCCCGGCATGATCGGTATCGAGGCACTCGAGGCCGCCATCGGCCAGCCGGTCGCGCTGCGCGACCAGGCCGCGCCCAAGGCCTCGGGCACGCTGGAGTCGCACTACGCGCCGACCGCGCGCGTGCGCCTGATGCCGCAGGCCGAGATGCAGGCCGCGCTCGACCTGCTCGGCGCTGATGCGCGTCACATCGCGATCTACACCCGCCAGCCCGTCAGCAGCGCGAGCCGGCATCTGCTGCTGCGCTACATGCCGACCCAGGCCGAGGCCTGCGCGCAGGAACTGTTCGCGGTGCTGCGCGAGCTCGACCAGCCCGGCGTCAAGCTGATCTGGGTCGAGACCCCGCCGGCCGATCCGGCCTGGGACGGCGTGCGCGACCGGCTGCAGCGCGCCGCGGCCTGAACCCAACTCAGGCCCCAAGCAGGTCCCGCCTCAAGCAGGGACAGGGACCGGCGAACTCAGAGCCGCCAGGCGTCCAGCGTCTCGTCGATCAGGCGCAGCGCGTCGGCCCAGGCCACCAGGCCCAGCACCTGGCGCGCGCCATTGGCGACCTCGGGCCGGGTCTGGCAGGCCTGCCAGACCAGCGCCAGGCGCTCGGCCGGTCGTCCGGACGCCGCATCGAGCAGGGCCGGCAGCAGGCCGTTCTGGATCAGGATCTGCAGGATCTGCTGGATCAGGCGCGCGGCCTCGTCCCGCCTGGGCTCGAGCGCGGCCTGCGCCTCGTGCAGCAGGTCCTGGGCCTGGCCCAGCAGCAGCGCACAGGCGCCCGCCGTCTGCTTGCGCGCCTGCAGCCGGCGTGCTGCAGACTCTGCCCCTTCGTGCACGCCGGCGATCGCCGCCAGCGCCCGGGCCCGCAGCGCCGACAGGGGCGCGAGCTGACTGCGGCGATGCTTCTTGAGCGTTTCCTCGGCCCGGCGCAGCCAGTCGACCAGCCGAGCCGGAAAATCGGGCTGCTTGTGCTGGTAGTCATCGACCAGGCGCAGCGATTCCTCGACCAGCGCCCGCGACTCGTCGAGGAAGGCCGTGACGACGATCTGCATGCCGGCCTACTCCGGCACCAGACGGCTCAGCACGGGCGGCCTGTCCTGGCCGGGCTCCTCGAACAGCATGTCCAGCCCTTCCTCGGTCACGTTGAGCTTGAGGTTGAGGCAGAAGCTGCCGCCCTGATTCGCTTCCTTGACCAGCTGGGTGCGCGCATCGACGCTGATGCCGATGGGCCGCTGCGGCAGCGCGTCCAGCGTGCGGTTGACCTCGGTGCGGATGATGGCGGCAATCTGCTTGAAGCGCTCGGCGCTCTGGCTGGCGCTCGCGGCCTGGTCGCTGCCGGCCGCCTTGGCGGCCTTGGCCAGCTGGCGCTCGACCAGCCGGCGCGTGTGGTCGTGCAGCTGCTCGGTCAGCTGCGTCGGCAACTGGTCGCTGACCAGGCCCTGGCTCAGGTTGGGATCGGCACGCACGATCCTGCGGATCTCGGTCGTGCTGACATGGATGGACTGGGCCTTGAGCGCCTCCCTGAGGTTGGCCGACAGGGCCGAGACCAGCATGTCGGGCGCCACCCGGGTGACATAGCCCTCGGGGATATGCGACACCACCACCGGCAGCGTCAGCTCGAGCTGGGGCATGCGCATGCGCGGGACCGGAAAATGGCGCAGCAAGCCCCCATCGTCCTCGGCGTACTGGCGGGCGATCCGGACCGATTCGCGGTCGGCCGCCATGCGGGCGCGGGTGATCTCGCACAGCAGATGTCCGAGGGTTTCGCTGAGTTCGCTCATGTTCCGGTCCGGCTGGCAGCAGGTGAAGGAGTCACTTCACGGCGCCGACCGGCGTCGAGCGCATCGCGCCCTCGAGCACGCCGAGCAGCTTCTCCATGCCGGCCGGCATCTCGTCCTGCGAGGCCTTGACGAAGATATGCATCGAGTAGGTGCGCTCGACATTGCTGCCACTGGCAGTGGTCTTCTTGTACGAGCAGGACACGTTGAGCTTGGCCGAGCCGCCCGGCCAGCGCTGCTTGACCTCGAGGTTGCCACCGATGGCCAGGTCGCTGCTCTGGCTCTGGGTCTCGATCGAGTTGATCTTGGCATTGAAGTCTATCGTCGCCTCCTCGACCCGGATGAAGGGAATCGGCAGCATGGTCAGCAGCGGCACCTCGATCTTCATGTCCTGGAACTTGGCCTCGACCGCGTCCTTGCGCGTCGCGAACACCACCGTCGCGGTCGCCTGGATGCCGCCGTCGCCGGTCGGCGCGCCCAGGGTGACGGTCGGTGCCGAACCATAGCTGCCGCCGTCGGTCAGCTCGATGCGCACCACCTTGCCGTTCTCGACCACGGCCTGGGCCTGGGCGGCGGTGTCGCTGCTGCCGGCCGAGAAGGTCACGGTCGGCGCGCTCTCGTAGCCGCTGCCCGGGTTGCTGACCGTGACCGAGGCCACATGGGCCTCGACCGCCGGCTGGTAGGGCGCGACCTCCTTCGGGTACTTGAACTCGACGTAGACCGGCTTGTTGTCCTGGTCGAAGCCGACCGTCTTGATGAAGTCGGCCGTGGCGCGCGCGGCCTGGGTCTGCGCCTCGATGACCGCGCACAGCGGCCCCCCGATCATGTTCCCGAAGTTGAGACTCGACAGCTCGGTTCCCGGATTGGCAGCCATGATTCACCCCCTGTATCTGTGATGAAAATCGCAGGGTAGAACCTGATCTGGCGGGCCCAGCCTGCTTTTTCATTCTAGGTCCGGGACAAAGCAGCGACAACTGCTATTTTTTCGTGGTAGTCATGCTAGGCATCAATGCCGCTCGCCGCCCTCGCTGGGTACCGGCCGGCCGCGTTCATCGCGCCGACCAGCCTCGGGAGAACGACGCTGGTCAGGCTCGGCGGAGCGGGGGGCCGACTCGGGACGCTGGCCCCGCTCGGCCAGCCCGCGCATGAAGCCGGCCCGGCCGGGCTCGGTCTGCTGGATCACCGGTGGCGCGGGATTGACTGGCGCAGGCTGGACCTGGGGCCGTGGCGGCTCGGGCCGCGGAGCGCGCGGCTCGTTGCGCCAGCGACGGTCGGGTTCGTCGAAATGCGGGCGGGGGGGTGGCCGGCGTTCCTCCCAGCGCTCGACGGGCGGACGCCTGGGCTCGCGCTCGTGCGGCCAGAACTCCGGCCCCCAGGCCGGCCTCGGATGCTGGGCCGCCCAGCGCCCCGGCACCCAGAGGTAGCGGCTGCCACCCCAGTTCCAGTAGCCGTCGATCCAGACATAGCCCGCTGCCGGCGGCAGCCCGGGGTATTCGATCCGGGGCGCCGGCGGAGCCGCGTAGATGGTGGTCGGGTAGGCGGGCTCGTAGGCCGGACCGTAATCGACCGGTCCAGGCACCACGGCGCAGCCCGCCAAGGCCGCCGACGCGAGCAGGAGAAGCGGGAAATGAGAAGCCATGCCGGCATTGTCGGCGCCGGCCTGGCAGCCAACAAGGGCTTGCAACAGCTGCTTACAGCTGTGACGCCCCGGCACAGCTCGGTCGACTCAGTCGAGCTTGGCGCCCGATGCCTCGACGATGCCCTTCCACTTGGCATAGTCGGACTTGAGCAGCTGGGCAAAGCGCGCCTGCGTCATGGCCTCGGGCTCGGCACCCTGGGCCTGGATCGCCTCCCTGACCTCCGGGTTGGCCAGCAGCTTGTTGATGTCGGCATTGAGCCGCGCGACGATGGGTTCGGGCGTGCCAGCCGGTGCGAGCACGCCATACCAGGTGCTGACGTCGAAGCCCTTGTAACCCGATTCGGCGATGGTCGGCACCTCGGGCAGCGAGGAGCTGCGCTTGGCCGAAGTGACCGCCAGCGGACGCAGCTTGCCGGACTTGATCTGGCTCATCGCCGAAGGCACCGAGGACACCAGCAGGTCGACGTTGCCAGCCAGCGCATCCATCAGCGCGGGCGTCGATCCCTTGTAAGGGATGTGGACGAACTGGATGCCGGCCGCCTTCTCGAACAGCTCGGCGGACAGGTGGATCGAGGTGCCGTTGCCGGGCGAGCCGTAGCTGATCCGCCCTGGCGCCGCACGCGCGGCCGCGACGACATCGGCCAGCGTCTTGAACTTCGAACTGGCGCTGGTCGCGATCAGCACCGGGGTGTAGGCCAGATGGGCCACCGGGACCAGGTCGCGGGTCGGCTCCCAGGGCAGGTTCTTGTAGAGCCAGGGGCCGATGACGAGGTTGTCCTTCTGCCCGATCACGAGCTCATGGCCGGTCGGCGCGGCCTTGACGGCCTCGGTGATGCCGATGGTGCCGCCAGCGCCGCTCTTGTTGTCAGCCACGATGGACCACTGGTTCTGGTCGCCGAGACGGGTCGCGATCAGGCGCGCCAGGATGTCGGTGCCGCCGCCGGGCGGGAAGGGCACGATCAGGCGGATCGGCTTGTTCGGGTAGTTGGCAGCAGGACTCTGGGCCTGCGCGCCTCCGGCAACAGCCAGGGTCAGCGCGGCACAGGTGAAGGTTCGACGCAGCATGGTGGGTGGCAAGGTTAAGTGATGGGACGGCAATGCCAGGCTTCAGCGCTGGCGCGGCCGGACCAGGCGGTTGACATCGGGCACCCAGCGGCCGCCTTCCTGCACCCAGCCGTCACCGGCCAGGCGCCAGACATGGGCCTGCCAGACCTGGCCCGGTCGTGGCGCCACCCAGTTGCCGGGCTGCCAGCGGTAGCGGCCTTCCAGCAGGTCCCAGCGGCCGGCGATCCAGACATAGCCGTTGGCAGGTGGCCGGCCGGGATGCTCGAGCAGGGGCTGGGGCGGATCAGCCTGCTCGCGCACCAGCAGGACCGACCCGGTGTCGGGGGCCGATCCCGCAACGGGCGCGGGAACGGCACAGGCGGTCAGCACTGCCAGCAGCGTGACCGGGATCAGGCGTTTCAGGGCCTGCATCTCTTGCCAGCTCAACGCGGCTCGGGCAGCTCGATCTTGACCTCGAGCACCTCGAGGTTGTCTTCGCGGTCGAGCTGGACCTTGATGTCGTCGGGGTTGATCTGGATGTAGCGGCTGATCACCTCGATCAGGTCGCGCTGCAGCGCAGGCAGGTAGTCAGGCTCGGCATTGCTGCGACCGCTGCGCTCGTGCGCCAGGATGATCTGCAAGCGCTCCTTGGCGACCGAGGCGGTCTTCTTCTTCTCGCCCAGCAGGAAGGAAAAAAAAGACATGCTCTTATCTCCCGCCGAACAGACGCTTGAAGAAGCCGGGCTTGACTGCCTCGACGAAGCGCAGCGGGCGCTCGTGGCCGAGGAAGCGGTCGACCAGGTCCTTGTAGGCCTCGGAGACATCGCTGCCTTCCTTGTGGATCGCGGGCAGGCCTTCGTTGGAGGCCTGCAGCACGGTCTCGCTCTCGGGAATCACCCCGATCAGGCCGATGCGCAGGATGTCGTGGATGTCCTCGAGCGAGAGCATCTGGCCGTCCTCGACCCGGTTCGGGTTGTAGCGCGTGATCAGCAGGTGCTCCTTGACCGGCTCCTTGCCCTCGATCGCGCGCTGGGTCTTGCTGCCCAGCATGCCGAGGATGCGGTCGGAGTCACGCACCGAGGACACCTCGGGGTTGGTCACGACCAGCGCCTCGTCGGCGTAATGCATGGCCATCAGCGCACCGGTCTCGATGCCGGCCGGCGAGTCGCAGACGATGTACTCGAAGCCCATGCTGGCCAGTTCGGCCAGCACCCGGCCGACCCCTTCCTGGGTCAGCGCATCCTTGTCGCGCGTCTGGCTGGCGGCCAGGATGTAGAGGTTCTCGCACTGCTTGTCCTTGATCAGGGCCTGGTGCAGGTTGGCCTCGTTGTGGATGACGTTGATGAAGTCATACACCACGCGGCGTTCACAGCCCATGACGAGGTCGAGGTTGCGCAGGCCGACATCGAAGTCGATCACGACTGTCTTGAAGCCCTTGAGTGCGAGACCGGCCGCGAAACTCGCGCTGGTGGTGGTCTTGCCAACTCCACCCTTACCAGAAGTCACAACGACTATTTGTGCCATTTTCGATTCTTTATGAAAGAAAGATCAGTTCAGTTGATAGGTTCAAGCACCAGTTTCTCGCCATCGGGACCGGCCTGCAACCTGACCTGGGCCGGTCGCCCCTGCACATTGGCGGGCAGGGGCTTGTCGCTGGTGCGATAGACACCAGCAATCGAAATCAGTTCGGCTTCCAGGCTGGCCGCGAAGATGCGGGCATCGGTATAGCCGCGCGCGCCGGCGATGGCCTTGCCGCGCAGCGGAGCAAACACATGGATATGGCCGTCGGCGATCACCTCGGCGCCCGGATTGACCATCGCCAACACCACCAGGTCGCGCCCGCGTGCATAGACCTGCTGGCCCGAGCGCAGCGGCTTGTCGACGATCAGTGCCGGCAGCAGTTCGGGTTCCGGCGCGGGTTTGGCGGCTGGGGCAGTCTGACCCGCCGCTTCGGCCCGGGTGTAGGTCGCTTCATCGGCCTGGGCCAGTCCGGCCTGCAGCGCTGACTGCATCTGCTTGGGATTGCCGCCCTTGACCGCCACCGGCATCAGGTGGTAGCGGCGCAGCAGCGGCAGCAAAAAGCTCCACTCCAACGGCTCCTCGCTATCACGCAGCGCCGACAGGTCGATCAGCAGCGGATCGCCGGCGAAGAAATCGGGGCTGTTGCCATAGCGCTGCTGCAGTTCGTTCGCCACCTCGTTGAGATGGGTCGACTTCAGCAACAGCGTCACCAGCGGGAGCTGGGCGCTCTTGACCTCGAACAGATGGGCTGTCGAGCCCGGTGCGGCAGAAGACATGCGAATAACAGTCAGAAAACATAAATCTTAACAGCCAGCGCTGAAATGCCAGAAAAGCCACCAGCTCGTCCCAGGCAAAAGCTTTTTTGTCGCCGTGCAGAGGTTTACGGCTTCTGATTACTCGAATCTACTTTAAAAATAATCATAGTAGTAGAGGAGTGCATGAATCTGTGGATAAGTCTATTTTGTGATTTTTTATCAACAGGTTTTTCTTTGCACAAGCTTGTGGATGGATGATGTTTTGGAATTCGATGCGACGGCAACAAGTCCAGGAAATGCCCACATCCTGTTGATAACAAGGATCTTGCTATCTATCTATCCACAGAGTTATAAAAAATGCCGCCCGGTCGGGGCGGCATGGCGCGGGATCGGCGCTGGCATCGCCAGCCGACAGTGGATCAGGCCTGGACCTGGTAGCCCTCTTCGGCGATCGCGCCGGCCAGCTTCTCGCGCGGTTCGGTGGACTCGACTTCGACCCGGTTCTGGCTGCGGTCGATGTGGACCTGGGCTTGCGGGTCGAGCGCGCGGATGGCCTGGAGCACGGCCTTTTCGCAATGGCCGCAAGTCATGCCGGTGACGGTGAAGATCTGTTGCATCGAGGGTTCCTTTCAAGGGTTGATCAGCCATCGCAGTATCGCGCCAGACCGGCGCTGCCGCAGCCAGCAGGTCATGAACGGGATCGACTTCCGGTTCATACTTGCCCCATGGAACAAGCAAGCACAGCGACAGCAGCGGTGGAGCCTGCCACCGGCGAGACGGATTTCGGCGTCGGCGGCATGACCTGCGCCAGTTGCGTGGGGCGGGTCGAGCGCGCGCTCAGGAAGATTCCCGGTGTCCAGCAGGCCAGCGTCAACCTCGCGACCGAGTCGGTGCGGGTGCATTGGCAGGCGGATGCGGACGATGGGGCCGCCATGGCGGCGCGGCTGCAGCGGGCGGTGCGCGACGCCGGCTACGAGCCGCGGCCGCTCGAAGCCGCCGAGGCCGAACCGGAAAAGGGCTGGCTCGGCTTGCCGCACGACGCCTGGCCGGTCTTGCTGGCCGCCCTGTTGTCGGCGCCGCTGACCTTGCCTATGTTCGGGTCGCTGCTGGGCCAGCACTGGATGCTGCCGGCCTGGCTGCAGTTCGCGCTCGCGACCCCGGTGCAGTTCTGGCTCGGCGCGCGTTTCTACCGCGCCGCCTGGCATGCGATCAAGGCGCGCAGCGGCAATATGGAGCTGCTGGTGGCGATCGGCACCAGCGCGGGCTGGGGCCTGAGCAGCTGGCTCTGGTGGCGCACCGAGGCCGGCGCGATGCCGCATCTGTACTACGAGGGCTCGGCGCTGGTGATCACGCTGGTGCTGCTGGGCAAGTGGCTGGAGTCGCGCGCCAAGCGCCAGGCGACCGAGGCGATCCGCGCGCTGCACGCGCTGCGGCCCGAGGTCGCGCACCTGCTGCCCGACGGCATCAGGCGCGAGGAACTGGTCGACGTGCCGGTGGCCGAGCTGCTGCCGGGCGACCGGGTGCTGGTGCGCCCGGGCGAGCGGGTGCCGGCCGATGGAGCGCTGCGGCAGGGCAGCACCCAGGTCGACGAGTCGATGCTGACCGGCGAGCCGATGCCGGTGCCCAAGCAGCCGGGCGACCGGCTGACCGGCGGCAGCCTGAACGGCGACGGCGCGGTCGAGCTCGAGGTGGCGGCCGTCGGCGCGCAGAGCGTGCTCAACCGCATCATCGCGCTGGTGCAGGACGCGCAGGCGGCCAAGCCGCCGATCCAGCGTCTGGTGGACCAGGTCGCGTCGGTCTTCGTGCCGGCGGTGCTGGCAATTGCGCTGCTGACCTTCTGCGGCTGGTATTTCTGGCAGGGCGCCGCGCTCGAGGACGCGCTGCTGCCGGCGGTGGCGGTACTGGTGATCGCCTGTCCCTGCGCGCTCGGGCTGGCGACGCCAGCGGCGATCATGGCCGGCACCGGGGTCGCGGCTCAGCATGGCATCCTGGTGCAGGATGCCGAGGCGCTCGAGACCGCCTGCCACATCGACACCGTGGCCTTCGACAAGACCGGCACCCTGACCCTGGGCGAGCCGACGCTGAGCGCCCTGGTGGCCGCCACCGGCATGGACGAGTCCGGCGTCCTGCAAGCGGCTGCCGCGCTGCAGCGCCAGAGCGCCCATCCGCTGGCGCGGGCGGTCGTGCTGGCCGCCGAGGCCGCGCCCGGGGCCCAGGCACTGGCCGCCGAGGAAGTACAGGCGGTGCCGGGACGCGGCAGCCATGGCCAGGTGCAAGGTGCCCATCTGCACCTGGGCAGCCTGCGCTGGATGGACGAGCTCGGCGTCGGCCTGGGCCAGCTCGCGGAGCGGGCCCAGGCGATGCAGGCCGAGGGCGCGACGGTGTCGGCGCTCGCGCTGCGCCTGCCCGATGGCCGCTTCGTGCCGCTGGCCTTGTTCGCCTTTGCCGATCTGCCCAAGACCGGCGCGCAGATGGCGGTCGCCCGGCTGCGCGAGCGCGGCCTGCGGCTGTCGATGATCTCGGGCGACAACCGGGGCGCGGCCGAGGCGATGGCGCGCCGCCTCGGGCTGAGCCCGGAGGCCGGCGAGGTGCTGGCCGAGGTGCTGCCCGGCGACAAGGCCGCGCGTATCGCCGCGCTCAAGCAGGGCGGCCACCGGGTGGCGATGGTCGGCGATGGCGTCAACGACGCGCCCGCGCTGGCGGCGGCCGATGTCGGGATCGCGATGGCCTCGGCACGCGGCGGCTCCGATGTCGCGATGCATGCGGCCGGCATCACGCTGATGCGCGGCGATCCGCGCCTGGTCGCGGCAGCGCTCGACATCTCGCGCCGCACGGTCAGCAAGATCCGGCAGAACCTGTTCTGGGCCTTCGCCTACAACGTGGCTGGCATTCCGCTGGCGGCACTGGGCTACCTCGATCCGGTGTTCGCGGGCGCCGCGATGGCGCTGAGCTCGGTCAGCGTGGTCGGCAACGCGCTGCTGCTCAAGCGCTGGCAGCCCGGCGCCTGAGCGCCGGCTGTTGTTTTGCTGCCAGCGGACGGCATTGGGGTCGGGTCCGGCTTGTCTGCAACTGCCTTGCACCGCAGAATTCCAGATCAAAGGGAGAAACATGCGATGAGTGAAACAGCGGGCGGGTCCGGCCTTGTGCGACTGCTGGCAGGCGCCCGCCTGCTGGACTGCCAGCAGCTCGCGGGAGCAGGCGCATGAAGCAGGCGGCCGACAGCGCGCTGCTGACCGACCTCTACCAGCTCACCATGCTGCAGGCCTATCACGACGAGGACCTGCAGCAGACGGCGGTGTTCGAGCTGTTCGTGCGCACGTTGCCGGCACAGCGCCAGTTCCTGCTGCTGGCGGGCATCGAGCCGGCGCTGGCCTTCCTGGAGCAGCTGCGCTTCGACCAAGACGAACTCGACTGGCTGCACGCGACGGGCCGGTTCCGGACCGATTTCCTCGACAGCCTGGCCGAGCTGCGCTTCACCGGCGAGGTGCACGCGATGCGCGAAGGCACGGTCTTCTTTGCCAACGAGCCGGTGCTGCGGGTCGAGGCGCCGATCGCGCAGGCGCAGCTGGTCGAGAGCCGGCTGCTGAACCTGGTCCATTACGCCACCCTGGTCGCGAGCAAGGCCGCACGCTGCAAGCTGGCGGCCCCCGACAACCTGCTGGTCGATTTCGGGCTGCGGCGCGCGCATGGCGCGGAGGCCGGACTGGTCGCGGCAAGATCGAGCTATCTGGCGGGCTTCGCGGGCAGCGCGACCGTGCTGGCGGGCCAGCAATACGGCATCCCGGTGTTCGGCACCATGGCGCATTCCTATGTCGAGGTGCACGAGCTCGAGGTACAGGCCTTCCGGGCCTATGCGGGGTCGCAGACCGGACTGCGCGGGCCGCTCACGCTGCTGATCGATACCTACGACACCGAGGCGGCCGCGCGCAAGATCGTGGCGCTCGCGCCAGCGCTGGAGCGGCGCGGGGCGCGCATCGGGTCGGTGCGGCTCGACAGCGGCGACCTCGCCATGCACGCGCGCCTGGTGCGGACGATATTCGACCAGGGCGGCCTGCAGGAGGTCAGCCTCTTCGCGAGCGGCGACCTCGACGAATGGCGCTTGCGCCAGCTGCTGCGGGCCGGCGCGCCGATCGACGGTTTCGGCGTCGGCACCGCGCTGAGCACCTCGGCCGACGTGCCGGCGCTCGACGCGGTCTACAAGCTGCAGAGCTACGCCGGCAAGCCGCGGCGCAAGCGCTCCGAAGGCAAGGCGACCTGGCCCGGGGCCAAGCAGGTCTGGCGCTGGAGCGGGCCGGACGACCGGATCGAGCGCGACCGGGTGGCGCTGGCCGACGAGCCCGCACCGCCCGGTGCCCAGGCGCTGCTGCAGCCGGTCATGCGCGCCGGTCGCCGCATCGCGCCGCCCGAGCCGCTGGACGCGCTGCGCGCACATGCGGCGGCACAGCTCGCTGCGCTACCCGAGCCGCTGCGCGGAATCGACGCTGCCATGCCGGAACAGGCCTATCCGGTCGCGATCTCGGAAGCGCTGCAGCAGCTCGCGGCCAGCCTGGACCGGCTGCCGCACTGAGCGCCGATCCAGTCTGTGCGAGACTCCTGGCCCATGGACCAGCAAGAAATCGAATACCAGATCGACAGCATCCACGGCTGCCTGCTCGCGCACGAGATCGCGCTGCAGCTCGTGCTCGGCCGCAGCCCCGAAGCGCTCGAGGCCCTGCAGGACATCGATCTGCAGCGGCTCGAAGCCAAGCTGAGGCCGCAGCCCCAGCTGTCCGACGCCACGATCCGGACTGCGATCGAGCAGCTGCGCCGCTTCCAGTCGCTGGGCGGCTGAACCTGGCGCGCGGTTGCTGGCGCAGCTTCAGAGCCGCGCCAGCCGCTCCAGCGCCGCTTGCAGCGTCTCGTCGCGCTTGGCGAAGCACAGCCGCACCACGCCCTGCTCGAAGCCGTCGCCGTAGAAGGCCGACAGCGGGATCGCCGCGACGCCGATCTCGCGCGTCAGCCATTCGCAGAAGGCGGCTTCCGGCAGCTCGCGCTCGGGCAGGGCCAGATCCCGGTAATCGACGCACTGGAAATAGCTGCCCTCGCAGGGCAGCAGGCGCAATCGCGTAGCGCCCAGGCCGGCACGGAACAGCTCGCGCTTGCGCTGGTAGAAGGCGGGCAGCTCCAGATAGGGCTGCGGATCGGCCAGGTGCTGCGCCAGGCCATGCTGGACCGGCGTGTTGACGCTGAAGACGTTGAACTGGTGCACCTTGCGGAACTCGGCCGACAGCGCGGCGGGCGCCGCGACATAGCCGACCTTCCAGCCCGTCACATGGTAGGTCTTGCCGAAGCTGCTGACGATCAGCGCGCGCTCGGCCAGGCCGGGATGGCGCGCCGCCGACGCATGAAGCTGGCCGTCGAACACCATGTGCTCGTAGACCTCGTCGCTGATCAGCCAGACGCCGGTCGGCGCGAGCAGCTCCTGCAGCCTGAGCATGTCGGCCTCGCGCCAGACGGTGCCGCTCGGGTTGTGCGGCGTGTTGACGATCAGCGCGCGCGTGCGCGGGGTCAGCGCCGCCGCGATGCGGTCGAAGTCGGGCCGGAAGCTGCCGGGCTGCAGCGGCACCCGCACCGCAGTGCCGCCGGCCAGCGCGATGCCGGGCACATAGCTGTCGTAGCAGGGGTCGAGCACGATCACCTCGTCACCCGGATGCACCAGCGCGAGCAACGCGGTCAGGATGGCCTGGGTGGCGCCGGCGGTGACGGTGATCTCGCGCTCGGCGTCGTAGGCGCGGCCGTAGAGCGACTGCAGCTTGGCCGCGATGGCCTGGCGCAGCGCCGGCACCCCGGTCATCGGCGCGTACTGGTTGAGGCCGGCGCTCATCGCGTGGCTGACCGCATCGACCAGGCGCGGGTCGCAGTCGAAGTCCGGAAAGCCCTGGCCCAGGTTGACGGCACCGGTCTCGGCCGCGAGCGCCGACATGACGCTGAAGATGGTGGTGCCGACGCCGGGCAGGCGGCTGGGCAGCGGCGGCATCGTCGTGGCCAGCAGGCTGGTGGCGCGGTCAGCACTGGTGGTGTCTTGGCTGACAGGGTTCATGTCGTCCCCGGATGATGAAAGGGTGGTGGAAAGCCGGTCTTCAGCGCAGGAACAGGCCTATCGTCAGCGTGATGCCGATGCAGACCACCAGCACACGCAGCAGCTTCTCGTTGATGCGGTGCAGCGCCCAGGAGCCGGCCATGCCGCCGATCACGGCGCCCGCGCTCAGCACCAGCGCCTCGCGCCAGTGGGCCTCGGGCGAGAAGACGAACAAGGCCACCGCCGACGCGTTCATGACGCCGGCCAGCACGTTCTTGGTCGCAGCCGCATTGCGCGCCGGCAGGCCGGCCATGGTCAGCGCGGCCAGCATCAGGAAGCCGATGCCGCCGCCGAAGTAGCCACCGTAGATCGCGATCAGCAGCTGCACCAGCGCGGCCGCCACCGGCCCGAGATGGGCGCCGCCCTCGGTCGACGGCTTGCGCAGGAAATTGCCCCAGGCGAACACCGCTGTCGCGAACAGCACCAGCCAGGGTACCAGGCGCGCGAACACCGACGAGGGCGTGTTGAGCAGCAGCAGGCCGCCGAGCACGCCGCCGACCAGGCTGATCCAGAACAGCGTCTTGAGGGGCAGCTTGCCCGCTCCAGTGGCGAGCTTGCGCCCGGCCAGCCCGGTGCTGACCTGGGCCGGGAACAGCGCCAGCGTCGAGGTGATGTTGGCCGCCAGCGGCGACATGCCGGTCAGCATCAAGGCCGGCAGGGTGACGAAGGAGCCGCCTCCGGCGAGGGTATTCTGCAGCCCGGCCCACAGGCCGGCAAGGAAGACGATGGCAATCAGCATGGTGGCACGCGAAACTTGGACAAACCGCGAGCATAGCGGCATCATGGCAGCGGCAAGGCGCGCTGGAATGACAGCTCCCGCCAGGCTTTGTGAGAGACTGCGCGTCCGCCAGATTTTCAAACCCCGCCCGCACAGAAACACAGACCCGATGAGTGATTGGAAAATCCAGCAGATGATCAAGGCCTCGGACTGGCCGCTGGCGCCGGAGCTGCTCGCGCCTGGCGCCGACTTCAATGCCCGCTTGGCCGCGGGCCTGGTGCCGTTGCACTGGGCCTGCCGGCAGGGCAAGGCCGGCCTGGTCAGCTACATGATCGAGCAGGGTGCCGACCTGCTGGACCGGACCGAGGACGGGCGTGGCATGCTGGAGCTCGCCACCGACTCCGAGAGCTTCCAGGTCGTGATGCTGGTGATCGACCAGCTCAAGCGGCTGGCCGCGCCGGCGCCCGACGAGACCCTGCGCAAGCGGCTGACCCATGTCTTCCGCAACGGCCACCCGAATTCGAGGAACCGCCTGCAGCAGACCTTCAAGGACTGGGACCGCATCAGCAGGAAGCCGCACAAGCCGGAGGCCGCATGAGCGACGACAGCCCCGAGGTGATCCAGGAAGCGCGGCTCTGGAGCGACGGCCGCTGGACTGCGCGCGTGATCAAGAACGAGGACGACGATGGCTGGGCGGTGGCGATGCTGCTGCGCGGCGAGGACGAGCCGGCGCTGGTCGGTCCCTGGACCATGGGCCGCGACAAGAAGAACCCCAAGCCGCTCGATGCCGCCGCCTTCAACACCCTGGTCAAGACCGCCAGCGAGGTGATCCGGCGTCACGAGCAGCAGCTCCATGCCCAGCTCAACAAGAACGTCAGCGTCACGCTGCAGGGCCAGCGCATCAAGGTGCTGCTGGCGATCGTGCCCGACGAGGAGGGCGCGACCGCGACCTTGAGCGCCGAGGACGAGTTCGGCGCGGAGCTGGCACGGGTGCCGGTGTCGCCGGCCTTCAAGCTCAACGCGGGCAGCGCGCTGGCCTGGATCGAGTCCGGCTTCGAGCGCCCACGCTGAAAGCGCTCCATGGCCGCCGCTGCACCTGACCAGCGCGCCATGGAAACGGTGGCGGACAGCCATGTCAGCGACCTGCCGGCAGCGGCGGCGCTGCGCAGCCTGGGCAGCTCGGAACAGGGGCTGAGCTCGGCGCAGGCCGCGCACCGGCTGCAGCAATACGGCCCGAACCGGCTCGCCGAGGTCGGGATCGAGCCGGCCTGGCGCCGGCTGCTGCGCGAGTTCACGCATTTCTTCGCCATCATCCTGTGGCTGGCGGCCGGGCTGGCGCTGTTCGCCGAGACGCGCAGCCCGGGCGAGGGCATGTGGCAGCTCGGCATCGCGATCCTGGCCGTGATCCTGGTCAACGGCCTGTTCTCGTTCTGGCAGGAGCATCGCGCCGGGCGCGCGATCGACGCGCTGCGCCGGCTGCTGCCGCAGCAGGTCAAGGTGCTGCGCGACGGCCAGCTCGCGATCCTGGCCAGCGCAGCGTTGGTGCCGGGCGATGTCGTGCTGCTCGAGGCCGGCGACAACGTAGCGGCCGACTGCCGCCTGATCGCGGCGAGCGGCGTGCGCGTCGATGCCTCGACGCTGACCGGCGAATCGCTGCCGCAGGCCAGGAACGCGGAGCAGGAAAGCGGACCGGGCAACGCGCTGGAGCGGCGCAACCTGTTGCTCGCGGGGACCTCGCTGGTGTCGGGCGAGGCGCGCGCGCTGGTGTTCGCGACCGGCATGCAGACCGAGTTCGGCCGCATCGCGCAGCTGACGCAGGCGGAGCGCAAGTCCGAGTCCCACCTGCAGCAGGAAATCCGCCGCCTGTCGCGCCTGGTCGCGCTGCTGGCGTCGGGGCTGGGCCTGCTCTTCTTCGGCATCGGCCTGGCGCTGGAGCTGCCGTTCTGGGCCAGCCTGATGTTCGCGATCGGCATCATCGTGGCCAATGTGCCCGAGGGGCTGATGCCGACGGTGACCCTGTCGCTGGCGATGGCGACCCAGCGCATGGCGCGGCGCAACGCGCTGGTCCGGCATCTGCCGGCGGTCGAGACGCTGGGCGCGACGACGGTGATCTGCACTGACAAGACCGGGACCATCACGCAGAACCGCATGACGGTGCGCCAGCTCTACCTGGACCGCCGGATCCAGGACGCGGCATCGGTCCGCAACGGAACGGCCGCACGGCAGCTGCTGCGCAATGCGGCGCTCTGCCACAGCCTCAAGGTCGGCCAGCGCGACGGGCGGGCGGTCTGGCAGGGCGATCCGATGGAGCTGGCCCTGTCGGAGTTCGGCCAGCGCGCGCTGGACTGCGCGGACCTGAAGCTGCTCGGGATGATCGCCTTCGATGCCGACCGACGCCGCATGTCGGTGATCGTCGAGCTCGACGGCGAACGCTGGCTCTACTGCAAGGGCGCGCCCGAGGCCCTGCTGCCGCTGTGCGACAGCCTGGAACATGAGGGACAAGCCGGTCCGCTGGCCGAGAGCGACCGGCAGGCCTTCGAGCAGGCGCAGCAGGCGCTGGCGGACCGCGGCCTGCGCGTGCTGGCCTTCGCCTGCAAGCGGCTGGACCCGGACGAGCCACCGGCCGAGACCGGGCTGATGCTGTCGGGGCTGATCGGGCTGCAAGACCCGCCACGGCCCGGCGTCGCCGAGGCGGTCGGGCGCTGCCAGGCGGCCGGCATCCGGGTCATCATGGTGACCGGCGATCATCCGCACACCGCGGTGGCGATCGCGCGCGAGATCGGACTGGTGCGCGGCGACCAGCCGCGCGTCGTGCTGGGTGAGTCGCTGCGCGGCATGGCGGCGGCCCAGCTGCAGCAGCTGCTCGAAAGCCCCGAGCTGCTGTTCGCCCGCGTCAGCGCCGAGCAGAAGGCGCTGGTGGTCGAGGCGCTCAGGCTGCAGGGCGAGATCGTCGCGGTGACGGGCGACGGCGTCAACGACGCACCAGCGCTCAAGGCGGCGCATATCGGCATCGCGATGGGGCTGTCGGGCACCGACGTGGCCCGGTCGGCGGCCGACATGATCCTGCTCGACGACCATTTCGCGAGCATCGTCAACGCGATCGAGGAGGGGCGCGCGGTGTTCGAGAACCTGCGCAAGTTCCTGACCTACATCCTGACGTCCAACATCCCCGAGCTGGTGCCCTACCTGGCCTATGTGCTGCTCGGCGTGCCGCTGCCGCTGACCGTGATCCAGATGCTGACGGTCGACCTCGGCACCGACCTGCTGCCGGCGCTCGCGCTCGGCGCCGAGCCGCCCGATCCGGCCGTGATGCAACGACCGCCGCGCCCCGCAGCCGAGCGCCTGCTGTCCTGGAGCGTGCTGGCGCGCGCCTACCTCTGGCTCGGGCCGATGCAGGCGGCGATCTCGCTGTTCGTATTTTTCCTGCTGCTGCAGCGGGGCGGCTGGCATTGGGGAATGGCGCTCGATCACCGCGAACCGCTCTACCTGCAGGCGACGACCGCCTGCCTGGCGACCATCGTCGCGGCACAGGTCGTCAACGTCTTCGTCTGCCGCCATCCGGTCGCGCCGGCCTGGTCCTTCGGCCTGCGCCGCAACCCCTTGCTGCTGGCTGGACTCGGCGTCGAGCTGCTGCTGCTCATGCTGATCGTCTACAGCGCGCCGGGCCAGTGGCTGTTCGGCACCGCACCCTTCGATCCGGCGCTCTGGTGGCTGATCGCGCCGCTCGCGCTGCTGCCCGGACTGGCCGAGGAAGGCCGCAAGTGGCTGCTGCGGCGTCAGGCGGCGCAGGCAGGATAGCCGGGCCGGTACATCGAGGCCAGGATCGCCAGCTCGGGGTCGTCCGGGCGGGGCTGGGTGGCCAGGCCGTCGCGCCAGGCGGTGGTAGCGACCGCCACGGCCACCGCGAGCGCGACCTCGCGCAGCCGGTCCTGGCCCGGGAAGATGCGGCCGCTGGCGAGGTCGGCATCCTTCACCTGGGCGGCCAGCGCGGCGGCGGCGGCGAAGAACATCGCGTCGCTCACCCGCGTCGCGCCGCTGGCGAGCAGGCCCAGGCCGACGCCGGGAAAGATGTAGGCATTGTTGGCCTGGCCCGGCACCAGGGTGCGGCCGGCAAGCTCGACCGGCGCGAACGGGCTGCCGGCGGCGAAGATGGCGCGCCCCTCGGTCCATTCATAGGCCTGCTGCGCGCTGCACTCGGCCTTGGCAGTCGGGTTTGACAGCGCGAACACCACCGGGCGCTCGCAATGGCGGGCCAACGCGTGCAGGACCGGCTGGCTGAACAGCTGGCCCATGCCCGAGGCGCCAATCAGGACCGTGGGCTGCAGCACCGAGATGGCCTGCTCCAGGTCAGCCAGCGGCGCGCGCGGCTGGGCATGCGGCTGCTTGTGTGCTGGGAGTCCGGGACGGCCGGCGACCAGCAGGCCCTGGGTGTCGAGCAGCCAGCAGCGCTCGCGCGCCTGTTCCAGGCTCAGGCCCTGGGCGACCATCGCGGCCTTGACCATGGTCGCGATCCCGAGCGCGGCCTCGCCGGCGCCAACGAACAGCAGCCGCTGCCCGGTCAGCTTGCCGCCCGTGATGCGCAGCGCCGAATTGACCGCTGCCAGCCCCATCGCGCCAGTGCCCTGGATGTCGTCGTTGAAGCAGCAGAGCCGCTCGCGGTAGCGCGCCAGCAAGGCAAAGGCATGGCGGTTCGAGAAGTCCTCGAACTGCAGCAGCACGCCCGGAAAGCATTCCTGCACCGCGCTGACGAACTCCTCGAGCAGCGCGTCGTAGTCATCGTCCTGCAGCCGGGGCTGGCGCAGCCCGAGATAGAAGGGGTCGTCGCGCAGCGTCGCGTTGTCGGTGCCGACATCGAGCATCACGGGCAGGCAGGAGCCGGGCGCGATGCCGCCGCAGGCGCTGTAGAGGTCGAGCTTGCCGATCGGAATCCCCATGCCGTTGGCGCCAAGGTCGCCGAGCCCGAGGATGCGCGAGCCGTCGGTGACGACGATGGCGCGCACCGGCCCGGCCGGCCAGCGGCGCAGCAGCTCGCGCACGCGGCCACGGTCCCTGGCCGTGACGTAGAGCCCGCGCGGCGCCTGGAAGATGCGGCCGAACTGCTGGCAGGCCTGGCCCACCGTCGGCGTGTAGACCAGCGGCAGCAACTCGGCCAAGTGGTCGAGCAGGGCGCGCTGGAACAGCAGCTCGCTGCGCTCGCGCAAGGCCATCAGCCAGCAGTAGCGGTCCAGGTCACTGGCTTGCCGCTTGAGGTTGTCGATCACGCGCGCGACCTGGCGCTCGGGCGTCTCGACTGCCGGCGGCAGCAGCCCGCGCAAGCCCAGCGCGTCGCGCTCGGCCTCGGAAAACGCCGTGCCGCGATTGGCCGTTGCGTCGCGCAGCAAGGCCGCGCCTGTCAGAGAGCCGCTCATGTCCGTCCTCCCTGGCGGGGTGCTGCCGTGCGGGCGATTTGACCCGGGCCGGTCCCGCCTTCATGATGTGTCATGCACTATAAACGCTAGCAAGCGAAATGAAGAGGGATTCCAGCCATGATGCCGGTCCGCTGCTGGCGCTGATCGCCGCGCTCTGCCGCGAGCTGCGGCCGGGCCCGCCAGCGCCCCTGCTGACGCTGGACAGCGAGCTCGAGCGCGACGCCGAGCTCGACAGCCTGGCGCGCGCCGAGCTGCTGGTCCGCATCGAGTCCGCCTTCGGCGTCCGGCTGCCGCAGCGCCTGATCGGCGAGGCGCAGACGCCGCGCGACTTCCTGCGCGCGCTGGCGGCGGCCGACAGCCAGGCCCTGCCGGTGCCGGAATCCGCTCCTGCGATGGGCATAGCGGGAGCAGCCGAGGCAAAGGGCGAACCGGCCCCCGATCAGCTGGCGACGCTGGGCGCCGTGCTGGCCTGGCATGCCCGGCGCCAGCCCGAGCGCACCCATCTGATCCTGCTCGACGAGGACGGCACCGCACATCCCCTGAGCTACGGCTTGCTGCAACAGCAGGCGCAAGCGGTCGCGGCCGGCCTGCAGGCGCGCGACATCGTCCGCGGCGACATGGTCGCCCTCATGCTGCCGACCGGGCTGGAATTCTTTCCCTGCTTCCTCGGCATCCTGCTGGCCGGCGCGGTGCCGGTGCCGATCTACCCGCCGGCGCGGCCGTCCCAGCTCGAGGACCATCTGCGCCGTCACGCGGTCATCCTCGACAATGCCGGCGCCCGGCTGCTGGTCGCCAGCGGCGAGGTCGCCTTGCCGGCCGGACTGCTGCGCGGGCTGGTGGCAGGACTGCGCGGCGTGGTGCTCGCGGACGATCTGCTGGCCTGCCGCGCCAACCCGGCCCAGGCGCCGGCGGCCGGCCAGGACCTGGCGCTGCTGCAGTACACCTCGGGCAGTACCGGCAACCCCAAGGGCGTGACGCTGACGCACGCCCAGCTGCTGGCCAATATCCGCGCCATGGCGCGCGCCGCCGCCGTCAGGCCGGATGATGTGTTCGTGAGCTGGCTGCCGCTCTATCACGACATGGGGCTGATCTGCGCCTGGCTGTCCTGTCTGGTCTACGCGATCCCCTTCGTCGTGATGTCGCCGCTGCGCTTCCTGGCAGCACCGCAGCGCTGGCTGCAGGCCATCCACGACTACCGCGGCACGCTGTCGGGCGCGCCCAACTTCGCCTACGAGCTCTGCCTGCGCCGCGTGCCCGACGATCTGCTCGGGCAGCTCGACCTGTCTGGCTGGCGCGTCGCCTTCAATGGCGCCGAGCCGGTCAACCCCGGTACGATGGAGCGCTTCGCGGCGCGCTTTGCCGCCTGCGGCCTCGACCCCAAGGCGCTCTCGCCGGTCTATGGCCTGGCCGAATGCGCGGTCGGGCTCGCGTTCACGCCGCAGCGCGGGCTGCTGGTCGATCGCATAGGCCGGGCCGCGTTCTCGACCCTGGGCCAGGCAATCCCAGCAGCGCCCGACGATCCGAATCCGCTGCGCTTCGTCGCCTGCGGCCGGCCGCTGCCCGGCTACGAGCTGCGCGTGGTCGACGCCAGCGGCAGCGAGCTGCCCGAACGGCGCGAGGGCCGGCTGCAGTTCCGCGGTCCCTCGGCGACTTCCGGCTACTGGCGCAATCCGCAGGCAAACGCCAAACTGTTCGATGGCGACTGGCTCGAGACCGGCGACTACGCCTACCTCGCGGGCGGCGAGCTGTACCTGACCGGCCGTGCCAAGGACATCGTGATCAAGGCCGGGCGCAACATCTACCCGCAGGAGGTCGAGGAGGCGGTGGGCCGCCTTGCCGGCGTGCGCCCGGGCTGCGTCGCGGTCTTCGGCAGCCCCGATCCGGCCAGCGGCACCGAGCGCCTGGTCGTCGCGGCCGAGACCCGGCTCAGCGAAGCCACCGCGCTGACGGCGCTGCGGCAGGCGATCCAGGACCAGGTGGTGGATCTGCTCGGCTTGCCGGCCGACGAGATCTGGCTATCGGACCGGCGCATCGTGCTCAAGACCTCGAGCGGCAAGGTCAGGCGCGCCGCCAGCCGGGCGCTGTTCGAGCAGGGCCTGCCCGAGGCCGAGCCACGCGCGGCCTGGCTGCAGCTGGCGCGGGTCTTCGTCGCGGGTGCCTGGCCCAGGCTAGGGCGCCTGGCTACCCGGGTCGCCGAGCGGCTGGCGGGGGCCTGGGCGGTCGCCGCCTTCGCACTGCTGGCGCTGCCGGTCTGGCTCGGGGTCGCGTTGACGCGCCGACCCGCCACGGCCTGGCTGCTGCTGCACCGCGCGGCGCGGATCTGGCTAGCGCTGGCCGGCATCAGGCTCGAACAGGTCGATCAGTCCGGGCCAGCCACAGGCGAAGCCAGGCTGCTGGTCGCCAACCACGCCAGCTACCTCGACGGCCTGCTGCTGATCGCGGCGCTGCCCGCGCCGGGCTGGCGCTTCGTCGCCAAGCGCGAGCTGCGCGGCAGCTTCTGGTCGCGCGTCCTGCTGGAGCGCCTCGGCTGCCTGTTCGTCGAGCGCTTCGACCTGCAGCAAGGCCTGGCCGACGCCGAGAGGCTGGCCGAGGCGGCAAGACAGGGCCAGCGACTGGCGGTTTTCCCGGAAGGGACCTTCACGCGCGCGCCCGGACTGCGACCTTTCCACATGGGCGCCTTCGTCGCGGCGGCACGCGCCGGCCTGGCGCTGCGGCCGGTGGCGCTGGCCGGAAGCCGCGACCGGCTGCGCGACGGCCACTGGCTGCCCAGGCCAGGCAAGGTGCGCGTCACCCTCGGCCCGGTGCTGGACCCCGAGCCGCTGGCAGGCAGCGAATGGGAGCGTGCGCTCGCGCTGCGCGATGCCGCGCGCGCCGCGATCCTGGCCGGCTGCGGCGAACCCGACCTGCAGCGCTGACCTGTCTGAGCCTCAGCCCTCCAGCGCTGCGCGTCGGCCGCGTTCGGCATTCACGCCCGCCAGCAGCGCCAGCCCGATCAGGAAATAGCTGCCGGTCACCAGGATCGCCAACCGGTGGTCGCCACCGCTGATCCAGGTCACCGCGCCATAGGTCAGCGGCCCGAGGATGGACGACAGCTTGACCGCCAGCCCCCAGAGGCCGAAGAACTCGCCATGCCGGCTCTCGGGTGCCAGATAGCCGACCAGCGCGCGCGCGGCCGACTGGCTCGCGCCCAGGCACAGGCCGGCGATATTGGCTGCGATCCAGAACGGCGTCGCTCCCTGCGCCGACCAGGCCAGCAGCACCATGACGATCCAGCCGACCAGGGTCAGCGCGATCGCGCGCACATGGCCGATCCGGTCCTGCCAGCGCCCGAAGGCCAGCGCACCGAGCGCCGCCGTGATGTTGACCAGGAAGATCAGCTGGATCGTGTCGGCGGTCGAGAAGCCCATCGCCTGCTCGGCATAGATCGCCGCCAGCGCGATCACCGCCTGGATGCCGGCCTGGTAGAACACGATGCAGAGCATGAAGCGGCGCATGTCGCGGTAGCGACCGGCCTGGCGCAGCGTGGCCAGCACCCGGCCCCAGGCCGATTCGCTGCTGCGCGGCTGCGGCGTCGCGCGCTCGCGCAGCAGCAGGAAGGTCGGCAGCGAGGCCAGCGCGAACAGCGTCGCCGTGATCAGCATCGAGACCGGGACGAAATGCGCCGCGCCCTGGCCGTTGGCCTGCGCCCAGCCGATGTAGCCCAGGCAGGCGCCCAGGCTCAGCAGTCCGCCGACATAGCCCAGGCCCCAGCCCCAGCCCGAGACCTGGCCCAGGCGGTCGGGCTCGGCGAGCTCGGGCAGGAAGGCGGCGACCAGGTTCTCGCCGCTGCCGAAGCAGAAGTTCGACAGCAGCACGAAGGCCAGCGCCAGCGCGACCGCCCCCGGACCGGCCAGCGCCAGGCCCATGGTGCCGAGCACGCAGCCCAGCGTGGTCCAGGCCAGCAAGCGCTTCTTGGCCGCATGGGTATCGGCCCAGGCACCGAGCAAGGGTGCGCTGAGCAGGATCAGCAGGTAGGACAGCGACAGCGCGGCGGTCCAGGCAAAGGTGGCCCAGGGCGCACCGCCCGCGACCACCGAGACGAAATAGGCGTTGAACACCGCGGTGATCACCACCGTCGTGTAGCCCGAGTTGGCGAAGTCGTACATCGCCCAGGCCCAGGCTTCGCGCTTGCGCACGCCGGGCTTCAGCGGGCCGGCATTGGCAGCCTGTCGGACGGCATTGGCGGCGACGCTGGAGGAGGGCGGGGTGTCGGGGCGGTGGAGGTCGGACATGGGGGCGATGTTAGCCCCGCGCTGCGACAGCCAGCCGCCCCCGGGCCGTCAAGCCCTGGCCGG
>NZ_PVLQ01000033.1 GCF_002980595.1 Malikia granosa
TTGATTAATACAACAAAGCCGATGATTGGGTAAATGTTTTTTCGGCGCTGTTAGTCACAGCAGGACGTCAAATGCAGCCATCCCGACAACCACCACCCGACCTCTCCTTGTGTACTCTCGCTCTTGCGCCCGCCCCAGTCACTGCCGCGCATCCTTGTTGCACCGCAACACAAATAGACTATGCTGATCCCTCCAAGCCGGCTTCTCTGCCTGCCACTAGGCCACGGACCCGGCCCCAAACCAGATGGAGTCATCAGCCATGGCATCGCGCCCCGATCAGACCTGGATTCGACGCTGGCTCAGCGGGCTGGGCTGGGGCTCGAGTCCCGCGCCCGGGGCCCCGGCAGCCCCAGCTGCCCCGACGGCCCCGACGGCCCCGACGGCCCCGACGGCCCCGACGGCCCCGGCCGGGCCCTTGCGCCTCAACCTCGCCCTGCAGGGCGGTGGCGCCCATGGCGCCTTCACCTGGGGGGTGCTGGACGCCTTGCTCGATCAGCCCGGGCTCCAGGTCGAGGGCCTGAGCGGCAGCAGCGCCGGCGCGATGAACGCGGTGCTGTTTGCCGACGGCTGGCTCAAGGGCGGACGCGACGGCGCGCGGCGCAGCCTGGAGTCTTTCTGGACCGGGGTCGGCCAGCAGATGCCCTGGGGCCTGCTGGCCCAGCATCGGGACGACCGGGTCGGGCTGTCGCCGCTGGGCAAGATGCTGTACCGCTGGTCGGGCATCTTCTCGCCCGCGCAGCTCAATCCCTTCGACTTGAACCCGCTGCGCGACCTGCTGGTCAGCCAGGTGGATTTCGAGCGGCTGCGGCGGCACAGCCCGTTCAAGTTGTTCATCGGCGCGACCCAGGCGAGTTCGGGCAAGCTGCGCATCTTTCGCGAGCATGAGCTTACGGTCGACATGATGCTGGCCTCGGCTTGCCTGCCGCGGATCCACCATCCGATCCGGATCGACGGCGAGGTGTACTGGGACGGCGGCTTCAGCGCCAATCCGCCCGTGGCGCCGCTGTTCTACGACTGCGAGAGCCGGGACCTGCTGCTGGTGCTGCTCAATCCGCTGCTGCGCCACGGCGTGCCGCATACCCGGCCCGAGATCGAGGCCCGCATCACCGAGCTGGCCTTCACGGCCAACTTCATGGGCGAGATGCGGCTGCTGGTCCAGGCCATCCAGGCCAGCCGGGCGGCGCCCGCCGGTCGGCTGGAGCAGGGCTTGCAGCAGCTGCGCTTTCACATGATCGATACCCGCGAGCTGGCCGCCTTCCAGCAAAGCGACACCAAGCTGCTGGCCTATGGCCCGTTCCTCGAGTGGCTGCGCGACCTGGGGCGGGAGCGGGGCAGGGCCTGGTGGGGGGCCTACTCGGCCGCGCTGGGGCAGCGCTCATCCATCGACGTCGAGGCCCTGTTCGGCTGAGACTCGCTCGGGCGCACCGCCCACCAGACGCCGACGATCAGCAGCGCCGCGCCGGTCAGCGTCAGCGCATCGGGCCAGCGTCCGCGCAGCAGCCAGGCATAGGCCAGCGCCGACAGCGTCTCGAACACGATCAGCTGGCCGGCGATGTTGGTCGGCAGGCGCTGGCTGGCCTCGTTCCAGCACAGCGTGCCGACCCAGGACGCCAGCAGCCCGATCGCCAGCATCTGCAGCACGAAATGCAGCGGCCTGGGGCCCAGCGGCAGGTCGAAGTCCAGCCAGCCGGCCAGGCTGGCGATCCAGAGCGCGCCATAGCCCAGCAAGGCCAGCGGCAGCGTGGTCAGGCCTTGCGCCGTGGCCCAGGCACGCGCCGGCCGGTCCGGGTGATGGCGCAGCCAGTCGGCGTTGCGCAGCGGGTACCAGGTCCAGCAGGCGACGGCTATCAGCGCCAGCAGCACGCCGGCCAGGTAGCGGCCCAGGTCCATGTCGCCCGACTCGCGCAGCGCCTGCAGCTCGACCTGGTTCACGCAGGCGATGCCCAGCCCGATCGCCAGCAGCGAGGGCCCGAGCTTGCCCCAGGGCAGCCGGCCGTCGCGCAGCTGGTTGCGCCGGTTCGCCACGATGGCGATCACCACCGGCAGCGTGCCGATGATCATGGTCGGCAGCGGCCCGCCGGCGCGCTGGATGGCGCCTGCCAGGCAGAGATAGTAGAGCAGGTTGCCGATCGCCGACAGCTTGAGTGCCTCGACCCAGTCGGCGCGCGTGAGCTGGCGCAGCTCGACCCGGTCCAGCCAGGCCAGCGGCAGCGCGATCAGGCCGAAGGCCAGGTAGCGCCCGACCGACTGCAGGGCGGCCGGATAGTCGGGCAGCAGCAGCGGACCGACAAACACCCCGCCCCACAGCAGCCCCGCCGCGAGGGCAAACCCGACACCTGTCCACATGGCCATCCTTGCTCAGAAACAGCCATTGTAGGGAGGCGGCGTCCTACTTCAGCAGGCTGCCCAGGTCGAAGCCGAGGTCGGCCGCTTGCTCGGGTGTCGGCGAGATGCCGGCGTCGAGCAGCTTGCGCGCCTGCAGGTGGTCCTTGGCGGCGTTGACGCTGTCGACCGCGATCAGCTTGTCCGCGCGGAAATGGTAGATGCTGAACGAGGTGCCTGTCATGTCGCCACGCACGGCCCAGGCTTCGGCACCGCCAGAGAGGCCCGCCATCTGCAGCTTCTTGTCGTACTGGTCGCTCCAGAACCAGGGCGTGGCCGTGAACGGACGCTCCTGGCCCAGCAGCGCGGCGGCGGCCGACTTGCCCTGTTCGGTCGCGTTCTGCACCGATTCGAGCCGGATCAGGCTGCCGTCCGCCAGCCGGCGCGCGGTGCAGTCGCCCGCTGCGACGATGGCCGGGTCGCTGCTGCGGCAGCAGGCATCGACCACGATGCCGCGCTCGCATTCGAGGCCGGCGGCCTGCGCCAGGCCGTCGTTGGCATTGACGCCGATGCCGACCACGACCAGGCCGGCCGGCAGCAGGCGGCCGTCGGCCAGTCGCACGCCGCTGACCGAGCCGTCGGCGGCGGTCTCGAGCGCCTCGATGCGCGCATCGAACACCAGCTCGACGCCATGGCTGCGGTGCAGCGCGGCGTACCAGTCGGACAGCGCGGGCGCCAGCACGCGGCCGAGCAGGCGCGGCGCGGCTTCCAGCACGGTGACCGCCAGGCCCTTCTTGCGCGCGGTGGCCGCGACCTCGAGGCCGATGAAGCCGCCGCCGATCACGACCACGGGCCGTTGCTGCTCCTGGCACAGCGCGAGCCGGGCCGAGATCGCGTCGGCATCGCCGCGCGAACGCAGCGCGTGCACGCCAGCGGCGTCGCCGCCCGGCAGCGGCAGGCTGCGCGGGGTCGAGCCGGTGGCCAGCACCAGGCCGTCATAGGGCAGGGCGCTGCCGTCGGCCAGCAGCACCTGCTTGACCGCACGGTCGATCGACGCCACCTTGACCTCGGTGCGCAGCTCGATGTTCTTGCGCGCCAGCATCTCGGGCGCGCGCATCACGAGCTGGGCGCCGTCCATCTCGCCGGCCAGCCAGGCCTTGGACAGGGGCGGACGGTGATAGGGGCCATGGGGCTCGTCGCCGAGCAGGGTGATGCGGCCGGCATAGCCGCCGGCACGCAGCGACTCGGCCGTCTGCACGCCGGCCTGGCCGGCGCCAATGATCACGATGCCAGCCTGGATGCTGTCGCTCATGGTGGCTTATTCCTGGATCGCGGGCAGGTTCAGGATCAGGCCGGCGAGCGCGGGCGAGGCCTTGAGTTGGCAGGCCAGGCGGCTGGTGGCGCGGCGCTCGGCGGCGACGTTCTCGAGCATGTCGAGCTCGGCTTCGCTGGCAGGCGGCAGGTCGCCCAGGCGGGCTTCGTCGACATAGCAGTGGCAGGTGGCGCAGGCGCAGGAGCCGCCGCATTCGCCGAGGATGCCCTCGACGCCGTTGGCGATGGCGCCCTGCATCAGGTTCCAGCCGTCCGGCAGGTCGACGGTGGTGGATTGGCCGCTGGCCTCGACATAGGTGATCTGGGTCATGTTGTGGTCCGGAAAAAACGAAAAGGCTGCCTGCCGGTGGCCCGGCGGCAGCATCAGCTTACAGGAGGATCAGGCGGTGGTCAGCTGCAGCACCAGCGGGCTGCGGAAGGTCGAGGACGGCATCCAGGGCAGCTGGTCGGCCACGCGGCGGTAC
Source organism: Malikia granosa (assembly GCF_002980595.1). GTDB lineage: Bacteria > Pseudomonadota > Gammaproteobacteria > Burkholderiales > Burkholderiaceae_C > Malikia > Malikia granosa. The sequence goes on from NZ_PVLQ01000033.1 coordinate 4,119, forward strand.
TGCGGCACCACCTGGTGGAATTCTTCGAAGGCGATCTTGACCGCCAGGCGCGCGATCGCGGTGCCCAGGCAGGCATGGACGCCGCCGCCGAAGCCCAGGTGGCCGCGCGGCTTGCGCGTGATGTCGTAGACATCGGGGTTCGGGTACTGGCGCTCGTCGCGGTTGCCTGAACCGTAGGCCAGGCAGACGAAGTCGCCTTCCTTCATGGTCTGGCCGTGCAGTTCGACATCCTTCATCAGGCGGCGGCGGAAGCGCTGGGCCGAGGTGTTGAAGCGCAGCGACTCCTCGATCGCGTCGGGCAGCAGCGCCGGGTTGGCGACCACGGCGGCGCGTGCCTCGTCATAGGTCGCCAGGTTGTAGGCGAACATCATCATGAAGCCGCCGAGCGACTCGACGCCGGCCATGATCAGCGTGGTGGTGGTCAGCAGCACTTCGTTGTCGTCGAGGCGGTCGCCGTCGATCTCGGCCAGCGCGAAGTTGCTGATCAGGTCGTTGCGCGGCTCGGCGCGGCGCATCGCGATCACCTGGGACGCATAGTCCTTCATCCAGTTGAAGGCGGCGATATGCTCGGGGCCCTTGGCGCGGGTGCGGGCATCGGACTGCACCATCATCACCGCGTTCTCGCGCACGATCTTCTCGTCGACGATGGCCTCGTCGCCCATCGGCAGGCCGAGCGCCGCCATCAGCACCTTGACGGTGAACTGGGCCGAGACATCCTTGAAGTCGAATTCCTGCTTGCCCTTGAGCTGGCCGAACACTTCCTTGGCGACGGCGCGGATCGGCTCCTCGAGCGCCATCAGGTTGCGCTTCATGAAGGCGTGCTGGATCAGGCCGCGCAGGCGGTCATGCTTTGGTGGGTCCGAGCTGCCCAGGGTGGCACCGGCACGGCCCGGCAGTTCGGTCATCAGGTTGCCGCTGGCCGACGAGTAGGTCTGCCAGTCCTGGCCGGCAGTCACGATGTCGGAGTAGCGCGACAGGATCCACATCTGCGCTTCCTCGCTCCAGAAGCAGGGGAACTCGTCGCGCAGGCGCTTGTAGTACGGGAAGGGATCGGCGTCTACCGCGGGGGAATAGGGGTCGAAGTGAAAGTCGCTCATGCTGTCTCCTCAAACTGGGATGGATGTGACTTTAAGGCCGGACCCAGGCCGATACCAGGCAAAATCACGCTGAAAAATAGTACTTTTCGTTCAGAATCAATCCGACATGAGAAATTCCGAAGCGCTCCCGTCCAGTCCCGCCCCCGTCCGTCCCCGATCCAGCCGGCGCGCGCCGGGCAGTGCGGCGGTGCCGCGCTTTGCGCTCTACGGCGAGACCGCCAGCCCGGGCCAGGAGATGCTGCACATCGAGGAGGTCTGGTCGCGCAGCAGCCTGTATCACTGGGAGATCGAGGCCCACCTGCACCAGGGCCTGTACCAGATCCTGTGGGTGCGCCAGGGCCAGGTCTCGGTGCTGCTCGACGAGTCGCACGAGTCGGTGGTCGGGCCGGCGGCGATCGTGATTCCGCCCGGGGTGGTGCACGGTTTCCGCTTCGAGCCCGGCACCGATGGCCTGGTGCTGACGCTGAGCGCGCGCTTCCTGGTCGAGGGCGAGTTCCAGGCCGTCGGCGAGGCCTTCCGGGCCCTGTTCGCGGGGCCGGCCGTGGTGCGCTTCGAGGCCGGCGAGGCGCCGATGCAGCGGCTCGATGCGCTGCTGCGCGAGCTCGCGGCCGAGTTCATGCTGCCCGGCAACGCGAATTCGCCGGTGCCGCTGTGGCTGGCGCGCGCGCTGGTCTGGCGCCTGGCCCAGGCTTGCGACCGGCTGCGCCAGGCCGGCGGCGCGGCGGCGCACCGGCACCAGGCGCAGTTCACCCGCTTCCTGCTGCTGGTCGAGCAGCATTTCCTCGAGCATTGGTCGATCGAGCAGTACGCCTCGCGCCTGGGCCTGAGCACGCCGCGGCTGAACCGGCTGGCGCGCGCCGAGAGCGGGCGCTCGGCGCTCGATCTGGTGCACGAGCGCCTGACGCGCGAAGCCTGCCGGCGTCTGGTCTACATCGCCGCGCCGGTGGCCAGCGTGGCCGAGGAGCTGGGTTTCGCCGACCCGGCCTATTTCTCGCGCTTCTTCAAGCGCCGCATCGGCATGAATCCGCACCGCTGGCGCCAGGCCCAGCTCGGCGGGCTGGGCGATGCCGCCGCACCGACTTGAACCATTGATGCACCATCGTGGTGCTTCTGGCTGGCATGAGGCTTGCTGAGTCAAGGTCTCTGCCGCGAGACACCATGACCCCACAAGCTTCCACCCTTCCGATCGACACCTTCCTGCCTTACATGCGCGACGTGGTGCGCTGCGAGCAGTCGCTGCACGAGCTGCACCTGATGTGGCGCATGATCGAGTCGTCGGCCAAGATGAACTGCCCGCTCGAGGCCCGCAGCATCCTGCCGACCATGGCGGCGACGCGCGCCGGCTTCAAGCGGCTCGAGCAGGAGCTGGTCGCCAGCCTGGTCGGCGAGAAGGTGGCCAATGTGCTCGATGCGATCGGCACCCAGGCCCAGTACGTGATCGACATCGTGGTGCGCAACCTGTACGAGCGCACCGCCGATGTCGGCTTCCTGGCGCGCGACCGCGAACTCTGCGCCTTCGTCGCCGGCCTGCAAGACGATGCCGGACGCATCCGCGAGCGCCTGTGCGCCTACCGCAGCAAGTACACGGTCTACGATGAGATCGTGCTGCTCGATCTGCAGGGCAACGTGCTGGTCCATGTCAACGAGTACGCGCCGATCGAGGGCAGCGTCGATCCGCTGGTCGCGCAGACGCTGGCGACCGATGGCTTCGTCGAGACCTTCCGCGCCACCGACCTGCGGCCCGGCCTGACCCAGGCGCTGATCTATTCGCGCCGCATCCTGCATCCGGACACCGGTGCCGTCGTCGGCCTGCTCTGCCTGAGCTTCGACTTCGCGGCCGAGCTGGCGGGCATCTTCCGCTCGCACCGCGACCCGGAAGGCCGCGCCAACATGCTGCTGCTCGACGCCGACAACCGGGTCATCGCCAGCGCCGATCCGGGCTGGATTCCGCTCGGCGTCCAGGTGCCGGTCAACCCCAGCGGCCAGCCGCGGCTGCGCGTCCATGGCGGGCGCGAATACCTGGTGCGCACCTTCGCGGCCGAGGGCTACCAGGGCTACCAGGGGCCGGCGGGCTGGCAGGGCCAGGTCATGATTCCGGTCGACCTGGCGTTTTCTGCCGGCAAGCGCCAGCCGCTCGAGAGCCTGGAGCCCGCGCTCGCCAGCGGCCTGCTGTCCCACGCCAGCTCGTTCAGCCCGCCGCTGTACGAGATCATGCGTGCGACCGAGACCATCCGGCGCGTGGTCTGGAACGGCCAGGTGGTCTCGGCCGGCCAGGATGGCGGGCACCGCAAGCTCAAGAGCATCCTCGAGCAGATCAGCGAGACCGGCGCGCGCAGCAACCAGCTGTTCTCGCAGTCGATCAGCGATCTCTACGAGACCGTGCTCGAGTCCAACCTCAGCAATGCCGAATCGGTCGCGCACCTGCTGGTCGATCTGCTGGACCGCAACCTCTACGAGCGCGCCAACGACTGCCGCTGGTGGGCGCTGACGCCGGAGCTGCGCGCGGCGCTGGCCCTGCCGCCCGGCGAGCCGGTGCCGGACCTGCAGCCCATCCTCGACTACATCAACCAGCTCTACACCGTCTACAGCCGCCTGTTCGTCTACGACTCCGACGGGTTGATCCTGGCCAGCAGCCATCCCGAGCAGGCCGGCCTGCCGGGCGACAGCGTGGTCGGCCAGCGCCTCGACCCCGAGACCCTGGGCGCCGTGCTGCAGCTGCGCAGCGAGCAGTCCTACCATGTGACGCCGTTCCAGGCCAGTCCGCTGAGCGGCGGGCTGCCGAGCTACATCTACCACGCCGCGATCCGCGACCCGGCCCAGCCCGACCGGGCGCTGGGCGGCATCGGCATCGTCTTCGATGCCGAGCGCGAGTTCGCCGCCATGCTGCGCGGCAGCCTGGGCCAGCATGGCGGGGTCACGGCCTTCTACATCGACCGCCAGGCCCGCATCCTGTCGAGCACCGATCCCGCGCGCCCGGTCGGCAGCCGGCTCGAGGTCGATGCCGACCTGCTGGCGCTCAAGACCGGCCAGAGCGTCGCGCGCATCGTCATCCACGACGGCCATTACGCGATCCTGGGCTGCTCGGCCGGCCAGGGCTACCGCGAGTTCAAGGTCAGCGACGGCTATGGCGAGCAGGTGCTGGCGCTGGTGTTCAAGCCGCTGGGCGAGGTGCGCGAGCGCGGCAGCGCGATGCATCCGGCGCTGGCGGCCGGGCTCTCCGAGGCCGTGACCACGGCCACCACCGAAGGCGGGCGTGAGTTCGCCACCTTCTTTGCCGGCGACAGCCTGCTTGCGCTCGATGCCAGCCATGTGCTCGAGGCCCTGCCCGCGTCGGAGCTGACGCCGATGTCGGTCGGCGGCCACCCTTGTCGCATCGGCATGCTGTTGCCGCATGGCGAGGCGCTGGCCAGCCAGTTCGTCTGGGTGTTCGACCTGGGCCGGCTGCTGCACGGCCAGGCCTCGGTCGTCAACAGCAGCAGCCAGGTCATCATCGTGCGCCATGCCGGCCAGACCGTGGGTCTGCTGATCGACGAGCTCCATGGCGTGCCCGAATTCTCCGAGCGCCAGATCGAGCCGCTGCCGCTGGGCCGTCCCGCTGCCGCGGGCCGTCTGGTCGAGCGCCTGATCCGGGCCGATGGCGGGCGGGTGCTGATCCAGCTGCTGGAAGTCGAGCCGCTGTTCCGGGCCCTGCTGAACCGGCCGGCCCCGGCCGCCGAGGCCCAGTCGGCCGAGGTCCTGCCGAGCTGATCGGTCGTCAGCCGCGCCGCTGCGCCAGCGCTGGCGCCACGCTGGCCTCGATCTGGCCGCGCAGCCAGCGGTGCGCCGGGTCCTGCTGGTAGCGCGCGTGCCAGATCAGGAACATCGGCAGCGTCGGGCAGGGCAGCGGCGGCTCGGCATGGGCCAGTCCGGCCAGGGTATGCTGCGCCAGCAGGCCTGGCACGGTCGCCAGCAGCGGCGTGCCGAGCATGAAGGCGGGCAGGGCGCTGAAGCTCGGCAGCAGCAGGCTGAAGCGCCGCTGGATGCCCTGGCCGAGCAGCAGCTGGTCCAGGTCGAGCCGGCGCTGCGGCTCGTACAGCACGGTGGCGTGGCTGGAGGCGAGGTAGTCCGCCAGGTCGCGCGGCGCGGCGCGCTGGGCCGGATCGTAGAACACGCGGTAGCGGTCCTCGAACAGGCGCTTTTGCAGGATGTCGCTGCCGTCGGGCGGGCGCGGGCTGATGATCAGCTGGCACTCGTCGCTGCGCAGTGTTTCCAGCCTGGGCACGCCCGACGCGATCACGCGCAGCGTCACGCCCGGTGCCTGGGCGCGCAGCCGCTGCATCAGTCCCGGCAGCAGCAAGTCGCGCTGGAAGTCGTTGGCCGCGATCGTGATGCGGGCCTGCCAGCGCGCCGGGTCGAACTCGCCGCGGCGCGCGAAGCGCTCGAGCTGGCCCAGCAGCTCGCGTGCCTGCGCGGCCAGTGACTCGGCCTGGGCGGTCGCGACGATGCCGCGGCCCGACTTGACGAACAGCGGGTCCTGGGTGATGGCGCGCAGCTTGTCGAGCTGGTGACTGACCGCCGACTGCGTCACGTCGAGCGCCTGCGCCGCGCCGGTGATGCTGCCGGCCTCCACCACCGCGACCAGCAGTTGCAGCAGGCGCACATCCAGATCGGACCAATCGAATTTGTTCATGCAATACATGATGATCAATCACTTCATTTTATGTGACGGCCTGGGCACACTCGGCTCCATTCCCGTTTTCGCTTTCCCGAGGAGACCGCTGTGAGCCAAAAGATCACCATTCCCGGCACCACGCCTTTCGACGGCGCCGAGGCCATGAAGGGCTATGCCCTGAACAAGATGTGCTTCTCGTTCAACCACCAGGCCAACCGCGACGCTTTCGTCGCCGACCCCGAGGCCTACATGAGCCAGTACGGCCTCAACGAGCAGCAGAAGGCCGCGATCCGTTCCAAGCAGGTGCTCGAGCTGATTGCTGCCGGTGGCAATGCCTATTACCTGGCCAAGTTCGCCGGCATCTTCGGCCTCGACATGCAGGACATCGGCGCGCAGCAGACCGGCATGAGCAAGGAAGCCTTCATGGCCAAGCTGGCCGCCTACGCCCAACAATAATCCCGGAGCACAGACAAATGGCACAACTCATTGGCGGCCTCGCCACCTCGCACATCCCCGCCATCGGCAAGGCGCTGGCCAAGGGCCTGCAGCAGGAGCCCTACTGGAAGCCCTTCTTCGACGGCTTCGCGCCGGTGCACCAGTGGCTCGGCGAGGTCAAGCCCGACGTGCTGGTGATCTTCTACAACGACCACGGCCTGAACTTCTTCCTCGACAAGATGCCGACCTTCGCGGTCGGTGCCGCCGCCGAGTACCACAATGCCGACGAGGGCTGGGGCATTCCCCAGCTGCCGTCGACCGCCGGCGAGCTCGGCCTGTCCTGGCACCTGATCAACCAACTGATCGCCGACGAGTTCGATATCGTGACCTGCCAGGAGATGCTGGTCGACCATGCCTGCACCCTTCCGCTCAAGCTGTTCTGGCCCGGCCATGAGGTCGCCCCGGTGCAGATCGTGCCGATCAACATCAACACCGTGCAGTTCCCGCTGCCGACGGCCAAGCGGGTCTACAAGCTGGGCCAGGCCGTGGGCCGCGCGATCCAGTCCTGGGACAGCGACAAGAAGGTGATGGTGCTGGCCAGCGGTGGCCTGAGCCACCAGCTCGAGGGCGAGCGCGCCGGTCATATCAATTCGCAGTTCGACAAGCAGTTCCTGCAGAGCATGGTCAGCAACCCCGAGTGGGTGACCCAGTTCAGCGACCTCGAGATCGTCGAGAAGGCCGGTACCCAGGGCGTCGAGCTGCTGATGTGGCTGGCGATGCGCGCCGCGCTGACCACGGCCGGCTCGGGCGTGCGCCAGGTGCACAGCAACTACTACCTGCCGATCTCCAATACCGCCACTGGCCTGCTGGCGCTCGAGACCCTCGCGTAAGCAGTCTCCGCCAGCCATGCGGTTCGGCCCAGGCCAGAAGGATTGCCGGTTCAGCGGTAGACCAGCACCGGGATCTTCGAGTGCGTCAGCACCTTCTGCGTCTCGCTGCCCAGCAGCAGCGCCGTGACGCCGCGCCGGCCGTGCGAGGCCATGAAGATCAGGTCGCAGCCCTGGGTCGTGGCGGCCTCGATGATGGCCTCGTGCGGCTTGCTGCGCACCAGCAGCACCCGCGCGCAGGGCACGCCGGCCTCGGCCGCGACCTGCTCGGCGGCCTGCAGGATGTCCTGCGCGCGGCCGTCCACCTTGGCATGGAATTCCTGCTCGATGGTCGCCGAGGTGATGCCGGCCAGGCTGCCGAAGCTGGTCGGCATCGGCGGCTCCACATGGCAGAAGCTCAGGCGGGCGCCGGCCTCCCGGGCGAACGCGACGGCGCGGATGACGGCATCCTGCGACAGCGGCGAGCCGTCGGTGGGCACCAGGATATGCTTGAACATGGTCTATCCTTGTCCTTGAAGGGGGTGGGGCTCAGTGACCGCCGGCAGCCGCCGGGTCCACCTTGCGCGTGGGCTTGGGAGCCAGCCAGATCACGCTGGCCGCGACCAGGAAGGCGATGCCGACCAGCCAGAAGATCTGGTTGGTCGCCAGCATCACGCTCTGGCCGGTGATCAGTCCGTCGAGGTTCTGCAGCACGGCGTCCGGGCTCATGCCGCTGCTCTCCAGAAAGCTCTGCACGCTGTGGTCGGCATCGGCGACCCCGACCAGCTCGGCATGCTGGCGCGTGATGTCGTCGTCCCAGACCGTGGTCACGAGCGAGGTCGCGAAGGCGCCCGACAGGGTGCGCAGGAAGTTCATCAGTCCGGCCGCGTTGGCCATCTCGCTTTCCTCGACGCTGCCCATCGCCAGTCCGGTCAGCGGGATGAAGAAGAAGGGCAGGCCCAGCCCCATCACCATCAGCGGGATCGAGATGCTCCAGTAGTCCATGTCGGTTGTCGCTCCGGTGCGCCACAGCGTCACCAGGCCCATCAGCACCACGCCGCCAAACACCAGCCGGCGCGGATCGACCTTGGCCGACAGGCCGGCAGCCAGTGGCGCCACCATCACCGCGAACACCCCGGTCCAGGCCGTGGCCTGGCCGGCCAGCGACGAGGTATAGCCCATGAAGCTCTGCAGCCAGAGCGGGGTCAGCACGTTGATCGCGAAGAAGGCCGCGAATGCCAGGCTGATGGTCAGCACGCTGATGGAGAAACCCCGGTGCCGGAACACGCGCAGATCGACGATCGGGTGCGGATCGTGCAGCTCCCAGATCAGGAAGGCGACGAAGCCGATTGCCGCGACCACCGCCAGGCCGACGATCTGGCTGGAGGCAAACCAGTCGAGGTTCTTGCCCTCGTCCAGCATCAGCTGCAGCGCACCGACCCAGATCACCAGCAGCAGCAGGCCGATGCGGTCGATCGGATTGCGGATCAGCGGCGCCTCGTAGCGCTTGAGCAGGCGCCAGCCGATGAAGGCGCAGCCCAGCGCGATCGGCAGGTTGATGTAGAAGATCCAGGGCCAGCTGTATTCGTCGCACAGGTAGCCGCCCAGGATCGGGCCCAGCACCGGCGCCACCAGCGTGGTCATCGACCAGAGGCCGATCGCCGCCGGTGCCTTCTCGGCCGGGAAGATGCGCAGCAGCAGGGTCTGCGACAGCGGCATCAGCGGGCCACCGGCCAGGCCCTGGCAGATGCGCGCGAACACCAGCATGCCGAGCGAGGTCGACAGGCCGCACAGCGCCGAGAACAGGCCGAACAGGCCCATCGCCGTCACGAAGACGCGCACTGCGCCGAAGCGCGCCGCCAGCCAGCCGGTCAGCGGCACCGTGATCGCCTCGGCGACCGCGTAGGAGGTGATGACCCAGGTGCCCTGGCTGGTGCTGGCGCCCAGGCTGCCGGCGATGTTGGGCACCGACACGTTGGCGATCGTCATGTCGAGCACGGCGATGAAGTTGGCCGAGGCCAGGATCAGGGCCGCGAACCAGAGCATGCCCCCGCTCAAGGGGGCGTCGCGGTCGCTCGCAAGTGAGGCGCTGCTCATGCCATCACCCTTACTGGGCGCTGCTGCGCGTGTCGATCTTGACCGTCATCGACAGTCCGACCTTGAGCGGATGGGCCTCGAGCTCCTTGGCATCGAGGCGGATGCGCAGCGGCAGGCGCTGCACCACCTTGATCCAGTTGCCGGTCGCGTTCTGGGCCGGAATGGCGGCGAAGGCCGAGCCCGAGCCGCCGGCCAGGCCCTCGACCACGCCGTGGTAGGTGACCGAGCTGCCGTAGAGGTCGGCCGTGACGGTTGCGGTCTGTCCCGGGCGGACCTTCTGCAGCTGGCCTTCCTTGAAGTTGGCGTTGACGTACATGTCCTGCACCGGCACCAGCGACAGCAGCGGGGCGCCGGCTGAGACGCGCTGGCCGATCTGGACCTGGCGCTTGGCCACCACGCCGTCCAGCGGCGCCCGGATCACGGTGCGCTCGAGGTCGACCTTGGCCTGGTCGCGCTTGGCGCGTGCCAGCACGATCTCGGGGTTGCTGTCCTCGCCGGCCTGGTCGATCAGGGCGGCGTTCGCCTCCCGCGCGCCTTGCGCCGCGACCCGGTTGGCGCTGGCCTGGACAATCGCGGCCTTGGCCGACGCCAGCTGGGCCTGGGCCGCCAGATGGGCGTTCTGGGCCCGGGTCAGCTCGTCGCCCGAGACCGAACCCGAGGCCAGCAGCGCCTGGCGCCGCTTGAGGTCGATCTGGGCCCGCTCGAAGTCGGCCTGGGCCGCGCTGAGCTGCGCCTCGGCCCGCTTTTCCTCCGCGATGCGGGCGTTGACCTGGGCCGCCAGTCCGTTGTCGTTGGCGACATAGGCGCGCACGCGGCGGATCGCCCGGCCCAGCTCGGCCTCGGCCTGGGCCAGCGCCAGCTGGGCATCGGTCGGATCGATCGTGACCAGCACATCGCCCTGCTTGACCGCCTGCGTGTCCTTGACCTTGACCTCGGCGATGGTGCCGGCGATGGCCGGCGTGACCTGGGCCACCTCGACCGCCGCATAGGCGTTGTCGGTCGAGACGAAATGCGACGCGTACAGCGTCCAGTAGGCGGTGGTCGCTGCGGCCACCACGACGACGACGCCCCCGAGCGCCAGCAGGCGCTTGTTGCGGCGTTGCTTGAGGGTCTGGTCGATGCTGTTGTCTTGCGTCATGTCGATTCCTTGTCCGGTTGCGTGATTAGCGTTGGGCGACCTGATAACCGCCGCCCAGGGCGCGCTTCAGGGCAATGTCGAGCGAGAGTGAACGGGCGTGCAGCTCGGTCAGCGCGTCCAGGCTGCCCAGCAGCAGGTCCTCGGCCGACAGCACGTCCAGGTAGTTGGCCAGGCCGCCCTCGTAGCGCTCGCGCGCGACGCGGTAGGCCTCGCTGGCGGCGGCCACCGTCTCGCGGCTCTTGGCCAGTTGCGCTGCGAGCGCCTGCTGGCTCAGCGCGCTGTCGGCGACCTCCTGCAGCGCGCGTGCCAGCGTGCCGTGGTAGCGCGCCACGGCTTCCTCGTAGCGGGCTTCGCTGGCGCGCAGTTCGCCGCGCAGCCGTCCGCCGTTGAACAGCGGCAGCGAGATCGCCGGCCCGACGCTGCCGATGGCCGATCCGTTCTTGCTCAGCAGATCGAGCCCGAGCGACTGCACGCCGACAAAGGCCGACAGGTTGATGTTGGGATAGAACTCGGCGCTCTTCTGGTCGATGCGGCTGGCCTGGGCCTGGGCCTGCAGCCGCGCCGCGACCACGTCGGGTCGCCGACCCAGCAGGTCGAGCGCGAGCTGCGCCGGCAGGCCGAAGGCCTGCTCGAACTTGATGCCGGGGCGCTGGATAGACAGCCCGCGGTCGGGTCCGGCGCCGAGCAGGGCGGCCAGCCGGTGCCGCTGCAGGCCGATCTGTTCGTCGATCTGCAGCAGCGCGCCCTCGGCGGCCGCGCGCCTGGCATCGGCCTGGCGCACGCTGGCGCGGTTCTCCATGCCGTGCTCGAAGCGCTCGGCCAGCAGGGCGGCAGTCTTGCGCCTGACCTCGAGCGACTGCACGGCCGTGTCGCGGTTGGCGAACAGGCGGCCCAGCTCGGCATAGGCGCTGGCGATGCCCGACGACAGGATCAGGCGCGCCTGCGCCCATTCGGCCTGGCTGGCCTCGCGCTCGGAGGTGGCGGCGGCCAAGGCCGAGCGGTTGCGGCCCCAGAAGTCGAGCTCCCAGCTGAAGTCCAGCGTCGCGCGACCGTAGTCGTTCCAGCCGTCGGTCTTGGCCGAGCGCGGAAACAGGTAGTTGTAGCTCAGCTTCTCCTCGGTGATCGAGGCGTTGGCGCTCAGCTGCGGGCGCAGCGCGGATGCCGTGGCCTGGGTCGCGGCATCGGCCAGCCGCAGCCGTGCCGCCGCCGCCGCCAGGTCGGGCGAGCCACGCCAGGCTTCCTCGATCAGCGCGTCGAGCTGGGCATCGCCATAGCCCGTCCACCAGCGCTCGACCGGCCAGTCGGACTGGGGCGCTGCCAGCGTCCGCGCGCTCTGCAAGTCGGCCGCGCTGGCCAGCGCGCTGCGCTCGGCCGGCGTCGGCAGCTGGGCACATGCCGCCAGGGCCAGGAGGCTGGCCAGGGTCAGTGCCGAGCGAAGGCGCCGCGATGGCAGGGGTGGGGTGGCGACAGGCGAGAACGGCATCACGGCTCCATTAATAACTGTACCGTTTAGTTTACCATTGACTTCGACCCGGGACAAGATAAAATGTACGCCTTGGTTTAAAAAAGGATGGCAGCGTGAGAAAAAAGACCGAAACCAAGAGGCAGGCAATCCTCGACGTGGCGGCCGATCTGTTCCGGGAATCGGGTTTCGAGCGTGCCTCGATGTCCGAGCTCTGCCTGCGCGTCGGCGGCTCCAAGGCCACGCTCTACAACTACTTCTCGTCCAAGGAAGAGGTCTTCGCCGAGGTGCTGATGCAGGCGACCGAGGCCCAGTTCCAGGCCACCCACGAGGCGCTCGACCCGACGCTGCAGGACATCACCCAGGCGCTCGAGCGCTTTGGCCAGGGCCTGCTGATCCTGCTCTATTCGCCCCAGGTGCAGGCCGCGCGCCGGCTGGTGGTGTCCGAGATCGTGCGCTCCGACCTGGGCCGTACCTGCTACGAGCGCGGCCATGCCCGCAGCACGGTCGAGGTGGCCGAGTTCCTGCAGCAGGCGATGGACCAGGGCAAGCTGCGCCAGGCCGACCCGCGGATCGCCGGCCTGCACCTCAAGGGCCTGCTCGAGGCCGAATGGATCGACCGCTTCATGTTCCAGATGCTCGACCAGGTCGACCCGCAGCAGATCGCGGCTTCGGTCAAGCGGGCCGTGGCCGTCTTCATGGCCGCCTACGGGCCGCAGAGCGCCAGCACCTGAGCGGCGCGTGTCGTGCCGGTCGGCCGGCGCGAGGGCGGGAGCGTGGGTGGGCTTAACTGTTGCAAATGCTTGCCAACTGCCAATATTGACATCTATAGGGGTTTGCCCTAATATCGCGTCCATTGTTTGGACCATCCACCATGCTCACCATGATTCCCGCTCTCACGATGCCGCTGGCCCGTGCCATTGCCGATCCGGTCCGCAGCGCCATGACGCTGCCGTTCGAGGCGGCCCGGCAACAGTATTCGCTCGCCGTCAAGGTCGGCCTGCAGCCCAACTCGATGCTGGCCTACCGTCAGCATTTCAACTCGCTCGACCAGCTCGAGAAAGCCACCCTCGGCGCCTTCGCGCGCCAGGTCTGAGTCCCCTTCCCGCGCCGGCCGCCCGGCCGGCATGAAGCGGTAGCAGGCAGCACAAAGCAAGAAGCCCGGAT
>NZ_PVLQ01000034.1 GCF_002980595.1 Malikia granosa
GACGGGGACGAGGATCTTCATTTTGGCTCCTGCTGATGGGTGAAATTGGCAATCAATGCCGTGGGCAAGTGATTGAGGTCAACAAAACTGGAATTCTATTCCAGTTTTACGATGCGTCATGCCTGGGCAATCGATGGGGTCGCCGCGGCTGCAGCGGCAGGTTGGGCTGCGGTCACATGCAGCACCCGCTGCGGATAGGGAATCTCGATGCCCTGGGCGCGGAAGGCAGCCAGGATGGCGCGGTTGATGTCGGATTTCAGGCCCAGGGTGCCGGCCTCGGGGTCGGCGATCCAGTAGCCGAGCGTGAACTCGAGGCCGTCGGCGCCGAAGGCCGACAGCGAGGCCAGCGGCGCCGGATCCTTCAGCACGCGCGGCTGGGCCACGGCGGCCTCGACCAGCAGGGCCGAGACCTGGTCGACATCGCTGTCGTAGGCAACGCTGATGACGGTCGACTGCGACACGCGCGGATCGGTCAGCGACAGGTTCTCGACCCGGTTCGTGATCAGGATCTCGTTGGGAACGATGGCCTCGCGACCGGCGGGCGAACGGATCACGGTGAAGCGGGCCTTGATGTCGGTGATGCGGCCCTCGAAGTTGTCGACCCGCACCATGTCGCCGATGCGCATGCTGCGCTCGGTCAGGATCACGAAGCCGCTGACATAGTTGGCCGCGAGCTTCTGCAGGCCGAAACCGATGCCGACGCCGACCGCGCCGCCCAGCACCGACAGCGCCGACAGGTCGATGCCGACCGAGGTCAGCGCGACCATCAGGCCGACGAACATCAGCAGCGCGCGGGTCGCGTTGCTGGCCGCCTTGCGCAGGGACAGCTCGCTGCCGGTGGCCGCGCGCAACAGCCGCGACTCGATCGCCGCCGAGATCCACAGCGTGACCAGCAGCACCGCGCAGGCCGTCAGCACGCCTTCGATCAGGGTGCGCACCGAGAGCTTGCTGCCGCCGATCTTCCAGTGGATCTGGTCGAGCTCGTTGAGCAGCACCGGCAGCAGGCCGCTGACCCACAGCACCATCGACAGCCAGGCCAGCCAGGAGATGGTGCGCTCGATCGGGCGCAGCCAGGCCGCCTGCTGGAAGGCCACTTGCAGCACCTTGACGCCGACCCGGATCACGACCAGCGACACCAGCACCGGTATCGCGATGCTCAGCAGATGGACCGGATGGCTGGCGGACCAGAGGGTGCGGGCAGCAAAGCCCAGGCCCAGCAGCAGGGTCGGGAACAGCACGCCATCGACCAGGCCGCGACCGAACCAGATCGAGTGGGTCTCGTCGGGCGAGAAGACGCGGCGCAGCAAGGCCACCACGCCCCAGGCCAGCAGGCCACAGCCGACCAGGATGGCCAGCTCGAGCAGTACGCCCCGCTGGCCGAAGGAGGACAACCAGAGCGAGAAATCGTCGATGGGGAAAGGAGTGGCGGTCACAGGCAGCTGAACGGCGTTGGAACGAAGCCGCTAGCTTGCCACAGAATCAGCACTTTCTCGCCCGGCCGGGCGGCCTCAGACGTCGGCGAGCACGCGCAGATGCGCCTCCACGCTGCGCGCGAGCGAGCCCAGGTCGTAGCCGCCCTCGAGGCAGCTCACGATGCGGCCCTGGGCATGGCGCTTGGCCACGGCCTTGAGCTGGGTCGTGATCCAGGCATAGTCCTGCTCGACCAGGCCGAGCTGGCCCATATCGTCCTCGCGGTGGGCATCGAAGCCGGCACTGATGAAGATCAGCTGCGGCCGGTGCTGCTCGAGCCGCGGCAGCCAGCTGGACTCGATCAGCTCGCGGATCTCCAGCCCCTTGGTATAGGCCGGCACCGGCAGGTTGAGCAGGTTGGGCGCGTCGGACAGGGCGCCGCCTTCGGGGTAGAAGGGGTGCTGGTAGAAGCTGCACATCAGGATACGGTCGTCGCCGGCGACGATGTCCTCGGTACCGTTGCCATGGTGGACGTCGAAGTCCACGATCGCCACCCGCTCGAGGCCATGGCGCTCGAGCGCGTACTTGGCCGCGATCGCCACGTTGTTGAAGACGCAAAAGCCCATCGCCTTGTCGCGGCAGGCATGGTGGCCGGGCGGACGCACGGCGCAGAAGGCGTTCTCGAGCTCGCCCGCGATCACCGCATCGGTGGCGCAGATCGCCGCGCCGGCCGACATCAGCGCGGCCTCGTAGCTGTACTCGTTGAGCGCCGTGTCGGCATCGAGGTGGTAATGGGTCGGCCCGCCGGCCAGGAGGTCTTCCTTGAGGAAATCGCACAGGCCGCGCATCGCTGCGATATGCATGCGGCCGTGCGCGAGCTCGATCTCGGCCACCGAGGCCGGCGTCGGGTCGCGGTGCTCGAGCGCGTCGAGCACGCCGGTCAGCAGCAGCCGGTCATCGATCGCAGCCAGCCGCTGCGGGCATTCGGGATGACCCGATCCCATCTCGTGCTTGCGGAACAAGGAATGGGTGTAATAACCTGTCGCATTCATGATGTGCGTTTTCCATTAAGGTGGGGCAGATGCAATCCACTCCGACCATGATCTCCTCTTTATTGGATCAGCTTAACACGGTGATGGCTGGCAAATCCTTACAGGTCAGGGATTGCGTGACCTGCCTGCTGGCCGGCGGCCACCTGCTGATCGAGGACATGCCGGGCGTGGGCAAGACGACGCTGGCGCAGGCGCTGGCACGCAGCTTCGGCCTGGAGTTCTCGCGCGTGCAGTTCACCTCGGACCTGATGCCGAGCGACCTGCTCGGGATCTCGGTCTTCGAGCGCGCCAGCCAGGCCTTCGTGTTCCATCCCGGGCCGCTGTTCGCCCAGCTGCTGCTGGCCGACGAGATCAACCGCGCCAGCCCGCGGACGCAGAGCGCGCTGCTCGAGGCGATGGAGGAACAGCAGGTCTCGGTCGAGGGCCAGACGCGGCCGCTGCCACGCCCCTTCTTCGTGATCGCGACCCAGAATCCGCACGACCAGATCGGCACCCACCTGCTGCCCGAGTCCCAGCTCGACCGCTTCCTGATGCGCATCCGGCTCGGCTATCCCGACCGCGCGGCCGAGCGCAGCCTGCTGCGCGGCCAGGACCGGCGCGGCCTGCTGCAGTCGCTGCCCGCGCTGCTCGACGCGGCGACCCTGGCACGGCTGCAGGCGGCGGCCCAGGCGGTGCAGGTCAGCGACGCGGTGCTCGACTACCTGCAGGACCTGGTCGATGCGACGCGCGACGGACGCTGGTTCCTGCAGGGCCTGAGCCCGCGCGCGGCGCTCGCGATCCTGCGCGCGGCCAAGGCCCATGCGCTGCTCGAGGGCCGTGACTATCTCGCGCCCGACGACATCGCCGCCATCCTGCCGCAGACCGCGGCGCACCGGCTCACGCCGCTGCCCGCCGCGGGGCGCGGCGCGATCGAGCAGCTGCAGGCGCTGCTGGCAGCGACTGCGCTGCGCTGAGCCGCTCGCCGCCATGCCGACCGAGCCGCGCGCCACCGACCCGGGCCAGCCGAAGCCGCGCCAGAGGCCGGACGGGCGGCGCTGGCAGGGCTGGTGGCTGCGGCGCCAGCCGGCCAGCGACAGCCTTGAGCTGACCCAGCGCAACCTCTACATCCTGCCCACGCGCGCCGGACTGATGCTGGCGCTGACGCTGCTCGTGATGCTGGTCGGCAGCATCAACTACCAGCTCAACCTGGGCTATCTGCTGACCTTCCTGCTCACCGGCTGCGCGGTGGTGGCGCTGCACCTGACGCACGCCAACCTCAACGGCTTGCGGCTGCAGCTGCAGCCCGGCGAGCCGGTCCATGCCGGGCAGTCGGCACGGCTCGCGGTCACGCTGCACAACCCCGGGCGGCGGTCACGCTACGGCCTCGCGCTCGGCTGGCTCGAGCCCGGCATGAGCGAGCATGGCAACCCGGCCGCAGTGGACTGGAGCGACCTGCCCGCGCACAGCCAGGCGACGCGGCAGCTGCGCTGCACCATGCCCCGGCGCGGACACCACCCGTTGCCGGCGCTGCAGATCCAGGGCCGTTTTCCGCTCGGCATCTTTCGCGCCTGGTGCTGGTGGCGGCCAGCCGCCTTGCTGCTGGTCTACCCGGCGCCCGAGAACCCGGCGCCAGCGCTGCCGCCCTTCAGCGGCCAGCTGGAAGACCAGCCCGGCATCGACCGCGCCGGCGACAGCGACGAATGGGAAGGGCTGCGCCCCTGGCGCTGCGGCGACCCGCTCAAGTGGGTAGCCTGGAAGAAGGTCGCCCAGCAGTCCGCCAGCGCAGGGGCGCCCTGGACCAGCCGCGAATTCAGCCAGCCGCCGGGTGGACATTGCTGGCTCGATCCGGCCCAGACCGGCCTGGCCGACACCGAAGCCCGGCTGAGCCGCCTCTGTGCCTGGGTGCTGGCCGCCGAGGCGCAGGGCCTGGACTATGGCCTGCGCCTGGAGCAGCTCGAGATCGCGCCCGACCATGGCCCGGCACACCGGCAGCGCTGCCTGGAGGCGCTGGCGCTGTGCTGAAGCTCACGCGCCCGCTCCCCCCCCTGGCCCGGTTGCCGCGCGAGATGCGCGACACCCTGTTCCTGCTGGCCGTGATCGCCTGGGTGCTGCTGCTGCAGCTCCCCTACCTGCCGGGCTGGAGCAGCGCGCTCGGCCTGGCACTGCTGCTCGGGCGCGGCTGGCTGGCGCTGCAGCAGCGCGCGCTGCCGCATCCGGTCTGGCGCGGCACCCTGCTGCTGCTGATCCTGGTCGCGACCTGGCTGCAGTACGGCACCCTGCTCGGCCAGCAGGCCGGCGTGACGCTGGTCCTGCTGCTGCTCGCGCTCAAGACCCTGGAGCTGCGGGCCCAGCGCGATGCGCTGGTGGTGTTCTTCCTCGGCTTCTTCACGCTGCTGAGCCAGTTCTTCCACTCGCAGTCGCTGCTGACCGCGCTGGCCATGCTGATCGCGCTGTGGGGGCTGCTGACCGCGCTGGTCAACGCCCAGCTACCGGTCGGCCAGCCGCCGCTGGCGCTGGCGGCGCGGATCGCGGCCAGGCTGATGCTGCTCGGCACGCCGCTGATGCTGCTGCTGTTCCTGTTCTTCCCGCGCCTGGGACCCTTGTGGAACCTGCCGGCTGATGCGCTCGGCGCGCGCAGCGGCCTGTCGGAACGGATGCAGGTCGGACAGATCGCCAGGCTGGCGCTCGACGACCGGATCGCGCTGCGCGTGCGCTTCGACGGCCCGCCACCGGCGCAGTCAGCGCTCTATTTTCGCGGCCCGGTGCTGAGCCAGTTCGACGGCCTCGAATGGCGCCCGAGTCCCAGGCCGACCGATGGGCAGGCGGCCGAACTGCGGGTCGAGGGCGAGCCGCTGCGCTACCAGATCACGCAGGAGCCCGGCGGCATGCCCTGGCTGCTGCTGCTCGAGGCCAGCCCCGAGGCGCCGCAGATTCCGGGCTATCCGGCGCGGATGAACGGCGAGCTGCAATGGCTGACCGACCGGCCGGTGACCGAACTGCTGCGCTACCAGGCGCAAAGCTATCTGAGTTTCCGCCACGGCCCGGCAGCTGCCAGCCCGGCCCTGGACGAATGGCTGGCCCTGCCGCCGGGCTACAACCCGCGCACGCTGGCGCTCGCAGCGCTTTGGCGCCAGGAGATCGAGCAGAGCCTGCCACCGGGCCAGGAAGCCGGGCGCCGCAAGATCGAGCGCCTGCTCGCGCAGCTGCGCCAGGGCGGCTACCGCTACACCCTGGAGCCCGGCCGCTTCGGCCGCGACAGCGCGGACGAGTTCTGGTTCGAGCGCCGCGCCGGCTTCTGCGAGCATATCGCGGCCAGCTCGGTGATCCTGCTGCGCGCCATGGGCGTGCCAGCGCGCGTGGTCACGGGCTACCAGGGCGGCGAGCGCAATCCGGTCGACGGGCTCTGGAGCGTGCGCCAGAGCGATGCCCATGCCTGGGCCGAGGCATGGCTGCCCGCGCGCGGCTGGACCCGGGTCGACCCGACCGCCGCCGTGCAGCCGGAACGGATAGCGGCCTTCGAGCGCCTGCACCCGGCACCGGGACTGCTGGCCGATGCCATGGTCCAGGTCAGTCCCTCGCTGGCTCTGCAGCTGGGCCGGGTCTGGGAAGCGCTCGACTACCGCTGGAAGCAGTGGGTGCTCGACTACAACCAGCAGCGCCAGCTCGATCTGCTGCAGTGGCTGGGCATCGACGATGCCGACCCGAACCAACTGCTGCGCCTGCTGTCCGGGCTGCTCGCGGCGCTGTGCCTGCTCGCAGCCGGCCGAGCCTGCTGGCGCCTGCGCTCGCGCGACCCCTGGCTCGCGCTGCTGCAGCGGGCCAGGCACAGGCTGCGGCGTGCCGGCTATGCCGTGGCGCCGCAAGCCACGCCGCGCCAGCTGGCCCAGCTGCTGGCCACCGACGGGCCAGCCGGCCAGCGCTTCGCGCCGCTGCAGGCCTGGCTGCTCGAGCTCGAGCGCCAGCGCTACGATCCGGCCAGCCAGCGCCCGCTGGCCGAACTCAGGCGTCAGGCACGCACGCTGGACTGGCCCGGGCCGCAGCGTGCTGCTCCAGGTCAGGTCGGGCCGCGTTGAAGCGCCGCCTTGATGCGCCGCCGCCCGCGCCAGGACGGCCATCTGTATTACGCTCGGGCTTTTGCCCCTGAGCTTCAATGCCCGACAACTTCCTCTCCATGCCAGCCGCCGCCTCGACAGCCCCTGCGGTCTCTGCAGCCCCTGCCGCCAGCCGAACGACCCGGCAAACTGCCGGCCGCCGCCGTGGCCAGTCCATCGGTCAGACGATGGGCCGGGCCTGCGGGCTGGCAGCGCTGGGACTGGCCCTGCTGGCCGTGAGCCCGGCCGCGAGCGCCAGCGACAGCCAGGCCGCGCCGACCCCCGACCTGGTGCTCGCCAGCGCACAGAAGGCCAGGCGCGCACCAGCCAAGGCCGAGCAGGACACGCGGCGCTACGCGGGCCAGGCCGCCGCACAGGCGCTCGCCGCCGAGATCGCGCAGCGCCGGGGCTGGGAGCAGGACTGGGTCGAGCACTGGATCGGGCAGGCGCAGCAGCTGCCCAGCGTGATGCGTCTGATCGCGCCGGCCCAGCCCGGCATGGCCAAGAACTGGGCCGCCTACCGCGCACGCTTCGTCGAGCCGGTCCGGATCGAGGCCGGACTGCGCTTCTGGCAGGCCCAGCGCGAGACGCTCGCGCGCGCCGAGGCCAGCTACGGCGTGCCGGCCTGGCTGATCGTCGGCATCATCGGCGTCGAGACGCTCTACGGCCGCCACACCGGCAACTACCGCGTGCTCGACGCGCTCGCGACGCTGAGCCTGGACTTCCCGGACAGCCACCCGCGCGCGGCCGAGCGCCAGGCCTATTTCCGCGGCGAGCTCGAGACCCTGCTGCAGCTCTCGCGCGAACAAGGGGTTTCGCCCGATGCCTGGCGCGGCAGCTATGCCGGCGCCATGGGACTGCCGCAATTCATGCCGAGCAGCTGGACCCGCTACGCGGTCGACTTCGACGGCGACGGCCGCATCGACCTGCGCAACAGCGCGGCCGACGCGATCGGCTCAGTGGCGAACTACATGCAGCAGCATGGCTGGCAAAGCGGCATGCCGACCCATTACCCGGTGCGGCTGGAGGCCAGCGGCACGGACCTGGCCACGCTGCTCGCGCCCGACATCAAGCCCAGCTTCGATGCAGCCCGCTTCCAGGCCCTGGGCGCGAAGCTGGCACCGCCAGCCAGCGAGCATGCCGGCCCGCTGGCGCTGGTCGAGCTGCGCAACGGCGACCCGCTGCAGGGCGGATCGCCCCCCAGCCATGTCGCGGGCACCGAGAACTTCTACGTCGTCACGCGCTACAACTGGAGCAGCTACTACGCACTGGCCGTGATCGAGCTCGGCCAGGCGGTGCAGGCGGCGCTGGACGGTCCGAGCGCCACGCGCTGAATCCTCTCAGGCCCCGGGCCGGATCGTCAGGACTGGGCCGGAACCTCCGGGGCAGGCGGCTCGGCAGCCAGCACGATTGCCCCGCGCAGCTCGTCCGCCTCGACCGAGCGCGCCGTGCCGAAGCCCGCGATCTGGCGCGCGCCCTCGGGCCGGATCGCGACGAAGCGGAAGTCGCCGAGCTGGGTCATCGGTTCGGCCTCGGGAAAGCGCGCCAGGTAGGCGGCGCGACAGCGCGCCCAGGACTCGCTGCCGGGCTCGAGCGGGCTGGCCTGTCCGAGCAGGGTCAGGCGCGGCAAGGCATGGACCGGCTGACCGGCCTGCTCGGGCTGCATGACCAGCAGCGAGACCCGCGGCTCGCGCGCCATGTTGCCGCTGTGCTGCGCCAGCGCGCTGACATGCAGCACCAGCCAACCCTGCTCCGGCTCGGGCGCGAACGGCACCATCGACACGAAGGGCGAGCCATCGGCCTCCAGCGTGGCCAGGGCCGCCACCCGGTGGGCGCGCAGCAGCCCGGCGGCCGCCAGCACGAGTCGCGGGCGATGTTCGGCAGTGGCAAGGGTGACCATGGTCTCTCTCCTTCAATTTCAAAATCATCAGTATCTGTCATGGGCTAACATGGAGGCACCATGAACCAGCTCGACGCACT
>NZ_PVLQ01000035.1 GCF_002980595.1 Malikia granosa
TGATTAATACAACAAAGCCGCTAAGGGGGTAAATGCGATTGCCCTGTGGGGGCCTTTAAGCGGCGCAGGATTCAGGCGCGTATCGCCTACAGGGGAGTGGAGAGCCACGAACGGTTGGGGCGCTACCGCTGGTGGAGCGCATGCACGCCTGGTTTGCGAGCTACGGCAAATGTGCAACTGCTTCAAGCACAGCCTAGAGGCACCTAGTACTGCTGAACTTGGCTGTCGCCATCATGTGCTCGCGCTTCGACGAAGACTTATGGTCGGGGGCTGCTACTGGGAGAATGCGCGACGGACTGGGTTCGAACCAGTGGCCTGCGGCTTAGAAGGCCGCTGCTCTATCCAACTGAGCTACCGTCGCATAAAAGAGACACGAGGTTACCGTAAATGTGCAACTACAGCAACCTGTTATAAGAACCCCCGACCTGCTGCTTAGAAGGCAGCTGCTCTATCCAGTTGAGCTACGGGCAGTGCGCCTGACGAAACAAAGGCCCAACATGTGGGCCTTTTGTAGGGTGGTCGGAGCGGCGGGATTCGAACTCGCGACCCTCTGCTCCCAAAGCAGATGCGCTACCAGGCTGCGCTACGCTCCGACTAAGCCGCCATTGTATCCCCTGTTTCAGGGGTATTTGGGATGGGGTCGGTATTTTTCACTGTCGTGACGGCCTGCCGTTTCGGCGGGTGTTTGATTGGCCCGGGATTGGCTGGATAGGTACTTGCTTGCGCTTGCTTCTCGGTATATACTAGCGAAGTCGGTTTTCAGTCATGCATTCATGCTGAACACTGGCTTCACGACCAGATGGGCGGGTAACACCGGCCCTTTTTTTTTGGCTGTCCCTTTTTGGGACTGTTTTGAAGCGGCAAGATATCGATGAGTTGGCAACAGACCGTAGAGCAAACCGTCACGGGTTTGGGGTATGACTTGGTGGATCTGGAGCGGTCCGCAGGCGGTTTGTTGCGCGTGACCATCGACCTGCCATGGGACCCGACGCAGGCCGGGATCGAGCAGTTCGTCACCGTCGAGGACTGCGAGAAGGTCACGCGCCAGCTCCAGTATCTGCTCGAGGTCGAGAACGTCGACTACAAGCGGCTCGAGGTCGGCTCGCCCGGCATCGATCGCCCGCTGCGCAACGAGAACGACTTCATCCGCTTTGCCGGCCAGGAAGTCGACATCACGCTCAAGGAAGCGATCGGCGTGACCGGCACCACGATCGCGGCCAACCGCAAGAAGTTCCGCGGCACGCTCGAGCGTCCCGAAAGTGGCGAAGGCTGGCAGATTGTCTGGAGCGATGCCCCCGAGCGCAAGCCGGGTGCGCGCATCAGCAAGAAGGCCAAGCCGCTGCCGGTCCAGGTGCTGGGCTTCACGCTCGAGGAGATCCGCGAGGCGCGCCTGGCACCGATCGTGAGCTTCAAGGGCCGCAACGCAACTCCGGCGGCCGATACAGATTTGAACAATACAGCTGCAGAGTACGGAAAGGCAGGCGAGTGATATGAATCGCGAAATGTTGATGTTGATCGATGCGATCTCGCGCGAGAAGAATGTGGAGCGCGACCTGGTGCTGGGCGCCGTCGAGACCGCGCTGGCTTCGGCCACCAAGAAGCTCTACAAGGGCGAGGTCGATATTCGTGTCGCGATCGATCCCGACAGCGGCGCCTACGAAACCTTCCGCCGCTGGCTGGTCGTGCCCGACGAGGCCGGACTGCAGAACCCGGAAGCCGAGGAGCTGATCTCCGACGTGGCCGACGAGAATCCTGGCATCCAGGTCGGCGACTTCATCGAGAAGTCGATCGAGAGCGTGCCGATCGGCCGCATCGGCGCCATGGCCGCCAAGCAAGTCATCCTGCAGCGCATCCGTGATGCCGAGCGCGAGATGCTGCTCAACGACTTCATGAGCCGTGGCGACAAGATCTTCGTCGGTACCGTCAAGCGCCTGGACAAGGGCGACGTGATCGTCGAGAGCGGCCGCGTCGAAGGCCGCTTGAAGCGCAGCGAGATGATCCCGAAGGAGAACTTCCGCTCCGGCGACCGCGTGCGCGCCATGATCATGGAAGTCGACCTGACCCTGCGCGGCGCCCCGATCCTGCTGTCGCGCGCAGCGCCCGAGTTCATGATCGAGCTGTTCCGCCAGGAAGTGCCCGAGATCGAGCAGGGTCTGCTCGAGATCAAGAAATGCGCCCGTGACCCGGGCTCGCGCGCCAAGATCGCCGTCGTCTCGCACGACAAGCGCATCGACCCGATCGGCACCTGCGTCGGCGTGCGCGGCTCGCGCGTCAACGGCGTGACCAACGAGCTCGCCGGCGAGCGCGTCGACATCGTGCTCTGGAGCGAGGACCCGGCCCAGTTCGTCATCGGCGCGCTGGCGCCGGCCAACGTGCAGTCGATCGTGGTCGACGAGGAGCGCGGCGGCATGGACGTGGTGGTCGACGAGGAAAACCTCGCGATCGCGATCGGCCGCGGCGGCCAGAACGTGCGCCTGGCGTCCGACCTGACCGGCTGGAAGATCAACATCATGACCGCCGACGAGTCGGCGCAGAAGCAGGCCGCCGAATCCCAGTCGATCCGCGCTCTGTTCATGGAAAAGCTCGACGTCGACCAGGACCTGGCCGACATCCTGATCGAGGAAGGCTTCGGCAGCCTCGAGGAAGTGGCCTATGTGCCGCTGCAGGAGATGCTCGAGATCGAATCCTTCGACGAGGACACCGTCAACGAGCTGCGCGCCCGTGCCAAGGCCGCCCTGCTGACGATGGAGATTGCGCGCGAGGAAAGCGTCGACGACGCCTCGCAGGACCTGCGCGAACTCGAAGGCCTGACCGTTGAGCTGATTGCCCAGCTCGCCGGTGCGGGTGTGCACACCCGGGACGAGTTGGCCGACCTGGCCACGGACGAATTGTGCGAAATCACAGGCCAGACGCCCGCCGAGGCCACGGCGCTGATCATGAAAGCCCGCGAACACTGGTTCTCGGGTGACTCGGCTGCAAGCCAGTCCTGATCGCGGAGGCCTTACGGAGTAATTAATTCATATGTCTAGCAATACCGTCGCAGAATTCGCCGCCGAACTCGGTAAACCCACTTCCGTGCTGCTCGAGCAGCTGTCCAGCGCAGGCGTCCACAAGCGTGCCGGCAACGACATGCTGACCGAGACCGACAAGCAAAAGCTGCTGGGCTACCTGCAGGCCGCCCATGGCACCGCCACTGGCGAGCGCAAGAAGATCACCCTGACCAAGAAGTCGACCAGCGAGATCAAGCAGGCCGATGCCACCGGTCGCGCCCGCACCATCCAGGTCGAGGTGCGCAAGAAGCGCACCTTCATCAAGCGCGATGACGAGCCGGCAGAAGGCGATGCCAGCGCGACCCAGACCGAAGAGCTGGTGCGTCGCGAGGAGGAAGCCCGCCGCCAGGCCGAGTCGATCGAGCGCCAGGAGGCCGAGCTGGCCCAGCAACGCCAGCAACGCGCCAAGGACGAAGAACAGGCCGAGGCCAAGCGCGAAGCCGAGGAAACCGCGGCCCGCAAGCGCGAGGCCGAGGAGGCCGCTGCGCGCCGCGAAGCCGAGTACCTGCAGCAAGTCGCTGCCCGCACGGCCGCCGAGCAGGAAGCCCAGGCCAAGCTGGCCGCCGAGCGCGCCGAGCATGCGGCCCAGATCGCTGCGGCCAAGGCCAAGGCAGAGGCCGAAGCCAAGGCCAAGCAGGACGAGGCCAAGAAGGCCGAGGCCGATCGCGCCAAGGACTTGGAAGACCGCCGCCGCAAGGCGCTGGCCGAGGCCGAGGCGATCCGCGCCATGATGTCCGCGCCCAAGAAGGTGCTGGTCGCCAAGAAGCCCGAGGAGCCCAAGCCGGCTGCGGCTCCGGCCGCTGCCAAGGGCACGCTGAGCAAGCCCGCGGCGGGTGCTGCCAAGCCAGGCCAGGCTCCGGCTGCAGCGCCTGGAGCCGGTGGCGGCAAGCGCGAAGTCAAGTCCGAGAACCTGTCCTCCACCTGGAAGGACGACGCGAGCAAGAAGAAGGAAATCAAGACCCGCGGCGATACCGGTGCCGGCCGTCCGGGCGGCAGCAACTGGCGCGCCGGTCCCAAGGGGGGCGGTCGCCGCGGTGGTCGCGGTGACGACCGTCACGCCGGTGCTTCCTACGCGCCGGTGGTCGAAGCCAAGGTGCTCGAGGTCCATGTGCCCGAGACCATCACGGTCGCGGAGCTGGCCCACAAGATGAGCCTGAAGTCGTCCGAGGTCATCAAGCAGCTCATGAAGCTGGGCCAGATGGCGACCATCAACCAGCCGCTGGACCAGGACACCGCGATGATCCTGGTGGAGGAACTGGGTCACAAGGCCGTCGTGGCGGCGCTGGACGATCCGGAAGCCTTCACCGACGAGGACGTGGCCGTCACCGCCGAGCTGCTGCCGCGCGCCCCGGTCGTGACCGTCATGGGTCACGTCGACCACGGCAAGACCTCGCTGCTCGACTACATCCGTCGTACCAAGGTGGCGTCCGGCGAAGCCGGCGGCATCACCCAGCACATCGGTGCCTACCACGTGGAAACCCCGCGCGGCATGGTGTCCTTCCTCGACACCCCGGGTCACGAGGCCTTCACGGCCATGCGTGCCCGCGGTGCCCAGGCGACCGACATCGTGATCCTGGTCTGCGCGGCCGACGACGGCGTCATGCCTCAGACCAAGGAAGCCATCAAGCACGCGAAGGCGGCCAACGTGCCGATGGTCGTGGCGCTGACCAAGATCGACAAGCCCGGCATCAACCTCGAGCGCGTGCGCTCCGAGCTGGTGTCCGAGGAAGTCGTTCCCGAGGAATTCGGCGGCGACGTGCCTTTCGTGGGCGTGTCGGCCAAGACCGGCGAAGGCATCGACGCCCTGCTCGAGCAGGTGCTGCTGCAGGCCGAGATCCTGGAGCTCAAGGCCCCGGTGGCAGCCAATGCCAAGGGCCTGGTGATCGAAGCCCGCCTCGACAAGGGCAAGGGCGCGGTCGCGACCGTGCTGGTGCAGTCCGGCACGCTCAAGGTCGGCGACGTGGTGCTGGCTGGCCAGACCTCGGGCCGCGTGCGCGCCATGCTCGACGAGAACGGCAAGCCGGCAAAGGAAGCCGGTCCGTCGATTCCGGTCGAGATCCAGGGCCTGGCCGAAGTGCCGCAGGCTGGCGACGACTTCATGGTCATGCTCGACGAGCGCCGTGCCCGTGAGATCGCGACCTACCGCGCCGGCAAGTTCCGCAACACCAAGCTGGCCCGCCAGCAGGCCGCCAAGATGGAGAACATCTTCTCCGAGATGTCGGCCGGCGAGGTCCAGACCCTGCCCATCATCATCAAGTCCGATGTCCAGGGCTCGCAGGAAGCGCTGGCCGCCTCGCTGCTCAAGCTCTCGACCGACGAGATCCGCGTCCAGCTGGTCTACGCTGGCGTCGGCGGCATCAGCGAGTCGGACATCAACCTGGCGATCGCCTCCAAGGCAATGGTGATCGGCTTCAACGTGCGCGCCGATGTCGGTGCACGCAAGCTGGCCGAAGGCAACGATGTCCAGATCCACTACTACAACATCATCTACGACGCCGTCGATGAGTTGAAGGCCGCGATGTCGGGCATGCTGGCTCCGGAGAAGCGCGAGGAGATCATTGGTACCGCCGAGATCCGCAACGTGATCGTCGCGACCAAGATCGGCACCATCGCGGGCTGTATGGTCACCCACGGCCATGTCACCCGCAGCGCGCATTTCCGCCTGCTGCGCGACAACGTGGTGGTCTACACCGGCGAGTTCGAGTCCCTCAAGCGCATGAAGGACGACGTCAAGGAAGTCAAGGAAGGCTTCGAGTGCGGCATCAAGCTCAAGAACTACAACGACATCAAGGAAGGCGACATCCTTGAGGTCTTCGAGATCAAGGAAATCGCTCGTACCCTCTGAGCCTGAACGATGCCGGCCAAGAAATCGCCCTCCAACCGCAGCTTCAAGGTGGCCGATCAGATCCAGCGTGATCTGACCGAGCTGATCCGCGAGCTCAAGGACCCACGCCTGGGCATGATCACGTTGCAGGCGGTGGAAGTCACGCCTGACTACGCCCATGCCAAGGTCTGGTTCAGCCTGCTGACAGGCAATCCGCAGGACACCGAGGCGGCCTTGAACCAGGCCGCCGGTTTCCTGCGCAACGGCCTGTTCAAGCGCCTGCACATCCACACCGTGCCGACGCTGCATTTCCACTTCGACCGCACCTCCGAGCGTGCGGCCGACATGAGCGCCTTGATCGCCAAGGCGGTCGCTTCCCGTTCCAAGGACGAGGACTGAGATGACGACCGCACCTCGCGCACGGGTGCAGCGTCGCCCCGTGCACGGGGTGGTGCTGCTCGACAAGCCCATCGGTCTCTCCAGCAACCAGGCCTTGCAGAAGGTCAAGTGGCTGCTGCGGGCCGAGAAGGCGGGTCATACCGGCACCCTCGACCCGCTCGCCACCGGCGTGCTGCCGCTGTGCTTCGGCGCGGCGACCAAGTTCAGCCAGTTGCATCTCGATGCCGACAAGGGCTATCGGGCCGTGCTGCGCCTGGGCGCCACCACCAGCACCGGCGACCTCGAAGGCGAGATCACCTCGACCGCCGAGGTCGACCGGTCGGCGCTGACGCCCGAGCGGCTGCAGGCCGTCGTGGCCCGTTTCACGGGTCCGATCAGCCAGCTGCCGCCGATGTACAGCGCGCTGAAAAAGGACGGCAAGGCGCTCTACGAGTACGCCCGCGCCGGCATCGAGGTCGAGCGCGCGCCGCGCGCGGTCACGATCCGCGAGTTGTCGCTGCGCCTGTTGCCCGAGTCCGACCCTGCAACGGTCGAGCTCGAGCTGCAGGTGCTGTGCAGCAAGGGCACCTATGTCCGCACCCTGGCCGAGGACATCGGCCAGGCGCTGGGCTGCGGTGCCCATCTGTCGGCCCTGCGCCGTACCCGCACTGGCGAATTTGAACTTTCGCAGTGCATTTCCATCGAAGCCATCGAGGCCTTGCCCGACAGCGAACGCCTGGGCGTGCTGCTGCCGGTCGAGACCCTGCTGGCCCGCCATGCGCGTGTCACGCTCGACGAGCACAATGCCGGCCGATTCCTCAGCGGCATGCGCCGCCGCGGCCCCTGGGCCGATGGCGCGCAGGTCGCCGTCCATGCCGACCATCCTGCCGCCTTGCTGGGCACCGCCCATGTCGAGGCCGGCGAACTGATACCGGGGCGTCTGTTGAGCCCTATCGAAATTCAACAAATCCTGGAGAGCCACTCATGAGCACCCCGATTCGCAATATCGCCATCATCGCCCACGTCGACCATGGCAAGACCACCATGGTTGACCAGCTGCTGCGTCAGTCCGGCACCTTCGCCGAGCACGAGAAGGTCGTCGACACCGTGATGGACAACAACGCCATCGAACGCGAGCGCGGCATCACCATCCTGGCCAAGAACTGCGCGGTCAGCTGGGAAGGCACCCACATCAACATCGTCGACACCCCCGGCCACGCGGACTTCGGTGGCGAGGTCGAGCGCGCGCTGTCCATGGTCGACGGCGTCGTGCTGCTGATCGACGCCCAGGAAGGCCCGATGCCGCAGACCCGCTTCGTGACCAAGAAGGCGCTCGCGCTGGGCTTGAAGCCCATCGTCGTCGTCAACAAGGTCGACAAGCCGGGCGCCAACCCCGACAAGGTCATCAACGCCGCCTTCGACCTGTTCGACAAGCTCGGCGCCACCGACGAGCAGCTCGACTTCCCCGTCGTCTATGCCTCGGGCATCAACGGCTGGACCTCGCTGGAAGAGGGCGCTCCGGGCGAGCAGTGGGGCCCCGACATGTCGGCCCTGTTCAACACCATCCTCAAGCATGTGCCGGCCCAGAAGGGTGACCCGGCCGCTCCGCTGCAGCTGCAGATCTCGGCGCTCGACTTCTCGACCTTCGTCGGTCGCATCGGCGTCGGCCGCATCAGCCAGGGCACCATCAAGCCCGGCATGGACGTGCTGGTCTGCGAAGGCGAGGACGGCAAGCGCATCAAGGGCCGCATCAACCAGGTGCTGACCTTCCAGGGCCTGGACCGCATGCAGACGGCAGAGGCCGGCCCGGGCAACATCGTGCTGATCAACGGCATCGAGGACATCAACATCGGCGTCACCGTGACCGACCCGACCGCGCCGGCACCGCTGCCGATGCTCAAGGTCGACGAGCCGACGCTGACGATGAACTTCTGCGTCAATACCAGCCCGCTGGCCGGTCGTGAAGGCAAGTTCGTCACCAGCCGCCAGATCTGGGACCGCCTGCAGAAGGAACTGCAGCACAACGTCGCGCTGCGCGTGAGCGAGACCGCCGAGGACGGCATCTTCGAGGTCTGCGGCCGCGGTGAACTGCACCTGACCATCCTGCTCGAGAACATGCGCCGCGAAGGCTACGAGCTGGCCGTCTCCAAGCCGCGCGTGATGTTCAAGGACATCGACGGCGTCAAGTGCGAGCCGATGGAGCTCGTGACCGCCGACGTCGAGGAAGAGCACCAGGGCGGCGTGATGCAGGCGCTCGGCCTGCGCAAGGGCGAGATGGTCAACATGGAGCCGGACGGCCGTGGCCGCGTGCGCCTCGAGTACCGCATCCCGGCGCGTGGCCTGATCGGCTTCAGCAACGAGTTCCTGAACCTGACCCGCGGTTCGGGCCTGATCGCCTCGATCTTCGACGGCTATGAGCCGCACAAGGGCGACATCGGTGGCCGCAAGAACGGCGTGCTGATCTCGATGGACGACGGCGAGATCTTCACCTATGCGCTGGGCAAGCTCGACGACCGTGGCCGCATGTTCGTCAAGGCCGGCGACCCGGTCTACGAAGGCATGATCATCGGCATCCACAGCCGCGACAACGACCTGATCGTCAACGCGACCCGTACCAAGCAGCTGACCAACTTCCGCGTCTCGGGCAAGGAAGATGCGGTCAAGATCACGCCGCCGATCGACCTGACGCTGGAATACGGCGTCGACTTCATCGACGACGACGAGCTGGTCGAGATCACCCCGAAGTCGATCCGCGTGCGCAAGCGATTCCTGAAGGAACACGACCGCAAGCGCGCTTCGCGCGAAAACGCCTAAGGCGGGGTCATGAAGCTGCGCCACGGCCAGGCTGTCGCGCTGATGGTGCTGGTCACGCTGCTCTGGAGCACGGCCGGCGTCGTGGCGCGCCAGCTCGAATCGGCGCGCAGCTTCGAGCTGACCTTCTGGCGCAGCGCGTTCACCGCGCTGTCGCTGTTCCTGCTGCTGCCGCTCTGGCAGGGGCGGGGCGTCTGGGCCCGCATGTGGCAGTCCGGGGCCTTGCTATGGGTCTCGGGCACCTGCTGGGCTGCCATGTTCACCTGCTTCATGCTGGCGCTCACGCTGACCAGCGTGGCCAATGTGCTGATCACGCTCGCGCTCGGTCCGCTGCTGACGGCGCTGATCGCCTGGCTCGGGCTCGGTCATCGCCTGCCGGCGCGCACCTGGGGCGCAATCCTGCTCGCCGGCCTGGGCATAGGCTGGATCTATGGCGGACAGATCGAATCGGGCGGCTGGACCGGCATCCTGGTGGCTGCCGGAGTCCCGCTGTCGGGCGCGATCAACTGGACCCTGGTGCAGCGCAACCAGCAGCGCGGCAATCCGCCCGACCTGGCGCCGGCGGTGCTGGTCGGCGCTGTCCTGTCGGCCCTGCTGACCCTGCCGCTGGCCTGGCCGCTGCAGGCGAGTGGGCCTGACCTGGCCTGGCTGGCCGGTCTAGGCTTCGGGCAGTTGGCGCTGCCCTGCTTGCTGTCCGTCGTCTGCGCGCGTTCGCTCAGCGCGCCCGAGATCTCCTTGCTGGCCCTGCTCGAGGTGCTGTTCGGCATCGTCCTGGCCTGGCTCGGTGCCAATGAGCTGCCGCCGCCGCGCACGCTGCAGGGCGGGGCGCTGGTGCTCGGGGCCTTGCTGGCCAATGAATGGCTGGCCTATCGCAGCCGAGCTCGCAGCCACTCCCGCATCCGGCCGGCTGATGGTTCGCTGGCCCGCGAGCCGGCCTGAGATCGCCGGCTGGCAGTCGCCAGCGGCCCGGCTTCAGCGGTTGCGGTTCTTCATCGCGCGCTCGACCTCGCGCTTGCCCTCGCGTTCCTTGATCGTGTCGCGCTTGTCGTGCTCGGCCTTGCCCTTGGCCAGCGCGATCTCGCACTTGACGCGGCCGTTTTTCCAGTGCAGGTTGAGCGGCACCAGGGTGTAGCCCTTCTGCTCGACCTTGCCGATCAGGCGCCTGATCTCCTCGCGGTGCAGCAGCAGCTTCTTGATGCGCGCGCTGTCGGCGCGCACGAAGGGCGAGACACCGCGCAGCGGATTGACCTGGCAGCCGATCAGGAACAGCTCGCCCTCGCGGATCAGCACATAGCCGTCGGTCAGCTGGACCTTGCCCTCGCGCAGGGCCTTGACCTCCCAGCCCTCGAGCACCATGCCGCATTCGTAACGCTCCTCGATGTGATAGTTGAAGATCGCCTTCTTGTTGTCGGCGATGCGCGTGTCGCGCGCGGCGGTGGATTTCTTGTTGGTGGCCATGCTGATCAAATGGGGAGGCCCCGGGCCAATACAATCCCGGGGCGATCGGCGATTGTATGAAAAGCATCCACAAAACTGTCTTACTCTGGCACAGCGCGCCCGAAATGTTCGCGCTGGTAGCCGATGTCCCCCGTTATCCCGATTTCCTGCCCTGGTGCAACGAAGGTGCCCTGCTCGAGCAGCAGGGCTCGGTCGTGGTCGCCCGGGTCGGCATGTCGATCAGCGGCCTGAAGAAGAGCTTCACGACCCGCAACACCCAGGTCGAGGGCCGCAGCATCAAGCTCGAGCTGGTCGACGGGCCGTTCTCCCACCTCGAAGGCACCTGGGAGTTCATTCCCCTCGGTGGCCCGGAGCAGAAGGCCTGCAAGATCCTGTTCACCCTCAACTATGCCTTCTCGAACCGCACGCTCGAGTCGCTGGTCGGTCCGGTGTTTGACAAGATCGCCGGCAGCCTGGTCGATGCCTTCGTCAAGCGGGCCGACCAGGTCTATGGCGAGACCTGAGGCATGAAGGTCACCCTGGTCTATGCGCCGGCAGCACGCGAGGTGCTCGAGTGCGAGCTCGAACTGCCGCCCGGCAGCACCCTGGATCATGCCTTGCAGCGCAGCGGCTGGCTGCGGCAGCACCCCGAACTCGCGTCCGACGAGGCCATCGCCTGCGGCATCTGGGGCCGCAAGGCCGCGCGCGCGACCCCGCTGCGCGAGGCCGACCGGGTCGAGTTCTGGCGCGACCTGCGCGTCGATCCCAAGGTGGCCCGGCGCGAGCGCTTCCGCTCCCAGGGCGCCAAGACCGCCGGCCTGTTCGCGCAGCGCCGCCCGGGCGCCAAGTCGGGCTATTGAGCGCTATCGAGCGCTCGCTTCGGGCTTGTTCGCCGGCGGCTCGCAGTTGTCGCGCTCGGCCTGCCTGGCCTGCCGGGTTTCCTGCTCCCGCATCGCGTCGTCCATCAGCACCTGCTCGCCCTTGTCGTCCAGGCGGTAGAGCCGCAGGCCCGAGGCCAGCGTCGCGAGCGTGGACCTGGCGCGGCGGCAATTCTCGCGCAGCGCGGCGGCGTTGCGCTGGTAGAGCGGCGGCTCGGCGGCGCTGTTGGCCGCCTGGCCCTGTTCCGGGTTCGCGGCACTGGCGCGCGGGCTGCCGCCAGCGGCGGTCGAGCCCGGCGCGGGCGCGGGGGCTGGCAGATCCGGTCCGGGCCGCTGCAGGATGCGCGGCTCTGGCACCGAGACCGGTGGCGGCAGGTCGCTGAAGACCTGGCGTCCCTGGCTGTCGAGCCAGCGCCAGTTGCCGCCATCGGCTTGCGCCAGCCCTGCCGCGAGCCAGCAGCAGCTGCCCAGCAGCCAGCCGCTGATGCGCGGCCGCGTCGCTGCCGCCCTGTGATTTGCCCCTGTCGGCGAAGAAAATTTTCCCATCTTGTCCCCCCTCGGCTTGGCCATGTCCGGATGGTACAGTCAAGCGCCAGTACAATAGCGCTTTTGGAGCCTTACACATGCGCCTACTCGGTAAAGCCCTCACCTTCGACGACGTGTTGCTGGTGCCGGCCTACTCCCAGGTCCTGCCCAAGGACACTTCGCTCGCGACCCAGTTCACGCGGGACATCACCCTCAACCTGCCTCTCGTGTCCGCTGCCATGGACACCGTCACCGAAGCGCGCCTGGCCATTGCCATCGCCCAGGAAGGCGGCATCGGCATCGTGCACAAGAACCTGACCGCCCAGGAACAGGCGGCCCAGGTGGCCAAGGTCAAGCGCTACGAGTCGGGCCTGCTGCGCGACCCGGTCGTCATCACCCCGGACACCACGATCTACCAGGTCATGCAGCTGTCGGAAGAGCTCGGCGTGTCCGGCTTCCCGGTGGTCGATGGCGGCAAGGTGGTCGGCATCGTCACCGGGCGCGACCTGCGCTTCGAGACCCGCTACGACCTGCCGGTGCGCGAGATCATGACGCCCCAGCATCGCCTGATCACCGTGCCCGATGGCACCACGCCCGAGGCCGCCAAGGCGCTGCTCAACAAGCACAAGCTCGAGCGCCTGCTGGTGGTCAACGACAGCTTCGAGCTCAAGGGCCTGATCACGGTCAAGGACATCACCAAGCAGCTCAACTTCCCGAACGCCGCACGCGATGCCGCCGGTCGCCTGCGCGTTGGCGCTGCGGTCGGCGTCGGTGCCGGTACCGAGGAGCGCGTCGAGCTGCTGGTCAAGGCCGGTGTTGACGCCATCGTCGTCGACACCGCGCACGGTCACAGCAAGGGCGTGATCGACCGCGTGCGCTGGGTCAAGCAGAACTACCCGCAGGTCCAGGTCATCGGCGGCAACATCGCCACCGGTGCCGCGGCCCTGGCGCTGGTCGAGGCCGGCGCCGACGGCGTCAAGGTCGGCATCGGCCCGGGCTCGATCTGCACCACCCGCATCGTCGCTGGCGTCGGCGTGCCGCAGATCATGGCGATCGACAGCGTCGCGACCGCGCTCAAGGGCACCGGCGTGCCGCTGATCGGCGACGGCGGCATTCGCTACTCGGGCGACATCGCCAAGGCCCTGGCGGCCGGCGCCAACTGCGTCATGATGGGCGGCATGTTCGCTGGCACCGAAGAGGCGCCGGGCGAGATCGTGCTGTTCCAGGGCCGCAGCTACAAGAGCTACCGCGGCATGGGCTCGATCGGTGCCATGCAGCAGGGCAGCGCCGACCGCTACTTCCAGGAGTCGAGCACCGGCAACCCGAACGCCGACAAGCTGGTGCCCGAAGGCATCGAAGGCCGCGTGCCCTACAAGGGCTCGGTGGTGTCGATCATCTTCCAGATGGCCGGCGGCATCCGTGCCTCGATGGGCTACTGCGGTTGCGCCACCATCGCCGAGATGCACGACAAGGCCGAGTTCGTCGAGATCACCTCGGCCGGCATCCGCGAGAGCCATGTGCACGATGTGCAGATCACCAAGGAAGCGCCGAACTACCGCGCCGACTGATACGGGCTACTGAACTGGCCCCAGGGGGCCGTCCAGTCTGGACGGCCTTTTCGTTTTCCTGCATCGACTTCAGATAGAGCCATGCAACACCAGAAAATCCTCATCCTCGACTTCGGCTCCCAGGTCACCCAGCTGATCGCGCGCCGCGTGCGCGAGGCCCATGTCTACTGCGAAGTCCATCCCTGCGACGTGAGCGACGAGTGGGTGCGCGAATACGCCGCCGACGGCCAGCTCAAGGGCGTGATCCTGTCGGGCAGCCATGCCAGCGTCTACGAGGAGTCGACCGATGCGGCACCGCAGGCCGTGTTCGAGCTCGGCGTGCCGGTGCTCGGCATCTGCTACGGCATGCAGACCATGGCCCAGCAGCTCGGCGGCAAGGTCGAAAGCGGCCACCAGCGCGAGTTTGGCTACGCCGAGGTGCGCGCCCATGGCCACACCGCGCTGCTCAAGGACATCGCCGACTTCACCACGCCCGAAGGCCACGGCATGCTCAAGGTCTGGATGAGCCACGGCGACAAGGTCACCGAGCTGCCGCCCGGCTTCAAGCTCATGGCCAGCACCCCGAGTTGCCCGATCGCCGGCATGGCCGACGAGGCACGCGGCTTCTACGCGGTGCAGTTCCACCCCGAGGTCACGCACACCGTCAAGGGCCGCGAGATGCTCGAGCGCTTCGTGCTCGAGATCTGCGCCACCCGTCCTGACTGGGTCATGCGCGACCATATCGAGGAAGCGGTGCAGAAGATCCGCGAGCAGGTCGGCGACGAGGAAGTCATCCTGGGCCTGTCGGGCGGCGTCGATTCGTCGGTGGCGGCTGCGCTGATCCACCGCGCCATCGGCGACCAGCTGACCTGCGTCTTCGTCGACCACGGCCTGCTGCGCCTGAACGAAGGCGACATGGTGATGGACATGTTCGAGGGCAAGCTGCACGCCAAGGTGATCCGCGTCGATGCCAGCGAACTCTTCCTCGGCCAGCTCGCCGGCGTCACCGATCCGGAGGCCAAGCGCAAGATCATCGGCGGCCTGTTCGTCGACGTCTTCAAGGCCGAGGCCGCCAAGCTGAAGGCCGCCGGCAACGGCGCCAAGGGAGCGACCTTCCTGGCCCAGGGCACGATCTACCCCGACGTGATCGAATCGGGCGGCGCCAAGAGCAAGAAGGCCGTCACGATCAAGAGCCACCACAACGTCGGCGGCCTGCCGGAGCAGCTGGGCTTGAAGCTGCTCGAGCCGCTGCGCGACCTGTTCAAGGACGAGGTGCGCGAGCTCGGCGTGGCGCTCGGCCTGCCGCACGACATGGTGTACCGCCACCCCTTCCCGGGTCCGGGCCTGGGCGTGCGCATCCTGGGCGAGGTCAAGCCCGAGTACGCCAAGCTGCTGCAGCGCGCCGACGCGATCTTCATCGAGGAGCTGCGCAGCCATATCGATCCGGTCAGCGGCAAGAGCTGGTACGACCTGACCAGCCAGGCCTTCACCGTCTTCCTGCCGGTCAAGAGCGTCGGCGTGATGGGCGACGGCCGCACCTACGACTATGTCGTGGCGCTGCGCGCGGTCTGCACCAGCGACTTCATGACCGCCGACTGGGCCGAGCTGCCCTACAGCCTGCTCAAGCGGGTCTCGGGCCGCATCATCAACGAAGTGCGCGGCATCAACCGCGTCACCTACGACGTCAGCTCCAAGCCGCCGGCGACCATCGAGTGGGAATGATCAACTGTCAGGCAATGCCTGGCAGGATCTAGCAAAAAACTCTTCCAAGCCCCTAATTTCAGGGGCTTTTTTTCGTCTGTACCTGCGTTTGGACGTGCGGGTTGTGCGTCAGCCGTGGCTGATCAGCGGGAAGGCCTCTGGATGGCGGATCGATTCGACGGCCAGGTCGATGTCGAGATCGGGCCAGTAGAGGTGATCCGGGCCTGGGGCCTCGACTTGGGTGATCTGCTCGATGGTTGCCTGACGAAACCAGGGGAATTGCTCGAATGGAAGGAACAGTTCTTCGTCGCCGCGCAGCAGCCAGAGACCGTGCTTCGAGACGTGTGTGACCTCAGGTGCCGAAATGGCGGTTCCAGGCATGGGTGATCTCCGTCAGGTGGGTTTCGGTAAGCTCGAGCGCCTCGCGCAACTGGCCTTCGCGGAATACGGTGGGTGCCATGCGGTGACTTTACCGAATACCCGGCCAACTGTCGCCATGGCCTCTTGAGCTCGGCAGTCATGGCTGCGTCGTCGCTTGACAGACCGGGCTCTCGCCTTGCCGCCCAGCCCTTGTCGAATCGGTTCGAGCAAGCTCTCTCGAACCCGCGTTATCACCTGTACTACACTGTCCCCAGGACCGTCGCACCAGCGGCGGGGGAGGGCTTGCAAGTGGACAAGGGGTCTGTCATCAAGCACCGGCGCTATCCGTTGCAGGTGCTGCTGTCGGTGCTGTTCTCGACCTTGGTGCTCGCAGCCGGTCTCGGGGTGGCTTGGCGTGGCTACGCCGAGTCGCGAGCCGTCGCGCTCGCCGCCGCCGAGGAAAACTTCATCCATGTCGGGCGCCAGGCCCAGTCCGAGCTGCATGCCACGCTCGATCCGGCCGGCAGCCTGGCCGAGCTGCTCGCGCTGCATCCGCTGGCCCAGGCCCGCAACCTGTCGCAACGCTTGCAGGCCCTGCCATTGTTGCGTCATGCCTTGAGCGGGCGAACGCCCCTGGCGGCCGTCTATGCTGGCTACGAGGACGGCAGCTTCTTCCTGCTGCGCCCGATGCTCGACCCCTTTCAGCGCGAGCGCGTCGCGGCACCGCCGGCCAGCAGCTGGCTGGTGCAAAGCATAGAAACCGATGCGCGGGGCGGACGGCAGGTCAGCTACCTGTTTTTCGACGATGCACTGCTTGAGCTCGAGCGCCGGGTTGGCGTCCCGTACGCGCTCGATCCGCGCAGCCGCCCCTGGTTCGAGCGTGCCATCACGCCCGGCCAGCGCGTACTGAGCGATCCCTATGTTTTCTTCACCACCGAGGCGCCGGGAATGACGGTCTCGGTTCGCTCGCCGGCTGGCAGCGTGATCGGTGTCGATGTGACGCTCGAGTCCTTGTCCGACCTGCTGTCCGGCCTGCGCACCCTGCCGGTCATGCGCGTCGCCTTGTTCGACAGCCAGCGCCACTTGCTGGCGCGCGCCTTCGTCAACCAGACCTTGGTCAGGCGCGAAGGCGATCAGTTGAAGCTGGCGACGATCGACCAGTTCGGCCTGCCGCTGGCCGCGCTGCAGCCGGTGGGTCCGGCGGCGGCGCCGGTCAGCCGCGACATAGACGCCCATGGCGTGATCTGGAAGACGGTGGTCTTGCCGGTCGAGACCCAGGGCAGCACGCTGTCGCTGGCGGTTGGCATCCCGCTCGACATCTTGCTCGAACGCGCGCGCGAGATCAGGAACTGGGGCCTGATCACCACGCTGCTGGTGTTGGCCATCATGGTGCCGCTGACCGCCTGGGTCGCGCACAAGGTTTCGGACTCCTTGCGCCGGATCACGCGCCAGGCGGCCGATATCCAGGCCTTCAGCTTCGATGGGCCGTCCGCAGGCGAGTCGCCGGTGCTCGAGATCGAGCAGCTCGCGCGCACGGTCGACATGATGCGCGCCACGATACGCAACTTTCTCGACATTGCGGCTTCCCTCGCGGCCGAGCCCGACTTGTCGCGGCTGCTCGACCGGGTGGTCAACGAGACCTCGAAGATGATGGGTGCGGCCGGCGGCATCGCCTTCCTGCCCGACGAGCAGGGCGTGCTGCGATCTGCCGCCGTGGCACCGATCGGTGGCGCCCAGAACCGCAGCGTGCTGCCTGTGCCAGCGCTCGAGCCCAGTTCACCGATCGCGCAGGCCTTCGATAGCGGCAGCACCGTGGTCGCGACGATCGCGCCGGGCACTGGCGGCGCGCTCGACTTCCTCGGCGAGCTCTGGCCCGAGGAGTCCTTCGTGCTCACGGCCATTCCCCTGCTCGACCGTGCGCGCGAGAAGGTCGGCGTGCTGGCCCTGTTCCAGCGCGGCACCGAACCGCCCTCGAAGGCCAGGCTGGCCTTCGCCGAGACGCTGTCTGGCACCGCCGCGGTCGCGATCGAGACCCGGCGCTTGCTGGCCGCGCGCAAGGAGCTGCTCGACGCCTTCATCCGCCTGATCGCCGGTGCGATCGACGCCAGGTCGCGCTACACCGGAGGCCATTGCGCGCGCGTGCCCGAGCTCACCCAGATGCTGGCCGAGGCCGCCTGCGAAGTCCGGGAGGGCCCTTACCGCGATTTCACGCTCGATGCCCAGGAGTGGGAGGCGGTGCAGATCGCGAGCTGGCTGCACGATTGCGGCAAGGTGACGACGCCCGAGTATGTCGTCGACAAGGCGACCAAGCTGGAAGCCCTGCACGACCGGCTGCACGAGGTCCGCATGCGCTTCGAGGTACTCAAGCGCGACGCCGAGATCGCGTACTGGAAATCCGTTGCCGAGGGGGCCGACCGCGAGGCAGGAATGGCTGGGCTGCGCCAGGCCTGGGAGCAACTCGACGAGGAGTTCGCCTTCGTCGCGGCCTGCAACGAGGGCGGCGAGTACATGGACCCGGATCGGGTGGAACGCCTGAAGACGATCGCTGCGCGCACCTGGCAGCGCACGCTCGACGACCGCATCGGCCTGTCGCAGGATGAAAAGGCGCGCAAGGCCCGGCAGCCGGCCCAGCCCTTGCCCGTCACCGAGGCCTTGCTGGCCGACAAGCCCGAGCATCGCCTGCCGCATGCCGGCGCCGATCTGTTGCCCGACGACAACCCCTGGGGCTTCAAGCTGCAGGTGCCCGAGTACAAGTTCGACCGCGGCGAGCTGCACAATCTCTCGGTGGGCCGGGGTACGCTGACCGAGGAGGACCGCTACGCGATCAATCACCACATCGTGCAGACCATCGTGATGCTGTCGCAACTGCCTTTCCCCAAGCATCTGCGCCAGGTCCCCGAGCTCGCCGGCGCGCATCACGAGACCATGGACGGCCGTGGCTATCCGCGCCGGCTCAGGCGCGAGGAGATGAGCCCGGTCGCTCGCATGATGGCGATCGCCGACATCTTCGAGGCATTGACCGCCGCCGACCGGCCCTACAAGAAGGCCAAGAAGCTGTCCGAGGCGCTGGCCATCATGGCCGCGATGACGCGCGACCAGCATATCGATGCCGAGCTGTTCGAGCTCTTCCTGCGCTCGGGCGTCTACCGCCGCTATGCCGAGCGTTTCCTGCAGCCAGAGCAGATCGACCTGGTTGAGATCGAACCCTTGCTGGCGACCGCGGCCGGGGCTCGCCGATGAGTCATGCTCCGGTATCGCCACGCCGCTTCGGCTGGCGCGCCGTCGGCATAGTGCTGCTGGTCTTGGGATTCGCGGCCTGGATGACATGGCGCACAGGCTGGATGCTGGAGCAGCTGCAAGGCCGCTCCATTGCCGGCTGGAATGTCGATTCGGTGCGCAT
The DNA here is from genome assembly GCF_002980595.1 of Malikia granosa. Classification (GTDB taxonomy): domain Bacteria; phylum Pseudomonadota; class Gammaproteobacteria; order Burkholderiales; family Burkholderiaceae_C; genus Malikia; species Malikia granosa. The sequence goes on from NZ_PVLQ01000035.1 coordinate 18,912, forward strand.
GAGGTCGATAGCACCTGGCCGGATGACGCTGGATCAACTGCACTTGAGCCAGCAAGGGCAGGGCGGATCCCGGATCGAGCTCGAGCTGCAAGGCGTGCAGATCGATTTCTCGCTCTTCCAGCGCCAGGTCGACAGCGTGCAAGTCAGCCAGGCCCGGCTGCACTGGCGCGTCGGTGTCGACAGCGAACCACGGCCTTGGCCCAGGCTGCTGGAGTCCCCGCTGCCCCTGTCTAAACTCAGCATCGATCACCTACTGGCCTCGGTCGAGCTCGGCCCTGGCAGGAGCCGGCAGCTCGAGACGTCCTTGCAGCTGCAGCAACAGGGCGATGGCCGACTGATTCTGCAGGCCCAAGTCGATGGCCAGCCCCTGCAGCTGGTCGTGCGGCCCGGACCGGCAGTCATGGCCGAGCTGCAATGGCCTCACAAGCCGGGTCAGGATTCTCTTGTCGAAATATATGTAACTTACGCAATTACAAGAGCACCCAACGAAGCAGTGAAAACAAAAAATGGCGCGATCGATTTGAGAGGGAAGTTCCCGCTCGAGCTTGCAGGGAGACTCTCGCGCTGGCTGTTCCACGCAGCCCAACTGCCGCATGGCACCGGCCAGCTGGGCCTGCAGGCCCAGCTGGAACTCGGAGCTAATCTGGGCCAATGGACATCGCTAGCCGCCCAACTGCAGACCGAAGAGGCCCGGCTGGAATGGGGGGCTGCGAGCGACAAGGTCCGGGTCGAACTGCAGGGTCCGGCTTCGCTGCAGCTGCGGCCAGGCGAGCAGGGGATCGAATGGTCGACCACCCTACAGCCGACATTGCAATGGAAGATCAGCGGTGGAGGACAACCCGCCTGGGTCGCGACTTCCACCTTGAGCCAGGCCTGGCGCATCGAACCCGGTCCGCGGGCCTACAAGTCCAGCCTGCCGTTCGAGCTGCGGCTGCCGGGCAGGGAACCCCTGCCGCTCAGGATCGACCGCCTGCAGCTCGATCTGGCCAGGGATGGCAGGCTGCGTTCGGCTGGCGGACAGTTGCGCCTTGCCGCGATCCAGCTGCACCCTGACTGGCCTGCCACGGCTCTGGCGACCCAGTGGACACTGAAAGATGGCAAGCTGGCGCTCACTGGTCAGGTCGAGCTGCAGGGCAAGCCGCTGCTCAGGCTCTCAGGCGACTATGCGCTGCAGAGCGCCTGCGGCCAGGGCCGGCTCGACTATGCGGGATCCTTGGTCACGCTCGACCGCCTGCTGCAGCCACGTCCGAAAAGCCTGCAGCCCTTGCGCCTGAAGGCTGGCGAGGGCTCGGGCTGGCTGACTGGCCAGCTCTGCCTGCGACCCGGCAAGGCCATTTCGCCCGTGGTGAAGGGACAATGGCAGATGAAGCGGGCCGAAATCGGCTGGGACAAGGCGCTCGCCAGCGGCCTCGACCTGGAGCTGAGCTTCGAGGGAATGACCCCTTCCACGGCCAGCCTGGCGCTCAGGCTCGAGTCGGCCAGCCTGGCTGGCGGCCTGGCGCTGTCGCCAGCCAGCCTCAAGCTCGGCTGGACCGACAATCGCTTGCAGCTGCACCGCCTCGATGCCGGACTGCTGGACGGCAGGCTGTCAACCTCCGATGTGGAGCTGGAAGTGCCGGCCGGTTCGGGAGCGATGGCCTGGCGGATACCGCTCACGGTGAGCCAGATCGACCTGGAGCAGCTGTTGAAGATTCTCGATGTGCCTGGGCTGTCAGGCAATGGCCGCTTGTCGGGCCAGTTGCCGCTGGTGCGGAGCCCGGACGGGGTCGAGATCAGCGGCGGCCGGCTATCGAGCCAGCAGCCCGGCCAGCTGCGCTATGTCAGCCAGGTTCCCGTGGCCGACAACCCGGGCCTGCAGGCGCTGCGCGATTTCCGCTACAGCCAGCTGGGCCTGGAACTGGACTACCGCACCGATGGCAAGTACGCGCTGGACCTGCGGCTCGACGGGCACAATCCCGAGTTCTACAGCGGGCATCCGATCGCCTTCAAGCTCAAGCTCGACGGTGCCCTGCCGGGCTTGTTCCAGGGCGCCTTGTTGTCGGGCGACTTCGATGCTTACATCCTGAAGCAGCTGCAGCAGGGCAATCTGGAGTAAGGTAGCGGAAGGATTATCCGTAGCCCCCGCTGCTGGATCATGGAGGAATCGATGCCACAACGTTTTATCGCCGTCGGGCTGCTGGGCTGGCTCGCCTTGGGGCTGGGCGCCTGTTCGCCCACGGTCAAGCTGCAGGCTCCCGACAAGCCGATCGAGATCAACATGACCGTCAACATCAAGCATGAGATCCTGCTCAAGGTCGAGAAGGACGTGCAGCAGATGTTCCAGTCCGACAAGGGCCTGTTCTGATCCCGCCCGATGGACCCTATGACAACGAGCAAGCACATGAAACAAGCATTCAAGGCCGCCGTCCTGGGTTTCGCGCTGCTGGCCGGCACAGCGCATGCGATCGACCTGGCCGGCGCCAAGTCGCAAGGCTGGCTGGGCGAACAGCGCGACGGCTACCTGGGCCTGGTGCGCAGCGACGCGCCACCCGAGGTGCGCCAACTGCTGGATCAGGTCAACCGCCAGCGCTCGGCCCAGTTCGAGCAGATTGCCGCGCGCAACGGCATCTCGGTCAACGATGCCGCCGCCGTGTTCGCGCGCGAGGCCTTGCAGCGTACCCAGCCCGGCAACTACGTCCAGGGCCCGGGCGGCTGGGTCAAGAAATAGTCAGTGACCCTGCTTGAGGGCCTCCATGACCGGATCGGGGTCACCGCCCTCGGCCAGATGGCTCTTGTACCAGACGGTCAGTATGGTGCTGACCACCGGCCCCGGATTGGCCAGCACCTTGTCGAAGTCCAGACCGTTGAGCTGGCAGACCTTCTTGACCAGGTCCATGTCGAGGTCGATCGCGGCATCGTCGCAGCGGCGCAGCTTGAGATCCTCGAAGATATGGCCGTCGGGCAACTTGAGCGTGAGGGGATTGGGCAGGGCGCTGGCCATGGTGAGTCGTGTGTGAATCATGGAGGTCGGGGTGGGGATTTTCGCTCAAGTCTGGCGCTGCGATCGGCGGCAATCGGCAACAGGCGTCGGCAATTTGCAGGTAAGAGCAGGAATGTGCAGTAGTGAGCAGTAAAGGGCAGGTACGGGCAGCGATGGGATAATCCGCCCACTCCCTTACCTCCTCGTCTTCGTCTGGACGAGGCCCATGCCATGCCTGCGCTGCCTCCCGCTCCTCTGCCGCCACTCCCTGATCCGGCGGCCTCCGTCCTGCCGGTCGACCAGGCCCTTGAGCGCGACCTCGGCTTCATGCGACTGGCGCTAGAGGCGGCACGCCGCGCGGCACAGCAGGGCGAGGTGCCGGTGGGTGCCGTGCTGGTGCGCGCCAACCAGGGAGCCGATGCTGGAGCTGGCGGCGAATTGCTGGCCTGCAGCCACAACCAGCCGATCGGCTTGCACGACCCGACGGCTCATGCCGAGATGCTGGCCTTGCGCGAGGCCGCCGGCAAGCTGGGCAACTACCGGCTCGAGGACTGCGAGCTCTATGTCACGCTCGAGCCCTGCGCCATGTGCGCCCAGGCCATGCTGCATGCGCGCTTGAAGCGGGTGGTCTATGGCGCGCGCGAGCCCAAGACCGGCGCGGCAGGTTCGGTGCTCGACCTGTTCGGTTATCGCGAGCTGAATCACCAGACCGAGGTGCTGGGCGGCTTGCTGGCCGAGGAATGCGGCGCGCTGCTGCAGGATTTCTTTGCCAGGCGGCGCCAACAGGCCAGGCAGGCGGCAAGGCCCTTGCGCGAGGATGCGCTGCGCACGCCCGAACGGCGCTTCGCGCCGGCCTGGCAGGCCTGGCCGCAACTGCAACCGGCCGCGAGCTACGAGCAGGGCCTGCCCGAGCTGCAAGGCCTGCGCCTGCATGCGCTGGACCTCGGCCCCAGGCAGACCGAGCGCCCATGGCTGGCCTTGCATGGACCGGATGCCTGGTGGCCGCAGCTGGCCAGCTGGGTCCAGTCGCGCGCGCAGGCCGGCCAGCGCGTGCTGCTGCCCGACCTGATCGGCTTCGGCCAGAGCGACAAGCCGAAAAAGCCAGCCTGGCACCAGCTCGGGCAGCATCTGGCCTGGCTGCAGGCCTGGCTCGACTCGCGCGGCGTGACGAGCTTCAACATCGCCTACGCGCCGGGGCAGCAGCGGCTGGCGCGGGCGCTGCTCGAGGCCGCGCCGCAGCGGGTCGGCCAGTTGCTGGCAATCGAAAACGCAGACCTGGATGGCTGGACGCCCGAGCTGGCACAGGCGCCGTTTCCCGATGCCGGCCACCAGGCGGGACCGCGGGCCTGGCGCGCCATGGGCTGGGATGCCGGCTTGCCACGCCCGCCGGACAGCAATCAGCGCCAGAAGCAAGCAGGCCAGGCCCGGCCACGGCGCCAGCCTTCAGACCAACCATCCCAGGGAACTGGCCAGCGCCGATAATCGGCCCATGGCCCATATCTACATCTATTCTCCGAGCGGCGCGGTGCGCGACAAGGCCGCCTTCCGTCGCGGCGTCAAGCGCCTGCAGGCCCGCGGGCATGAGGTCGAGATCGATCCCGATGCGCTCAGCAGCCACCAGCGCTTTGCCGGCGACGACGACACCCGGCTGGCGGCGATTGCGCGCGCTGCCGCCAGCGGCGCACAGGTCGCGCTGATCTCGCGCGGCGGCTACGGCCTGACCCGCTTGCTGCCGCGCCTGCCCTACGCCGAATTGCAGCAGGCGATCGAGCGCGGGACCCAGTTCGTCGGCTTGAGCGACTTCACCGCGCTGCAGCTCGCGCTGCTGGCGCAGACCAGCAGCCAGACCTGGGCCGGACCGGCGCTGCTGGCCGACTTCGGCGTGGCGGAAGAGCCCGACGAGATCATGCAGGACTGCTTCGACGACCTGCTGGTCGGCCAGGGCGAGGGCACGGGCTGGCGCCTGCCGCTGTCCGACCTGAGGGCCGAGCCCGCGCTCAACGCCGAGGAGGGCTGGGGCGTCGAGCAGGCCCAGCTCTGGGGCGGCAACCTGTCGGTGCTGGTTTCCATGCTGGGCACGCCGTATTTTCCGCAGATCGAGGGCGGCATCCTGTTCCTGGAGGACGTGGCCGAGCATCCCTACCGGATCGAGCGCATGTTGACCCAGCTGCTGCATGCGGGCGTGCTGGGCCGGCAAAAGGCGGTGTTGCTGGGCCAGTTCAACCGCTACCAGCTGGTGCCGCATGACAAGGGCTTCAAGCTGCAGAGCGTGGTCGACTGGCTGCGCAGTCAGTTGCAGGTCCCGGTGCTGACCGGACTGCCGTTCGGTCATGTGCCGACCAAGGTGCTGCTGCCGGTCGGCGCCAGGCTGGACCTGATGGTGAGCGGGCGCGAGGCCATCCTGTTCTGGGACTGATCAGCCCGGCGGTGGCGCTGCGCCGGGTGACAATCCCCGCAATCCCCGGCGCGTGAAAACAAGAAAGGCTGCGCCTGGGCGCAGCCTTTCTTGCATTGGTGGCCGGATCGCGGCCGGGCGTCAGCCGCCCTTGGCTTCCTCGCAGCGCTTGGCAATATGCGCCAGCGCCTCCTCAACCTGGTCGATCAGGATCAGACACAGGTCGCCGGGCTGCAGCACGGCCAGCGCGCTGTCGATGGCGACGAACTCGCCCTGGATCTCCTGCACGCGCTGGGTTCTGGTCGCACCGACCAGGCCTTCGCGCAGCAGCGCCAGCACCTCGCCGTCGGCACGGCCGCGCTGGCAGGCATCCTGGTACAGGATGACCTCGTCGAACACCTGGCCCAGGATCTTGGTCTGGTCGCGGATGTCCTCGTCGCGCCGGTCGCCCGCGCCGCTGATCACGACCACGCGCTGCTTGGCCGGCATGTTCTTGACCGCATCGGACAAGGCCTGGATCGCGTCCGGGTTGTGGCCGTAGTCGGCGATCAGCGTCGCGCCCTTGTAGTCGAACAGGTTGAAGCGGCCCGGCACGGCCTGGGCGTCGCTGACGAAGGTCGCCAGGCTGGCCTTGATCTGGTCCCAGGGCAGGTTCAGCGCCCAGGCCGCGCCGATGGCGGCCAGCGCGTTCTCGACCTGGAAGCGGATCGCGCCGTTGGCGGTGATCGGCACTCCCGACAGCGGGAGGCGGACCTCGCGGCTGCCTTCGACCGCGACGATGTCGCCCTGGTCGACGAACAGCACCCGCTTGCCCAGCGCGCGATGGGTGGCGATCACCGGGTGGTGCGGGTCGTAGCCGAAGTAGGTGATCTGGCCCGGGCAATGCTTGGCCATCTTGACGACCTCGGGGTCGGTGCCGTTGAGCACGGCCATGCCGCCGGGCGCCACGTTGAGCACGATCACGCGCTTGAGCACGCGCAGGTCCTCCAGCGTGGTGATGAAGTTCAGCCCCAGGTGGTCGCCGGCGCCAATATTGGTCACCACCGCGACCTGGCAGCGGTCATAGGCCAGACCCTCGCGCAGCAGGCCGCCGCGGGCGGTCTCGAAGACGGCGGCATCGCAGTCGGGGTTCATCAGCACGTTGCGCGCGCTGCGCGGGCCGCTGCAGTCGCCGCTGTCGGTCTGGCGGCCGTTGACATAGACGCCGTCGGTGTTGGTCATGCCCACGCGCAGGCCATGGCCCTTGAGCAGATGCGCGGTCAGGCGCACGGTGGTGGTCTTGCCGTTGGTGCCGGTGACCGCGACGATCGGAATCCGGCCATCGTCGCCGTCCGGGTACATGTGGTTGATGACTGCCTCGCCCACGTTGCGGCCCTTGCCGAAGCTCGGGCTCAGGTGCATGCGCAGGCCCGGGGCGGCATTGACCTCGACCACGCCGCCGGACTGCTGCTCGAGCGGCTCGATCACGTTCTGGCACACCACGTCGACGCCACAGATGTCGAGTCCCACCATCTGGGCCGCGGCCACCGCGCGGGCCGCGACCTCGGGATGGACTTCGTCGGTCACGTCGGTCGCGCTGCCGCCGGTCGAGAGGTTGGCGTTGTTGCGCAGCACGACGCGCTGGCCCAGCACCGGCACCGATTCGGGTGTCAGGTCCTGCTCGCGCAGGCGGTCGATCGCGATCTCGTCGAGCCGGATCTTGGTCAGCGGGGTCGCGTGGCCGTCGCCGCGCTTGGGGTCCTGGTTGACGATGTCGACCAGTTCGCGCACGGTGTGCGAGCCGTCGCCGACCACCAGCGGCGGGTCGCGCCGGGCCGCCGCCACCAGCTTGTCGCCCACCACCAGGAAGCGGTAGTCGATGCCGGGCAGGTAGCGCTCGACCAGGATTTCCTCGCGGTAGTGACGCGCATTGCGGTAGCCGGCGATGACCTGCTCGCGCGTCTCGACGTTGACCGTCACGCCCTTGCCCTGGTTGCCGTCGAGCGGCTTGACCACTACCGGACCGCCGAGTTCCTGCGCGGCCGCCCAGGCGTCTTCCTCGCTCTTGACCGGACGGCCCAGCGGTACCGGCACGCCAGCCGAGTGCAGCAGCTTCTTGGTCAGGTCCTTGTCCTGGGCGATGCCTTCGGCGATCGCGCTGGTGCAGTCGATCTCGGCGGCCTGGATGCGGCGCTGCTTGCTGCCCCAGCCGAACTGGACCAGGCTGCCCTTGGTCAGCCGGCGGTAGGGAATGCCGCGCGCGACTGCGGCATCGACGATGGAGCCGGTCGAGGGGCCCAGGCGCACTTCCTCGTCGGTCTCGCGCAGGCGTGCGATCGCCTCGACCAGGTCGAAGGGTTTTCCTTCCAGTGCGGCTTCGACCAGCTCGATCGCGAGGTCGAGTGCCATGCGGCCGACCTCTTCCTCGGTGTATTCGACCACGATCTGGTAGACGCCCGGATCGGGTGCCTTGGCGGTGCGGCCGAAGCTGACCTTGCAGCCAGCCTCGGCCTGCAGCGCCAGCGTCGCGCGCTCGAGCGCATGGGCCAGCGACAGGCTGGCCTGGGCGCTGGGTCGTGGCAGGGCACCGATCTGCGGGAAGCGCTGGCGCAGCTGCTCGACGAAGCCGGGCAGCTGGGACAGGTCGCACTCCGCGGGAGTGAGCGTGACGACGGCCTCGATCGCGGTGTGGCGGGACCAGAGGTTGGGGCCGCGCAGGGCCCGGATGCGGGAAACTTCCATCTTGCTTGATCAGCCAGAAAAGGTTTATTCGGCGGTCTCGACCCCGGCGCGAACCAGGGCCGGGTCCATGTCGAGCGCGAGCGCGGCGCCCACGGCGGCCAGCAGGGCGGGCAAGGGCAGGTGCTGCTGCAACAGGCGCTGGACCACCGGATGGCGCAGGTCCATCACCGGGGTCTGGGTCTGGTGTCCGAGCAGCACGATCTGCTGCTCGCGCACGACCAGGAAGCGGCCCGTTTCCTGCGCGCAATGCTCGGCCAGCAGCTCGTGGTCGGCATTGACGGTGTAGAACAGCACCGAGCCGTCGCAGAGTTCGGCCAGGCCGGCGCAGGCCTCGTCGTCGGCATTGAGCACGGCGCAGCCGGTCGGCAGCACGACGTCGATCTGGGTACGCAGCACGGTGCGCATCTGCTCGTGGGTGTGGACATGGTGGTCCTCCAGCCCCACGGGCACCGGCAGGCCGGTCACGACGCCGACCTGGCAGCGGTCGTAGGCCAGGCCGTTCTCGAGGATGCTGCGCGGCGAACTCTCGATCACCGCCGCCGTCGTGGTGCGGTTCATCAGGATGCGCTGGCCGGACTCCCATTCGCCCGGCGAGGCGGTCTCGATCCGGTCCATCTGCAGGTACATGCCGGCATTGCAGGCCAGGCCGGTCACATAGCCGGCGCGATACAGCAACCAGCCAGTCAGCATCGCGACCGCCGTGGTGTGCTCGACCCCGCTGATGCCGACCACCGGGATGCGGCCGTTGTTGTCCTGCCCCATCAGGTGCTCGACGATGGTCTGGCCGACCGGGCGCGGCTGGCCCACGGCGGGCTCGAGGTGCATCAGCAGGCCGGGGCCGGCATTGACCTCGATGATGGCGCCGCCCTGGGACTCGAGCGGGCGCGAGATGTCGGTCGCGACCACGTCGACGCCAGCGATGTCGAGCCCGACGATGCGCGCGGCCAGCGCGGCCAGTTCGGCCACCGAGGGGTGGACCAGGTCGGTGATGTCCTGGTTGAGCACGCCGTTGCGCTCGAGCAGGATCTTGCGGCCGGCCTCGGGCACCGAGTCGGGCGCCAGGCCCTGGCGCTGCAGCTCGAGCATGACCTTGCCGTTCTGCGGCAGCAGGATCGGGTTGAGCGGGAAATGCTCCTCGACGCCGCGGCGCGGGTCGGAGTTGATCTGGGTCTCGACCAGCTGCGCCACCGTCGACTGGCCGTCGGCCGTGATGTAGGACAGCTCGCCGCGCACCGCCGCCACCATCTTGTTGCCGACGATCAGCAGGCGGTGCTCCTCGCCCTCGACCATGCGCTCGACCATGACATAGGAGCTGACCTTGGCCGCGATCTCGTAGGCGGCCATGACTTCCTCGCGGGTGCGCAGGTTGATCACCACGCCGCGGCCGCGGTTGGCGTTGGAGGGCTTGACGACCACCGGCAGGCCGATGTCCTGCGCCGCTTCCCAGGCCTCTTCGGCGCTGTCGACTTCCTGGCCCTCGGGGGTGGGGACGCCGCAGGACTCGAGCAGTTGCTTGGTCAGGTCCTTGTCCTTGGAGATGCCCTCGGCGATCGCGCTGGTGCGGTCGGTCTCGGCGGTCCAGATCCGGCGCTGCTTGGCGCCGTAGCCGAGCTGGACCAGGTTGCCGTCGTCGATCAGGCGGATATGCGGGATCTTGCGCTGGGTCGCGGCCTCGACGATGGCGCGGGTGCTCGGGCCCATGGCATGCAGCTCGATCAGGGTCTTGAGTCGCTGCACGCAGGCGGCGACATCGAAGGCTTCGTCGTTGATCGCGGCCATCACCAGGTCGCGCGCATCGGTCAGCGCCTGGATGCCGACCTGCTTCTGGCCGGTGCGGATGACCACCTTGTAGACGCCGCGCTGGTCGGTCGAGCGCGCCTTGCCGAAGGCCGACGGCAGGCCGGCCAGGTTCTGCAGCTCGATCGAGACATGCTCCATGATGTGGCCGGGCCAGGTGCCGTCGCGCAGGCGCTCGACGAAGCCGCCGCGGTAGCCGAGGCCGCAATGGTGCTCATGCAGCCCGGGCAGCCAGGCCAGCAGGCGGTCGGTGAAGCCGGGCAGGGTATGGGAGGGGCAGTCCTCGAGCGCGCCGATGTCGATCAGGACCTCGACCGCCTGGTGGTAGGTCCAGATGCTGGGGCCGCGCAGGTGGTTGATGCGCAGCAGCTGTATAGGTTGGTGCTTCATGTCGGGCATGCTGGGCGCGAGATCGGATCTGGGGCGGGTAGCGACACCGGGATGATCTCGACGACCGGTTCTTGTGGGGCAGGAATGCGGCAGGGCTCAGCTTTACAATCTGAACAAACTGAATCAGGATGGCTACCGGGACAGTACTGGAGCACCGACCTCCTGGCCAGCCTGCTGCTGGCGATTTTCTACTCACTTGACGCCTTTGGCGTACAGCCATCCAAAATAAATTGCAACATGTCGTCACTCAAAGAACTGGCTGAATTGCCGTCGGGATTCCCGCAGGCCTGGCGCTCTGCCGTCACCGGCAAGCTCGGCAGCTCGCCGGTCCAGGCCTGGCTGGAGCTCGACCTGGACGAGCAGCTGCATTTCGGTGCCGGCCTGCTGGTGGTCACGGCCGACCAGCTCTGGGCCTTCGAGGGCGGGACCGAGCAGCCCGGGCTGCGTCACTGGGCGCTGGACCAGGAAATCAAGCTGCTGTGCAGCGACCACAACGGGGTCGGCCTGCTCGAGCTGGTCCAGGGGCAGCGGCGCATCGCGGCCTGGCGCTACACCCTGGGCGGCCATGTGCAGGCCAACCGCCTGCTCGAGCAGTTCGAGGCCAGGCGCGAATTCCTGCTGCACGGCAAGCCGCTGCAGATCTCGCCACTGAGCCTGTGCCCGCAATGCCAGTCGCCGCTCGACCCCGAGCTCGACGAATGCGAGGTCTGCGCCCAGGTGATCCATACCCCGCCCTCGACCTGGACCCTGCTGCGCCTGTGGCGCTTCGCCCATCCCTACCGCTGGCAGCTGCTGGCTGGCTTCCTGCTGACGCTGGCCTCGACCGCAGCGACCCTGGTGCCGCCCTATCTGACCATGCCGCTGATGGACAAGGTGCTGATTCCCTACCAGAACGGACAGCCGATCGACAGCGGCCTGGTGGCCCTGCTGCTCGGCGGCCTGTTCGGCTCGGCGCTGCTGGCCTGGGCACTGGGCTGGATCAAGACCTATATCCTGGCGCTGGTCTCCGAGCGCATCGGCGCCGACCTGCGCACCACCACCTACGAGCACCTGCTCAAGCTCTCGCTCGAGTATTTCGGCGGGCGGCGCACCGGCGACCTGATGGCGCGCATCGGCAACGAGACCGACCGCATCAACGTCTTCCTGTCGCTGCACCTGCTCGACTTCGCGACCGACGTGCTGATGATCCTGATGACGGCGGGCATCCTGTTCTCGATCAACCCGACGCTGGCGCTGGCGACCCTGCTGCCGCTGCCCTTCATCGGCTGGCTGATCCATGCCGTGCGCGATCGCCTGCGCACCGGCTTCGAGAAGATCGACCGGGTCTGGTCCGAGGTCACCAGCGTGCTGGCCGACACGATTCCGGGCATCCGGGTCGTCAAGGCCTTTGCCCAGGAAGACCGCGAGGCGCAGCGCTTCCGTGACGCCAACCGCTACAACCTGGAGGTCAACGACCGGCTCAACAAGCTGTGGTCGCTGTTTTCCCCGACCGTCTCGCTGCTGACCGAGATCGGCCTGCTGATGGTCTGGGCCTTCGGCATCTGGCTGGTGTCCAAGGACAGCATCTCGGTCGGCGTGCTGACGGCCTTCATCGCCTACATCGGCCGCTTCTACACCCGACTCGACTCGATGAGCCGCATCGTCTCGGTGACGCAGAAGGCGGCTTCGGGTGCCAAGCGCATCTTCGACATCCTGGACCATGTCTCGAGCGTGCCCGAGCCGGCCCAGCCGGTGGTGTTGCCCAAGGTGCGCGGCAAGATCGAGATCCGCGGCGCGGGCTTTCGCTACGGCAACCGCGCGGTGATCCGCGACCTCGACCTGACCCTCAACGAGGGCGAGATGGTCGGCCTGGTAGGCCACAGCGGCTCGGGGAAAAGCACGCTGGTCAACCTGATCTGCCGCTTCTACGACCTGGCCGAGGGCGCGATCCTGGTCGACGGCACCGACATCCGCCAGATGGCGATTGCCGACTACCGGCGCCATATCGGCCTGGTGCTGCAGGAGCCCTTCCTGTTCTTCGGCACCATCGCCGAGAACATCGCCTATGGCAAGCCCAACGCGACGCGCGAGGAGATCGTCGCGGCAGCCCGGGCGGCGCATGCGCACGACTTCATCCTGCGCCTGCCGCTGGGCTACGACTCGCTGGTCGGCGAGCGCGGCCAGGGCCTCTCTGGCGGCGAGCGCCAGCGCATCTCGATCGCGCGCGCGTTGCTGATCGACCCGCGCATCCTGATCCTGGACGAGGCGACTTCCGCCGTCGACACCGAGACCGAGAAGGAGATCCAGAAGGCGCTCGACAACCTGGTCAAGGGCCGCACCACGATCGCGATCGCGCACCGCCTGTCCACCCTGCGCAAGGCCGATCGCCTGGTCGTGATGGACAAGGGGCGCAAGGTCGAGGAGGGCTCGCACGACGAACTGATGGCGCGCGAAGGCGCTTATTTCCGCCTCTACCAGGCGCAACAGCGCCAGGCCGAAGCCAACCGCGACCTGCTGCCGGAGGAATGAACCCGATGTCTACCCTGCCTACCCTGCGGATCGAACGCAACTTGCTGGGCCGACTCAAGGTCCAGGATCCTGACGGCACCGTCCACGAGCCGGTCACGGCCGTGCGCGCCTTCCCGATCCAGACCCCGGCGGCGAACATCTCGCTGGTCGGACCCAGCGGCCACGAGGTGGCCTGGATCGCCGACCTGGCCGAACTGCCGCCCGAGCAGCGCGCGCTGCTCGAGCAGGAGCTGCACCAGCGCGAATTCATGCCGGTGATCCAGCGCCTGCTCGAGGTCAGCTCGTTCGCGACCCCGAGCCGCTGGACGGTCGAGACCGACCGCGGCCGCTGCGAGTTCGTCCTCAAGGGCGAGGAGGACCTGCGCCGCCTCAACCCGACCACCCTGCTGGTGCTCGACAGCCATGGCGTGCAGTTCATGATCCGCGACCCGCTGTCGCTCGACAAGCACAGCCGCAAGCTGCTCGACCGCTTCCTCTGATCCGCCCCTGTCCATGCATCATCCCAATCCCAGGGCCCTGCTCAAGCCCGTGATGCGCGGCGTGCTCGACCGCATCGCGCGCGCGCAGCGCATGCCGCTGCACCTGCTCACGCCCGAGCAGGCCAAGGCCTTCTACGAGGCCGGCGCCAGCGTGCTCGACCTGCCGCCGCACAAGCTCAAAAGGGTCGAGTCGCTCAGCCTGCCGATGCGCGACGGCGCCCAGGTCGCGGCGCGGCTCTATGCGCCCGCGCTGCCCGAGGCCGAGCCCGGCTTGCCGGTGCTGCTCTATTTTCACGGCGGCGGCTTCACGGTCGGCAGCCTCGACACCCACGACAGCCTGTGCCGGCACCTGTCCCACCTCGCGCATTGCGCGGTGTTGGCGCTGGACTACCGGCTGGCGCCCGAGCACCAGTTTCCGGCCGCGGTCGACGATTGCTGGGACGCGCTGGTCTGGTTGCGCGAGCAGGCCGCCGGGCTCGGGCTGGATCCGGAGCGCATCGCCGTCGGTGGCGACAGCGCGGGCGGCACGCTGAGCCTGGTGAGCGCGATCCAGGCACGCGATGCCGGCATCCGGCTGGCGCTGCAGCTGCTGTTCTACCCGGGCTGCGCGGCGCGTGCCGATACCCCTTCGCACAAGACCTTCGCGCACGGCTTCCTGCTCGAGGCCGAGTCGATCGACTGGTTCTTCGGACACTATTTGGGCCGCGACGAGGAGCACGAGGACTGGCGCTTCGCCCCGCTGCTGGCGCATGACCTCGACGGCGTCGCGCCGGCCTGGTTCGGCCTGGCCGAATGCGACCCGCTGGTCGACGAGGGGGTGCTGATGGCGGACCGGCTGCGCATGAGCGGGGTGCCGGTCGAGCTCGAGATCTACCGCGGCATGGTGCACGACTTCATCAAGATGGGACGTGCCATCCCCGATGCCTTGACCGCGCATCAGGACGCGGCGCGGGCCTTGCGCCAGGCCTTCGGGCTGGCGCCGCTGGCCTGATAAGACAGAAGGGCGGTCGGCGGCAAGACCTGGGACTCGACAGGTTTTCCCGCGAAAACCTACAATATAGGGTTGTCCCGGACCCAGGCCCGCCATGAACGCCCCCATCGATGTCTCCTTCTTTCCGCGCGCCGCCAAGCCGCTGACCAGCTACCGGCCCTACTGGGCCAAGCGTTTCGGCACCGCGCCCTTCCTGCCGATGAGCCGGGCCGAGATGGAGCAGCTCGGCTGGGACAGCTGCGACATCATCCTGGTGACGGGCGACGCCTATGTCGACCACCCGAGCTTCGGCATGGCCGTGATCGGCCGCGTGCTCGAAGCGCAGGGCTTTCGGGTCGGCATCATCGCCCAGCCCGACTGGCAGAGCGCCGAGCCGTTCAAGGTGCTCGGCAAGCCCAACCTGTTCTGGGGCGTGACCGCGGGAAACATGGACTCGATGATCAACCGCTACACGGCCGACCGCAAGATCCGCAGTGACGACGCCTACACCCCGGGCGATGTCGGCGGCAAGCGGCCCGACCGCGCGGCCATCGTCTACAGCCAGCGCTGCCGCGAGGCCTACAAGGACGTGCCGATCGTGCTCGGTGGCATCGAGGGCTCGCTGCGCCGCATCGCGCATTACGACTACTGGACCGAGACGGTGCGCCGCTCGATCGTGGTCGACAGCAAGTGCGACATCCTGCTCTACGGCAATGCCGAGCGCGCGCTGGTCGAGGTCGCGCACCGCATCGCGCGCAAGGAGCCGGTCGAGCAGATCACCGACGTGCGCGGCACCGCCTTCGTGCGCAAGCAGTCGGGCGAGGGCTGGTTCGAGATCGACTCGACCGAGGTCGACCAGCCGGGCCGGGTCGATGCCCACCTGAACCCCTACCTGATGGTGTCGGAGCAGGCCAAGGCCCAGGGCCAGAGCTGCGCGCGCGACGACGAGGCCCAGGAGCAGGCCGCGGCACAGAACGCGGCCTGCGCCAGCGACAATGCCGGCGCGAAAGCTGCCGCCACCGCCACCGGCGCCAGCCAGGGTGCTTCCATCCAGCCGCTGACCTTCATGGCCAACCCGGCGCTGCAAGCCAAGGGCAAGCCGCCGCGCGATCGCACCGTGATCCGCCTGCCGAGCTTCGAGGCGGTCAAGGCCGACCCGGTGCTCTACGCGCATGCCAACCGCGTGCTGCACCTCGAGACCAACCCGGGCAACGCCCGCGCGCTGGTCCAGGCCCATGGCTCCGGCACGGCGGCACGCGATGTCTGGATCAACCCGCCGCCGATCCCGCTGACCACGTCCGAGATGGACTATGTGTTCGACCTGCCGTACGCGCGCAGCCCGCACCCGGCCTATGCCGACGAGAACGGCAGCCATGACGGCGCGACCAAGATCCCGGCCTGGGAGATGATCCGCTTCTCGATCAACATCATGCGCGGCTGCTTCGGCGGCTGCACCTTCTGCTCGATCACCGAGCACGAGGGCCGCATCATCCAGAGCCGCTCCGAGGCATCGATCATCCAGGAGGTCGAGGACATCCGCGACAAGGTCAAAGGCTTCACCGGCGTGATCTCGGACCTGGGCGGGCCGACCGCGAACATGTACCGCCTGGGCTGCCGCAGCCCCGAGATCGAGGCCGCCTGCCGCAAGCCCAGCTGCGTCTATCCGGGCCTCTGCCAGAACCTGACCACCAACCACGACCCGCTGATCCAGATCTACCGCCGCGCGCGCAGCCTGCGCGGCATCAAGAAGATCCTGATCGGCTCGGGCCTGCGCTACGACCTGGCGGTCAAGAGCCCCGCGTATGTCAAGGAGCTGGTCCAGCACCATGTCGGCGGCTACCTGAAGATCGCGCCCGAGCACACCGAGTCCGGCCCGCTCTCGAAGATGATGAAGCCGGGCATCGGGACCTATGACCGCTTCAAGCAACTGTTCGAGCAGTTCAGCGCCGAGGCCGGCAAGAAGCAGTTCCTGATCCCGTACTTCATCGCGGCGCACCCGGGCACCAGCGACGAGGACATGATGAATCTGGCGATCTGGCTCAAGAAGAACGGTTTTCGGGCCGACCAGGTGCAGACCTTCTACCCGAGCCCGATGGCGACCGCGACCGCGATGTACCACAGCGGCCTCAACACGCTCAAGGGCATCCACCGCGACGAGCGCGGCGAGAAGGTCGACGTGGTGCGCGGTGAGCGCCGGCGCCGCCTGCACAAGGCCTTCCTGCGCTACCACGACCCGAAGAACTGGCCGCTGCTGCGCGAGGCCTTGAAGGCGATGGGCCGCGCCGACCTGATCGGCAACGGCAAGCAGCACCTGATCCCCACCTACCAGCCGCTGACCGATGACGGCTACCAGAGCGCGCGGCGCAGCAACAGCACGCCGGCCGGCAAGAGCTCGGGCCCGGCCCGCTCGGTCCAGGGCGCAACGCCGGCCAAGCCGGGCACCGGCCAGGCAGCGGGCAAGGCACAGCCAATGCGCGGCCAGATCCTGACCCAGCACACCGGCCTGCCGCCGCGGGCGGGAACCGCCGCCGGCAAGCCACGCCCCGGCAGCAAGCCGACTGGCCCGGCCTCGGGCAAGAAGCGCTGAGCCATGCCCTGGTTGATTCTGCTGGTCGCCGGCCTGTTCGAGGTCTGCTGGGCCATAGGGCTGAAATACACCGAGGGCTTCAGCCGCTTCTGGCCTTCGGTCGGCACGGTCGCGGCGATGGTCGCCAGCGTCGGCCTGCTCGGCCTGGCGATGCGGACCTTGCCGGTGGGCACCGCCTATGCGGTCTGGACCGGCATCGGAGCGGTCGGCACCGTCTTGTTCGGGATCATCCTGTTCGGCGAGCCCGCCACCGTCGCCCGGCTGGCTTGCGTCGGCCTCATCGTCGCGGGCATCGTCGGATTGAAGCTGACGGCCTGAGCGGCCAGATCCGGCAGATCCAGATCGCGTGCCTGGTCGAGAGGATCGAAAAATCAGCAAGCACGACGCAAGAAGGGCGCCCTGAGGGGCGCCCTTGCTGTTTCAGTCCATGCGGCCGGATGGCCGCAATGCCATCAGGGGCGCGACTTCAGCAGACCGTTGCGGCTGAAGTCCAGCGGCAGGCCGACATAGTTCTCGGCGATGCTGGTCAGGCCGGCTTCGGAGTTCATCAGGTAGTCGAGCTCGGCGTTCTGGAACTTCTGCGTGATCTCGCTGTCCTCGGGGAAGCGGTGCATCAGCTGGGTGAACCACCAGGAAAAGCGCTCGGCGCGCCAGATGCGGGCCAGCGCCAGCTCGGAGTAGCGGTCGATGCCGGCTTCCGAGCCGTCCTTGTAGTACTCGACCAGGCCATCGAACAGGTACTTGACGTCGGTCGCGGCCAGGTTCAGGCCCTTGGCGCCGGTCGGCGGCACGATGTGGCCCGCGTCGCCGGCCAGGAACATGCGGCCAAAGCGCAGCGGCTCGGTCACGAAGCTGCGCAGCGGCGCGATGCTCTTCTCGATGCTCGGGCCGGTCACCAGGTTCGCGGCGGCTTCCGGGTCCAGGCGCAGCTTGAGCTCCTGCCAGAAGGCGTCATCGGTCCACTCGTCGATCTTGTCGGTCAGCGGCACCTGCAGGTAGTAGCGGCTACGGGTCTGGCTGCGCTGCGAGCACAGCGCGAAGCCGCGCGGGCTGTTGACGTAGATCAGTTCGTGGTGCACCGGCGGCGTATCGGACAGCAGGCCGAGCCAGCCGAAGGGGTAGACCTTCTCGAATTCCTTGATCGCGTTGCGCGGTGCGCTGGCGCGGCAGACGCCGTGGAAGCCGTCGCAGCCGGCGATGAAGTCGCACTGGATCTCGTGGCTCTGACCATCCTTCTCGTAGGTCACGCGCGGGTTCTTGCCGTCGAAGTCGTGCACCTGGACATTGGCCGCCTCGTAGATCGTGGTCAGGCCGGCGGCAGCACGTGCCGCCATCAGGTCGCGGGTGACTTCGGTCTGGCCGTAGACCATGACCTTCTTGCCGCCGGTCCACTTGCTCAGGTCGACGCGCTTGCGCTGGCCCTGGTACAGCATGTCGAAGCCTTCGTGCACCAGGCCTTCGGCGTGCATGCGCTGGCTCACGCCTGCCTCTTCCATCAGGTCGATGGTGACCTGCTCGAGCACGCCGGCGCGGATGCGGCCGAGCACATAGTCGGGCGTCTGGCGCTCGAGGATGACGGCGTCGATGCCGGCCTTGGCGAGCAGTTGGCCGAGCAGCAGGCCCGAGGGGCCGGCGCCGACGATGGCGACTTGGGTGCGCATGAAGTAACTCCTTGGGGTGATCTGCGATGCGCAAAGTTTGCGCGCTTCCTCCGCGTTGGCCTAGTTCGCGCAACGGGTTTTGCGCGATCAGTGGAATAATTGCGCGATGATCGCGCAATTAATGATCAACTGTCACTGGAGGACCGCATGACGATTGCCCGCGCCGACTTCATCGAGGGCATGGCCAAGGGGATGGCGGTGCTCGAGAGCTTCGACACTGAGCGCCAGCGCCTGAACGCGACCCAGGCGGCGCAGCGCGCCGGCCTGACCCGCGCGGCGGCCCGGCGCCACCTGCTCACGCTCGCGCACCTGGGCTATCTCGAGAGCGATGGCAGCCATTTCTGGCTCTCGGCCAAGGTGCTGCGCTTTTCCGGCAGCTACCTGGCCAGCGCAAGGCTGCCGCGCACGGTGCAGCCGACGCTGAACCGGCTCGCGGTACAGACCCGCGATGCCTATTCGGCGGCGGTGCTCGAGGGTGATTCGGTGGTGATCGTGGCGCGCAGCGCCGCGGCGCTGGCCTCGCCCGTGGCGCATGACTGGGATGGCAGCTCGCTGGGGGCGGCGCTTCCCGCTGCCGCGGGCCGGCTGACGGCCTACGGCCTGCACCTGGGCGCCAGGCTGCCGGCACATGCCAGCTCGACCGGCCGCGTGCTGCTCGCTGCCTTGCCCGAGTCCGAGCTGTCGGCCTGGCTCGAGGGCAGGGCGCTGGTGCGCCTGACGCCCTATACCGTCACCGATCCCGGGGCGTTGCGCAAGATCCTGGACCAGATCCGGCAGCAGGACTTCTGCATCGCCAGCGAGGAGCACGAGATCGGCGTCCATGCGGTGGCGGTGCCGCTGCGCAATCTGCAGGGAAAAACCGTCGGCGCGCTCAATGCCGTGCTGCCGCCACAACGGCTGGCCCGAGGCGCGATCCAGCGCGAGCTGCTGCCCTTGCTGCAGGATGCCGCGCTCGAATTGCGGGCCCTTCTCTAGGGGCAGTAAAATTCCGGGTCTTTCTCCCACTACAGGCCACCAAGTGACCCAGTACATCACCCCGATCGAAGGCGGCGACGCCCTCGGCAACTTCCGCGCCCAGCAACTCCTGCCCCGACTGCAAGCCGTCAGCGACAAGATCACGGGCATCTCGGCCCGCTTCGTGCACCTGGTCGACACGCTCGAGCCCCTGTCGGCCGAGCAGCTCCAGCAATGGCAGGCCCTGCTGACCTATGGCGAGCCCTACGAGGGCGAGACCGCCGGCGCCCTGGTCGTGGTGACGCCGCGCATCGGTACCGTGTCGCCCTGGGCCTCGAAGGCAACCGACATCGCGCGCAACTGCGGCTTCGTGGTCAAGCGGGTCGAGCGCATCACCGAGTACCGCCTGACCCTCAAGTCCGGCCTGCTGTCCAAGGGCTCGCTGAATGCCGAGCAACTGGGCCAGGTGGCCGCGCTGCTGCACGACCGCATGACCGAGAGCGCCGTGGCCAGCCGCGAGGAAGCCTTCTCGCTGTTCGGCGAGCTCGAGCCGGCGCCGATGGAGCATGTCGACATCCTGGGTGGCGGTCGCGCCGCGCTGGAGCAGGCCAACCGCAACTGGGGCCTGGCGCTGGCTGACGACGAGATCGACTACTTGGTCAATGCCTTCCAGAACCTGGGCCGCAACCCGACCGACGTCGAGCTGATGATGTTCGCCCAGGCCAACAGCGAGCACTGCCGCCACAAGATCTTCAACGCCGAGTTCACCATCGACGGCGCCAAGCAGGACAAGAGCCTGTTCGCGATGATCCGCAACACGCACCAGCTCAATCCGAAGTACACGGTGGTGGCCTACTCGGACAACGCCTCGGTGATGGAGGGCAACCGGATCGAGCGCTTCGTCGCCAAGGCCGGCGGCGAGTCCAGCCCGGCCTACGGCAAGCAGGAAGCGCTGCAGCATGTGCTGATGAAGGTCGAGACGCACAACCACCCGACCGCGATCTCGCCTTTCCCGGGCGCCTCGACCGGCGCCGGCGGCGAGATCCGCGACGAGGGCGCGACCGGTCGCGGCTCCAAGCCCAAGGCCGGCATGACGGGCTTCACCGTCTCCAAGCTCTGGGGCGGCTGGTCCGACCAGGCCGACGGCAAGCCCTCGCATATCGCTTCTCCCCTGCAGATCATGACCGAGGGCCCGCTCGGCGGCGCCGCCTTCAACAACGAGTTCGGCCGCCCGAACCTGGTCGGCTATTTCCGCGAATACGAGCAGACCATCACTTCGGATGTCGATAGCATCGACCGTGGCTACCACAAGCCGATCATGATCGCGGGTGGCCTGGGCGGCATCGACGCCGGGCAGACCCAGAAGATCCTGTTCCCCGCCGGCACGCTGCTGATCCAGCTCGGCGGCCCCGGCATGCGCATCGGCATGGGCGGCGGCGCCGCCAGCTCGATGGCCACCGGCACCAACGCGGCCGAGCTCGACTTCGACTCGGTCCAGCGCGGCAACCCCGAGATCGAGCGCCGCGCCCAGGAGGTGATCAACCACTGCTGGCAGCAGGGCGAGGCCAACCCGATCCTGGCCATCCATGACGTCGGCGCTGGCGGCATCTCGAACGCCTTCCCCGAGCTGACCAACGACGCCGGTCGTGGCGCCCGCTTCGACCTGCGTGCCGTGCCGCTGGAGGAATCCGGCCTGGCCCCGAAGGAGATCTGGTCCAACGAGAGCCAGGAGCGCTACGTGATGGCGATCGCGCCCGAGTCGCTGGCGCAGTTCAAGGCCTTCTGCGAGCGCGAGCGCTGCCCGTTCGCGGTGATCGGCGTCGCGACCGAGGAGCGCCAGCTGGTGCTGGAAGACAAGGGAGCCGAGAGCCCGGTCGACATGCCGATGGACGTGCTGCTGGGCAAGCCGCCCAAGATGCAGCGCGACGTCAAGACCGTCAAGCGCGAGTTCAAGCCGATCGACGTCACCGGCGTCGAGTTGCAGCAGGCCGTCATCGACGTGCTGAGCCACCCGACCGTGGCCTCCAAGCGCTTCCTGGTCACCATCGGCGACCGCGCCGTCGGGGGCCTGAGCCACCGCGACCAGATGGTCGGCCCCTGGCAGGTGCCGGTGGCCGATTGCGCCGTGACCCTGGCCGACTACAAGGGCTTCGCTGGCGAAGCGATGGCCATGGGCGAGCGCACCCCGCTGGCAGCGATCGACGCGCCGGCCTCGGGCCGCATGGCGGTGGCCGAGGCCATCACCAACCTGCTGGCAGCGCCGATCGAGCTGGCCCGCGTCAAGCTGAGTGCCAACTGGATGGCGGCCTGCGGCGAAGCCGGCGAGGACGCCGCGCTCTACGAGACCGTCAAGACCGTCGGCATGGAAATCTGCCCGCAGCTGGGCATCAGCATCCCGGTCGGCAAGGACAGCCTGTCGATGCGCACCCAGTGGCAGGCCGATGGCGAGACCAGGAAGGTCACTTCGCCGGTCAGCCTGATCATCTCGGCCTTCGCGACCCTGCCCGATGTGCGCGGCACGCTGACGCCGCAGCTCGATGCCGAGCAGGACAGCACCCTGGTGCTGATCGACCTCGGCAAGGGCCAGGCCCGCATGGGCGGCTCCATCCTGGCCCAGGTGCTGGACCAGGCCGGCGGCGCGGTGCCGGACCTCGACGATGCGCGGGACCTGATCCAGCTGGTCAAGGCGGTCAACGCGCTGCGCGCCGACGGCAAGATCCTGGCCTACCACGACCGCAGCGACGGCGGCCTGCTGGCGGCGGCGGCCGAGATGGCCTTTGCCGGCCATGTCGGCGTGGCGCTCAACGTCGACATGCTGGTCACCGAAGGCGACGGCATCAGCGACAGCCGCATGGACAGCGGCGACGCCAAGAACTGGGCCACCCAGGTCGCCGAGCGCCGCAACGAGCTCACGCTCAAGGCCCTGTTCAACGAGGAACTCGGCGTCGTGCTGCAGGTCCGCACCAGCGAACGCGATGCCGTGATGGCGGTGCTGCGCGAGCATGGCCTGTCCAAGTTCAGCCACTATGTCGGCAAGACCCGTCCGCTGTCGTCCGAGATCGACACCGGCAAGGGCCAGCTGCAAATCTGGCGCGATGCCAAGGCGGTCTTCAGCGCCGAGTTGGTCGACCTGCACCAGGTCTGGGACAGCGTGAGCTGGAAGATCAACCAGCAGCGCGACAACCCGGCCTGCGCCGACTCCGAGCATGCCGCCGCCGGCGCGCCGAACGACCCCGGCATGCATGTCGCGCTGACCTTCGATCCGTCGGACAACGTCGCGGCACCGTTCCTGAACCTGAGCCGCCCGAAGGTCGCGATCCTGCGCGAGCAGGGCGTCAACTCGCATGTCGAGATGGCCTACGCCTTCACCGAGGCCGGCTTCGAGGCCTACGACGTGCACATGACCGACCTGCAGACCGGCCGCGCCAAGCTGTCCGACTTCAAGGGCGTGGTCGCCTGCGGCGGCTTCAGCTATGGCGACACCCTGGGTGCCGGCATCGGCTGGGCGCGCTCGATCACCTTCAACCAGGTGCTGTCCGAGCAGTTCCAGGGCTTCTTCGGCCGCTCTGACACCTTCGGCCTGGGCGTGTGCAACGGCTGCCAGATGTTCGCCGAGCTGGCCGACATCATCCCGGGCGCCGAGGCCTGGCCGCGCTTCACGACCAACCAGAGCGAGCGCTTCGAGGCCCGCCTGTCCATGGTCGAGGTGCTCGAGTCGCCCAGCCTGTTCCTGCAGGGCATGGCCGGCAGCCGGCTGCCGATCGCGGTCG
This sequence comes from Malikia granosa, assembly GCF_002980595.1. Lineage (GTDB taxonomy): Bacteria > Pseudomonadota > Gammaproteobacteria > Burkholderiales > Burkholderiaceae_C > Malikia > Malikia granosa. The sequence goes on from NZ_PVLQ01000035.1 coordinate 42,103, forward strand.
CGCATGGCGAAGGCTTCGCCAACTTCAAGCACCGCGGCGATGCGACCAAGGCGATTGCCGCCATGCGCTATGTCGACAACTTCGGCACTGCTACCGAGCAGTACCCGTTCAACCCGAACGGCAGCGCCGGCGGCCTGACCAGCGTGACCACCGCCGACGGCCGCTTCACCGCGATGATGCCGCACCCCGAGCGTGTCTTCCGCAACATCCAGATGAGCTGGACCGACTATGCCAGGAGCGGTGGCCAGGACGCGCTGAGCCCCTGGATGCGGATCTGGCGCAACGCGCGCAAGTGGGTGGGCTGATCGCCCTGGCGGGGCGCTAGCCCCAGCCGCCCCGACTGAAAAAGCCGGCCTGAATCCCGTCAGGCCGGCTTTTTTCTGCCCGCTTGACTTGCATCAAGCCTGATTGCGCCAAAATGCCTAGACTGGTATTCAGTACACCCATACAGAAGGAGAGTCCATGAGCCAGCAAGACCAACCGATCGACGATTTCTCGCAGTGCCACGCCGGCATCTTCAAGAAGCTTGACCTGCTGGGCGAACTGCCGGCCCTGCTCGAGCCGGCCCAGCGCGCGCGCGAAGTGGCGGAAAAGTCGCTCGAATTCTTCCGGGAAGCGATCTTCGAGCACCATCTGGACGAGGAGCGCGAGCTGTTCCCGGCCGTGCTCGAGAGCGCCAGCGATGAGGCCGAGCGCTTCAAGGTCCAGTCCATGAACAAGCGCCTGACCGAAGAGCACCGCGAGCTCGAGCGGCTCTGGAAGAGCCTGGAGTCGGGCTTGAAGAAGGTCGCCAAGGGCCAGTTCGGCGATGTCAATGTCGCCGACCTGTCTCGCCTGGTCAACCAGTACCGGGCCCACGCCCAGTTCGAGGAGCAGGAATACCTGCCGCTGGCGCAGCAGATCCTGGGCCGCAACGGCAACCACATGGCCGCGCTGGGCCTGTCGCTGCACATGCGGCACCAGAACCCGACCGCCTTCCAGTTCTACGTCTGAAGCGCTGATCGGCAAGAAAAAACCCGTCGCGGGCCAACACCTGCGGCGGGTTTTTTTATTGAAGGCGTGGACTGCGCCAGCCGCCTGGCCGCTCAGGCCGGCTGCTGGGGCTTGGGGCGGGTGCGGTAGAACTGCAGCGGCATGGCGGCGGCCTGGTTCAGCACGCTGCGCTTGATCTTGCCGACCACATGCATCTCGCAGGGCTTGCAGTCGAAGCGCAGCGTGAGCTTTTCCTTGCCGTTGATCAGCTGCAGCGGCTCGGCCCTGACCTGGCCCTGCACGCCGGTCACGCCCTTGGCCTGCTTGGGGCACAGGCTCAAGCTGAAGCGCACGCAATGCTTGGTGATCATCAGGCTGACCTCGCCTTCCTCCTCCTGGCTCTCGTAGGCGGCGGCGATCACCTTGACGCCATGGCGGGCGTAGAAGTCGCGCGCCTTGTGGTTGTAGACGTTGGCCAGGTAGGTCAGCGTGTCTTCCGGGTAGGGCGCGGGCGGCTCGACGGGAACGGCGCGCGGCAAGCGTTGCAGCGTGCTGGCGCGTGCCGACTCGAGCTGGCCCACCGCGTCGCGGCGCAGGGCGTTGAGCTGCGAGGCCGGCACGAAGCTCGGGCCAGAGAGCGCCAGCGTGACGTCGAGCGGGCTGAAGATCGTGTCGCCCAGCCGACCGAGCTGCTCGCGCAGCTTGGCATCGGCCTGCGACGGGTCCCTGGCCGGCTGCAACTCGAGGCTGGCGCTGGCCTCGCCGCAATGGCCGTCCTCGTCGGTCAGGCTCAGCTTGAGGCCGCCGGGCTGCTGCTCGAGCCTGATCCAGGTCCCGATCTTGCGCTCGGCCGATTTCTTCTCGAGCGCGCGCACCCAGTCCATGCTGCGGTTGCGGTTGACCTCGACCCCCTTGCGCAGGTCCTTGAAGCCGTCCATCGGGTCCTTCGGGAAGATGCGCCAGATGCGGCCGCCTTCCGCGCCCTTGCCGAGCTTCTCGACCCGGTTCGTCTGCAGGCCGACGAGTTCCTTCTGCAGATCGTAGTAGCACAGGCCGTCGCCGTTGGCGAGTTCGGTCGCCGGGTCGGACAGCTCGATCTCGACGCTGTCGGGGTTCACCTTGCTGACCCAGCCAATCGCCTGGCCCGGGTTCTTCGGGCTGTCGAAGGCGCCGATGTCCTCCTTGCGGCCCTGCACGAAGTAGTCGGTGAACTCGCGGTTGAAGTTCTGGTCCGGGTCGGGCTGGAAGAAGAAGGTGCATTCGCCGCTCGACGCGCGCGCGAGCTCCGGGCGCTGCTCCAGGATCTCGTCGAGCAGCAGCCGGTAGTGCGCCGTGATGTTCTTCACATAGCCCATGTCCTTGTAGCGGCCCTCGATCTTGAAGCTGCGCACGCCGGCGTCGATCAGCGCGGCCAGGTTCTCGCTCTGGTTGTTGTCCTTCATCGACAGCACATGCTTGTCGTGCGCGATGATGCGGCCCTGGGCGTCCTTGACCTCGTAGGGCAGGCGGCAGGCCTGGCTGCAGTCGCCGCGGTTGGCGCTGCGCCCGGTGTGCGCATGGCTGATGAAGCATTGCCCGCTGTAGGCGACGCACAGCGCGCCATGGACGAAGAACTCGATGTTGCAGCGATCCGGGTCGGTGGCAGCGCGGATGGCGGTGATCTGCTTGAGCGTGAGCTCGCGCGCCAGCACGATCTGGCTCAGTCCGGCATCCTGCAGGAAGCGCGCCTTTTCCGGCGTCCGAATATCCGTCTGGGTGCTCGCGTGCAGCTGGATCGGTGGCAGGTCGAGTTCGAGCAGCCCCATGTCCTGGATGATCAGCGCGTCGGCGCCAGCGTCATACAGTTGATGGATCAGCTTGCGTGCGGGCTCGAGCTCGTCGTCGCGCAGGATGGTGTTGAGCGTGACGAAGACCCGGCTGTGGTAGCGGTGCGCATGCCTGACCAGGCGCGCGATGTCCTGCACCGAGTTTTCCGCGCTGGCACGCGCGCCGAACGAGGGACCGCCGATGTAGATGGCGTCGGCGCCATGGTTGACGGCCTCGATGCCGATGTCGGCATCGCGCGCGGGGGACAGGAGTTCGAGCTGGTGAGGGAGCATGGGACGGCTAGGGGGCTGATAGGCAAGCCCGCTATTGTCCCAGTTTCGGCATGGTCCAGTCGAGTTCAAGGCGGCACGGCACGCTGTGGTGCAGCGGCCAGTGGGCGGGACGCTCGCCGTCGGCGAAGACCTGGGGCTGGTGCGTCCACTCCTGCAGCACCAGACTGCCGACGCCGGCATGCACGATCAGGCTGCTGCGCGTGCCGTAGCCGCGCTCGGGCGCATGGACGAAGGCGCTGGACAGGCGCCGCTCCAGGTCGATCGGCACGCCGGTGCGCGGCAGTCTGTCGTCGTCCGCCTCGCCCATCGCGCGCAGCGCCTGCAGCAGGTCTTGCGTCTCGTCGGCATGCGCACGCTGCGACAGATGGCGAGCCAGCGCCTCCTTCAGCGCCAGCGTCTTCGGCCAGGGCGTGTCCAGCCCCGCATTGGACAGGCCGTAGCAGCCCGGCCCCAGCGATCGGCCCTGCCAGCCCGGCGGCAGGCCGGCTTCATTCGGTCCGCTGGTATCGACGGCACGGTTGCTGAGCCAGGCCCAGCGCGAACGCTTAAGGTCGCCCAGCACCAGGTTGAAGCCGGCGTAGCGCGCCGGGTCGATGGCCGTGATCCAGTCCTGCCAGTCGGCCGCCGAATCGAGCCAGCCGGTCACGAGATCGCCCCGGCTGCGTGGCGCGGCCTCGACTGGCCAGTGGCGCACATTGGTCAGCATCGCGACGCGGCCATCCTCGGACAGGCCGATCCAGCTGCCGCCGGCCTGCAAGTCGCGTCCGGCAGCGACCTGCTTGCCCGAAGGCAGTTGCCACAGCTGCAAGGGCTGGGTCGGCCGGTCGAAGAATTCGTCCCGGTTCGATGCCAGCAGCAGCGGCAGTCCGGGTCGACCATGGATGGCGAAGGCGATCAGGCACATGAGGGAATTGTCCGGTAACTGGCTTCATCAGGCCCATAGCCAGTTTCCCAGCAACCGGCCAGGCAGCAAGGCGAAGGCTCCGGCAACCAGGCAGGCACCGACATAGAGGCCTTGCATGGTCTTGCGATGGGCCGCCAGGTTGCCGCGCCGCAAGGCACGCCAGGAGAGCAGGAGCTGGCTCAGGGTGAAGGGAATCAGCAGGTGAATCCAGCTGTAGCCCGCGAGGTTGGGCCGCGCGAAGTCCCTGATGAACAGGGCCGAGATGGCGCTGACCAGCATCAGCGTGACCCAGGCATAGCCCGCTGCCCGGTGCGGCCGGGGTCTGGGCTGGCTTCCCAGGCGCGTCCACAGCGCGATCGGGCCGATGGCCGTCGCAGCCAGGGCGGCGGCCAGATGAATGGCGATGGCAGGGGTGATTGACATGGGTAAGGCTTGTGTACCCCCGTGCTGGCAGCGGGTTCGGGCTCAGATGTCCTGCAGCAACTCGTAGGGCAGGGCCAGCGGCTGCAGCGCCGCGCCACCAGGCTCGCCGACCGTCAAGGCCTGGCCGTCGAGCGTCGACGTCTGCAGCGAGACGATCGCCTCCCAGCCCTGACGCGGATGCGGGGCGGCTGCGGCGACCAGACCACAGGGCTGCTCGGCATCCGCCGCGTGGAAGACCTCCTGGCCGACGCTCAGCTCGGCATCGGCATGGAAGAGCTGCGCCCGGCGCTTGAGCGCGCCACGGTACTGGCTGCGCGCGACCACTTCCTGGCCCGGATAGCAGCCCTTCTTGAAGTTGACGCCACCGACCGACTCGTAGTTGAGCATCTGTGGCACGAAGGCGTCGACCACTGGCGCGCTGACCAGCGCGACGCCGCTGCGCACCTCCAGCCAGCTCAAGAGCGCCGGCGCCAGCTCGGCCGCCGGCTGCTCGCCGCTGGCGGGCAGGCAGAGCAGGGCGCGCGCAGCTCCCGCGGCAGCCGGCAGCCGGATCCAGTCGCCGCCATCGGCTGTCAGCCTGGCCCAGGGCTGGGCCGGCAGCTCGGCGGGCAGGCTGGCGCCGACCGCGCCATAGAGGGCGAAATCGGCCGACACGTCGCTGAGCCTGGCCTTGGCACGCAGCACGAACATCGACAGCCGCTTGAGCGTGGGTGCCAGCAGGTCGCGGCGGCAGGCCAGCAGGATCTCCTCGGGGCCGGTTTTCCAGCCGATGAAGCTCGCCAGCATGCGGCCCTTGGCCGAGCAGAAGCCGGCCAGCCTCGCCTCGCCCTGGCCCAGCAGCAGGAAATCCTGCGTCAGCTGGCCGTGCAGGAAGGTGGCGGCATCGGCGCCCTGGGCCCGGATCACGCCCCAGTCGTCCAGCCTGGCCAGGCCTTGCAGGGTGGAGGCATCGAAGTCGAAGTCGGAAGTGGTGGAGGCGCTCATGGTGGCTTTCGTTTTCCTTGGGCCGCCTTCATGGCGGTCGAATATCATTGCGGGCTCTGATTTTCCCAAAGGCCGGATGGTTGTGCAGCGTCGAGCGAAAAATAGGTGGATTACAGCCTTGATAGGGGGGGGGGCAGCCTGCGCGCTTGTCGCGGTGGCTGTCTTCTACTGGCTGCAGCGGCCGCTCTACCTGAACGACAGCCCATCGGCCCGGCCGCTGGACCTGTCGATTCCGGCCGGCGCCTCGGCGCGCCAGGTGGCGCAGCAGCTGCAGCAGGCCGGCGTGCCAGGGCCTGACTGGCTGCTCTACGGCTGGCTGCGCCTGTCGGGCCAGTCGCGCAAGATCCAGGCCGGCAACTACGAGATCGAGTCCGGCACCACGCCGCTGCAACTGCTCGACAAGCTGGTGCGCGGCGAGCAGGCGCTGCGCCGCGTGACCCTGGTCGAAGGCTGGAACTACCGCCAGGTGCTGCAGGCACTCAAGAGCGCCGACCAGCTGAGCTGGGATCTGCCCGACGCGGCGCTGGCGCAGCCCGCGCAGCTCATGCACGCACTCGGCCTGCCGGGATCGCACCCCGAGGGCCGCTTCTTTCCCGACACCTACCTCTATCCCAAGCGGCAGAAGGCCTCGGTGCTGCTGCGCCAGGCCGCGGCCGAGATGCAGCGCCAGCTCGACCAGGCCTGGGCCCAGCGGGCGCCAGGCCTGCCGCTCAAGACGCCCGAGGAAGCGCTGATCCTGGCCAGCGTGGTCGAGAAGGAGACCGGCGCCAGCGCGGATCGTCCCTTGGTCGCGGCCGTCTTCATCAACCGGCTGCGCTTGGGGATGAGGCTGCAGACCGACCCGACCGTGATCTACGGCCTGGGCCCGGCCTTCGACGGCAATCTGCGCAAGCGTGACCTGCTGGCTGACACAGCCTACAACAGCTACACCCGCGCCGGCCTGCCGCCGACGCCGATCGCGATGCCGGGCCTGGCCTCGCTGCGCGCCACCCTGCAGCCGGCGGCCAGCCAGGCGCTCTACTTTGTCGCGCGCGGCGACGGCAGCAGCCAGTTCAGCGCTACGCTCGACGAGCACAATCAGGCGGTGCGCCGCTACATCCTGGCCCGTTGACTTCCAAGCCTATCTTTCAAGGCCACCTAATGACCCAGAGGACCCCGAGCGGTTTGTTCATCAGTTTCGAAGGCATAGATGGTGCCGGCAAGTCCACCCATATCGCCGCCGTCGCCGACTGGTTCCGCGCCCGCGGCCGTCGCGTCACGCTGACGCGCGAGCCAGGCGGCACCCCCTTGGCGGAAAAGCTGCGCGAGCTGCTGCTGCACGACGCGATGGACCCGCTGAGCGAGGCGCTGCTGATGTTCGCCGCCCGGCGCGACCATGTGCTGCAAGTGATCCAGCCCGCATTGGCGCGCGGCGAGGTGCTGCTGTGCGACCGCTTCACCGATGCCACCTTCGCCTACCAAGGCTACGGCCGTGGCTTCGACTTGCAGGTGCTGGGCCAGCTCGAGCAGTGGGTGCAGCAGCAGCCCGGACAGGACAGGCTGCTCGAGCCCGAGCGCTGCTTCTGGTTCGACCTGCCGCCGGCGATTGCTGCAGCTCGACTCGTCGGCGCGCGCCAGCCCGACAAGTTCGAGGCCGAGGCCGAGCCCTTCTTCCAGCGTGTCGCCAGCGGCTATGCCGCGCGTGCGGCGCAGTCGCCGCAACGCTTCGCCCGCATCGATGCCAGCCAGAGCCTGGAGCAGGTGCGCGAGCAGGTGCTGCGGCATTGCGAGCAGTTCTGGGGCCCAGCATGAACGAGCAAGCCGACGCCAGCCGCCTGCCGCCCTGGCTGCAACGCCAGCTGGTGGCGCTGCAGCAGCAGCGCGGCCACGCAGTCCTGCTCAGCGGTCCGGCCGGACTGGGCCAGTACCCGCTGGCGCTGGCGCTGGCGCGGGCCTGGCTCTGCGAGGCGCCAAGCCCGGAGCAGGGCGCCTGCGGCCGCTGCGCCAGCTGCCACGCCGTCGATGTGCGCACCCACCCGGACCTGTTCGTGCTGATGCCCGAGACGCTGGCGCTTGAGCTCGGCTGGCCGCTGGACGAGCGCACCCAGGACAAGATCGACAAGAAGGAGCTCAAGCCCGGCAAGTTCATCCGCGTCGACGCCACGCGCGAGGCGGTGGCCTTCACCCAGTTCACCCGCTCGCGCGGCGCAACCAAGGTGGTGCTGGTCTATCCGGCCGACCGGCTCAACATGGAGTCGGCCAACACCCTGCTCAAGACGCTCGAGGAACCGCCGGGGGCGCTGCGCTTCGTGCTCGCGACCGAGGCCGCCCATGCGCTGCTGCCCACGATCCGCAGCCGCTGCCAGCAGCACGCGCTCGAATGGCCGGCTCAGCCCGAGGCGCTGGACTGGCTCGAGCAGGCGGTGCAGGGCGACCCGGCACTGGCCGGCAAGCCCCAGTCCCGCGAGTCGCTCGCCACCTGGCTGCTGGCCGCTGGCGGCCGTCCCGACGAGGCGCTCGCACTGGCCCGGCTTGGGCTGACGACCGCGGCCTGGAGCGGCCTGCCGCGCTCGGTCGCGCGCGGCGACTGGTCCGCGCTGGCCGACTGGGCACCAGCACGCCAGCTCGACCTGCTGCACAAGATCTGCCATGACCTGATGGTGCTCGCCAGCGGCGGACTGCCGCGCTTCTTTTCATCCGCCGACCTGCCGCCGCCGCCGCGGCTGTCCGCGCTGCTGCAATGGCAAAAGGCCTTGCAGCAGGCGGCCCGCACGGTCGAGCATCCCTTCAACGCCGGTCTGCAGCAGGAGGCCTGGGCCGGCCTGGCCCGCTCGGTGCTGGCGCCTCATTGATTCTTCCCCATGTTCATCGATTCGCATTGCCACCTGAACTTCCCCGAACTGCGCAGCCAGCTGCCCGCGATCCTGCAAGCCATGCAGCAGGCGCAGGTCGAGCGCGCGCTGTGCATCAGCACCACGCTGGAGGAGTTCGACAACGTCCATGAGCTCGCGCTCGCGCATGAGCAGATCTGGGCCACGGTCGGCGTCCATCCCGACAACGAAGGGGTGCGCGAGCCCTCGGTCGAGGAGCTGGTCCGGCTGTCGCAGCTGCCGCGCGTGATCGGCATCGGCGAGACCGGGCTCGACTACTACCGCCTGGGCGAACGCAGCCTGGCCGACATGGAATGGCAGCGCGAGCGTTTCCGCCGCCATATCCGCGCCGCGCGCCAGACCGACCTGCCGCTGGTGATCCACACCCGCAACGCCTCGGACGACACCCTGGCCATCCTGCGGGAAGCGGGTGGCTTCGGCGCACAAGGGGCAGGGGATCTGCCGCTGGCGCGCGGGGTGTTCCATTGCTTCACCGAAAGCGTTGCGGTCGCGCGGGCCGCGCTCGAGCTGGGCTTCTACATCTCGTTCTCGGGCATCCTGACCTTCAAGAACGCGACCGACCTGCACGAGGTCGCGCGCTTCGTGCCGCTGGACCGCTGCCTGATCGAGACCGACAGCCCCTATCTGGCACCAGTGCCGCATCGCGGCAAGACCAACACGCCGGCCTGGGTGCCGCATGTGGCGCAGAAGCTGGCCGAACTCAAGGGGCTGCCGCTCGAACAGGTCGCCGCCGCGACCAGCGCCAACACGCTGGCACTGTTCCGAGGCATGGCGGCTTCCTGATCATGCCGCTACCGCTTGATTGCTTGGGTCGGCGCCGAACCGTCTTGCAACTGGGTGCCATGCTGCTGGGGGTCGGCATCGGCCTGCCTGCCGCGGCGGGGTCCTACGCGGATTTCCTGCACGCCTTGCGCAACGACGAGGTCGATACCCTGCGCCGGCTGCAGCGCCAGGGCTTCGACCTCAACACCCGGGACGAAGCGGGCCAGCCCGGGCTGATGCTGGCGCTGCGCTCGGATTCGCTGCGGGCGGCCGGATTCCTGATCGCCCAGCCCGGCATCGACCTCGACGCGCTCGGCCCGACTGGAGAAAACGCGCTGATGCTGGCGGCCCTGCGTGGCCATGCCGGACTGCTGCGGCAGCTGATCGAGCGGGGCGCCGAAGTCAACAAGCCGGGCTGGACACCCTTGCACTACGCCGCCACCCATCCGGGCCCGGCCAGCGTCGAGATGGTCGAGCTGCTGCTCGAGCATTCCGCCTATATCGATGCCGCCTCGCCCAACGACAGCACGCCGCTGATGATGGCGGCGCGCTACGGCAATCCCGCCAGCGTGCGGCTGCTGATCGACGCAGGCGCCGATGTCACGCTGCGCAACCAGCAGGGACTCAATGCGCGCGACTTCGCCGCCGCCGTCGAGCGCAAGGACCTGGCCGACCTGATCAACCGGGCCTTGCGCGCCAAGCTGGGGCCGGCGACCTGGTGATCTTCTTGGAATGGTCGTTCTGGCAAGTATTTATCGCCTGACGGCGGCAACCGAGGCGGTCTTTGTTCTTGCCGTTTTCTGCTGCCTGAGTCCGGGCTGACTCTGGCGCTCAGCGCAGGGTCTTGCGCCGCACCGGAGCCGCCGCAGGAACCGAGCGCCGCACCGGCTTGAGCCGGCTCGGGCCCGGCTTGGCGCCATCGGCAGCCACCGCTGCCGGCTGGCGCCGGGCCTCGGCCAAGGCCGACTGCAGGGCCGCGGTGCGGGCCTTTTCCTCGTCGAGGTATTTCTCCAGCGTACGGGCCAGCGCATCGGCTGCCTTGCGCTTTTCCTTTTCGCCCGCTAGCTCCCGTTCGGTCACGCGCGCGGCATCGATGGCCAGCAGGCGCTGCCGGCGCTCCTCGTCGCCGGCAGCCTGCGCCTGGCGCCGCGACTGCTCGAGCTGGCCCAGGCGCTCGGCCGACTGGTCCAGCCGCGACTGCAGCACGGCGGCGCGCTCGGTCGCGGCGCGGTTTTCCTCCCCAGATCGAACCAGGGTGGATTGCAACTCGTCCAGGCGCTGTGTCTGGGTGGCGTTCTGTTGCTCGAGCGCCTGGGCCTGCTGCAGCGCTTGCTCCAGCCTGGATTCGAGTGCCTGCAGCGTCTCGCACGCCGACTGGCGTTCAGCCTCGAGCGCCTGCTGCCGGGCCGCCAGCTCGGCGGCTTGCTGTGCGCGCAGCTGCTGCGCTTCGGCCTCGTAGGGGCGGCGGATCTCGTCCTTCATCAACTCGAGCAGGCGCTCGAGCCAGCGATTCAGCCCCTCGACCATGTCGGCTGGCAGCGACGGGTGCGCCACGCCCAGGGTGCTGGCCCGCACCAGGCTGCGCCGGTAGGCCGCCACGCAATCCTGCGCCACGCCGGCGGTGCCGACTGGTATCGCTGGCAGGTTGGAGGGCCGCTGGGCATTGAAGAGCTGCAGCAGCCCGACCAGCCGGGCGCCGGTCGGCACGTCGCCCTCGAGCCTGGCCACCAGCCGCGTCATCGACGAATAGGCCTCGCGCGCCGTGACCTGCTGCGCCGCCAGCGGCGTCAACAGGGCCAGCAAGGCCTGGCGCAGCTGGGCCTCACGATCGCTGGCAACGGGATGTGGTTCGAGATTGGCGGCTTCAGTCATGGGGGTTTTCCGGGATCGTGGCGGGTTATGGGACTTGCTTCAGTTGCCGGGCATTTTACGTATTTCTTAGACGTAATACGTAAGATAAATACATATCCATCTTTCCAGATTCTGTTAATGTGAATTATCGGAACTAGGATATTATCCGGCAGGGGAGATGGACTGGATAAACGCGGCACAATCGATCCCGCTCGACCCAAGCCTTGCTGGGCCGAAAAAAAATCGCAGAACAATGCCTGATCACAATTCCACCCAAGACCTGGTGCTCGACGGCTTCGTCATTCCAGCCGGGGCCGGCGAGCAGTCGCCCGGGCTGCTGTTCGACCTGACGGCGGTCGGCAACTGGCTTGAGCCGTTTCGGCGCAAGAGCCCGCACACCCACCGGGCCTACCAGCGCATCGCCGCCTACTGGCTCTATTTCCTCGAGCAGACCCATGGTTACCATCCCGACTTGCTGCTGCGCGCCGGTCCGATCGACGCGCATGATTTCCTGCGCGCGCTGACGCACGAAGCGCTGGATGCCGAACCGGCGCGCCAGTCGGCCACCCGGGCTTCCGGCTCGGGCCAGTTCGAGCTCGCGCGCCTGGCTCCGGCGCCGTTCTGGCAGGACCGTTCGCCCCGCGCGCTGCCGAACCATTTCGGTGTCGCCAGCAACCCGTTTGCACGCGCCAAGTCGCCGCGCTCGGTGGCCCAGGCCATCGCGTCGCTGTCCTCGCTCTACAAGTTCAACAACACCAAGCGCTCGGCCCGCGACCAGGCCCTGCTCGATTTCAACCCCTTCTCCGACCTGGGCCGCTTCATCGTCAAGCAAGATGCCAAGACCGACCGCGTCTTCGAGCCCAAGGCCTATCTGCACATGCTGTCGGCTACCGACAGAATGCTGGCCCAGGCCGAGACCCAGGCCCAGCAGCACCGCGCAATCCGCCTGCGCTGGATCACGGTGGCGCTGTTCAACCTCTGGATGCGGATCTCCGAGCTGTCTGGCCTGCGCATGAGCGACATCCGCCAGCGCGGTGGCATCTGGTTCGCCTCGGTCCATGGCAAGGGCCGCAAGGTGCGCGCGATCGAGATCACGCCTGCCGTCATGAAGGAATTGATGGCCTACCGCGAGTCGTTGGGCCTGCCCGCCTTGCCGCAGCGGCAAGAGACCGATGTCCCGGCCGTGGTGTCGCTGCGGCGCAGCGGCAGCCACTATCCGGCCATGACGCCGCGCGCCCTGTTCGGCGAGATCAAGGACCTGGGCCAGGCCGCCGCCGACTGGCTGCTCGAATCAAATCCGAACCCAGCCGACCTCGAGCTGCAATCGCTGGCGGAGCGGCTGCGCCAGGTCTCGCCACACTGGTTCCGCCATTCGGGCGCCTCGGAAGCGATCAACGGCCATTTCCCGATCGCCGACGCGGCCGAGCGCCTGGGCCACAAGGACCCGGCGATCACGGTGCGCATGTACTACCACGGCGATGCCAAGCGGCGTGTCGGTGCGCTGCAGGCGCTCGAGCAGGCCCGGGGCGAGGACTGACCCCAGTACGGCTTCAGGCCAGGCCCCCTGCCCGTCCCGGCGCAAAAAAATCCGCGCCCTGCCCTGAGGCCAGGTTTTTTCGGCATATAATATCGGCTTCGGGTGATTAGCTCAGCGGTAGAGCACTGCATTCACACTGCAGGGGTCACATGTTCGATCCATGTATTACCCACCAGAAAAACCTGACTGTTTCCTTCGGGATGCAGCCAAGGGCGATTAGCTCAGCGGTAGAGCACTGCATTCACACTGCAGGGGTCACATGTTCGATCCATGTATCGCCCACCATACCCAGCAAGCCGCAAGGCCTGCGCGGATCGTTAGCTCAGGGGTAGAGCACCACATTCACACTGTGGGGGTCAGTGGTTCGATCCCACTACGATCCACCAGACAGAAGCACTCAATGCGCATCGCTTGAGTGCTTTTTTCATGGCCAGGTGAAAAACGGATGGCAAATCTCGTGTCCTATAATGATTCGAGATGATGCGCTGTTTGACGATGATCCTTTCAGTCGTTTTTGCCTTGAATGCGGTGTTTTCCGCGTTGTGGCTGACTGTGGACCAACGCGGCGCAAACCTCATCACTTTCAGCGTGGCTGCTCCTGCCGATGCGCCAAGCGCCGCCCACCTATCAGCCGTTTCCAGGCTGGAGCTGCCGGATGAACTGGCGCACGCCACTGCCAACCCCGACTCGCCGACCGAGCATCTGATCGGCGTCCTGTCCTTCGATGCCCTCGAGGGCGAATCCCAGCCCTTGCCGACAGCGGCCTGGATCCAGATGCGGGTCTTGTCGCAACAGTGGCTGGACCGAACCTTGCCTTGGACCTACCTCAAGGGTCCGATGCGGCCGCCTCGCCTGCTGGCTTGAGGCCTGACTGAATCGCCGGGCTCCATGCGCTGCATGCGAGCTCGCACCGGATCTGCCATGCTGCGGCATGGTCCCCCTCTGCGCGTCCCCATTCCAGCTTGCCGATCCAAGCTGCCTCCAGCCATGAGCAGAACACCCAAGTCATTCCTGTTCGAAGCGCTGCCCAGCTGGCATGCGCTGGCCGTTGCCGATGTGCTGACCGCGCTCGACGCGGACGAGCACCTGGGCCTGAGCGCCCATGCCGTCAGCCAGCGCCTGCAGCAGCATGGCGAAAACCGCCTGCCCGAGAAGCAAGGCCGGCCAGGCTGGCTGCGCTTCCTGGCGCAATTCCACAATGCGCTGATCTACGTGCTGCTCGCGGCCGGCCTGACCACGCTGGCGCTGGGCAGCTTCATCGACGCGGGGGTGATCCTGAGCGTGGTGCTGATCAATGCCATCATCGGCCATGTCCAGGAAGGCAAGGCGGAGCAGGCGCTCGCGGCGGTGCACGGGATGCTGGCAGGCAAGGCCACGGTGCTGCGCGATGGCGAACGCCACCTGATCGATGCCGCCGAGCTGGTGCCTGGCGACATCGTGCTGCTCGAGCCGGGTGACAAGATCCCGGCCGACCTGCGCCTGACCCGAGTCAAGAACCTGCGCATCGTGGAGTCGGCGCTGACCGGCGAATCGGTGCCGGTGGAAAAGTCCAGCGCCGCGGTGGCGCCGGAGGCGGGACTGGGCGACCGCAGCTGCCTGTGCTTCTCCGGCACCCTGGTGTCGGCCGGCCAGGGGCAAGGCGTGGTGATCGCGACCGGCGCCTCGACCGAAATCGGCCGCATCGGCACCCTGGTGGGCGACATCCAGGGCCTGCTGACGCCCTTGATGCGCCGGCTGGACCAGTTTGCGCGCCAGATCACCGGCTTCATCCTGGGCGTGGCGCTGCTGACCATGGGCTATGGCCATTTCGTGGCCCGGATGGACGCGCTGGAACTGTTCCTGGCCGTGGTCGGACTGGCCGTGGCCGCGATTCCGGAAGGCATGCCGGCGGTGGTCACCATCGTGCTGGCGATCGGCACCCGGGCCATGGCGCGCCAGAAGGCCATCGTGCGGCGCTTGCCTGCGGTCGAGACCCTGGGCTCGGTCACCGTCATCTGCACCGACAAGACCGGCACCCTGACCAGGAACGAGATGACCGCGGTCCGGCTGGTGCTGCCGCAGGCGGAGCTGTCCGTGACCGGCACCGGCTACGAGCCCGAGGGCGGCATCCACCTGGCCAGGCAGGCCGACCAGACTGGCCGGAGCGATCGCCCGCTCGATCCGCTGCAGCTGCCGGCCTTGCAGGAACTGGCCCGGGCCGCGCTGCTGTGCAACGATGCCCAGCTCAGGCATGAGGCCGAGCTAGGCTGGTCCATCCTGGGCGATCCGACCGAAGGCGCCTTGCTGGTGCTGGCGCGCAAGGCCGGACTCGAGCAGCAGGCGACCCAGGCCGAGTTCCCCCGGGTCGATGCCCTGCCCTTCGAATCCGAGCGCCAGTTCATGGTCACGCTGCACCACGACCACCAGGGTCGCCATTTCGCCCTGCTCAAGGGGGCGCCGGAGAAGGTGCTGGCGCTCTGCTGCAGCCAGGACGGCGGCGCGCCGCTCGAGGCCGACCGATGGCATGCCGCCGTCGGGCGAGCCGCCTCGGCCGGGGAACGGGTGCTGGCGGTGGCGCAATGCGATTGGTCGCCCGAGTGCAGCAGCCTCAACTGGCAGGACATCGGCCGCCGTTTCGACCTGCTGGGCCTGGTCGGCATGATCGACCCGCCGCGCGAGGAAGCCATCGCTGCGGTGGCCGAATGCCAACGGGCGGGCATCCGGGTCAAGATGATCACCGGCGATCATGCCGTCACCGCGGCCGCCATCGGGGCCCAGCTTGGCCTGGCGGCCGACCGGACGCTGACCGGCGAGGCCATCGAGCGCCTGGACGATGCCAGCCTGCAGCAACAGGCGGCACAGATCGACGTGTTTGCCCGCGCCAGCCCGGAACACAAGCTGCGGCTGATCGCGGCGCTGCAGGCCCGGGGCCAGCTGGTGGCCATGACCGGCGACGGGGTCAACGATGCGCCGGCGCTCAAGTCCGCCGACATCGGCGTGGCCATGGGCGGCAAGGGCACCGACGTGGCGCGCGAGGCGTCGGACCTGGTGCTGACCGACGACAACTTCGCCACCATTGCCCGGGCAGTGCGCGAAGGCCGGGTGGTCTACGACAACATCAAGAAGTCGCTGATGCACATGCTGCCGACCAATGGCGGCGAGGCGGGCGTGATCCTGCTGGCCATCTTTGCCGGCCTGCCGCTGCCGGTGACGGCCGGCCAGATCCTGTGGGTCAACACCGTGACCTCGGTGACGCTGGCGCTGTCGCTGGCCTTCGAGCCGGCCGAGCGAGGCGTCATGCAGCAGACCCCGCGCCCGACCACCGAATCCATCATCACCCGGGCCCTGGGCTATCGCATCCTGTTCGTGATCCTGCTGATGGTGTGCGCCACCTTCGCGGTCTTCAACTGGGAGCTGAACCGGGGCAACAGCCTGGAGCTGGCGCGCACGGCAGCGGTGAACATGATCGTGACCTGCGAGCTGTTCTACCTGTTCAACGTGCGTCACTTCACCGAACACGCCTTCAAGCGGGAAACCCTCACCGGCAACCCGGTCGCATTGGGGGTGGCGGGCATCCTGGTCGGACTGCAATTGCTGTTCACCTACGCGCCGCCGATGCAGCAGCTGTTCAGGAGCGTGCCGCTGGACGCCAGCTCCTGGGCGGTCATCCTGGGCTTTGGCTTGCTGCTGTTCGTGCTGGTGGAAGCGGAAAAAGCCGTGCTGCGTCAAGCCCGCGTTCACCGCATCTGAAGCCCCAGGAAAGGAAAGCCGCATGGGAAAAATCAAACATGTCTTCGCCGCGACGGATCTGTCCGAATGCGCCTTGCACGCGGTGGACCGCGGGTTCCAGATCGCCAGGGCGACGGGGGCGCGCTACACCGTCATGCACGCCCTGGGCCTGGATGCGCTGGGCCCGCTGAAGGACCTGTTCGGCGACAAGGCCGAGGCGGTGGCGCACAAGGCAGTGGCGCACCAGCGCCTGCTGCTGCAGGACCTGGTGGATGATCCGGATCGGAACCAGGGCATCGCGGCCCGCTTGATGATCGAGGAAGGCCTGGCGACCAGCGTGGTGCCGGCCTATGCCGCGAGCACTGACGCCGACCTGGTGCTGGTGGGTGCCAAGGGGCAGAGCATGTGGCGCCGCCTGATGCTGGGCTCGACCGCCTCGCATCTGCTGCGCAAGAGCCGCTGCCCGGTGCTGGTAGTGAAGAATCCCAGCCCCAGGCCCTACCGGCGGGCCCTGGTGGCGGTGGACTTTTCTGCCGGATCGGTACAGGCGATCCGGATCGCCAGGGAATTGGCCCCCGATGCCCATGTGGTGCTGCTCAACGTGTTCGAGGTGCCCTTCGAAGGCATGCTGCAGTTCGCCGGGGTGTCCCAGGACGAGATCCACCGCTACCAGGCCGAGGCCCATGAGCGGGCCTTGCACGGCCTGTACGACCTGGCCGCAGCCGCCGGCCTGGACCGCAGCGCCTATGTGGCGATCGCCGAGCATGGCGGCGCGGTGCAAAGAATCCTGGAGCAGGAGACCCTGACCCATTGCGACCTGATCGTGATGGGCAAGCATGGCACCCATGTCACGGAGGAATTGCTGCTGGGCAGCGTGACCAAGCGCGTCATGTCCGAATCCGACACCGACATGCTGGTCGTCATGGACAAGGCCGCGGGCTGAGGGCCTGTTCGATGCTGCTCGCCTTTCTTCTCCTGCTACCCTTCCTCGGCAGCCTGCTGGCGGCGCTGCTGCCGCAGGATGCGCGCAACCGCGAATCCTGGCTGGCGATCGCAGTGGCGCTGGGCGGGCTGCTGATCGGCGGCCTGCTGTTTCCGCAGATTGCCGCAGGCCAGGTGCTGCGCGCAGAGTTCGGCTGGCTGCCGGCTCAGGGGCTGGACTTCGTGCTGCGGCTCGATGGCCTGGCCTGGGTGTTCTCGATGCTGGTGCTGGCGATCGGCCTGCTGGTGGTGCTGTATGCGCGCTACTACATGTCGCCCGAGGACCCGGTGCCGCGCTTCTTCTCCTTCCTGCTCGCCTTCATGGGCTCGATGCTGGGCATCCTGCTGTCGGGCAACCTGGTGCAGCTGGTGGTGTTCTGGGAGCTCACCAGCCTGAGCTCCTTCCTGCTGATTGGCTACTGGCACCACCGCGCCGATGCCCGCCGCGGCGCGCGCATGGCCTTCACCGTCACCGCCAGCGGCGGCCTGTGCCTGCTCGCCGGGGTGCTGCTGCTGGGCCACATCGTCGGCAGCTACGACCTCGATCGGGTGCTGGCGGCGGGCGACCTGATCCGCGGCCACGCGCTCTACCTGGCGGCGCTGGCGCTGGTCGCGCTCGGCGCGCTGACCAAGAGCGCGCAGTTTCCCTTCCATTTCTGGCTGCCGCACGCGATGGCGGCACCGACCCCGGTCTCGTCCTACCTGCATTCGGCGACCATGGTCAAGGCCGGCGTGTTCCTGCTGGTGCGCCTGTGGCCGGCGCTGGCCGGCACGCCGCAATGGACCTGGATCATCGGCGGCGCAGGCGTCTGCACCCTGCTGATCGGCGCCTTCATCGCGATCTTCCAGCACGACCTCAAGGGCCTGCTGGCCTATTCGACCATCAGCCACCTGGGCCTGATCACGGTGCTGATCGGCATCGGCACGCCGCTGGCCATCGTCGCGGCGATCTTCCACATCCTGAACCACGCCACCTTCAAGGCCTCGCTGTTCATGGCCGCCGGCATCATCGACCACGAGACCGGCAGCCGCGACATGCGGCTGCTGCGCGGCCTGCGCCACCAGCTGCCGATCACCGCCACGCTGGCCATCGTCGCGAGCGCGGCCATGGCCGGCGTGCCGCTCCTCAACGGTTTCCTGTCCAAGGAGATGTTCTTCGCCGAAACCATCCTGGTCGGCGGCGACAGCAACTGGTGGATGTCGGTCGCCGCGGTGGTGATGGGCATGTTCAGCGTGGCCTACTCGCTGCGCTTCATTTCCGTCTTCTTCGGCAAGCCCAGCCAGTCCCTGCCGCGTGACCCGCACGAGCCGCCGCACTGGATGCGCCTGCCGGTCGAGCTGCTGGTGCTGGCCTGCCTGGTGGTCGGCATCGCACCGGGGCTGAGCATAGCCCCCTTGTTGCAGCTGGCCGTCGTCGCCACCCTGGGCGATGCCGCCCCGGCCTACGACCTGGCGGTCTGGCACGGCTTCAACCTGCCGCTGCTGATGAGCCTGCTTGCCTTGGTCGGCGGCGTGCTGCTCTACCGGGTGCTGCGCCGTCACTTCGACCTGCAGCAGCGCGACCATGTGCCGCTGATCCACCGCTTCAACGGTGCACAGGCCTACGAGACGCTGATGATCCGGCTCACCCATGGCGCCGAATGGCTGCTGCATCGCCTCGGTACCCGGCGGCTGCAGCCGCAGCTGCGCTTGCTGGTGACGGCGCTGCTGCTGGTACCGCTGCTGCTGGCCGGACCGATGCCGGCTTGGCAGATCAGCCCGCGCCAGGCTTTCGATCCGCTCTTCGCCGCCCTCTGGCTCATCGGCGCCGGCTGCGCGCTGGCCGCGGCCTGGATGGCGAAATACCACCGCCTGGCGGCGCTGGCGCTGGTTGGTGGCACCGGCGTCGCCACGGCTGCGACCTTCCTGTGGCTGTCGGCGCCCGACCTGGCGCTGACCCAGTTGATGGTCGAGACCGTGACCACCGTGCTGATCCTGCTCGGCCTGCGCTGGCTGCCGCCCAGGCTGGAGTCGATCGCCGGACCGGCCCAGCCGCCCTGGCGCGCCTGGACCCGCCGCTCGCGCGACCTCGCGCTGGCTGTCGGCGGCGGGCTTGCGCTGGCGGCACTGAGCTATGCCGTGCTGGTGCATCCGGCCTCGACGACGATCGCTGACTTCTTCCTGCTCAACGCGCTCAGTGGTGGCGGGGGCAGCAACGTGGTCAACGTGCTGCTGGTGGACTTCCGCAGCTTCGACACCCTGGGCGAGATCAGCGTGCTCGCCATCGTGGCGCTCACGGTCTATGCCTTGCTGCGTCGCTTCCGTCCGGCGCCCGAGAGCGCGGGCATTCCGCCGCAGCAGCGCTTCGAGGCCGACCCGGCCAGCCGGCAGGGCCCGGCCGAGCAGGCCAACAGCGGCTACCTGCTGGTGCCTGGCATCTACCTGCGCCTGCTGCTGCCCTTCATGGGCGTGATCGCGGTCTACTTCTTCATGCGCGGCCACAACCTGCCGGGTGGCGGCTTCGTCGCCGGACTGATCTTCGCGGTCGCCATCCTGGTGCAGTACATGCTGGCCGGCACGACCTGGGTCGAAAGCCATCTCAAGCTGCGCCCGCACCGCTGGCTGGGTTTCGGCCTGCTGCTGGCCTGCGGCACCGGCCTGGCGGCCTGGGGCTTCGGCCATCCCTTCCTGACCACCCATACCGCGCATGTCGACTGGCCGCTGGTGGGCGAGTTGCACCTGCCGAGCGCCTTCCTGTTCGACCTGGGCGTGTTTGTCGTGGTGGTCGGCAGCAGCATGCTGATGCTGGTCGCGCTGGCCCACCAGTCGCTGCGCGCGCATCGCCAACCGGTCGAGGACCCGGCGGCGGACCGCACCGACAATACCCGGAGGCCCTGATGGAACTCGTACTCGCCCTCGCGATTGGCATCCTGTTCGGCGCCGGCATCTGGCTGATCCTGCGCCCGCGCAGCTTCCAGCTCATCATCGGGCTGATGCTGATGTCCTACGCGGTCAACCTGTTCATCTTCGCGATGGGCCGGCTCTGGGTCAACCAGCCGCCGATCACGCCCCAGCCCGGCATCGATCCGTCGCAGTTCGCCGATCCCCTGCCGCAAAGCCTGGTGCTGACCGCGATCGTGATCGGCTTTGCCACCACCGCGCTGTATCTGGTGATGATGATGGGCGCCCGCGGCCTGTCCGGCAGCGACCATGTCGATGGCGAGGAGCCGCGCGCATGACCGGCATGTCCTGGCTGCAACAGCTGATCATCGTCCCCGTTCTGCTGCCGCTGCTGGTGGGGGCGCTGCTGATCCCGGTCAACCAGAAGCGCTATCAGCTCAAGTTCGCCTTTGGCCTGGGCAGCGGCCTGCTGTTGTGGCTGGTGGCGCTGGCGCTGCTGCTGCTGGCCGACGGCGGACATTGGCCGGACGGCATCGGCGTCTACCTGGCAGCGAACTGGGCCGCGCCCTTCGGCATCGCGCTGCTGGTGGACCGGCTCGCTGCGCTGATGCTGCTGCTGACCGCGACCATCGCGCTGGCGGTGCTGGTGTTTTCGGCGCGGCGCTGGGACCGGGTCGGGGTCAGCTTCCATTCGCTGTTCCAGTTCCTGCTGATGGGGCTCAACGGCGCCTTCCTGACCCATGACCTGTTCAACCTGTTCGTGTTCTTCGAGGTCATGCTGGCAGCCTCCTACGGCCTGGTGCTGCATGGCTACAACCTGCGCCGCATCCAGGCCGGAATGCAGTACATCGCGGTCAACCTGGTCGCCTCGCTGCTGTTCCTGCTCGGCGTGGCGCTGATCTATGCCGCCACCGGCACGCTGAGCCTGGCAGACCTGGGGCCGAGGGTGGCGGCGCTGGGCGGGCAGGACCGCTGGTTGCTGCAGGTCGGCGCCACGGTGCTGGCGCTGGCCTTCCTGAGCAAGGGGGCGATGTGGCCGCTCGGCTTCTGGCTGCCCACTACCTATGCCTCGGCCTCGGCGCCGGTGGCGGCGATGCTGGTGCTGATGACCAAGGTCGGCGTGTATGCCGTGCTGCGGGTCTGGCTGGCGCTGTTCGGCGATCCGGCCAGCGCACTCGCCGGCTTCGGCCTCGGCGCGCTGACCCTCGGTGGCATGGCGACCCTGCTGTTCGGCGCCATCGGCATGCTCGCCAGCCAGGACGCCGGTCGCATGGCGGGCTATGGTGCGGTCGTCTCCTCGGGCACGCTGCTGGCGGTGATCGGCCACTCGGGCAGCGCGGTACTGGCCTCGGGCCTGTACTACCTGCTCGGCTCGACGTTGGCGATGGCGGCCTTCATGCTGTTGCTCGAGCTCGCCGAGCGCATCCGACCGCCAGGTGCCGCGCTGCTGGCGCTCACGATGGAAGCCTTCGCGGTCGAGGACAAGCCGGAAGACCCGGTCGGCGTCGGCATTCCAGGCACCCTGGCCTTCCTCGGGCTGAGCTTTGGCGCCTGCGCGCTGGTCATCACCGGCATGCCGCCGCTGGCCGGCTTCATCGCCAAGTTCAGCCTGTTCCACGCCATGCTCGCGGCCGCACCGGCCCAGGTGCCGGCCAGCACCTGGCTGCTGATCGCGCTGATCGTGCTGGCCGGCCTGGCGGCGATCATCTCGCTGATGCGACTGGGGGTGCGCACCTTCTGGGCTTCGGGCGTGGTCAGCCCGCCCAGACTGCAGTTGTCCGAGGCCATGCCAGTCGCCGCGCTGGTGGCGCTGTGCCTGCTGCTGACGCTGCAGGCCGGTCCGGTGTTCGGCTACCTGGGCCGCGCCACCGAAGGGCTGCTGCGCAGCACTGACTACAGCCGACGGGTGCTGGACGAGCTGCCGGTGCAGCGGCTGCCGTCACCGGAGGTGGGACGATGAGGCGCTGGCTGCCTTCGCCCCTGCTGTCGCTGGGCCTGCTGCTGACCTGGCTGCTGCTGAACCAGAGCCTGGAGGCAGCGCACTGGCTGCTGGGCGCCGCACTGGCCATCGTCGCGCCGCTGCTGGCGCGCCCGCTGCAGCCCCATGGCCAAGCCCGCATCAGACGCCCGCTGGCGCTGCTGCGCCTGCTTGGCTTCTCGGCCATCGAGATCCTGCGCTCCTGCATCAATGTCAGCCAGATCATCCTGCTGCGCCGCTCGGCCGACGTGAATTCGCAGTTCATCCGCGTGCCGCTCGACCTGCGCAGTCCGCATGGACTGGCGCTGCTGTCCTGCCTGATCAATTCCACGCCGGGCACGGTCTGGGTCGACCTGCTGCCCGACAGCCATGAACTGCTGCTGCATGTCTTCGACCTGCACGACGAGGCCTGGTGGGTTGAGACCATCAAGATCCGCTACGAAGGCCCGCTGATCGAAGTGTTCGACACCCCCCCACAAGGAGAGTCTCCATGACGACCGCGACCTTGCTGTCGGCAGCCAGCCTTTTCGCGCTGGCTTGCGTGCTGCTGGCGATGCTGCTGTGCACGCTGCGGCTGCTGATCGGCCCCTCGGCCCAGGACCGGGTGCTGGCGCTCGATACGCTGTCGATGTGCGCCATGCTGCTGGCGCTGCTGCTGGGCATGCGCCACGGCAGCGACATCTATTTCGATGCCGCGCTGCTGATCGCCCTGCTCGGCTTCGTCTCGACGATCGCGCTGGCCAAGTTCCTGCTGCGCGGCGAGGTGATCGAATGAGCGGCGCCGAGTCCCTTTCCTGGTGGGTGGCCGTCCCGCTCGCTGGCCTGCTGGTGCTGGGCGGACTGGTCACCGTGATCGGTGCCTTCGGCTTGGCGCGGCTGCAGAGCTTCTACCAGCGTATCCACGGCCCGGCAATCACCATCACGCTCGGTGCCGGCTGCATCCTGCTGGCATCGATGCTGTACTTCAGCGTGCGGCAGTCGCGCCTGGTGCTGCACGAACTGCTGATCACCGTCTTCGTGTTGCTGACGGCGCCGGTGGTGTCGATGCTGATCATGCGTGCCGGCCTGTACCGGGAACTGCGCAGCCGCTCCCAGGCTCAAGTCACGGTCGATCAGTCGCCGACCCAGACCGATGCAGCGGCAGCCGAGACGCCTGCGAGCACCCGCTAGCGGGCCCACGGCCTGCCGGGCGGGCTCGGGCACGGACTCAGGCAGCGGCCGGCGCTCCCAGGCGCGCCAGCACATGGCCGCTCATGCTCTTGGCCAGCTCCTCCTCGCCGACGAACACCTGGTCGATGCCGTCCCTGCGCAACAGCTCCGACTCCTGCTCGCTGTGGCTGCGCAGCACGATCTCGATGCCGGGATTGAGCGTCCTGGCCGTCTCGACCATCTGGCGCATGTCGAGCGGATCGGGCGTGGTCACCACCAGCATCGCGGCCTGCGCGACATGGGCCTGCACCAGCACCAGCGGGTCGGCCGCATTGCCGAAGACCGCCGCGATGCCTTGCTGGCGCAGGTCCTCGACCAGCTCGCGGTTCTGCTCGGCCACCACATAGGCAATCCCACCGGACTGCATGGCAGCGGCGATGCGCTGGCCGACCCGGCCATAGCCCACCAGCACGACCTGTCCGTGCAGGTACCTGCGCTCGGTGCTCATCGGCAGCTCGGCATAGGGATCGGTCCTCTGCTCGAGCTTGCGCGCCAGCTCGGAGCGCTGCAGGATCCAGCGCCGCAGCGGCTCGATGGCGGCGAACAGCAGCGGATTGAGCGCGATCGAGATCAGCGCACCCGCCAGCACCAGGCTCATGCCTTCGTCCGGCAGCAGGCCCAGCGACAGGCCCAGCCCAGCCAGGATGAAGGAGAACTCGCCGATCTGCGCCAGGCTGGCCGAGACCGTCAGCGCCGTGTTGAGCGGATAGCGGAAGGCCAGCACCAGGCCCAGGGCTGCGATCGACTTGCCACAGATGATGATGGCCACCACGCCCAGCACATGGACCGGCTGCTCGAGCAGGATGACCGGCTCGAACAGCATGCCGACCGAGACGAAGAACAGCACCGAGAACGCATCGCGCAGCGGCAGGGATTCTTCGGCGGCACGATGGCTGAACTTCGACTCGCGCATCACCATGCCGGCAAAGAAGGCCCCGAGCGCGAACGAGACGCTGAACAGCTGGGCCGCGCCGTAGGCGATGCCGATCGCCGCCACGATCACCGACAGCGTGAACAGCTCGCGCGAGCCGGTGCGCGAGATCTGCCACAGCAGCCAGGGCAGCACCCGGCGCCCGGCCACCAGCATGATGGCGATGAAGGCCGCAACCTGGAACAGGGTTTTTCCTATCGTGAGCCACAGCGAACCGGTGCTCGCCGAATCGGTGACCGAGCCGCCGAGCATGCCCGCCAGCGGCGGCAGCAGGACCAGTACCAGCACTGTCGCCAGGTCCTCGACCACCAGCCAGCCGACCGCTATGCGGCCGTTCATGCTGTCGAGCACGCCACGCGCCTCCAGCGCCTTGAGCAGCACCACCGTGCTGGCACAGGACAGCGACAGGCCGAAGATCAGCCCGGCACCCCAGCTCCAGCCCCACCACCAGGCCACCCCCATGCCGAGCAGGGTCGCCAGGCTCATCTGCACCACGGCGCCAGGCACCGCGATGCGCTTGACCGCCAGCAGGTCCTTGAGCGAGAAATGCAGGCCGACGCCGAACATCAGCAGCATGACGCCGATCTCGGACAGCTGGGAGGCCAGCGAGACATCGGCGACGAAGCCTGGCGTGCCCGGGCCGATCAGGATGCCGGCCAGCAGATAGCCCACCAGGGCCGGCACCTTGATGCGCTCGGCCAGGAAGCCGAACACCAGCGCCATGCTGAAGCCTGCCGCCAGCGTGGTGATCAGGGGGATGTTGTGTTCCATGCCGTGGGATGTTCCTTCTTGTCGTCGTTGCGGATTGCAGCAAGATGCGTGCGCAGATGCTCGAGTGCCAGCCGGCCCTGGTAGCCGGCGCGTCGGCAGACCAGGTCTTGTGCCATGCCGTCCTGCAGCCAGTGCAGGATGGCCGTGTTGCGCAGCACCAGCGGGCCCAGGTGGCGCGGCAGCCCGAGCCCGAGCGACGCGCAGGCCTGGGTGATCAGCCGCGAAGTCAGGTGAAACAGCACGCGGCGCGACAGCGGCTTTCGCCGCTCGGTGAAGAAGACCAGTTCGAGCACGACCAGCGTATCGGGCCGGCCCTTGGCCAGCGTGTCGCTGCGCACGGCCAGCCAGTCGCGCAAGGCCGCAGCAGCCGGTGCGCCAAGCTGCAACTCGCGCCGCTGCGCGGCCCGGTTGCCCTGCAGGCGTATCGTCAGCGGCGCATCAGCGGCGCCCTCGCCCGCCAAGGCCTGCTCGAGCTGGCCCAGGTTCAAGGCCGAAAGCTCGGCCGGTGTCAGTGCCGCATCGAGCATCAGCCAGAGCAGCGCGCGGTCGCGCAAGGCAAACGGCGAGCGGTCGGCCGGTTCCTCGGCTGCCTGTTCGAGCAGGCGATGCCAGAGTTCGGGCGCCAGCACCTCGGCATCGGGCCGGTCCTCGCCCGCGAGCTCGTAGAGCCGCAGCATCGGGTTTTCCGTCAGCAGGCCGAGCCGCTGCAGATGGCCATAGACCCCGCGCAGCACCATGCAGTAGCGCTCGCGCGTGACGATGGAGATTTCCGTCGCGCTGCCGCTGCGCTGGGTCGCCGGCTTGACATGGTCGAGCAGGAAAGCCATCGCCTGGGTCGGCCCCGCCGCCAGCACCAGCCCGGTCCACTCGCTCTGCCCCGACCTGTCGGCACCGAGCAGCCACTGGCACCAGGAAGACCAGATGTAGCGATAGGGTTCTGCCGCCTGGGGGGTGAGCGGGTTTTCCCGCTCGCTGGCGCGCTCGAGCAGCCAGGATTCGAACCAGTCCAGCGGAGTCGACGGTGACAGCCCTGTTTCTTGTTCAGCCTTTTGCATTGAAGTTGGATGCTTTGATTTGCGTAAGTAACAAGTACAGGTCAATGATAAACCCGGGACAGGCCCGGGTGCAAGTCAGTCAAGCCGCGGCGGCCTGTGGCTCGAGCTGGCGCCAGACCGTCTTGCCCTTGCTGGCCTTGTCGAGATCGGCCAGCAGCGCCTGGTGCGCCTGCAATTCGGCTTCGCTCAGGGCAGGCACCGGCAGCTCGAAGCGACTCAGGTCGACTGCCACCAGTTGGCCGTCGGCCCCGGCCTCGCCGCTCTCGACCTCCATCGCCAGGGCATTCTGCCCGCGCGTCATGTTGATGTAGACGTCGGCCAGCAGCTCGGCATCGAGCAAGGCGCCGTGGAAGTTGCGCCCCGAGTTGTCGACCCCGAGCCGGTCGCACAGCGCATCGAGGCCGTTGCGCTTGCCCGGGAACATTTCCTTGGCCATGGCCAGGGTATCGACCACGCCATCGACCAGGTCGGTGATCTTGCCGCGACCGAGCCGGCGCAACTCCTCGTTCAGGAAGCCGACGTCGAACGGCGCGTTGTGCGCCAGCAGCTCGGCGCCCTGCAGGTAGTCGAGCAGGTCGTCGGCGATGGCGCGGAACTTGGGCTTGTCGGCCAGGAACTCGATCGAGATGCCATGCACCCGCTGCGCATCCTCGTGGATCGCGCGGTCCTCGGGATGCAGGTAGAAATGGCGGTTGTTGCCGGTCAGCTTGCGGTTGACCAGCTCGACGCAGCCGATCTCGATGATGCGGTCACCGTCGAGGGCCGACAGGCCGGTGGTTTCGGTATCGAGGACGATCTGGCGCATGGGACGGCCGCCTTCAGTGGTGCTCGCGAGCGTGGTTGATGGTGTAGCGCGGGATCTCGATCGTGAGGTCTTCCTTGGCCAGGCGCGCCTGGCAGCTCAGGCGCGACTGCGGCTCCAGGCCCCAGGCCTTGTCGAGCAGGTCTTCCTCTTCCTCGGTCGCCTCGTTGAGGCTGGACAGCCCCTGGCGGACGATCACGTGGCAGGTGGTGCAGGCGCAGCTCATGTCGCAGGCATGCTCGATCTCGATCTCGTGGTCGAGCAGCGCCTCGCAGATGGTCGTGCCAGGCAGGGCCTGGATCTCGGTGCCCTGCGGGCAGTATTCGGGATGGGGCAGGATCTTGATGATCGGCATGTCAGAAATTCTCCACGTTTTGGCCGGCCAGGGCGCGGGCGATGCCGCGGTTCATGCGCAGCGCGGCAAAGGGCTCGGTGCCCTTGGCCAGGGCTTCGGTCGCGGCCTCGATCTCGGCCGCGTCAGACGAACTGGCGCGTATGGCTTCGGTCGCACTGATCAGGCGGTCGATCTCGGCGCGCTGCGCGGGCTCGAGCAGGTCGGCATCGGCTGCCAGCGCGCTGCGGGTCGCGTCGAGCATGCGCTCGGCCTCGACCCGGGCCTCGACCAGCGCGCGCGCGGCCATGTCCTGCTGCGCGGTGGCGAAGCTGTCCTGCAGCATGGCGGCGATCTGCTCGTCGGACAGGCCGTAGCTGGGCTTGACGACGATCTGCGCCTCGACCCCACTGCCCTGCTCCTTCGCGCCGACGGTCAGCAGGCCGTCGGCGTCGATGGTGAAGGTGACGCGGATGCGCGCGGCGCCGGCCGGCATCGGCGGGATGCCGCGCAGCTCGAAGCGCGCCAGGCTGCGGCAGTCGGCCACCAGGTCGCGCTCGCCCTGCAGCACATGCAGCGCCAGCGCGGTCTGGCCGTCCTTGAAGGTGGTGAAGTCCTGCGCCAGCGCGGTCGGTATCGTGGTGTTGCGCGGCACGATGCGCTCGACCAGTCCGCCCATGGTCTCGATGCCGAGCGACAAGGGAATCACGTCAAGCAGCAGCAGGTCGCCCTCGGGGTTGTTGCCGGCGAGCTGATTGGCCTGGATGGCGGCGCCAAGCGCCACCACCTCGTCGGGGTTCAGGTTGGTCAGCGGCGGCTGGCCGAAGAATTCGCCCACTGCCTGGCGCACCACCGGCATGCGGGTCGAGCCGCCGACCATGACCACGCCCTTGACCTCCGACTTGTCCAGCCGGGCGTCGCGCAGCACGCGCTTGACGGCCGCCATGGTGCGCTGGGTCAGCTCGGCGCAGGCCTGGGCGAATTCGGCATGAGTCACGTCGCGCACCAGGGCCTTGCCATCGAGTTCGACCTCGAAGCGCACCGCCACGCCGTCGTCGGCATGGGCCGACAGCGCTTCCTTGACGCGGCGCGCCTCGGCCTGCAGTCGCGCCCGTTCGCCCGCCGGCAATTCGCCGGCCTTGCGGCTGTAGCCCGCCTGCTGCAGCAGCCAATCGGCCAGCGCGCGGTCGTAGTCGTCGCCGCCGAGCGCGGAATCGCCGCCGGTGGCCAGCACCTCGAACACGCCCTGGGTCAGGCGCAGGATCGAGACGTCGAAGGTGCCGCCGCCGAGGTCATAGACCGCGTAGACGCCTTCCGAACCCTGGTCCAGGCCGTAGGCGATCGCCGCGGCGGTCGGCTCGTTGATCAGGCGCAGCACTTCGAGGCCGGCCATCTGCGCCGCGTCCTTGGTCGCCTGGCGCTGGGCATCGTCGAAATAGGCCGGCACCGTGATGACGGCACCGAACAGGTCGTTGTCGAAGCTGTCCTCGGCGCGAAAGCGCAGCGTGGCCAGGATCTCGGCGCTGACCTCGACCGGCGACTTGTCGCCCGCCACGGTGCGCACTGCCGCCATGCCGGGACCGTCGACCACCGTGTAAGGCAGCTTGGCCGCCACGCCCTGGGCCTGCAGGTCGGCCAGCTTGCGCCCCATCAGGCGCTTGACCGAGCTGATGGTGTTGTGCGGATCGTCGACCTGGGCGGCAAGCGCCTCCCAGCCGATCGATCGCCCCGAGCCCGATCCGGGCGGCAGGTAGCGCACCACGCTGGGCAGGATGACGCGGCCCTGCTCGTCGGGCAGGCATTCTGGCACGCCGTGGCGCACCGAGGCGACCAGCGAATGGGTGGTGCCGAGGTCGATGCCGACAGCCACGCGCCGCTGGTGCGGGTCGGGCGTCTGGCCGGGTTCGGAGATTTGCAGCAGGGCCATGGGGCAAGACGGGCGCTGGGGCCCGGGGTAAAAACTCAGTCTCGGAAAATCACGGGAAAGCCCGCTATTGTCGCAGGCGGCGCCGGCCTTGGCGGACAAGCCGGTCTGCTGGCGCGAAAGACCGGCAAGGCCGCAATCGCATCAGAGCCGGTCGAGCCGGCCATGCAGATCGTCGGCGAAACGCTCGACGAACATCAGCGCCCTGACCTGCTGCGCCGCGCCAACGGCGTCGCCTTGCTGGTCGATGCTGCGGCCGAGCTGATCGAGCATGTCGTGCCGAAAGGCCTGGGTCTGCGCCAGCAGGTCCTCGATCGCTGCGGCGCCATCGGCCTCGTCGAGCGCCTCGCGCCACTCCATCTGCTGCATCAGGAAGGCCGCCGGCATCGCGGTGTTGCTCTCGGCCTTGATCGGGGCGCCGTTGAGCTCGCACCAGTAGGCGGCGCGCTTCAAGGGGTCCTTCAGGCGCTGGTAGGCCTCGTTGATGCGCACCGACCATTGCATCGCGACGCGCTGGGCTGCCGATCCCTGGGCCGCGAAGCGGTCGGGATGGGCCTGGCGCTGCAGCGCCTTCCAGCGCTCATCGAGCGCGGCGCGGTCGAGCGCGAAGCCGGCCGGCAGGCCGAACAGCTTGAAGTCGTCGTCCTGCAGGCTCGGCGCCTGGGCCGGCGATTGCGCAGTCGGCTCAGACACGGAAGGACTCGCCACAGCCACAGCGGTCGCGCTCGTTGGGGTTGTTGAAGCGGAAGCCCTCGTTCAGGCCCTCGCGCACGAAGTCCAGCGTCATGCCATCGAGGTAGGCCATCGACTTCGGGTCGACCAGGATCTGGATGCCCTTGTCCTCGAACACCACGTCCTCCGGTGCGACTTCATCGGCGTACTCGAGCTTGTAGGCCAGGCCCGAGCAGCCGGTGGTCTTGACGCCCAGCCGCACCCCGACCCCCTTGCCACGACGGCTCAGGTATTTGGTGACATGCTTGGCGGCGGCTTCGGTGAGGGTGACGGACATGGTAAGCGCAGGATAAGGGTCTAGTGGATCAGGCGGCGGCGTGCTTCTTCTTGTAGTCGTCAACGGCCGCCTTGATGGCGTCCTCGGCCAGGATCGAGCAGTGGATCTTGACCGGCGGCAGCGCGAGCTCCTCGGCGATCTCGCTGTTCTTGATCTGCGCCGCCTCGTCCAGCGTCTTGCCCTTGACCCATTCGGTCACCAGCGAGCTCGAGGCAATCGCCGAGCCGCAGCCGTAGGTCTTGAAGCGTGCGTCCTCGATCACGCCGGTGCTCGGGTTGACCTTGATCTGCAGCTTCATGACGTCGCCGCAGGCCGGCGCGCCGACCATGCCGGTGCCGACGTCCTCGTCGCCCTTCTCGAAGCTGCCGACGTTGCGGGGGTTTTCGTAGTGGTCGACGACCTTGTCAGAGTAAGCCATATCAGTTCTCCTGTTCAGTGCGGGATCAGTGGGCAGCCCACTGGATGGTCGAGAGGTCGATGCCGTCCTGGTACATGTCCCACAGCGGCGAGAGCTCGCGCAGCTTGGCGACATTGGTCCTGATGGCCTCGATCGCGCTGTCGATCTCGGCCTCGGTGGTCCAGCGGCCGATGGTCATGCGCAGGCTGCTGTGCGCGAGCTCGTCGCTGCGGCCCAGCGCGCGCAGGACATAGCTGGGCTCCAGGCTGGCCGAGGTACAGGCCGAGCCGGAAGACACCGCCAGGCCCTTGATGCCCATGATCAGCGACTCGCCCTCGACATAGTTGAAGCTCATGTTGAGGTTGTGCGGGATGCGGCGGGTCTCGTGGCCGTTCAGGAAGGTCTGCTCGATCGAGGACAGGCCAGCATAGAGGCGGTCGTGCAGCGCCTGGATGCGCGGCAGCTCGGTATCCATCTCGGCCTTGGCGATCGCGTAGGCCTCGCCCATGCCGACGATCTGGTGCGTCGGCAAGGTGCCCGAGCGCATGCCGCGCTCGTGGCCGCCGCCGTGCATCTGCGCTTCCAGGCGGATGCGCGGCTTGCGACGCACGTAGAGCGCGCCAACGCCCTTGGGACCATAGGTCTTGTGCGAGGTCAGGCTCATCAGGTCGACCGGCAAGGTGGCCAGGTCGACATGGACGCGGCCGGTGGCCTGGGCGGCATCGACGTGGAAGATCACGCCCTTCTCGCGGCAGATCGCGCCGATGGCCGGGATGTCCTGGATCACGCCGATCTCGTTGTTGACGAACATCACGCTGGCCAGGATGGTGTCAGGACGGATCGCGGCCTTGAAGGCCTCGAGGTCGAGCAGTCCATCGGGCTGCACGTCGAGGTAGGTGACCTCGAAGCCTTCGCGCTCCAGGTGGCGGCAGGTGTCGAGCACGGCCTTGTGCTCGGTCTTGACCGTGATCAAGTGCTTGCCCTTGCCCTGGTAGAAATGGGCCGCGCCCTTGATCGCCAGGTTGTTCGACTCGGTCGCGCCGCTGGTCCAGACGATCTCGCGCGGGTCGGCGCCGATCAGCGATGCCACCTGCTCGCGCGCCTTCTCGATCGCGGCCTCGGCCTCCCAGCCCCAGGCATGGCTGCGCGAGGCCGGGTTGCCGAAATGCTCGTTCAACCAGGGGATCATCTTGTCGACGACGCGCGGGTCGCAAGGCGTGGTCGCGCTGTAGTCGAGATAGATCGGGTAATGCGGAGTGGTGCTCATGGTGTCATCCTGTGAAAAGGGTCTCGGCGGGGGCGCAAGCTTACTTGGCAGCGGCAGCCCCGAGCGCGAAGACGGAATTGGGAGCATTGACGCGGATCGGCTTGACCACCGGGGCGGAGGAGATCGCACGCCGGATCTGCGGCGTCGACTCGATCACCACGCCCTTGGCCAGCTGCTCGTCGATCAGCTTCTGCAGCGTGATCGAGCTCAGGAACTCGACCATCTTGGCATTGAGCTGGTCCCAGAGGTCATGGGTCAGGCAGGGCATGCCGTCGCCCAGGCAGTTGCTCTTGCCGCCGCAGCCGGTCGCGTCGATCGGCTCGTCGACCGAGACGATGATGTCGGCCACCGTGATCGCGTCGGCCTTGCGGCCCAGAGTGTAGCCGCCGCCGGGACCTCGGGTCGACTCGACCAGCAGGTTGCGGCGCAGCTTGCCAAACAGCTGCTCGAGGTAGGACAGGGAAATCTGCTGGCGCTGGCTGATCGCTGCCAGCGTCACAGGACCGCTGCTCTGGCGCAGGGCCAGGTCGATCATGGCGGTGACGGCGAAACGGCCCTTGGTGGTAAGGCGCATGGCAAACTCCTGGAAATGACCGGGAAAACCTGCCCTCCGGCACCTGCCAGGAGGGTCGCATCGAATCCCGAGCGTTTAGGTCAAGTATACACCAATCCTGACTGTTTTAGTCGGCATTGGAGCTGCCCGCCCATTCCGGAACGCCAGGCGCCACTCAGCGGCCGGATCAGCGGCCCGATGGCAGGCTGTCGCCGCCATGCGCGCCGAGCACCCGGTCCTTGAGCCTGGCGAGCTGGTCGCGCACCCGCGCCGCCTGCTCGAACTCGAGGTTGCGCGCATGTTCGAGCATCTGCTTCTCGAGCCGCTTGATCTCGCGCGCCAGCGCCTTCTCGTCCATGTCGGCGACCTCGGCCAGCTGCTGCTGCGCCAGCTCGAGCTTCTTCGCCTCCTCGCCGGCCTTCTCGCTGTAGACGCCCTCGATCAGGTCCTTGATGCGCTTGACCACGCCACGCGGCGTGATGCCGTTGGCTTCGTTGAAGGCGATCTGCTTGGCGCGCCGGCGCTCGGTCTCGCCGATCGCCTTCTTCATCGAGTCGGTGCTGCGGTCGGCATACAGGATGGCGCGGCCATTGAGGTTGCGCGCGGCCCGGCCTATGGTCTGGATCAGGCTGCGCTCGCTGCGCAGGAAGCCTTCCTTGTCGGCGTCGAGGATGGCGACCAGCGACACCTCGGGAATGTCCAGGCCCTCGCGCAGCAGGTTGATGCCGACCAGCACGTCGAACACCCCCAGCCGCAGGTCGCGCAGGATCTCGACCCGCTCGACGGTGTCGATGTCGCTGTGCAGGTAGCGCACCTTGACCCCGTTCTCGGTCAGGTAGTCGGTCAGCTGCTCGGCCATGCGCTTGGTCAGCACCGTGATCAGGACCCGCTCCTCGCGCTCGACGCGCAGCCGGATCTCGCCCAGCACGTCGTCGACCTGGTGCGTCGCCGGCCTCACCTCGACCACCGGATCGACCAGGCCGGTCGGGCGCACCACCTGCTCGACCACCTGGCCGGCATGCTGGCGCTCGTAGTCGGCCGGCGTCGCCGAGACGAACACGCACTGGCGCATCTTGGTCTCGAACTCCTCGAACTTGAGCGGCCGGTTGTCCAGCGCACTCGGCAACCTAAAGCCATAGTCGACCAAGGTGGTCTTGCGCGCGCGGTCGCCGTTGTACATGCCGCCGAGCTGGCCGATCATGACATGGCTCTCGTCGAGGAACATCAGCGCGTCCTTGGGCAAGTAGTCGGTCAGCGTCGATGGGGCCTCGCCCGCGGCCGATCCCGCCAGGTGTCGGCTGTAGTTCTCGATCCCCTTGCAATGGCCGACCTCGGTCAGCATCTCGAGGTCGAAGCGGGTGCGCTGCTCCAGGCGCTGCGCCTCGACCAGCTTGCCCATGCCGACCAGCTGCTGCAGCCGCTCGGCCAGTTCCAGCTTGATCGCCTCGACCGCCGACAGCACCTGCTCCCGGGGCGTGACGTAGTGGCTGGAGGGATAGACCGTGAAGCGCGGGATCTTCTGCCGGATGCGGCCGGTCAACGGATCGAACAGCTGCAGCGTCTCGACCTCGTCGTCGAACAGCTCGATGCGGATCGCCAGCTCACTGTGTTCGGCCGGAAACACGTCGATGGTGTCGCCGCGCACGCGGAACTTGCCACGCGAGAAATCCTGCTCGTTGCGCTGGTACTGCATGCGCACCAGCTGCGCGATCAGGTCGCGCTGGCCGTAGCGGTCGCCTGTGCGCAGCGTCATGATCATCTGGTGGTAGCTCTCGGGCTTGCCGATGCCGTAGATCGCCGAGACGGTGGCCACGATCACCACGTCGCGCCGCTCGAGCAGGCTCTTGGTGCAGGACAGGCGCATCTGCTCGATATGCTCGTTGATCGCGCTGTCCTTCTCGATGAACAGGTCGCGCTGCGGCACATAGGCCTCGGGCTGGTAGTAGTCGTAGTAGCTGACGAAGTACTCGACCGCGTTCTTCGGGAAGAACTCACGGAACTCGGAGTACAGCTGAGCGGCCAGCGTCTTGTTTGGCGCGAAGATGATCGCGGGTCGGCCCAACCGCGCGATCACGTTGGCCATGGTGAAGGTCTTGCCGGAGCCGGTCACGCCGAGCAGGGTCTGGAACACCTCGCCGTCCTGGATGCCTTCGACCAGCTGCGCGATCGCAGTCGGCTGGTCGCCCGCAGGCGGGAAAGGCTGGAACAGCTCGAACGGCGAGCCGGGAAAGGTGACGAACTGGCCTTGGGATTCTTCAGACATGCCGAATTGTTTCATAAGGCCGCTGACTGTCCGCTGGCGGGTGCACTCGCTACTCCAGCCAAGCTAAAATGCCTGCCTCTGTGCAGGCTTGCCCCGCATGGCAAGCGCGCTTCTTCCTTCACACACAGGTAACGACTCATGTCTCTGTTTTCCGCCGTCGAAATGGCCCCCCGCGACCCGATCCTGGGTCTGAACGAGCAGTACAACGCCGACACCAACCCCAACAAGGTCAACCTGGGCGTGGGCGTCTACTTCGACGACAACGGCAAGCTGCCGCTGCTGCAGTGCGTGCAGGCTGCCGAGCAGGCGATGATGGAAAAGCCCGCTGCGCGCGGCTACCTGCCGATCGACGGCATCGCCGCCTATGACGCCGCCGTCAAGGGCTTGGTGTTCGGCGCCGACAGCGAGCCGGTCAAGAGCGGCCGCGTCGCCACCGTGCAGGCCATCGGCGGCACCGGCGGCCTGAAGATCGGCGCCGACTTCCTCAAGAAGGTCAGCCCGAACGCCAAGGTGCTGATCTCCGACCCGTCCTGGGAAAACCACCGCGCGCTGTTCAGCAACGCCGGCTTCGAGGTCGGCACCTACGCCTACTACGACCCGACCCAGCGCGGCGTCAACTTCGAGGGCATGCTGGCCAGCCTGAACGCGGCCGAGCCGGGCACCATCATCGTGCTGCACGCCTGCTGCCACAACCCGACCGGCTACGACATCAGCCCCGAGCAATGGGACCAGGTGATCGCCGTCATCCAGGCCAAGGGCCTGACCCCCTTCCTCGACATGGCCTACCAGGGCTTCGGCTACGGCATCAAGGAAGACGGCGCGGTGATCGACAAGTTCGTCGCCGCCGGCCTGAACTTCTTCGTCTCGACCAGCTTCTCGAAGAGCTTCAGCCTGTACGGCGAGCGCGTCGGCGGCCTGTCGGTGCTGTGCCAGGACAAGGCCGAGGCCGACCGCGTGCTGTCCCAGCTCAAGATCGTGATCCGCACCAACTACTCCAACCCGCCGACCCATGGCGGCGCAGTCGTCGCCGCGGTGCTGAGCAACCCCGAGCTGCGCGCACTGTGGGAAAAGGAACTCGGCGAGATGCGCGTGCGCATCAAGGCCATGCGCCAGAAGCTGGTCGACGGCCTGAAGGCCGCCGGCGTGCAGCAGGACATGAGCTTCATCACGACCCAGATCGGCATGTTCAGCTACTCGGGCCTGTCCAAGGACCAGATGGTGCGCCTGCGCAACGAGTTCGGCGTCTACGGCACCGACACCGGCCGCATGTGCGTCGCCGCGCTCAACAGCAAGAATATCGACTATGTCTGCCAGGCAATTGCCAAGGTGATGTAAGTTTGCCGTAATAAATGCTGCAAGCGATAAAAACGCCGCATCCGCGGCGTTTTTTGTTATTCTTCTAAACAACGCATATTGATGGTTATTGCACAAACCAGTTGCTGCAACGCAGCATAGACTGCGATAATGCTGCAGTGCAACAATTCCTTGGAGTCCCGCCATGCTTTACCAGATCTACGAAACCCAGCGCTCACTGATCGAGCCTTTCTCTGACCTGGCCAAGGTGACGGCCAAGATGTTCACCAACCCGATGCTGCCGGTCGGCATGACGCCGCTGTCGCAGCGCATGGCCGCGGGCTTCGACCTGGTGCACCGCCTGGGCAAGGACTACGAGAAGCCCGAGTTCGGCATCCGGACCGTCGACATCGACGGAGTCCAGATCGCGATCCAGGAACGCGTCGAGATGGCCAAGCCCTTCTGCGACCTGCTGCGCTTCAAGCGCTTCAGCGACGATCCCGAGACGCTGAGTCGCCTCAAGGGCCAGCCGGTGGTGCTGCTCGTCGCGCCGCTGTCGGGCCACTACGCGACGCTGCTGCGCGAAACCGTGCGCACCATGCTGAAAGACCACAAGGTCTACATCACCGAGTGGAAGAACGCGCGCCTGGTGCCGCTGTCCGAGGGCGAGTTCCACCTCGACGATTACGTCAACTACCTGCAGGACTTCATCCGCCACCTGCAAGGCCGCTACGACAACTGCCATGTCATCAGCGTCTGCCAGCCGACCGTGCCGACGCTGGCGGCCGTCTCGCTGATGGCCAGCCGTGGCGAAAAGACCCCGCTGTCGATGACCATGATGGGCGGCCCGATCGATGCGCGCAAGTCGCCGACCGAGGTCAACAACCTCGCGGTGCACCGCCCCTTCGAGTGGTTCGAGAACAACGTGATCTACCGGGTGCCGAACAACTTCCCGGGCGCCGGCCGCCGCGTCTACCCGGGCTTCCTGCAGCACACCGGCTTCATCGCGATGAACCCGGACCGCCACGCCAACAGCCATTACGACTACTTCAACCACCTGATCAAGGGTGACAACGACAGCGCCGAGGCACATCGCCAGTTCTACGACGAGTACAACGCCGTGCTCGACATGGACGCGGATTACTACCTCGAGACCATCAAGACCGTGTTCCAGGACTTCAAGCTGGTCAACGGTACCTGGGAGGTGCGCAACCCGCAGGGCAAGGTCGAGCTGGTCAGGCCGCAGGACATCCGCAACACCGGCTTGCTGACCGTCGAAGGCGAGCTCGACGACATCTCGGGCAGCGGCCAGACCCGCGCCGCGCATGAGCTGTGCACTGGCATCGTCAGCGACGAGCAGCGTCACTTCGAGGTCAAGGGTGCCGGCCATTACGGCATCTTCAGCGGCAGCCGCTGGCGCAACCAGGTCTATCCGGTGGTCAAGCAGTTCATCCTCGAGCACCAGGCGGGCATGCCGCAGGCGGCGGCGAGCGCGCCGAGCGTGGCGGCTCCCGCCGAGCCGGCAGTTGCTGCCGTCGAACCGGCCGCCCCCGTCGCAGTCGAAACCCTGCAGCCGATCGAGCCCGCGGCCGAACTGCTGGCTGGATCGACCGCACCCGAGGCAGCCGCCGAAGTCGATACTGGCGCCGAAGCGGTGGCAAGCGCTCCGGTCGAATCCGCACCAGCGCCGGCCGCGCAGCCGCGCTCCAGCTACCGCCGCAACCCGGCCGCCGGCAGGAAGAGGTAATCCAGGCTTGAAGATTGAAGTCATGGTTGCGAACGCCGAGAGTGATCTCGTCGCTCGCCTCGACGCGGCGCTGCCGCAGACCCAGTGCACGCGCTGTGGCTATCCCGACTGCCTGTCCTATGCGCGGGCGATCGCCCAGGGCCAGGCCGGCATCAACCAATGCCCGCCCGGTGGCGCCGAAGGCGTGCGTCGGCTGGCCGCGATCGCGGACCAGCCGGCCAAGCCGCTCGATCCGGCCCATGGGCAGGAATCGGTGCGTACCCTGGCGATCATCGACGAGGACTGGTGCATAGGCTGCACGCTGTGCATCAAGGCCTGTCCGACCGATGCGATCGTCGGCGGCAACAAGCGCATGCACACCGTGATCGAGCCCTATTGCACCGGCTGCGAGCTGTGCATCCCGGTCTGCCCGGTCGACTGCATCGCGCTGGTCAATGCCAGCGGCGAGCAGACCGGCTGGTCGGCCTGGTCGCCCGAACAGGCCGAGCAGGCGCGCTCACGCTACCAATGGCATCAGCAGCGCCAGCAGCGCGACCTGGCCGAGCACCAGCAGCGCCAGCTGCTCAAGGCCCAGGACAAGCTCGAGCATCTGGCCGAGCACTCCAAGCTGACCGATCCGGCGGCGCTCGATCGCAAGCGCTCGGTGATCGAGGCAGCGCTGGCCAGGGCCAAGGCGCGCCAGTCCGGCCGCTGAGACCGGCAGCAAGCAAGGCTGCCGATCCCGGCTCGCTCAGGCAGCAGGCGGCATGGCCGGGCGGGCGCCCTGCGCGCGCAGCCCGAGCCGCTCGAACAGCGCGCGGTCGCGCTCGGCCTGCGGATTGGCGGTCGTGAGCAACTGGTCGCCGTAGAAGATCGAGTTGGCACCCGCGGCCAGGCACAGCGCCTGCAGCGCATCGTCCATCTGCTCGCGGCCGGCCGACAGCCGCACCATGGTGGTCGGCATCGTGATGCGAGCGACCGCGATCGTGCGCACGAACTCGAACGGATCGATAGGCTCGGCGCCCTCGAGCGGCGTACCGGGCACCGCGACCAGGTTGTTGATCGGCACCGACTCCGGGTAAGGGTCGAGGTTGGCCAGCTGCGCGATCAGGCCGGCGCGCTGCGCGCGCGTCTCGCCCAGACCGACGATGCCGCCACAGCAGACATTGATGCCGGCTTCGCGCACATGGGACAGCGTGTCGAGCCGGTCCTGGTAGGTCCGGGTGCTGATGATCTGGCCGTAGAAGTCCGGCGCGCTGTCGAGGTTGTGGTTGTAGTAGTCCAGTCCCGCGTCCTTGAGCTGACGCGCCTGGCCCGGGTCGAGCATGCCCAGCGTCATGCAGGTCTCCAGGCCCAGCGCGCGCACGCCCTGCACCATGTCGGTGACTTTTTCCATGTCGCGCTCCTTGGGGCTGCGCCAGGCCGCGCCCATGCAGAAGCGGGTCGCACCCTGCGCCTTGGCGGCGCGCGCGGCGGCCAGCACCTGCTCGAGCTGCATCAGCTTGTCGGCCTCGACCTCGGTGTCATGGTGCGCGGACTGCGGGCAGTAGCCGCAATCCTCCGAGCAGCCACCGGTCTTGATCGACAGCAAGGTCGAGAGCTGGACCTCGCTCGGATCGAAATGCTCGCGGTGCACCTGCTGGGCACGGAACAGCAGCTCCATGAAGGGCAGCTCGAACAGCGCCTCGACGGCGCCGACCGACCAGCGGTTCGCAGGGACACCGGCCTCGGGGCGGCGGATGGCGGATACAGGAATGGAAGCAACCGTGTTCATGTCTCTCGGAAAAAAAGCAGGGCGCGGCAGATACCAGCGGAATCTGCCGCGCCCTGATGCTGAAACCACGGGGATGCGCAAGCAGCCCCGACTGGATTATCCCAGCGCCGCGATCACCTCGGGCGGCGCCTGCACCAACTCGATCAGCACGCCCTCGCCCGCGATCGGAAACTCGTCGTTCGACTTCGGGTGCAGGAAGGTGATGTCGTAGCCGGCCGCACCCTTGCGGATGCCGCCCGGCGCGAAGCGCACGCCATTCGCGCTCAGCCACTCGACCGCCTTGGGCAGGTCGTCGATCCACAGGCCGACGTGATTCAGCGGCGTGGCATGCACGGCCGGCTTCTTCTCGGGGTCGAGCGGCTGCATCAGGTCAACCTCGACCTTGAAGGCACCCTTGCCCATGGCGCAGATGTCCTCGTCGACGTTCTCGCGCTCGGACCTGAAGTTGCCCGTGACCTCGAGGCCGAGCATGTCGACCCAGAGCTTCTGCAAGCGGTTCTTGTCCGGGCCGCCGATGGCGATCTGCTGGATGCCCAGCACCTTGAAAGGACGGCTCATTTCTCGAACTCCACGATCGGCTGGTCGACCACCAGCGACTCGCCCTTGGCGGCGAGCACCTTGGCGACGACGCCATCGGCGGCGGCGAACAGCACGTTTTCCATCTTCATCG
Source organism: Malikia granosa (assembly GCF_002980595.1). GTDB lineage: Bacteria > Pseudomonadota > Gammaproteobacteria > Burkholderiales > Burkholderiaceae_C > Malikia > Malikia granosa. Next base: position 82,027 of record NZ_PVLQ01000035.1, read on the forward strand.
CCTCGATCACCGCGACGCGCTCGCCAGCCTGGACCTTCTGGCCCGGCTTGACAGCGACCTCGACCAGCAGGCCCGGCATCGGCGACAGCACGAACTGGCTCATGTCGGGCGCGGCCTTGTGCGGCATCTGGCCATAGAGCTCGGCCATGCGCGGCGAGACCACCATGCACTCGAGCTTGGTGCCGTTGTGCTGCACCACCAGCGCCAGCGGGTTCTTGGCCGAACCGCGCTCGATCTGGGCCGTGAAGGGCTGGCCATTGACCAGGCCGGTGATCACGATCTCGCTCAGGCGCGAGGGCGAGCTGATCTGGTAGCGCTTGCCGTTGACCTGCACGCTGGCCGAGCCGGTCTCGCCGGTGAACTCGTCGACATGGACCGCGGTGTGCTTGTGATGGCCCTCGATGTCGAGGCTGATGACGGTGTAGTCCTTGCCGACCTGCACGCCGTAGCCCGGCAGCTGGCCCGACAGGCCCGTGGCGCGTTCGCGCGACTTGCGGCGCACGAAGGCGGCCAGCGCGACCAGGAAGTCCTCGTCGTCATGCGGCACGTCCTCGGCGCGGAAGCCGCCCGCGTAATGCTGGGCGATGAAGCCGGTGTTGAAGTTGCCCGAGACGAACTCCGGGTGCGCCAGCAGCGCGGCCTGGAACGGGATGTTGGAGTTGATGCCGCGGATCACGAAGCCATTGAGCGCCTCGCGCATCTTGGCGATCGCCTCATTGCGATCCTTGCCGTGCACGATCAGCTTGGCGATCATCGAGTCGTAGAACATCGGGATCTCGCCGCCCTCGAACACGCCGGTATCGACGCGCACGCCCTGCAGCTGGCTGGTATCGGCCTGCCACATGGTCTGCTCCGGCGGCGTGAAGCGCACCAGGCGGCCGGTAGAGGGCAGGAAGTTGCGGAACGGGTCCTCGGCGTTGATGCGGCACTCGATCGCCCAGCCGTCGCGCTTGACGTCGGCCTGGCCGAAGCTGAGCTTCTCGCCGGCGGCGACACGGATCATCTGCTCGACCAGGTCCAGGCCGGTGATGGCCTCGGTCACCGGGTGCTCCACCTGCAAGCGGGTGTTCATCTCGAGGAAGTAGAAGTCCTGGTCCTTGCCGACCACGAACTCGACCGTGCCGGCCGACTGGTACTGCACTGCCTTGGCCAGGGCCACGGCCTGCTCGCCCATCGCCTTGCGGGTCGCGTCGGAGATGAAGGGGCTGGGCGCCTCCTCGATCACCTTCTGGTGGCGGCGCTGGATCGAGCACTCGCGCTCGTTCAGATACACCACGTTGCCGTGGCTGTCGCCCAGGATCTGGATCTCGATGTGGCGCGGCTGCTCGACGAACTTCTCGATGAAGATGCGGTCGTCGCCGAAGCTGTTGCGCGCCTCGTTCTGGCAGGCGGTGAAGCCCTCGAGCGCCTCCTTGTCGTTGAACGCGACGCGCAGGCCCTTGCCGCCACCGCCGGCCGACGCCTTGATCATGACCGGATAGCCGATGCCCTTGGCGATCTCGACCGCTGCCTCGGCATTGGCGATCGGGTCGTTGTAGCCCGGGATCGTGTTGACCTTGGCCTCGTTGGCCAGCTTCTTGGAGGCGATCTTGTCGCCCATGGCAGCGATCGAGTGCGCCTTCGGGCCGATGAAGGCGATGCCCTCGTCCTGGCAGCGCTGCGCGAAGGCCTCGTTCTCGGACAGGAAGCCGTAGCCCGGGTGGATGGCCTCAGCGCCGGTGGCCTTGGCGGCGGCGATGATCTTGTCGGCGACCAGGTAGGACTCGCGGCTCGGCGCCGGGCCCAGCAGTACGGCCTCGTCGGCCAGGCGCACATGGCGCGCCTCGCGATCGGCCTCGGAATAGACCGCGACGGTCTGGATGCCCATCTTGCGGGCGGTGGCGATGACGCGGCAGGCGATTTCGCCGCGGTTGGCGATCAGGATCTTCTTGAACATGTTTTTGTCTCTCCTCAGGCGCTTAGAGCGGGATGTTGCCGTGCTTGCGCCACGGGTTTTCGATCTTCTTGTCCTTGAGCATGACCAGGCTGCGGCAGATGCGCTTGCGGGTCTCGTGCGGCAGGATCACGTCGTCGATGTAGCCGCGCTCGGCCGCGACGAAGGGGTTGGCGAAGCGGCGCTTGTACTCGGCCTCGCGCTCGGCCAGCTTGGCCGGGTCCTTCTTCTCCTCGCGGAAGATGATCTCGACCGCGCCCTTGGCGCCCATCACGGCGATCTCGGCGTTCGGCCAGGCCAGGTTGACGTCGCCTCTGAGGTGCTTGGACGCCATCACGTCGTAGGCGCCGCCGTAGGCCTTGCGCGTGATCACGGTGATCTTCGGCACCGTGCACTCGGCATAGGCGTAGAGCAGCTTGGCGCCATGCTTGATGATGCCGCCGTATTCCTGGCTGGTGCCGGGCATGAAGCCGGGCACGTCGACGAAGGTCACGACCGGAATGCTGAAGGCATCACAGAAGCGCACGAAGCGCGCGGCCTTGATCGAGCTCTTGATGTCGAGGCAGCCGGCCAGCACCAGCGGCTGGTTGGCCACGATGCCCACCGTCTGGCCGTCCATGCGCGCGAAGCCGACGATGATGTTGGCCGCGTAATGGGGCTGGATCTCGAAGAAGTCGCCATCGTCGACCGTCTTGAGGATCAGCTCCTTCATGTCGTAGGCCTTGTTCGGATTGTCCGGCACCAGGGTGTCCAGGCTCAATTCCTTGCGGTCGATGGGGTCGCCGCTCGGGCGCACCGGGGCCTTCTCGCGGTTGTTCAGCGGCAGGTAGTTGTAGAGGCGACGCAGCATCAGCAGCGCCTCGACGTCGTTCTCGAACGCCAGGTCGGCGACGCCGGACTTGGTCGAGTGCGTCACGGCGCCACCGAGCTCCTCGGCGGTCACTTCCTCGTGCGTGACGGTCTTGACCACTTCGGGGCCGGTCACGAACATGTAGGAGCTGTCCTTGACCATGAAGATGAAGTCGGTCATCGCGGGCGAATAGACCGCGCCGCCGGCCGACGGGCCCATGATCATCGAGATCTGCGGGATCACGCCCGAGGCCATCGCGTTGCGCTGGAACACCTCGGCATAGCCGCCGAGCGAAGCCACGCCCTCCTGGATGCGGGCGCCGCCCGAGTCGTTCAGGCCGATCACCGGCGCGCCGACCTTCATCGCCTGGTCCATGACCTTGCAGATCTTCTCGGCATGGGCCTCGGACAGCGCGCCGCCGAAGACCGTGAAGTCCTGGCTGAAGACGAACACCAGGCGGCCGTTGATCATGCCGTAGCCGGTCACGACGCCGTCACCCGGGATCTTGCTGGCCTCCATGCCGAAGTCCGAGCAGCGGTGCTCGACGAACATGTCCCATTCCTCGAAGGTGCCCTCGTCGAGCAGGACTTCAAGGCGCTCGCGCGCCGTCAGCTTGCCCTTGGCGTGCTGCGCATCGATGCGCTTCTGTCCGCCGCCGAGGCGGGCGGCCTCGCGCTTCTGCTCCAGTTGTTGCAGGATTTCTTGCATGGTGATGATCTCCGGGGGGTGAATCAGTGGAACAGTTCCAGCAGCTGGCGCGCTGCCGTCGAGGCAGGCAGCCGGCCCTGCAGGACCTGGTCGGTGGTGTTTTCGAGTTGCGCCTTGACGGCGGGATGGTCGCGGAAGCGCTGGCGCAGTCCGGCCTCGATGCGCTCCCACATCCAGGACTTGGCCTGGCGCTGGCGCTTGGCGGCGAAGCGGCCGTTGTCGGTCTGCAGCTGCCAAAAGCGGCTGACCTGCTGCCAGAAGCCAGCCACGCCCTGGCCTTGCAGGGCGCTGAGCTGGACCACGGTCGGCTGCCACAGGCTTTCGTCGTGGTGCGCGTGCTCGGGATTGCCATGCTGGCCGAACAGGCGCAGCGAGGACTGGATCTGGGACTGCGCGCGGGTCGCGGCGAACGGGTCGAGGTCGGCCTTGTTGATCACGACCAGGTCGGCCAGCTCCATCACGCCCTTCTTGATCGCCTGCAGCTCGTCGCCCGCATTGGGCAGCTGCAGCAGGCAGAACATGTCGGTCATGCCGTGCACCGCGGTCTCGGACTGGCCGACGCCGACCGTCTCGACGATCACGATGTCGTAGCCAGCGGCCTCGCAGACCAGCATCGCCTCCCGCGTCTTCTCAGCCACGCCGCCCAGCGTGCCGCTGCTCGGGCTGGGCCGGATATAGGCGCGCTCATGGACCGAGAGCCGCTCCATGCGGGTCTTGTCGCCCAGGATGGAGCCGCCCGAGACGGTCGAGGACGGATCGATCGCCAGCACCGCGACGCGATGCCCCTGCTCGATCAAGTACAGGCCGAGCGCCTCGATGAAGGTCGACTTGCCGACGCCCGGCACACCGCTTATCCCTAAGCGCAGCGCGCGCCCGGTGTGCGGTAACAAGGCGGTCAGCAGCTCGTCGGCCTGCAGCCTATGGTCGGCGCGGGTCGACTCAAGCAGCGTGATGGCCTTGGCCATGGCACGCCGCTGCACGGCCGGATTGCCCTCGGTGATGCCTTGCAGCAGCATGGCGGATCAGGCGATGGCCTTCTTGATCTGTTCCAGCACGTCCTTGGCGCTGGCCGGGATCGGGGTGCCCGGGCCATAGACGCCCTTGACGCCGGCCTCGTACAGCATCTCGTAGTCCTGGCGCGGCACCACGCCGCCGACGAAGACGATGATGTCGTCGGCGCCCTGCTTCTTGAGCTCGGCGATGATGGCCGGCACCAGGGTCTTGTGGCCGGCGGCCAGGGTAGAGACGCCAACCGCGTGCACGTCGTTCTCGATCGCCTGGCGCGCGCATTCCTCGGGGGTCTGGAACAGCGGGCCCATGTCGACGTCGAAGCCGAGGTCGGCAAAGGCCGTGGCCACCACCTTGGCGCCACGGTCGTGGCCGTCCTGGCCGAGCTTGGCGATCATCACGCGCGGGCGGCGGCCTTGGCTGGAGGCGAATTCGGCGATCTCGGTCTTGAGCTTGTCCCAGCCTTCGGCCGAGTCGTAGGCGGCTGCGTACACTCCGGTCACCTTCTGCGTGTCGGCGCGGTGGCGCCCGTAGACTTTTTCCAGCGCGTCGGACACCTCGCCGACGGTCGCGCGCAGGCGGATCGCCTGGATCGAGAGGTCGAGCAGGTTTCCCGATCCCGACTCGGCCGCAGCGGTCAGCGCATCGAGCGCGGCGGCGACGGCCGCGTTGTCACGCTTGGCCTTGATTTCCTGCAGGCGAGCGATCTGCGACTCGCGCACCTTGACGTTGTCCACGTCCAGGATCTCGATCGGGTCTTCCTTGGCTAATCTGTACTTGTTGACGCCGACGATGACGTCCTTGCCCGAATCGATGCGGGCCTGCTTCTCGGCCGCGGCGGCCTCGATCTTGAGCTTGGCCCAGCCCGAATCGACCGCCTTGGTCATGCCGCCCATGGCATCGACCTCCTCGATGATGGCCCAGGCCTTGTCGGCCATCTCCTGCGTCAGTGACTCCATCAGGTAGGAGCCGGCCCAGGGATCGACCACGTTGGTGATGTGGGTCTCTTCCTGGATGATGAGCTGGGTGTTGCGCGCGATGCGCGAGCTGAACTCGGTCGGCAGCGCGATCGCCTCGTCGAGCGAGTTGGTGTGCAGCGACTGGGTGCCGCCGAACACGGCCGCCATCGCCTCGATGGTGGTGCGCACCACGTTGTTGTAGGGGTCCTGCTCGGTCAGCGACCAGCCCGAGGTCTGGCTGTGCGTGCGCAGCATCAGGCTCTTGGGGTTCTTGGCGTCGAAACCCTTCATGATGCGGGCCCAGAGCAGGCGGGCCGCGCGCATCTTGGCGATCTCGAGGTAGAAGTTCATGCCCACCGCCCAGAAGAAGGACAGCCGGCCCGCGAACGCGTCGACGTCCATGCCCTTGGCGATCGCGGTCTTGACATATTCCTTGCCGTCGGCCAGCGTGAAGGCCATCTCGAGCACCTGGTTGGCGCCGGCTTCCTGCATGTGGTAGCCGCTGATGCTGATCGAGTTGAACTTGGGCATCTTCTGCGCCGTGTACTCGATGATGTCGCCGATGATCTTCATCGACGGCTCGGGCGGGTAGATGTAGGTGTTGCGAACCATGAACTCCTTGAGGATGTCGTTCTGGATCGTTCCGGCCAGCTGGTCCTGGCTCACGCCCTGCTCCTCGGCCGCCACCACATAGCCAGCCAGCACCGGCAGCACCGCGCCGTTCATGGTCATAGAGACCGAGACCTTGTCGAGCGGAATGCCGTCGAACAGGATCTTCATGTCCTCGACCGAGTCGATCGCGACGCCCGCCTTGCCGACGTCACCCGTCACGCGCGGATGGTCCGAGTCGTAGCCGCGGTGGGTCGCGAGGTCGAAGGCGACCGAGACGCCCTGGCCGCCGGCGGCCAGCGCCTTGCGATAGAAGGCGTTCGACTCCTCGGCGGTCGAGAAGCCCGCGTACTGGCGGATGGTCCAGGGGCGCACCGCGTACATCGTGGCCTGCGGGCCGCGGATGAAGGGCTCGAAGCCCGGCAGCGTGTTGGTGAAGGGCAACTCCTTCACGTCATCGGCTGTATAAAGCGGCTTGACCGTGATACCGTCGGGCGTGAGCCAGTTCAGCTTGTCCAGCGAGCCGTCCTTAATGGACTTCTGAGCGGCTTTTTCCCAATCGGCCAGGGTGGCGGGTTTGAATTCGGACGACATAAAAAGGGCACCTTAGTGAGCAAGACTGCCGACATTCTATGTCATTCATAATTATTGATGCAAAATTTTTGCTCCAGTACAATCTGCAGCCCAGTAAGGAATGCAGACCATGGCCGCCCTCTCCCTGTCCCCCCGCGCACTGTATGTAGAAGTGGCCGAGCTGCTGCGCCAGCGCATCTACAACCGCGAGCTGGCACCGGGCAGCTGGATCGACGAGCTGCGCATCGCCGAGGAGCTCGGCATCAGCCGCACCCCGCTGCGCGAGGCGCTCAAGGTGCTGGCCGCCGAAGGCCTGGTCACGATGAAGGTCAGGCGCGGCGCCTATGTGACCGAAGTATCCGAACAGGACTTGCGCGAGGTTTACGAGCTGCTGTCGCTGCTCGAGTCCGATGCCGCCGCCGCCCTGTGCCGGCTGGCCGATAACGCCGACCTGGCCGAGCTCGAGGCCCTGCATCAGCAGCTCGAGCAATCCGCCCTGCCCGGCACCGGATCGCGGGACCGCTTCTTCGAGCTCAACGAGCAGTTCCACCGCCGCATGCTCGAGCTGGCGCAGAACCGCTGGCGGGTCCAGATCGTGGCCGACCTGCGCAAGGTCATGAAGCTCAACCGCCAGGGCTCGCTGTTCAAGGCCGGCCGCATCGAGCAGTCGCTGGGCGAGCACCGTGCCATCCTCGACGCGCTGCTGGCGCGCGACGAGGCCCTGGCCGCGCGGCGGGTGCGCGAGCATTTCGCCTCGGGGCTGCAGGCAGCGGCGGCCTGAAACCCCTCGATACTGATGACCGTGGGCCCGACTACGTTGGCCACCAGCGTGTTGAGCACGCACAGCGCCAGGTCGTAGTTCTGCTCCAGGTGGCGCGCAGTCTGGCGCAGCGAGGCGCCGGCCTGCAGCACCTCGTGGTTGGCGGTGCGGTGCCGACGGCGCGCCGGCCCTCGCGGGTGCGGTCGGGCTTGGCGGCCTCGTAGTAGGTCAGCACAGTGCACGCGTGGGCGCGCTGGATGCCCGCCACCGGGTTGATCCAGGCCACCACGCGGTCCACCAGCGTCAGCTTAGGCGCTGCCATGGCTGTAAGTCCGAGAAGTCGGCCAACTGGTGACTCGGGTAGCTGCGCGACCGGGCGGCTGTAGCGGAGGGCATCTCGGCGAGGATCGCGTCGCGCGCCTTGAGCAGTTCGTCCATCATGCGCAAGGTGATCTGCTTGCCGTCGGCGGTGCGCACGGCCGGATTAGTCTTTCGGCCAGGGTTCGCATGGCTCGATAATGACTTTCAATAGTTCACGCTCGACGTCACCTTCCTTGGGAAGGAGCAATACGTGGCCGACTGTGCTGTTCCAGGATGGCGAGTAGACGAACTGGACGAAGCCGGCGTAGGCTCCGAAGCCGTTCTTGGCGTTCACTTCGCCGCAGACTTTAGATTCCGTGCGGTTCTTGACAGTCCTGACGCGCCGGAACTGCGCAGATTCCGGGTCGCGGAACTGGTCTGCCACGGCAGTCTTGGCTTCGTGGACGAGTCGGCCGCTCTCGAACCACCAGATGCCGCCGATCGCAGCTACGACCAAAGCGACAAAGAGGACCTTGCCCCAGGTATTGGAGGTCTTCCTTGTCGAGGAGGGAAGATTGTCGTCTGTTGTGGGGGTGTCGCTCATAGGATTAACTTTTCAAAAAGATAACAAGGAAGTGGGGATTGTGCAGCTCGTGTGCAGGCGCCGCCGGCACGCGTCCCATTCTTTGTCCGAGGTTATGTTCAGCCTGCGTTGCCCAAACTTCGTGCGTTTGTTGAGTGCGTCTTCGAGCAGGCTTTTCAAGGCGTCACCCGGTGGGCTGGATGAAAAGTGGGCGCGCTTGTAAAGCACGGTCTTCTCCCTTAGCTGTCATCGTCTCCGTCCTCGAATGCAGCTCAGCATCCGTTGTAGTTCTTGCGCCCGCTGGGGGTGAGTGTGTAAGTGCCGCCGCGCGGGCCGGTGTAGCAAGTGCCGTCGACGGCCTGCGAGCCGCTGGCGTAACTGCCCGACGAGGCCTGACGACTGCCGCCGGATCGACTCTTCGACGGTGTCTTGTACGAGTGGCTCGAGTAGCTGCGCTTACCACCGCCACGGCCGCCTCTGGCCAGAACATCAGGCGAAATGGTCCCCAACATAAAGGCCGTCAACAGCGCGGTCGTCATCAACTTCATCTGCTTTTCTCCTAGTGGTGCATCGGGATGCAGGGAGCTTGTGCGACAAGCATGAAAAAACCGCCGGTTGGCGGTTGCTTGGCATGGGGCTTTCGCTCCAGGTTACCTGCAAAGTTTGCATATTGCAATGCAGTCTATCATCAAAATACGCATTGATACACGGGTACTTTCTCCTCCGGCACTCAGCTTGCTCGGACAGGAATACCCAGGAGACGCACGCCGGCCGGCAGCCGGCGGCCCATGCCTGAGGCACCGGCCACACGCTCACGCTGCCATCACGGCGCTTCCGTGATGTAATTGCGCCCATGATTTCACAAGAAAAACAAGGGTTTTCCAGCGGCTGGCGCATGTCCGTCGCGCCGATGCTCGACCGGGTGGACAACTAAAAAACAGGCTTTAAATTCAAAGCCTTGGGGTTAATTTGGAATCTTATGTGGCACGCCATGTGCCACCGGCGACGCAGCAGCAGGTCATGCGTCGCTAGTGCTGCCGGAGCAACATCTGCTCGTACAAGCGCTTGAGCAGTACGAGCCATCCGGCATGGGCAGCCATCATCTGGCCACGCCCTTGACTTTCTCGGCAGTGCGTAAGCCTGCAATCCCCAGCATGCCGGACAGGACAACCCACAGCGCATCAGTATCGAGCATGGGCGGCGGCTGCAGGCCGGCAGGCACCAGGCCGCGCGCCTGCAGCAGTGACCAGGCCCAGACCAGCAGCGGATAGGCCAGGAACTGATAGCCCAGCGCAACAGCTCCAACCCAGCCGATCGCCGGCCGCCAGCCGGCCACGAACAGACTGCTGCTGGCCGCCTCGGCTCGGTTGACATCGAGCTGCCCGCGCACCAGGTCGGCCTCGATCTTGCGCTCCTCGATCCCGAGGCGGCGCAGCTCGAGCTCGGCATCGAGGCGCTCCTTGTCAGTGGTGATCAGGTCATCGGCGATCTGGCCAACGGCCTGGACGATGCCACCCAGGGCAAGTAGTGGTGTCATGATGTTGCGGCTTCAGAAAGCGTCCTGTTGATCCAGCCAAGCAGAAAGCGGGCTTGCGTGCGGTCACGCGCCACGATGTCACGGTAGCGTGCGATGCGGGCCAGCGCATAGAGCGCCAGGAACAGCCTGGCCTCCATGGCGTTGATGGCCTCGACCGTCTTGCCGCCCATCGCGCCATCGGGCGTGACGCCGGCGACGATCTGGGCCAAGCGCACGGCGGTTTTCAGCCCGGCGTTTGTGCCGAAGCTGTAGATCGACTCAGCGACCGTCTGGTCGCGGATCTCGTCACCGCGGATCGGCTCCCACCAGCCTGTCCGATAGAAGTCCCGCACCAGTTGCGACGGTGGCGTCTCGCCGCGGTCAATCCAGGACCAGCCCGGCCACTGCGGGTTCTTGGCGCGCGCGATGCCAGCATAGGTCAAGCCACCGGTGTCACCGGCGACCTGGTGCAGCTGGTAGCCACCCTCGGCCAGCAGGGCGCGCTCGAAGGCGGGCAGGAAGTCAGCCACGATACAGCCTCCACCACAGGTGCGGCCAGATGGCCAGAATCATCCAGTGCATCTCAACTGTCCTCCTGAACGCGGCAGTGATCCCGCCGCAAATCGCGCCAGAACGCCAGCGCCTTGTGGCAAATCATCAGCACGGTGTAGACCAGCGTGGCCCATAGGACCAGCTCCGAGACCTGGATGCCGGCGATCGTGGCGATCGAGACGCTGGCCGGCGGCGCGGTTTTGGCGATCATCACGCTGGCCGATTCGGCTGCGGATTGCTGGGTAGTACTCATGCTTGGCCTCTCGGTGGGTCTTCTGCTGCGCGGGCGGCGCGCTCATAGGGGTTGTTCAAATAGCCGTGACGCAGAGTCCACCAGGAGTACTTCAGGGCGAACAGGACTCGACCATCTCGCTGGATCTGCTCCAGATGGCAGCGCTCGTGACGCAGTAAACGCTGGTCGGACTCGCGACCAGGAAGCACATAGACAGTGTTCCAAAACGAAGTACAACCGGCGAATCCGCACAGGCGCATGTAGGCGCGGATCAGGCCAGTGGCGGTCTTGACCTTCACGGCGCGGCCTCGGTGGGGACTGCCTCGACCGGCTCAGGCGCTGGCAGCAGCCCGGCCTCGATAGCAGCCGCAGTGAATGCCGCCTCGTCCGGGAAGGCGTAGCACACGGTCGGATGGCCGGCGTAGACCCGCATCGGGGTCTCGGGGAAGACCTGGTACTGCTCCCAGCCTGCGACCGCCTCCGGCGTGTTGATGTGCCAGCCCGGCAGGGCCTGCGGCTCGGTGGTGACGTTGCCCTCGGCATCGAAGACAGCCGGGGTGTAGATGGTGCCGATGATGTCCATGATGGTTCCTTATGCGGTCAGGGCTTGCAGATGGGCGTCGCCGAACTTCTGCGGGTAGATCGACAGCTTGTTGATCCATCCCGTAGCCCCGGGCGCAATCGAGATATTGCTGCCGCCTTGCGTACCAGCAGACGATGTCACCGCTGCCCCGTTGATGCTCTTTCGCGTGCTGGCGGCGTCATAGGCCACAGCGGTCTTCTGCCTGGTAGATGCCGTTGCAGCAAAGGTTGTCGCGCCAGAAGTGGCGAGCGTGCTGCCAGAGCGAACAGTGGCGTCAACGTAGATCGTCCCAGCGCCAGGCTGGCCCAATGCAGCCGTCAGATTCGGGTCTGCTGCGCGAGTCACCTGCGAGGCTTCGGTCTTGATGTAGCTGGTGGGGAAAGAGCCAGCTTCGAGCTGTGCGCCCCAGATATAGACGCCACTCGGGGAAGACACATCAATTAACTGGAAATGCGGACGAACTGAAGTAGATGTATCAGATGTTCCTGTTAGTGTGCAACGATACCAACCATTGCCAGCCGAGACAATGCTTGCGCCTGCGTTAGTGAATGTTCCATATGCACTAGCGACGCTGGAAATGGTGCCTGTTGAAACATTGAATGTGACTTCAATCCTGTTAGCTGAACTTCCAGAATCGAAATATAGTCGCAGAGTTCCGTAACCATAGGCTTTTGCGTAAGTGCTGAATGTGTAAGTAATGACGGAAGCATCTTTTGTTACTGTCCTGTAAGTTCGTCTATTACCTCCGGTAGTTGTCATAATATCCGCAGAAATCGTCCCATCAGGTGCAACAATTGTATCTGTGGTTATTGTTGTACCATCGAGTACCCAGGCAGAGACGTTACCTAACTGCTCCGAATAAGTCAGCAAGTTCGTCCGCTGCTCTTCCACCAGTAGCCCGAGTGATTTCAAGGTG
>NZ_PVLQ01000036.1 GCF_002980595.1 Malikia granosa
ATGACCAAGGCCGTCGAGTGATGGAACACCCGAGCAACAGGACCTGAAGCAGCCGCTGTCCCAATCTGGAACAAGCCAGTGTGACAGTCGTGACAGCCAGCCGGAAAACAGGCCGCAAGCAGGCCCCGCGCTGGCCGCCAAAGGCTGGCACGGAACTTGAACTGAGTAGCAGGCCAGCAGGCAAATGACTCCATCCGCAACGCACAAAGAGGAAGACAAGATGATCTACGCAGCACCCGGCACCGAAGGCGCCAAGATTGCCTACCAGGCCCAGTACGACAACTTCATTGGCGGCAAGTGGACGCCTCCGGTCGAGGGTCAGTACTTCGACGTCATCACCCCGGTGACCGGCAAGGTCTACACCCGGGCCGCCCGCTCGGGCGCGGCCGACATCGAGCTGGCACTCGACGCTGCGCACGCCGCCGCCGACGCCTGGGGCAAGACCCCGGCCGCCGAGCGCGCCAACATCCTGCTCAAGATCGCCGACCGCCTCGAGGCCAACCTCGAGCTGCTGGCCTACGCCGAGACCGTCGACAACGGCAAGCCGATCCGCGAGACGCTCAACGCCGACATCCCGCTGACGATCGACCATTTCCGCTACTTCGCCGGCTGCGTGCGGGCGCAGGAAGGCGCGCTGAGCAACATCGACGACAACACGGTCGCGTATCACATCCAGGAACCGCTGGGCGTGGTGGGCCAGATCATCCCGTGGAACTTCCCGATCCTGATGGCGGCCTGGAAGCTGGCCCCGGCGCTGGGCGCGGGCAACTGCGTGGTGCTCAAGCCGGCCGAATCGACCCCGATCTCGATCCTGATCCTGGCCGGCCTGATCGCCGACCTGCTCCCCGCCGGCGTGCTCAACATCGTCAACGGCTTCGGCCGCGAGGCCGGCATGCCGCTGGCGACCTCCAAGCGCATCGCCAAGATCGCCTTCACCGGCTCGACCTCGACCGGCCGCGTGATCGCCCAGGCCGCCGCCAACAACCTGATCCCGGCCACGCTCGAGCTCGGCGGCAAGTCGCCCAACATCTTCTTTGCCGACGTGATGGACAAGGACGACGGCTTCCTGGACAAGGCGATCGAGGGCCTGGTGCTGTTCGCCTTCAACCAGGGCGAGGTCTGCACCTGCCCGAGCCGCGCGCTGATCCAGGAATCGATCTACGAGAAGTTCATGGAGCGCTGCCTGGCGCGCGTGGCCGCCATCAAGCAGGGCAGCCCGCTCGACACCGACACCATGATGGGCGCCCAGGCTTCCAAGGAGCAGCTGGCCAAGATCATGTCCTACCTCGAGCTGGGCAAGCAGGAAGGCGCCGAGGTGCTGATCGGCGGCGACCAGGCCCACCTGGGCGGCGACCTCGAGGGCGGCTACTACATCCAGCCGACCCTGTTCAAGGGCCACAACCAGATGCGCATCTTCCAGGAAGAGATCTTCGGCCCGGTGCTGGCCGTGACCACCTTCAAGGACGAGGCCGAGGCGCTCGCGATCGCCAACGACACGCTGTACGGCCTGGGCGCCGGCGTCTGGAGCCGCAACGGCAACGTCGCCTACCGCATGGGCCGCGCGATCAAGGCCGGCCGGGTCTGGACCAACTGCTACCACGCCTACCCGGCGCACGCGGCCTTCGGCGGCTACAAGGAATCGGGCATCGGCCGTGAGACCCACAAGATGATGCTCGACCACTACCAGCAGACCAAGAACCTGCTGGTCAGCTACAGCGAGAGCAAGCTCGGCTTCTTCTAAAAAGAGCCAGGCTCAGGCCCTTCAGGGGCGCTGGGCCTCAAGAGACCATCCAGCGCTGCGGCGCCTGGAGCGCCGCGGTCGCCGGGGGCGTCCACCTCATGCTGGAGTACCAGAAATCGGTGGCCGCCCCCGGCGACCGCGGCTCTGTGCTTGGCAAGACCAAGGCTGAAAACCACCAGAAGGAGATCCGCATGGTTGAAAAAGTCATTGCCACCCCGGCCGCGCTCGAGCTGATCGAACAGCTCAAGGCCCAGCACGGCCCGGGCCTGATGTTCCACCAGTCCGGCGGCTGCTGCGACAACAGCGCAGCCAACTGCTACCTGCTCGGCGAGCTGACCACAGGCGCGAGCGATGTCCTGCTGGGCGAGATCGGCGGCTGCCCGTTCTACATCGGCAAGGCGCAGTACGGCTACTGGCGCCACACCCAGCTCATCATCGACGTGATCGAGGGCCATGGCGGCACCTTCTCGCTCGAAGGTCCGCTGGGCAAGGCCTTCCACACCCGCTCGCGCGTCTTCACGCCCGAGGAACTCGCCGAGCTCGATGCGCAGGCCCAGGACTCCCGGCAGGACCGGCCCGCATGAACGGACCCGCCGAGACAGACAGGAGCCCTCCCGGGCGCTGCGATGCACACCGGGTCACCCTGCTCTACCTGCTGCTCGGCTCTGGCTGGATCCTGCTGTCGGACCGGGCCGTCCACGGCTGGATCAGTTCCCCGGCGCTGATCGAGATCGCCAGCCTGGCCAAGGGCTGGCTCTACGTGCTGGTCACGACGCTTCTGCTCAACATGCTGATCCATCGCCTGCTGGCCCGGGTCCAGCAGGCGCATGAACAGAAGCAGCAGGCGCTGCGCCAGGCGGAGGCGCTGCGGCTGCAGGACCAGCAGCGCCAGCGCGCGCATCTCGAGGCCATGGTCGAGCGCAGGACCGCCGAGCTGCGCGAGGCCAAGGCTGCCGTCGAGGCGTCGTTGGCCGCCAGGAGCCACTACCTGGCCAGCCTGAGCCACGAGATCAGGAATCCCCTGGACGCGATCATCGACAACGCGCGCCTGCTGCGGCAGCCCGGCCTAGACGCCCAGCAGTCACACCGCCTCGACCAGCTCGAGAGCGCAGCTGGCCACCTGCTCGCGGGGGTGAACCAGCTGCTCGACCTGTCCAGGATCGAGGCCGAGCAGCTCGTCCTCGAGGAAAAACCGGCTCGGGTCGATCGGATCGTCACCGAGGCGCGGGAAATGGTCGAGGACAGCGCGCGCGCCAGGGGGCTGGAGTTGCGCTGCGAGCTCGCCCCGGCAACAGCCGGCTAGGCAGGCAGAACCCGCCCGCAGCCTCGATCAGCGCTTGATTCCCTGCAGCTTGGCGAACGCCGAGGCCAGCGCGCCGGCCGGTGCCGGATCGTTGCGCCCGCCACGCTGGGCCTGGCCGCGCCCGGCCGGCTGGAAGCGGTTGGCCCCGGCTGCACCTGAACCGGCACCAGCACCGCCGCCCTCGCGCCGCTCGCCGCGAGCGGCGCCCGCATCGAGCTTCATGCTCAGCGCGATGCGCTTGCGCGCGACATCGACCTCGACCACCCGGACCTTGACGATGTCGCCAGTCTTGACCACCTCGCGCGCGTCATTGACGAACTTGTTCGAGAGCTGGCTCACATGGACCAGGCCGTCCTGGTGCACGCCGAGGTCGACGAAGGCGCCAAACTGCGCGACGTTGCTGACCGTGCCTTCCAGGATCATGCCTTCCTTGAGGTCGGCGATGTCCTCGACGCCTTCGTTGAAGCGCGCGACCTGGAAGTCGGGGCGCGGGTCGCGGCCGGGTTTTTCCAGCTCGGCCAGGATGTCCTTGACGGTGATGACGCCAAACTGCTCGTTGGCCAGCAGCTCGGGCTTGACACCCTTGAGCAGGTCGCTGCGACCCATCAGCTCGGCCACCGGTTTTCCGGTCTTGTGCATGATCTGCTCGACCACCGGATAGGTCTCGGGGTGGACGCCGGTCATGTCGAGCGGGTTGTCGCCGCCGCGGATGCGCAGGAAGCCCGCGCTCTGCTCGAAGGTCTTGGCGCCGAGGCCGGTGACCTTCAGCAGGTCCTTGCGGCTCCTGAACTGGCCGTTGGCCTCGCGCCAGCGCACCACCGCCTTGGCCACGCTGTTCGACAGCCCCGAGACCCGGGCCAGCAGCGGCGCGCTGGCGGTATTGAGGTCGACGCCGACCGCGTTGACGCAGTCCTCGACCACGGTCTCGAGCGAGCGCGCGAGCTCGCCCTGGTTGACGTCATGCTGGTACTGGCCGACGCCAATGCTCTTGGGGTCGATCTTGACCAGCTCGGCCAGCGGGTCCTGCAAGCGGCGCGCGATGCTGGCGGCGCCGCGCAGGCTCACATCGACATCGGGCATCTCCTGCGACGCGTATTCGCTCGCGGAATAGACCGAGGCGCCGGCCTCGCTGACCACCACCTTCTGCGGTGTCAGGCCGCGGTCGGCCAGCCGTTTCAGCAGGTCGGCCGCCAGCTTGTCGGTCTCGCGGCTGGCGGTGCCGTTGCCGATCGCGATCAATTGCACGCCATGCTTGAGACACAGCGCACCCAGGGTCGCGATCGAGCCCTCCCAGTCGCGCCTCGGCTCATGCGGGTAGACGGTCGCGGTATCGAGCAGCTTGCCGGTCTGGTCCACCACCGCCACCTTGACCCCGGTGCGAATGCCAGGGTCGAGGCCCATCACGGCCTTGGGGCCGGCGGGCGCGGCCAGCAGCAGGTCGCGCAGGTTGTCGGCAAAGACCTTGATCGCGACCTTCTCGGCCTCGTCGCGCAGCCGGGTGAGCAGGTCGCGCTCGGTGGACAGGCTCAGCTTGACGCGCCAGGTCCAGGCCACGCATTTGCGCAGCAGGTCGTCGGCGGGACGGCCCTGGTGACTCCAGCCCAGCTGGCGCGCGATGCGGCCCTCGGCCAGCGAAGGCACACTGCCGGGCCGGGTGCCGGCGGGCAGTTCGGCCTCGGGCAGCACCAGGCGGGCGTCGAGGATCTCGAGCGCGCGACCGCGGAACACGGCGAGTGCCCGGTGCGAGGGCACGCGAGCGATCGGCTCCTCGTAGTCGAAGTAGTCGCGGAACTTGGCGTTGTCGGGCTGGTTCTCGTCCTTACCCTCGACTTTTCGACTCTGCAGCAGGCCTTCCTGCCACAGCCATTCGCGCAGGGTCTGCACCAGCCCTGCATCCTCGGCCCAGCGCTCGGACAAGATGTCGCGCACCCCGTCGAGCACCGCCGCCACGGTGGTGAAGTCGCTGCCGTCCTCGCCCTTTTCCGGCTTGACAAAGCCTTTGGCCTCGTCGGCCGGCACCAGGCTCGGATCGGCGAACAGCAAGTCAGCCAGCGGCTCGATGCCGTTCTCGCGCGCGATCATGCCCTTGGTGCGGCGCTTCGGCTTGTAGGGCAGGTACAGGTCTTCGAGCTCCTGCTTGGTCGGCGCAGCTTCGATCGCGGCCTGCAGCTCGGGCGTGAGCTTGCCCTGCTCGGCGATGCTTTTCAGCACCGCGGCGCGGCGGTCCTCGAGCTCGCGCAGATAGCCCAGGCGCTGCTCGAGTTCGCGCAGCTGGATGTCGTCGAGGCCGTCGGTGGCCTCCTTGCGGTAGCGGGCGATGAAGGGCACGGTGGCGCCGCCGTCGAGCAGCTCGACCGCTGCCTTGACCTGTTGGGGTTTGACCGAGAGTTCCTGCGCGATCTGCGCGATGATTTTTTGCATGCTGACAAGGGAGTCCGGCAGACCGCATTCACGGCCCACCACGACGATGAAGGAAAGGGCATGAGTTTGCCAGATCGGTGCCAGGCTTTCACCCTGCAGCAGCAGCTACTGCGCGCCGGGCTGGAAGGCGGGAAAGCGCTGCACCCGCTGCCCAGCCAGCTTGACCATGCAGGCCTCGAACAGGGGTCTGGCCAGCCAGCGGGCCAGCCAGGCCTGCAGCGCCGGGAGGGGCTGGAGCGACCACCAGGCCGGATCGATGGCCGCGAACTGGCGCACGAAGGGAAAGATCGCCAGGTCGGTCGCGCAGGGCCGCTCGCCGCCGAGCCAGGGGCTGTGCTGCAGGAGCTGCTCGAGCGGTCGCAGCAGCACTTGCAGCGCCGGCTCGCGCGCCAGCTCCGGGTCGGTCACGCCATGGCGCTCGGGATACTTGTAGCGGTCGAGCTGCTGCTTGAACGGCCCGTCGTTGCGCGCGAGCAGATCGAGGTTGCGCGGGCTCTGGCCCAGGCTCCACCAGCCCTCGGGGTCGGCGGACAGGGCCCAGCGCATGATGTCCCAGCTCTGCTCGAGCACCTGGCCGTCGGGCAGGCGCAGCACCGGCACCGTTCCCTTGGGCGACAGCGCCAGCAGCTCGGCCGGCTTGTCGCGCAACACGATCTCGAAGGCCTCGAAGGGCTGGCGCGCGATCAGCAGCGCCAGGCGGGCGCGCATCGCATAGGGACAGCGGCGGTAGCTATAGAGCAGCGGCAGCTCGGAATGGACGACGGCATTCATGGCTGGATTGTCACCCGCGAGCCAAATGAGGCGACGGGCTTGCGACAATAGGCCTTGACGACTGCCATTGCGTGCCGATGAGGCGCGCCGACCCGAGGAAATCCCCATGACCCCCGCCCCCAGTCCCCTGCTGCCCGGCTTCATCGCGCTGCACGGCAACCGCGCCGAGGACCTGGCGCAGGCGCTGATCGCCTGGCTGCAGCAGCACCCGCTGGCCCCGCTGGAGGAGGAGATCATCCTGGTCCAGAGCAGCGGCATGGCCGAATGGTTCAAGACCGAGCTGGCCTGCCAGGCCGGCGTCTGCGCGGCGGCGCGGGTCGAGCTGCCGGGGCGCTTCATCTGGCGCACCTACCGCCAGGTGCTGGGCGCAGGCGCGGTGCCGCGCGAATCGCCGCTGGACAAGCTGCCGATGACCTGGCGCCTGGTCCAGCTGCTGCCCGGCCTGCTGGATGAGCCGGCCTTCGCGCCGATTGCGCATTACTTGCAGCCGGGCGAACCCGAGCGGCTGCCGCAGCTGGCCGCGCAGCTGGCCGACCTGTTCGACCAGTACCAGAACTACCGCGCCGACTGGCTGCAGGACTGGGCCGCGGGCCGCGACCAGCTGCGCGACGCCAGCGGCCGCCTCAATGCGCTGGCCGACGAGCAGCGCTGGCAGCCGGCGCTGTGGCGCGCCGTGCTCGACACCCTGACGCCCGAGCAGCGCGCGGCTACCCGCCCCGACCTGCACCGGCAGGTGCTGGACCGGCTCGATGATCCGGCCTTCACGCCGGAGCGGGTCGCGCGGCGCATCGTCGTCTTCGGCATGAGCCATATCCCGGGCCCGATGCTGGAGACCCTGGCCGGACTGGCCCGGCACAGCCAGGTGATGCTGGCGGTGCCCAATCCCTGCCGCTTCCACTGGGGCGACATCATGGAGGGGCGCGAGCTGCTGCGAGCCAGGCGCCGGCGCCATCCGCTGCGCCGGGGCGTCGAACTGGCCGAGCTGCCGCTGGAGGACCTGCACCTGCATGCCCATCCGCTGCTGGCGGCCTGGGGCCGCCAGGGGCGCGACTTCATCCGCCAGCTCGACGACTTCGACGACAGCGTGGCCACCAGCCAGCGCTTCCCGAGCCTGCGCATCGACCTGTTCGACGAGCAGGAGGAAAGCGCGGCCACGCCGCTGCTGGCCCGGGTCCAGCAGCGCATCCGCGACCTGGAGCCGCTCGATCCGCAGCGCAAGGGCCCGCCGCTGGCCGCGGACGACCGCTCGATCCTGTTCCATCTCGCGCACAGCCCGGTGCGCGAGCTCGAGGTGCTGCACGACCAGCTGCTGGGCCTGCTGGCCGGCCCGGAGCTGAACCCGCGCGACATCGTGGTCATGGTGCCCGACGTGCAGCAGATGGCGCCCGCGATCCGGGCCGTGTTCGGCCAATACCCGCGCCAGGACCGGCGCCATATCCCGTTCGACATCGCCGACCTGAGCGCCAAGGCCAGCAGCCCGGTGGTCGGCGCCGTCGAATGGCTGCTCAAGCTGCCGGGCCAGCGCTGCGGCCTGAGCGAGCTGGTCGACCTGCTCGAGGTGCCGGCCATCGCGCGCCGCTTCGGCATCGAGGCCGAGCAGCTGCCGCTGCTCGCGCAATGGATGGGCGGCGCCGGCATCCGCTGGGGCCTGCATGCCGGCCAGCGCGAGCAGCTCGACCTGGCCGCCTGCGGCGAGCAGAACAGCGCCTGGTTCGGCCTGCAGCGCATGCTGCTGGGCTATGCCACCGGATCGCTGGCCGAGCTGGAGCAGGCCGCAGGCTGGCAGGGCATCGAGCCCTATGCCGAGGTCGGCGGGCTCGACGCCGAGCTCGCGGGCAGCCTGGCCCATCTGCTGCAGGCCTTGACGCAGTGGTGGCGGCACAGCACCGGATCGGCCAGCCCGACCGACTGGTGCGAGCGGGCGCGCTGGCTGCTGGCCGCGCTGTTCCAGCCGGTCGACGAGACCGACAGCCAGGCCATCGCCGCGCTCGACGAGGGCCTGTCGGCCTGGCGCAATGCCTGCGACCAGGCCGGCTTCGTGCAGCCGGCGCCGCTGGCCGCGCTGCGCCAGGGCTGGCTGGAGGCGCTCGAGGTGCCGCGGCTGGAGCAGCGCTTCCGTGCCGGCGGCGTCACCTTCTGCACCCTGATGCCGATGCGCGCGATCCCGTTCCAGGTCGTCTGCCTGCTCGGCATGAACGACGGCGACTACCCGCGCCGCGCCATGCGCAGCGACTTCGACCTGATGGGCCTGCCCGGCCAGTTCCGGCCCGGCGACCGCTCGCGCCAGCATGACGACCGCCAGCTCATGCTCGAGGCCCTGCTGTCGGCCAGGCGCCTGCTCTACATCAGCTGGACCGGGCGCAGCGTGCGCGACAACAGCGCGCAGCCGCCCTCGGTGCTGGTGTCGCAGCTGCGCGACTACCTGGCCGCGGCCTGGGGTCCCGAGGCGGTGGCGCAGCGCAGCACCGAGCATCCGCTGCAGCCCTTCAGCCGGCGCTATTTCGAGGCTGGCTCCGAGCTGCTGACCTATGCGCGCGAATGGCGCAGCGCGCATGATCAGCTGGCCGGCGCGGCGTTGCCGGATCAGTCGATGACGCTGTCCGCCCAAGAGCCCGACCGGAGCGTGGCGCTGACGCTGGAGCGGCTCGAGCGCTTCCTGCGCAATCCGGTCAAGACCTTCTTCCGCGAGCGCCTGAGCGTGAGCTTCTGGACCCCGCAGCAGGAGCCCGGCGACACCGAGGCCTTCGGCTTCGACGGCCTGCAGCAGTACCAGTTGCTGCAGCAGCAGGTCCAGCATTGGCCGGCGCCCCAGGCCGGCATCGACCTGTCGGGCTTGATCGCGCACAAGCTCGAGGGTCTGCGCCGCTCGGGCGCGCTGCCGATGCAGGGCCTGGGCGCGCTCAAGCAGCAGGAGCTGCAAGCCACCCTGGAGGCCATGGGCCGGGCCTGGCAGCAGGCGGGCCAGGATTTCCCGCAAGCAGCCGAACGGCTGGCGGTCGAGTTCGGGCACCAGGGCCTGCTGCTGCGCGACTGGATCGACCCGGTCTACCGCAACGAGGCTGGCGAACAGGCCTGGCTCCGGCTGGAATCGGGCAAGCTGACCGACGGCAAGAAGCAGCCGATGCCGCGCGCCGACAAGCTGGTGTCGGCCTGGCTGGTCTCGCTGCTGGCCGCGGCCTGCGGCCAGCGCCTGCACGGGCGCGTGGTGGGACAGGACGGCGTCCTCGAGATAGCGCCGATGGAAGCAGGCAGCGCGATCGCGGGGCTGCAATCCCTGTTCGAGCTCTGGCTGCTGGGCATGCGCGAGCCGCTGCCGCTGCCGCTCAGGACCGGGCTGGCGGTCGCGCGCGACCTCGACGGCGACGGCAGCGATCCGGCCAAGGTCTACGAGGGCAATGGCGACGCCTTCAGCGACTCGCTGGCCGAGGTCAATGACATGTGCCTGGCCCGCCTCTACCCGGACTTCGAGGCGCTGCAGGCCGCCAGGACCGAATCCGGCGCTGGCCTGCAGGCGCTCGCCGAACAGCTGTACGTCCCGCTGCTCGACTGGGCCGCGCGCCATGTCAACGCCCGCCTGCACGCCTGAAGGCCAACCGCCCCACCCCGATCAGCCCATGAATGCAAGCACCACTGCCCACAAGCTGCAGGCCGAGACCTTCCCGCTCTGGGGCTCGCGCCTGATCGAAGCCAGCGCCGGCACCGGCAAGACCTGGACCATCGCCGCGCTCTACCTGCGCCTGGTGCTGGGCCACGGCCAGGCCAACAGCGCCTTCGAGCGCGCGCTGCTGCCGTCCGAGATCCTGGTCATGACCTTCACCCGCGCGGCCACGCGCGAGCTGTCCGACCGCATCCGGGCCCGCCTGCTCGAGGCGGCGCGCTGCTTCCGCGGCGAGACCGAGTCCGATGCCGCCGACCCCTTCCTGCAGGGCCTGCTGGCCGACTACCCCGAGCAGCAGGCACGCAACAAGGCGGCCTGGCAGCTGGCGATGGCGGCCGAGAGCATGGACGAGGCCAGCGTGCACACCATCGACGCCTGGTGCCAGCGCATGCTGCGCGAACATGCCTTCGACAGCGGCAGCCTGTTCGACGAGGAGCTGGTCGCCGACGAGCAGGCGCTGCTGACCCAGGCGGTGCAGGACTACTGGCGGCGCGAATGCTATCCGCTGTCCGAGCAGGCGCTGGCCGAACTGCTGCAGGTCTGGCGCGACGAGGCCGCGCTGTACCAGGACATGCGCGAGCTGCTGGGCCAGGGCGAGCCGGCCGATGGCGACGAGGCTTCGCTGCAGCAGGTGCTGGCCGAGGGCCGGGCGGCGCTCGATGCCGCGCTGGCCGGCTTGCGCGCGCCCTGGATCGAACGCAGCCAGGCGATGCTGGACTTCGTGCAGTCGCAGTCGCCGCCAGCCAAGCAGGGCTGGAACGGCAAGAAGTTCTCGATCGCCCGGCTCAGCGGCTGGATCGAAACCCTGGCGGCCTGGGCCAGGGGTGAGGACGACTCCATCCTGCCCGACCTCAAGACCGGTTGGGAGCGACTGACCCCGGCCGGCCTGCAGGAGATGCGGGCCAGCGATGCCGGCGCCATGCCGGCCCTGCCCGAGGCCTTCGAGCAGTTCAGCCTGCTCAAGGACCAGCTCGAGCGGCTGCCGCAGCCGGGCCAGGCCGTGCGCCGTCATGCCGCGACCCATGTCGCGCGCCAGCTGCAGCGGCTCAAGCGGCGCCAGGGCAGCTTCGGCTTTGCCGACCTGCTCGAGCGGCTCGACGCCGCGCTGCAGGGCGAACACGGCGAGCGGCTGCGCGCGCGCATCCTGGCCCAGTACCCGGTGGCGCTGGTCGACGAGTTCCAGGACACCTCGCCGCTGCAGTACCGCATCTTCGACCGGATCTACCGCTGCGCGGACAACGACCGCGCCCGGGCCTTGCTGCTGATCGGCGACCCCAAGCAGTCGATCTACGGCTTTCGCGGTGCCGACATCTACAGCTACCTGCAGGCGCGCCGCGCCACCGGCGAGCGCCACTACGCCCTGTCGGTCAACTACCGCTCGACCCGGGAACTGGTGCAAGCGGTCAACCACTGCTTCCTGCAGGCCGAGCAGGCGCGCGAGTCCGGCGCCTTCCAGTTCAAGGGTCCGGCCGGCAACCCGCTGCCCTTCGTCGAGGTCGAGGCCCAGGGCCGGGCGGAACGCTGGGTCGGATCGAGTGGCGCGCTGCCGGCGCTGATGATCGAGCATGACCTGGTGCCGCGCAGCACGGGCGCGATCCGCAAGTTCTTTGCCGAGCGCTGCGCCGAGCAGATCGTGCGCTGGCTCAACGATCCGGACAACGGTTTCGAGCGGCCCGACCAGCCGCTGCAGGGCCTGCGCCCGCGCGACATCGCGATCCTGGTGCGCACCGGCAAGGAAGCCGCTGCCGTGCGCCGGGCGCTGCAGCGGCGCGGCGTGGCCTCGGTCTACCTGTCGGACCAGGACTCGGTCTACCGCAGCGACGAGGCGCGCGACCTGGTGCACTGGCTGCGCGGCGTCGCCACGCCGCAGGACTCGGGGCTGGTGCGCGCCGCGCTGGCGCTGGCGCTGATCGGGCTGCCGCTGCCGACGCTGGGCCGGATCGCGGTCGACGACGAGGCCTTCGACGAGCAGGCCGCGCTGCTGCGCGAGCTGCAGCAGGTCTGGCAGAGCCAGGGCGTGCTGGCCATGCTGCGCCAGTCGCTGCACCGCTTCGGGCTGGCGGCGCGCTGGCTGCAGGACGATGGCGGCGAACGGCGCCTGACCAACTACCTGCACCTGGCCGAGCTGCTGCAGACCGCCAGCAGCGAACTCGAGGGCGAGCAGGCGCTGATCCGCTGGCTGGTGAACCGGATAGATGAGGACAGCGGACAGAACGAGGAGCAGGTGCTGCGCCTCGAGAGCGACTCCGACCTGGTCAAGGTCATCACGGTGCACAAGAGCAAGGGCCTAGAGTTCCCGGTGGTCTGCCTGCCCTATGCGACCAGCTTCCGCAATTTCGATCCGCGCTTCGTCAAGTCGGCCAGCCTGCCGCGCGAGGACGGCAGCCGCGAACTGGTGCTCGAGCTCGACGAGGCGGCGCGGGAGCGCTACGAGCGCGAGCGCCTGCGCGAGGACATGCGCCTGCTCTATGTCGCGCTGACCCGGCCGCGCCATGCGCTCTGGATGGGTTTCTCGGCCGTCAAGCCGGCCCGCGGCGATGGCTGCCAGAGCCACCTGAGCGCGGCCGGCTACCTGGTCGGCGGCCCCGAGCCGCGCGCGGCCGAGGACTGGCTCGAGCCGCTGCAGGCGCTCGCCAGCGGCTGGCTCGGCATCTCGCTGCGCGCGGCCGACCCGGTGCCAGCCCTGACCCGGCTGCACCGCCCCGACGACAGCAGCGAACTGCTGCCCGCGCCCCAGTACGAAGCCAGCTTCGACCTGAGCTGGGGCATCGCGAGCTACTCGCGCCTGACGCGCGACCTCAAGGCGCCGGGCGCCAGCGCGGGCGGCGGCCTGTCGCCGCTCCAGCGGCTGCGCCCGGCCGACGACGAGGCCGCGCCCATCACGCCGGCAGGGACCGAATCCAGCGCTGAATCCGAACCGCTGGCCCGGCCGGGCGGATCGCTGGCACCCGCACCGGCCGACTCAGCGATCTGGCACCGCTTCAAGCGCGGCCCGCTGACGGGCAACTTCCTGCACGAGCAGCTCGAATGGCTGGCCCAGGAGCGCTTCGCGCTGCAGGACAACGACGCGCTGGCCGAGCGGCTGCAGGCGCGCTGCGAACGCGCCGGCCACGAGGAACAGGCGCCCGCGCTGGTCGGCTGGCTGCGCGATGTCGTGGGCACCCGCCTGGCCGGCCCCGGGTTGGCGCTGGCGCAGCTCGAGAACCTGCGTTCCGAGCTCGAATTCTGGCTGCCGCTGGAGCGCATGGACACATCTCGCGTCGACCAGGTCTGCC
Source organism: Malikia granosa (assembly GCF_002980595.1). Taxonomy (GTDB): domain Bacteria; phylum Pseudomonadota; class Gammaproteobacteria; order Burkholderiales; family Burkholderiaceae_C; genus Malikia; species Malikia granosa. The sequence continues at coordinate 13,170 of NZ_PVLQ01000036.1, forward strand.
GCATCCATCTGCTGGCGGGCGTCGAGCGGCCCCAGCTGCAGGGCAGCCAGCTGCACGGCATGCTGATGGGCTTTGCCGACCTGGTGTTCGAGCACCAGGGCCGCTACTGGGTGCTGGACTACAAGTCCAACTGGCTCGGCGCCGACGATGGCGCCTACGGCCCGGACGCGCTGCTGCAGGCCATGGCCCAGCACCGCTACGATGTCCAGGCTGCGCTCTACCTGCTGGCGCTGCACCGCCTGCTCGCCAGCCGGCTGGGCGCCGCCTACGACCCCGCGCGCCAGCTCGGCGGCGCGGTCTACCTGTTCCTGCGCGGCATCCACGGCCCGGCCCAGGGCAGCTGCTGCCTGCAGCCCTCGATCGAATGCCTGCAGGCGCTCGACGCCATGCTCGCGCCCCCCTTGCTCGCCACCCCATGACCGACATCGTCCACACCCTTCATGCCTGGGCCGACCAGGGCTGGCTGCGCCGGCTCGACAGCGCGCTGGCCGCCTTCATCCAGCAACAGGACCCGCAGGCCGCGCCCGCCGTGCTGGTCGCCAGCGCCCTGCTGGCCCAGATGGAAGGCCGCGGCCACAGCTGCCTGCCGCTGGCCAAGCTGGTGCAGTCAGCCGCGACTCTGCTGGGCTGGCCGGAGCCGGAACAGCTCGAACTGGCCGCCCTGTGGACCCAGCTGCCGGCCGGGCTCGACGGCTGGGTCCAGGCCCTGCAGGCATGCCCTCTGGTGCGCCAGGCGCTGAAGGACCAGGCCACCGACCAGCAAGCGCCGGACCTGGGCCAGCCCCTGGTGCTGGGCGGCAGCCGCGCGGCGCCGCTGCTCTACCTGCGCCGCTACTGGGTCTACGAGCAGCAGGTCGCCTCGGCCATCAGCGAACGGGCCGCCAGGCAGCAGCCGGTCGACCATACCCTGGCCCGGCAATGGCTGGACCGGATGTTCGCGCCCCAGGCCTCAGAGCCGGGCGAAGCCGGGCGCCGGACCGACTGGCAGAAGATCGCCTGCGCGCTCGCGCTGCGCAGCGGACTGACCGTCATCACCGGCGGCCCGGGCACCGGCAAGACCTACACCGCCGCCCGCCTGCTGGCGCTGCTGCTGGCGATGAGCCCGGATGCCAGCCGGCTCAAGGTCGCGCTGGCGGCCCCGACCGGCAAGGCCGCGGCGCGGCTGCGCCAGTCGATCGACCAGTCGCTAGTCAGCCTGCAGCCCAGCCTGGGCCAGGCGCTGGACCTGCAGGCGCTCACGGAGCGCATCGGCAAGGCCAGCACGGTGCACTCGCTGCTCGGCATGCAGCTGGGCAGCCGCCAGTTCCGGCACGATGCGCGCCATCCGCTCGACCTCGACCTGCTGATCGTCGACGAGACCTCGATGATCCACCTCGAGATGATGGCCGCGCTGCTGCAGGCCATGCCGCCCCATGCCAGGCTGATCCTGCTCGGCGACAAGGACCAGCTCGCCTCGGTCGAGGCCGGCTCGGTGCTGGGCGACCTCTGCGCCCATGCGGCCGAGCTGCGCTATGACACCGCGACCCGGGACTACCTGCTCGAGGCAACGGGCGACGCCCTGCCGGCCTGCGAGGCCAGCGGCTCGGCGCTGGACCAGCAGACCGTGATGCTGCGCCACAGCCGGCGCTTCGGCACCACCATCGGCGCGCTGGCGCGCGAGGTCAACGAAGGCCGGGCCGGCGCCGCGATGCAGCTGCTGACGCAGCAGCGCGACGGCCTGGTCTGGCTGGCCCCGCAGCCCGCCAGCCCCGAGATCCTGCTGCAGCTCGCGCTGCAGGGCCGGCCCGGCGCCAGCGCCAGCTACAGCGACTACCTGCGGGCCATCCAGGCCGGCCCGCAGCCGCCGCGAGCCCCGGACCAGGCCGATGGGCCTGGCAGCGCCGAGCAGGCCCATGCCGACTGGGTCAAGCGGGTGCTGATCGCCTTCGACCGCTTCCGCATCCTGTGCGCGGTGCACGAGGGCGAATGGGGCGACCGGGCGCTGAACCAGGGCGTGCAGCGCGCGCTGGCAGCCAGTCGCCTGATCCGGCCCGTGGGCGAATGGTATGTCGGCCGCCCGGTCATGGTCACGCGCAACGACAAGGCGCTGGGCATCTTCAACGGCGATGTCGGCATCGTGCTGCCCTCTGCCAGCGCCTCGGCGTCAGCGGGCGGCAAGAGCTTGCGCGCCTATTTCCTCAACGGCGAACAGCTGCGCTCGGTCGCGGTGAGCCGGCTGGCCCATGTCGAGACCGCCTTCGCGATGACCATCCACAAGAGCCAGGGCTCGGAGTTCGCGCACACGGTGGTGGTGCTGCCCGAGGCCGGCGGCGAGATCGTCACGCGCGAGCTGATCTACACCGGCATCACGCGCGCGCGCGAATTCCTGTCGGTCATCGAGCCCCGGCCGGGACTGCTCGGCGAGGCCATCGGCCGCCGGGTCCAGCGCGCCAGCGGCCTGGACTTCGACAACCGGGATGAGGGCTGAGCCGGCTTCAGTGCCGATGCAGATGGTGGATGTCGGGCCCGTGCGGATGGGCATGCCGCAGCGGCTCGTGCCGGTGGCTGTGGCTGTGCGGCCCGGCCGGCATCGTTTCATGGCCATGCGCATGGTGGCCATCGTCATGCCGGTGGGCATGCTCATGCTCGAGCGCCTCGTGCTCATGGTCGTGCTCGTGCGACTCCGACAGGTGCAGCAGGACGCCGCCGAGCATCAATGCGCCAGCCACCAGCAGCAAGACGCCCGGAGCGCGCTCGCCCAGCGCCCAGGCACCGAGGGCGCCGATGAAGGGCGCGAAGGCAAACACCGACCCGGTGCGCGAGGCACCGAAGGCCCGCTGCGCCAGCAGGTAGCAGCGCAAGCTCAGGCCGTAGCCGGTCGCGCCCACGGCCAGCAAGGCCAGCGCCTGCCGCGCCTGCGGCCGGGGCTCTTGCGCCAGCAGCGCCAGGCCCAGCGTCGCCGCCGTGCCGAGCAGCGCCTTGACCAGGACGACCTGGCCCGGGTCCAGATCCGCCACCCCGCGCGACAGGGTGTTGTCCAGGCCCCAGGCCAGGGTGGCCAGCATGACGGCCAGCAGGCCGAGCAATTGCACCTGGCCGGCCAGCCCCTGCTCGGCCACCAGCAACAGCGCGCCCGCGAACAGCAGCAGCATCGCCAGCAGCACCCGGCGATCCATGACCTCGCCGTAGCAGCGCCAGGCCAGCGCGGCCGTGAACAGCGCCTCCAGACTCAGCATCAGTGACGCGCTCGAGCCGCTGGTCTGCTGCAGGCCCCAGGCCAGCGCGACCGGCCCGAGCACCGCGCCCGTCGCTGCCATCGCGAGCAGGCGCGGCCAGTGCGAGCGGCGCATGGGCGCCTCCCGCTCGGGCGGCCGGCGCAGCAGCAGCGCGACCAGGGCCGCGCCCGCGTAGAGCAAGGCCGCCGTGCCGAACGGCCCCAGACCGGCGCCCTGCTGCTGCACCAGCGGCGTGCTGAGGCCGAACAGGGTGGCCGCGAGCAGGGCCAGCAGGCCGCCGCGCCAGACGGGAGTGATGCGCGGGATGAGGGACAGGTGGATCATCGCGGATACAGGGCCGACAGGGCCGATCAGGCCCAGCGAACGAATGGATCGATGGGCGGGCCGGTGGGTGGGGAATGGCTGGCCATCCTAGCATTCGAGCGCGGCAATCGCCGGACGCCGCTTTGCTGCGGCAGGCGCCAGCTGGCGGCCCGGCCAGGCGCTGGACCCGATGGCCTGATCGCGCGCCAGCCGGTCCAGGGCCGCAGCAGGATCCGGCGCGCGGCCCATGCTCAGTCCTGCGGCCAGCTCAGCTCGACGCAGAAGCCCGACTCGACCGCGGGCAGGGTCATCTGCCCGCCATGGGCGCGGACCACCAGGTCGGCCAGCACCAGGCCCAGCCCCTTGGTGCTGCCATCCGAGCCATAGTCCTGCCGCTCGAGCGCGCTGCGCAGCGACTGCAGCCGCTCAGGCGGACAGCCTTCGCCATCGTCCTGCAGGCGCAGCCGGTTGATGCCGTCGGCCTGGCTCACGCGCAGCTGCACCCGCCGCGCCCGGTGGCGCTGCGCATTGTCGAGCAGGTTGAACAGCACGGCCGCCAGCAGGTCCGGGTCGACGCTGACGGGCAAGTCGGCCTCGGTGTCGATCTGCAGGCTGCTGAAGGCCTGGATGGGCAGCAGGTCGGCGACATCGACCGGCTGGCGCTGCGGGTCGCCGCCGCTGCGGAACATCGTCAGCAGCGCCTGCATGACGCGGCTGAGCCGGGTCGCGGCCTCGCGCGTGCGGGTCAGGCGCGGGCGCAGCGACTCGGGGGCCTCCTTGAGCGCGACCGCGAGCTGGGCATCAATGCCGGCCAATGGCGTGCGCAGGGCATGGGCCGCGTGGGCCGAGAAGGCCCGCTCGGAGTTGATGCGCTGGGCCAGGCGCTGGCCCAGCTCGCGGATCGCCTGCAGCATCGGCACCAGCTCGGCCCGCTCGGGCGACTTCGGCAGGGTCTCGAGCCGCAGCGGATCGCAGGCCTGCACCGCCTGCGACAGGCGAGCCAGCGGCTTGAGCTCGCGCCGCACCCGCAGATTGAGCAGCAAGGTCATCAGCAGCCCCATCAGCAGGGTGCCGACCAGGGTGTAGGTCGCAGCCTCGGTGCGGGCCTCGACCCGCTCCTCCTCGCTTTGCGCCACCAGCAGGATATGCTGCGGGTCGTTCTGGAAGCCGAAGCTGACCACGCGCCACAGGCCGTCGGGCGTGTCGCGCGGCTCCGGCGCAAGCGTCAGCTGCATCGGACGGTCCGGCGCCTTGTGCGACTGGGCCACCAGCAAGCCGGTCTCGGGCTGGATGATCTGCCAGACCAAATGCTCCTCGTACTCGGAATGGGTCTGTGCCATCGCCTGGTCCAGCCCCTGCTGGTGCAGCAGGGCGATCACGCTGTGCAGGATTTCGGCCGACTCGATCAGGCTCTGGTCCATCAGCTCGTCGACCTCGTGGTGGGTCACCAGCCGCACCACGCCCGCCATCAGCAGGGCCCACAGCAGGGCCATGACCAGCAGGGTGCGCGTGACGCGCTGCAGGATGGAAGGCAAGCCGTTGCGCTGGATCATGGTTCAGGCCGCCGGGATGCGGTAGCCCAGGCCGCGCACGGTTTCGATCAGCGTCTTGCCAAGCTTGCTGCGCAGCTTGAAGACATGGACCTCGGTCGAGTTGCTCGACAGCTCGCTGTCGAAGCCGAGCACCAGCGCCTCGAGGTCGGCCTTGGAGACGATGCGCCCGGCGCGCAGCGCCAGCGCCTCGAGGATGGCCCATTCGCGCGCGGTCAGCTCGACGCTCTCGCCGGCTAGCCAGACCGCCTTGGCATTGAGGTCGAGCTCGACCGGGCCGAAGGCCTTGCGCTGGGCGCTGCCGGCGACCCGGCGCGAGATCGCGCGCAGGCGCGCGCTGAGCTCCTCGGGCGCAAACGGCTTGACCAGGAAATCGTCGGCGCCGCTGTCGAGACCCTGGATGCGCTCGTCGAGCCGGTCGCGTGCGGTCAGCAGCAGGGCCGGCACCTTCAGGCCGCGCGCGCGCAGCGACCGGAGCCAGTCGACGCCGGAGCCATCGGGCAGGTTCCAGTCCAGCAGCCAGGCGTCATAGGGCTCGCTGATCAGCGCGCGCGCCTGGGCCAGCGTGGCGCACCAGTCGACCAGGTAGCCGTCGCTGCGCAGGTAGTCGCGCAGGCCCTCGCCCAGGGTGATGTCATCTTCCAGCAGCAGCAGTCTCATGCCGGAATCGTAATTCAGTAGGGTTGCTTGACGCCGGTCACCATGGCCTTGACCAGGTTGACGCGCTCGATACGGCCCATGACGATCGCGGCGACGGCATGCAGGCCGGCAGCGACCAGCAGGCCATTGGCCAGCCATTCATGCAGCTCCATCAGCCATTCCTCGCCGAAATAGGCGTCGGTGGTCTGCATCCAGCCGGTCAGCCCGAGCGCCAGCACGCAGGCCATCAGCGTCAGCATCATCAGCGCGCCGAGCGGGTTGTGGCCGGCGTACTGCGGATGCCGGCCCTGGCTCAGCGCCTTGAAATGGCGCAGCAGCCGACCCGGGGTCGGAAAGAAGTCGGCGAAGCGCGCATGACGGCTGCCCACGAAGCCCCACAGCACCCGGGCCAGCACCAGCGCGCTGGCCACATAGCCGGTCCACTCATGGGCGGTGGCGCCGGCTTCCAGGATGAACTGGTTCAGCAGCACGCAGCTCACCAGGCTCCAGTGGAACAGGCGAACGAACGGGTCCCAGACCTTGACGGCAGGGGCGATGGCGGCTTGGTGGTCAGTGTTCATGGTCGGCGGGGGTTGCAGGACAGAGGGCAGCTTCAGGCGCGCAGCGCGATCACTTGCGCTCGAGTTCGGCGCCGGTGGCGGGGTCGAAGTAGATCTCGACCTTCTTGCCGGCCTTGTCGAAACCGTAGATCTCGTAGCACTGGCCCTTGCTGACCTTGAAGGTCTTGATCTGGTAGCCCTGCTTCTCCATCTGGGCCTTGAAATCGGCTTCCTTCATCCACTTCTCTTGCGGCACATTGCAGGTCGGGCCAGCGAAGGCGGCGGTGCCAGACAGGGCCAGGACGATGGCGGTCAGTTTCAGTTTCATGGGGTTTCCTTGCAGCGTTTAAGGGAGTGTGTCAGGTGGAACTCAAGCTCCACGGGAATGATTAGATGGGCCGCACCTTAAGGTGAGATGAAGCGCTGCGGCAGGCCGCCGGCGCCGGCCCGCTTGACCTGGATCAAACGCTGGTGGCGGGCGGCGCCAACAGGCGTGACAAGGTCGCCATTTTGGGTTAAACCTGGGGCCAGAGCCGCAGTCCCTGCGCTCGTCGTGCCCCCCACCCAACAAGAGGACAGATCCATGCGCACCATGAAAGCCGCCGTTTTCGTCGAACCCGGCCGTATCGAGCTGGTCGAGAAACGCATTCCCGATGTCGGACCCAACGATGCGCTGCTGCGCATCACGACCACGACGATCTGCGGCACCGACGTCCACATCCTCAAGGGCGAATACCCGGTCGCCAAGGGCCTGACCATCGGCCACGAGCCGGTCGGCGTGATCGAGAAGCTCGGCAGCGCCGTGACCGGCTACAGCGAAGGCCAGCGCGTCATCGCCGGCGCGATCTGTCCCAACTTCAACTCCTACGCGGCCCAGGACGGCGCCGCCTCGCAGGACGGCAGCTACCTGATCCCGGGCGGCCTGTGCGGCTGCCATGGCTACAAGGCCACCGCTGGCTGGCGCTTTGGCAACCTGATCGACGGCACCCAGGCCGAATATGTGCTGGTGCCCGACGCCCAGGCCAACCTGGCGCCGATCCCCGACGGCCTGAGCGACGAGCAGGTGCTGATGTGCCCCGACATCATGTCGACCGGCTTCAAGGGCGCGGAAAACGCCAACATCCGCATCGGCGACACGGTGGTGGTGTTCGCCCAGGGCCCGATCGGCCTGTGCGCCACCGCTGGCGCGCGCCTGCTGGGGGCCACCACCATCATCGCGGTCGACGGCAACGACCACCGGCTCGGCATCGCGCAGCAGATGGGCGCCGACGTCACGCTCAACTTCAGGAACTGCGACGTGGTCGACGAGATCATGAAGCTGACCGGCGGGCGTGGCGCGGATTCCTCGATCGAGGCGCTCGGCACCCAGGCCACCTTCGAGTCGGCGCTGCGCGTGCTGAAACCCGGCGGCACGCTGTCGAGCCTGGGCGTGTATTCGGGCGACCTGACGATCCCGCTGTCGGCCTTCGCCGCCGGCCTGGGCGACCACAAGATCAACACCGCGCTGTGTCCGGGCGGCAAGGAGCGCATGCGCCGCCTGATGAACGTGGTGGCCTCGAACCGGGTCGACCTGGGCCTGCTGGTCACGCACCAGTATTCGCTCGACGACATCGTCGCCGCCTACGACCTGTTCGCGCACCAGCGCGACGGCGTGCTCAAGGTCGCGATCAAGCCGAACTGAGATGCCGAGTGACTCCGCCCCCCATGACGGCAACACCGCGCTGACGCTGCCCGAGCTGGCCCTGCAGGCGCTGCGCCAGGCCGCCGACCCCTTCGGCATGCTGACCGCGCCCTGGCGCGCCCAGCTGGCCTGGTGGACCCACCCGCAGGACTGGCTGCGCCAGGCCGACGAGTCCTGGCGCGAAGCGCTGGCACTCTACGAGCATGGGGTGCAGCGGCTGCTCGGCGTGCAGCCGGACGATCCGGTCGCACCCCACACCGAGGACGAGCGCTTTGCCGACCCGGTCTGGCTCGAGTCGCCCAGCTTCGACATCCTCAAGGAAGGCTTCCTGAGCCTGGACCACCGGCTGCGCACGCTGAGCCATCAGGCGCCCGGCCTGTGTCAGCACGAGCAGCAGCAGGCCCATTTCTGGGTCCACAACTGGCTCAACGCGATCGCGCCGAGCAACTTCTTCTGGACCAATCCGCGCGCGATCCAGCGCGCGCTCGAGACCGGCGGCCAGAGCCTGCAGGCGGGCATGAACCATTGGCTGCGCGACCTCAAGGCCGGCAAGGTGCTGATGGTCGAGCCCGACGCCTTCCAGGTCGGGCGCGACCTCGGCACCACGCCGGGCCAGGTGGTGTGGCGCAACCGGCTGCTCGAGCTGATCCACTACGCGCCCGCCACCGAGCAGGTGCGCGCGCAGCCGATCGTGATCTGCACGCCCTGGATCAACAAGTACTACATCCTCGACCTCAACGAGCACAAGAGCCTGGTCAAGTACCTGACCGAGCAGGGCTTCTCGGTCTTCATCACGAGCTGGAAGAACCCGGGCGCCGAGCTGCAGGACCTGAGCTTCGACGACTACCTGCAAGAGGGGCTGGGCGAGGCGGTGCGGGTGGCGCGCGAGTTCTGCGGCGTGCCGCAGCTGCATCTGGTCGGCTACTGCATCGGCGGCACGCTGGCGGCGAGCTACATGGCCTGGGCCAACCGGCATTACCCGGCTGACCAGATGCCGGTGGCGCACTGGACCTTGCTGACCACGCTGACCGACTTTGCCGAGCCGGGCGAGATCGGCGTCTTCATCGACGAGGACAGCCTGCGCATGATCGACCAGATCATGGCGCGCCAGGGCTATCTCGACGGCGAGGCGATGGCGCTGTCGTTCCGGCTGCTGCGCTCGAACAGCCTGATCTGGCATTACTGGGTGCACAGCTACCTGCTCGGCGAGCCGCTGCCGGCCTTCAACGTGCTGTTCTGGAACATGGACACCACCCGCATGCCGCGCCAGATGCATGCCTTCTACCTGCGCGAGATGTACCTGCAGAACCGGCTGGTGCAGCGCGATGCGCTCACCATCGCCGGCGAACCAATCGACCTCGACCGCATCACCCAGCCGCTCTACGCGGTCAGCGCCGAGGACGACCATATCGCGCCCTGGCGGTCCTGCTACAAGATCCGCGCGGCGGTCAACCTGGCGGCACCGGTGCGCTTCGTGCTGTCGAGCTCGGGCCACATCATGGGCATCGTCAATCCGCCGGTCGATCCGCCCAAGCGCGCCTACTGGGTCGGCGAGCCCGGACGCAACGACTCCAGCGAGCGCTGGCTCGAGCAGACGCCCCGGCAGGCAGGCAGCTGGTGGCAGGACTGGACCGCCTGGCTGCACGCGCGCACCGGCGAGCTGGTGCCGGCCTATCCGGCCGCCAACGCGCAGTTCCCGAGCCTGGGCCCGGCACCGGGGCAGTATGTGCTCGAGAAATAGCCGGCAGCGCGGCTGCAACGGCAGGAGCAGCTGAAGCGGCGGACAGCAGGGCCGCTCGGCCGCTCAGGTCTGGGAATCAGTCGGTCTGGACCGGTGCCGCGCCATTGAGCGCCTGGCTGGCCTTGGCACCGACCGGCAGGCGGCGGATGCACTTGAAGGTGCCGCTGGCGTGGCAGCACAGCGCGCCCTCGGCGTCCAGCACCCTGGCCTCGACGAAGGCCATCGTCGCGCTGCGGTGCAGCACGCGGGCCTTAGCCAGCAGCGGACCGCGCGCGGCCTGCATGAAGCTGGTCTTCATCTCGATCGTGACCGCGCCGAGTTCGGGGTGGCCGCTGCGCGCGGCATGGGCCATCGCGACATCGAGCAGGGTCATCAACGCGCCGCCATGGACGACGCTGAAGCTGTTCTGGTGCTCGCTGCGGGCATCGAAGCGGATCTCGGCCTCGTCGTTCTCCCAGCGCAGCAGCTCGAAGCCCAGCAGCTCGACGAAGGGGATGTGAACGGGGAATTCCATGTCAGGTTCCAGTGGCTTGATGGGGATGAAGCGGGCCCCCGAGCATAGCGCAAGCCCGGCGGCGGCCCCTCAAGAGCCCGGCCAGCGTGCGTCCAAGGCCTCAGACCTCGAGCCACTCGCGCCGCAGCCCGGCGTCGGCCAGCAGCTGCGCCGGCGTGCCGTCGAAGACCACCCGGCCCCGCCCCATCACGAGCGCGCGCGGCGAGACAGCCAGCGCGATCGCGAGCTTTTGCTCGACCAGCAGGATGGCCAGGCCCTCGCGCTGCAGCTGCTGCAAGAAGGCGCCGACCTGCTCGACCAGCTGCGGCGCCAGGCCCTCGGTCGGCTCGTCGACCAGGATCAATTGCGGCTCGCCGATCAGCGTGCGGCACAGGGTCAGCATCTGCTGCTCGCCGCCCGAGAGCCGGCCGGCCTCGGTCTGGCGCCGCGCGCCGAGCGCGGGAAACATCGCGTAGAGCTGCTCCAGGCTCCAGCGGCCGAACTTGCCGCGCTGGCGCCCGAGCAGCAGGTTCTGCTCGACGGTCAGGCGCGGAAAGATCGCGCGGTCCTCGGGCACGTAGCCGATGCCGGAGCGCGCGATCTCGAAGGTGGGCCGGCCCAGTATCGAACGGCCGCGCCAGAGGATCTCGCCCTGGCAGTCGACCAGGCCCATGATGGCGCGCGCCGTGGTCGAGCGCCCCGAGCCGTTGCGCCCGAGCAGCGCGACGATCTCGCCGGCGCCGACCGTCAGATCGACCCCATGCAGCACATGGCTCTTGCCGTACCAGGCCTGCAGGCCGCGCACTTGCAGCAGCGGCGCGGTCGCGCCAGATGCGGGATGCGGAATGGGGTTATCGCTCATGGCTGCTCCAAGGGGGGCAAGGCCCCGAGATAGGCCTGCCGGACCCGGACATCGGCGCGGATCTCGGCCGGCGTGCCGAAGGCGATCAGCTCGCCCTGCGCCAGCACCGCGATCCGGTCGGCCAGCCCGAACACCACCCCCATGTCATGCTCGACCATCAGCAGCGTCTTGCCGGCGCTCAAGTCGCGGATCAGCTCGATGCAGCGCTCGGTCTCGCTGCGGCTCATGCCGGCGGTCGGCTCGTCGAGCAGGATGACCTGCGCCCCGCCCGCGACCGTGACACCGATCTCGAGCGCGCGCTGCTCGGCATAGCTCAGGTTGGCGGCGGCCAGGTCGCGCCGCGACTCGAGCTGGAGCCGCTCCAGCAGCGCCTCGGCGCGCCGGTTGAGCTCGCGCAGCCGCGACAGCGGGCGCCAGCAGCTGTAGCCCAGCCCCTGGCTCCAGAACATGGCGCAGCGCAGGTTGTCGAACACGCTCAGGCGCGGGAACAGGTGGCTGACCTGGAAGCTGCGCGCCAGGCCCAGGCGGCTGATCTGGTGCGGACGCAGGCCGTCGATGCGCCTCCCCTCGAGCCAGATCCGGCCGGCACTGGCGGCCTCGCGCCCGCTGAGCAGGTTGAACAGCGTGGACTTGCCCGCGCCATTGGGGCCGATCAGCGCGACCCGCTCGCCGCGCGCGATCGACAGCGTCACCTCGCGCAACACCTCGACCCGGCCAAAGCGCTTGGACAGGCCCTCGACGGCGAGCACGGCATCGGTACGACTCATTGCGGCCTCCCGGAGCGGCCCAGCCAGCGGCCCCAGCCCCAGCCGGCCAGCAGCACGGCGGCGGCACCGAGCCAGCTGGCCGGACTGGCGCTGTCGAGCCGCAGGCCGAAATAGCGGAACTCGCCACCGATCACGGCCTCGAGCTCGAGGCGGTACAGCAACTCGACCAGGGCGCAGCCGCCCAGCAGGGCCAGCGCCCCGGCGCCCGCCCGCGCCAGCGCCCCCGGCAGCCAGAGCGCGGGGCTGCGACCCCGGACCAGGGCCCAGCCCTGGGCGATCAGCCCGGCCAGGCCCTGCGGCGCGCGCATGACCATGAACAGGAACAGCAGACCCAGATAGAGCGGCCAGGCCGGCGTCCACTCCGACAGCAGCGCGCTGCTGACGACCCACAGCACGGCGCCCAGCACGGGCCCGAGGAAATAGCCGGCGCCGCCCAGGAAGGTGAACAGCAGCCAGGATGCCGAGCGCTGCGCGCCCAGCACCTCGGCGCTGGCGATCTCGAAATGCAGCGCCGCCAGCCCGCCCGCGATGCCGGCGAAGAAGCCCGCGCCCAGGAAGGCCAGGAAGCGCACCGCGTGCGGGTCATAGCCGACGAAGGCGGCGCGCTCGGCGTTGTCGCGCACGGCGTTGAGCATGCGCCCGAGCGGGGTGAAATGGAAGCCGCGCAGCAGCGCCGCACAGACCAGGGCATAGAGCGCGCAGAGGTAATAGACCTCGATCTGCGGCCCGAAGCTGACGCCCAGCCAGGCCGGCCCCAGCACCCGGTTGGCCGAGATCCCGGCCTCGCCGCCGAACAGCAGCGGGAACATCAGCGCGGCGGCCGCGACCAGCTCGCCCAGGCCGAGCGTGATCATCGCGAACGGCGTACCCGACTGGCGCGTGCTGGCCCAGCCCAGCGGCAGCGCCAGCACCAGCCCGGCCAAGCCGCCGAGCAGCGGCACCAGGCTGACCGGCAGCACCAGCCAGCCAGCCGCGAGCGCCCGCAGCGCGTGGATGGCGGCATAGCAGCCGAGACCGGTATAGACCGCATGGCCAAAGCTCAACATGCCACCCTGGCCGAACAGCAGGTTGTAGGACAGACAGGCGATCGCCGCGATCGCGCCCTGGGTCAGCAGCGCCAGCGCGGCATTGCCCGGCCACAGCAGCGGCGCGGCCAGCAGCGCCAGGGCCGCCACGGCCCAGGCCAGTTGTTCCGCGCGCATCAGACCGGCCTCCGGCCGAACAGGCCGCTGGGGCGCAGCAGCAGCACCAGCACCAGCAGCAGATAGGGCAGGACGGGCGCGACCTGGGCCAGGCCGAGCCCCGGCAGCAGCCTGAAGTCATAGGCCACCGCGAAGGTCTGAATCAGCGCGATCAGCAGCGAGGCCAGGAAGGCGCCGGCCAGCGAACCGAGCCCGCCGACCACGACCACGACGAAGATCACCGGCCCGACCGCCGCCGCCATGCCGGGCTCGGTCACGAAGGTGCTGCCGCCGACCACACCGGCCAGGCCGGCCAGCGCCGCACCGGCGCCGAACACCCCCATGAAGACGCGCGGCAGGTCATGGCCGAGCGCCTCGACCATCTCGGGATGGGTCAGCGCCGCCTGCACCACCAGGCCGATCCGGGTCCGGTGCAGCAGCCAGCCCAGCGCGAGCAGGATCAGCAGCGCGACCGCGACGATGAAGACCCGGGTCGCCGGAAACGGGTGGCACAGCAGGCCGGGCGCGCGACAGACCGCCGCGCCGGCCTCGCCCCAGACCAGATGGGCGTCGCGCCCGAGCTCCTGCACCAGCGTGAAGGCCGGCCCCTGCAGCAGGGCGGGCGGCTTGAAGTCCAGCGGCGCGCGGCCCCAGACCAGCTGCACCAGCTCGAGCAGCACATAGGACAGGCCAAAGGTGACCAGCAGTTCGGCCACATGGCCATGCCGGTGCACCCGGCGCAGGCAGGCCGACTCGAACCAGGCGCCCAGCAGGCCGACCGCCAGCGGCGCCAGCAGCAGCGCCGGCCAGAAGCCGAGCCGCGCCGACAGCGCCGCGCCGAAATAGGCCCCGAGCAGGTAGAAGCTCGCATGGGCGAAGTTGAGCACCCCCATCATGCTGAAGATGAGGGTCAGGCCGGAGCTCAGCATGAACAGCAACAAGCCGTAGCTGACTCCGTTGAGCAAGGCAATGACAAAGGATTCCACGGATAGGCATTCCGGGCCGGCCGGTGCCAGCCCCGGCGGGTTTTTACCATGACCATCCGGTGCGCAAGGCTTCCCGGGCCGCCCGACAATGCGCCGATGCAACTCCAAGCCAGCCGATTCGAGTCCCTGGGCGACGCCTTCCACACCCGCCTGCCGCCCACGCCGCTGCCTTCCCCGCACTGGGTCGGCTGGAGCGCCGAGGCCGCGGCCCTGCTGGGCCTGGCGCCCGAACTGCCGCAGGACGAGGCTCTGCTGCAGCGGCTCAGCGGCAACCAGGTGCCAGACGAGCTGTTGCCGCTGGCCAGTGTCTACAGCGGCCACCAGTTCGGCCACTGGGCCGGCCAGCTCGGCGACGGGCGCGCGCTGCTGCTGGGCGACCGGGTCGGCCCGCAGGGCAGGCACGAGGTCCAGCTCAAGGGCGCCGGCCGCACGCCCTACTCGCGCGGCGGCGACGGCCGCGCGGTGCTGCGCAGCTCGATCCGCGAATTCCTCTGCAGCGAAGCCATGCACGCGCTCGGCATCCCGACCACGCGCGCGCTCTGCGTCACCGGCTCGCCAGCGCCGGTACGCCGCGAAACGGTCGAGACCGCCGCCGTCGTCACCCGGGTCGCGCCAAGCTTCATCCGCTTCGGCCATTTCGAGCATTTCAGCCACGGCGGCCGGCACGCCGAATTGCGCCGGCTGGCCGACTTCGTCATCGACCATTTCTACCCCGACTGCCGTGCGGCTGACGGCAACCCCTATGCCGCGCTGCTCGCGGCCGTGACCCGGCGCAGCGCCGAGCTGGTCGCGCAGTGGCAGGCAGTGGGCTTCTGTCACGGCGTGCTCAACACCGACAACATGAGCATCCTGGGGCTAACGCTGGACTACGGCCCGTTCCAGTTCCTCGACGGCTTCGACCCCGGCCATGTCTGCAACCACAGCGACCAGACCGGACGCTACGCCTACTCGCGCCAGCCCAACATCGTCTACTGGAACCTGTTCTGCCTGGGCCAGGCCCTGCTGCCGCTGCTCGACGACACCCAGCAGGCGCTCGACGCGCTCGAGCCTTACAAGACCCTGTTCCCGACCGCCTTGCAGCGGCGCATGAACGACAAGCTCGGGCTGGCCGAGCTGCGCGAAGGCGACGACCTGCTGACCGAGGACCTGCTGCAGCTGCTCGGCCGCGAGCGCGTCGACTACACCATCTTCTGGCGCCGCCTGAGCCTGGCACAGGCAGCCAGCGCGGACTATGCCGGCCGGGCCGAACTGTCGGACCCCTCCCGCACCGCCCAGCCGCCGGGGCCCGCCTGGCAGCCGGTGCGCGACCTGTTCCTGCAGCCCGATGGCTTCGACGGCTGGTGGACGCGCTGGCAGCAGCGCCTGGCGACCGATGCCGATGCCGATGCCGACTCCAGCGCCGATCCGGCCGGCCGGCTGGGCCAGGTTGACCAGGTGGGCAGCCGCATGCTGCGCGCCAACCCCCGGGTCGTGCTGCGCAACCACCTGGGCGAGGTCGCGATCCGCCAGGCCCAGGCCGGCGACCTGGGCGCCTTGCAGCGCCTGCAGGCGGCGCTGGCCCGGCCCTACGATGAAATCCCAGGCAGCGAGGACCTGGCCGGTTTTCCGCCCGACTGGGCCGCTACCATCAGCATCAGCTGCTCGTCCTGAAGCGGTGAATTGCTGTCTTCCTGACATCCAGCCCCCGAGCGCCGCCCGGATTCGACGACGCGCTCGATCCTGTCCCAACCCCAGCCTAGACCACCCATGACCTATCCCGTCGAGAAATCCGATTCCGAATGGCGCGCCCTGCTCGCCGCCAAGGATGCCGAGCCCATGGCCTATTTCGTCACCCGCCAGGCCGCCACCGAGCGGCCCCATAGCGGCAAGTACGACCAGGTCTGGGCCGACGGCAGCTACCACTGCATCTGCTGCGGCCAGCAGCTGTTCGAGTCCGAGACCAAGTTCGATGCCGGCTGCGGCTGGCCCAGCTTCAACGAGTCGCTGGCCGGCGCGATCGAGGAAAAGGTCGATCGCAGCCACGGCATGACCCGGGTCGAGACCGTCTGCAGCGGCTGCGGCGCCCACCTGGGCCATGTGTTCGAGGACGGCCCGGCGCCAACCGGACTGCGCTACTGCATGAACTCGGCGGCGCTCGACTTCAAGCCACGATAATCGCTGTCATGCGCTTCCTGATCGACTTCTTCCCCATCCTGCTGTTCTTCGGCGCCTACAAGCTGCACGACATCTATGTCGGCACGGCGGTGCTGATGGCAGCCACCGTGCTGCAAAGCGTCCTCATCTACGCGATCGACCGCCGCCTGCAGACCATGCAGAAGGCCACACTGGCCCTGGTGCTGGTGTTCGGCGCGCTGACCCTGGGCCTGCACGACGAGCGCTTCATCAAGTGGAAGCCGACCGTGCTCTACGTCGGCATGGCGCTGGGCCTGGCCGCGGCACTCTGGGGCTGGCGCAAGAACGTGCTGCAGCTGCTGCTGGGCAGCCAGCTGCGACTGCCCGACGCCGTCTGGGGCCGGTTGACCTGGGCCTGGATAGGCTACTTCCTCTTCATGGCCGCCAGCAACGCCTATGTCGCGGCCTACTACTCGACCGAGGCCTGGATGGACTTCAAGCTCTGGGGCTATGCCTTCCCGGTCATCTTCCTCGTCGGCCAGGGCCTCTATGTCGCCCGCTACCTGAAGGATGAACGCCCATGAGCGCGATACCGACCGCCGCCGCGATCGAGGCCCATCTGCGGGCGCAACTCCAGCCCAGCGCGCTCGAGGTCGAGGACCAGAGCGCCGCCCATGCCGGCCATTCCGGCGCCAACGGACTGGGCTGGGGCACGCATTTCCGCGTCGCCATCGCCTCGCCGCGCTTCGAAGGCCTGAGCCGGGTCGCGGCCCATCGGCTTGTGTATGATGCGCTGTCTCCTTTCATCGCGGCCGGCCTGCATGCCGTGGCGATCGAAATCAGGCGCTGATCCCGTCTTCCTCAGTCACACCAGCATGAAAAAAGTCCTGACCGCAGTGGCCCTGGCCACGATCCTGAGCGCACCCGCCTGGGCGCAAAACCTGGCCGTCGTCAACGGCAAGGCCGTGCCCACTTCGCGCGTCGAGGCCATGGTCGCCCAGCTCGAGCAATCCGGTCGTCCGGTCGATGAGGCCACCCGGGGTCAGATCAAGCAACACCTGACCAAGCTCGAGATCTTCGCCCAGGCCGCCGAGCAGCAGGGCATCAAGGCCAAGCCCGAGTACAAGCAGATGTCGGAACTGGCACTGCAGCAGGTGCTGGTCAACGAGCTGTTCACCCAGTTCGAGCGCAAGAACCCGGTCAGCGACGCCGACATCAAGGCCGAGTACGACAAGTTCGTCGCCAGCAACACCGGCAAGGAATTCCGTGCCCGCCATATCCTGGTCGAGAGCGAGGCCGAAGCCAAGGCCCTGATCGCCCAGATCAAGGGCGGCGCCTCGTTCGAGGAACTGGCGAAAGCCAAGTCCAAGGACCCGGGCTCCGGCGCCAACGGCGGCGACCTCGACTGGGCCGCCCCGGGCAACTACGTGCCCGAGTTCTCGGCCGCGATGCAGCAGCTCGACAAGGGCCAGCTCACCGAGACCCCGGTCAAGAGCCAGTTCGGCTGGCACATCATCCGCGTCGATGACATCCGCACCGCCCAGCTGCCCCCGATCGAGCAGTTCAAGCCCCAGATCCAGCAGCACCTGGCGCAGCAGAAACTGACCCAGTACCGCGAGCAGCTGCTCAAGGCAGCCCAGCGCAGCAATGCGCCGGCCAGCCTCAACGGCAAGCCGTTGCCCAAGGCCCGCATCGATGCGATGCTGGCCCAGGTCGAGCGCAGCGGCCGCCCGGTCGACGACCAGGTCAAGGCCCAGGTCACCGAGCACCTGCTCGACCTCGAGACCTTCGTCCAGGCCGCTGCCAAGCAGGGCATCAAGACCGGCAAGGGCTACGAGCAGAAGGCCACCATCGCGCTGCAGCAGGTGATGGCCGCGCTGCTGTTCGCCGAGCAGCAGCAGAAGACCCAGGTCAGCGACGCCGACGTGAAGGCCGAGTACGACCGCTTTGCCGCCGGCAATCCGGGCCAGCAACTGCCCCCGCTCGAGCAGATCAAGCCGCAGATCGTCCAGGCCCTGGCCCAGCAGAAGGTCATGCAGTACCAGGAAAACCTGATCAACAAGGCGCGCGTGCAGTAAGCCTCTCGCCCGTCCCAAAGCAAGACAGCCCTTCACGGGCTGTTTTGCTTTTTGCACTCGCTCGTGCAGTCGGGTTATGTATCGGCCAGCCCGCGCCTGAGCGGGGACGACCCGGCATGGAGCTTCAGTGCACCACGCGCCCGAACTGGAACTGGCCCGGCGCCGTGATCGGGTCGACATCGACCGGGATCTCGCTCTGGGGCGGGAACCTGCCCTCCAGGATCAGCCGTGACAGCGGGTTCTCGATGCGTTGCTGGATCGCGCGCTTCAGGGGCCGGGCGCCAAACACCGGGTCGAAGCCGACCTTGGCCAGCTCCTCCAGCGCCGCGTCGCTGACCTGCAGCTGCAGGTCCATCTTGGCCAGGCGCTCGGTCAGCACCTGGAGCTGGATCTTGGCGATGGCGGCGATATGCGCGGCGTCCAGGCCATGGAACACCACCGTCTCGTCGATCCGGTTCAGGAACTCGGGCCGGAAATGGGTCTTCAATTCGCCCCAGACCGCGTCCTTGATGTCCTCGGCGTCCTGGCCCACCATGGCCTGGATCAGCTGCGAGCCGATGTTGGACGTCATCACGATCACCGCGTTCTTGAAGTCCACCGTGCGGCCCTGGCCGTCGGTCAGGCGACCGTCGTCGAGCACCTGCAGCAGCACGTTGAACACGTCCGGATGCGCCTTCTCGACCTCGTCGAGCAGCACCACGCTGTAGGGCTTGCGCCGCACCGCCTCGGTCAGGTAGCCGCCCTCGTCGTAGCCGACATAGCCGGGCGGCGCGCCGATCAGCCGTGACACCGAATGCTTCTCCATGAACTCGCTCATGTCGATGCGGATCAGGTGCTCCTCGCTGTCGAACAGGAAGCCGGCCAGCGCCTTGCACAGCTCGGTCTTACCCACGCCGGTCGGTCCCAGGAACAGGAAGCTGCCCAGCGGCCGGTTCGGGTCCGACAGGCCCGCGCGCGAGCGGCGGATCGCATTGGCCACCGCCTGGATCGCCTCGTGCTGGCCGACGACTCGCTCGTGCAGCTTGTCCTCCATCGCCAGCAGCTTGTCGCGCTCGCCCTGCATCAGCTTGGAGACCGGGATGCCGGTGGCGCGGCTGATCACCTCGGCAATCTCCTCGGCGCCGACCTGGGTGCGCAGCAGCTTCGGCGCCTTGGCCTTGTCGGGACCGGCGGCCTCCTTGGCCTGCGCCTCCTTCAGGCGTTTTTCCAGCTCGGGCAGGCGACCGTATTGCAGCTCGGCGACCTTGTCGAAATTGCCCTTGCGCTTGAAGTCCTCGATCTCGAGCTTGACGCGCTCGACCTCCTCGCGCAGCGTGCCCGAGGTCTGGACGCTGGCCTTCTCGGACTTCCAGATCTGGTCCAGGTCGTCGTAGTCGCGCTGCAGCTTCTCGAGCTCCTCCTCGATCAGAGCCAGCCGCTTGCGCGAGGCCTCGTCCTTCTCGCGCTTGACCGCCTCGCGCTCGATCTTGAGCTGGATCATGCGGCGATCCAGCTTGTCCATCACCTCGGGCTTGGAATCGAGCTCGATCTTGATCTTGGCCGCCGCTTCGTCGATCAGGTCGATCGCCTTGTCGGGCAGGAAGCGGTCGGTGATGTAGCGGTGGCTGAGTTCCGCCGCCGCGACGATGGCCGGGTCGGTGATGTCGACGTTGTGGTGCTTCTCGTAGCGCTCCTGCAGGCCGCGCAGGATGGCGATGGTGTCCTCGACGCTGGGCTCGTCGACCAGCACCTTCTGGAAGCGGCGCTCCAGCGCGGCGTCCTTCTCGATGTACTTGCGGTACTCGTCCAGCGTGGTCGCGCCAATGCAGTGCAGCTCGCCGCGCGCCAGGGCGGGTTTCAGCATATTGCCCGCGTCCATCGCGCCCTCGGCCTTGCCGGCGCCGACCATGGTGTGCAACTCGTCGATGAACAGGATGATCCTGCCCTCGTCCTGCGCGACTTCCTTCAGCACGGCTTTCAGCCGCTCCTCGAACTCGCCGCGGAACTTGGCGCCGGCCAGCAGCCCCGCCATGTCGAGCACCAGCACACGCTTGTCGCGCAGCGAGTCGGGCACCTCGCCGTTGACGATGCGCTGGGCCAGGCCCTCGACGATGGCGGTCTTGCCGACGCCGGGCTCGCCGATCAGCACCGGATTGTTCTTGCTGCGGCGCTGCAGCACCTGGATCGCGCGGCGGATCTCGTCGTCGCGGCCGATCACCGGATCGAGCTTGCCCTGCTGTGCGCGCTCGGTCAGGTCCAGGGTGTATTTCTTCAGCGCCTCGCGCTGGCCTTCGGCTTCCGGGTTGTCCACGTTCTGTCCTCCACGCACCGCGACGATCGCGGCTTCCAGGGTCTTGCGCTGCAGGCCGGCCTGGCGCGCGGCGGCAGCGAGGTCGGTCTTGCTGTCGGCCAGCGCCAGCAGGAAGGACTCGCTGGCGACGAACTGGTCGCCGCGCTTGATCGCGTCCTTCTCGGCCGCCTGCAGCAGGCTGACCGTGTCGCGCCCGACCTGGACCTGCTCCTGGCCCTGCACCTGGGGCAGCTTCCTGATCGCCGCGTCGGCCGCCTGGGCCAGGACAGCGACATTGACGCCGGCGCGCTGCAGCAGCGACCGCGGGCCGTCCTGCTGCGCCAGCATGGCAGCCAGCACATGGGCCGGCTCGATATAGGCGTGGTCGTTGCCCAGCGCCAGCGTCTGCGCCTCGCCCAGCGCCTCCTGGAACTTGGTGGTGAGTCTGTCAGCTCGCATCCAGTACCTCCGTGATGATTGATTGTGTCGGACTTGGGGGCCGGTGGCGAGCATTTCAAGGTCGTTGAGACCAGCGTCGTATCGGGCGCACCTCAGGTGCTAGCATTCCCATCCCATGCAGATCCAAGACATCAGGCAGCGCCTGCGCGCGCTCGCCGCCCGCCCCGTCCACGAAGACCGCATCCTGCGCGCCTGGCTGCAGGCTAGAGCGCTCGACCAGCGCACCAGGCGCCAGTCCGAGCATTACTATCCCTTGAGCCTGCGCAAGGGTCTGCCCGCGCTGCAGGCCGATCTCGAAGCCTTGGCACGCATCCGCAGCGTGCATCCCGGCAGTGACGGCTCGGCGCGGCTGCTGGTCGAGTTGGCCGATGGCCAGACGGTCGAGAGCGTGCTGCTGCCGCGCGGCGGGATCTGCGTCTCGACCCAGGTCGGCTGCGCGGTCGGCTGCCAGTTCTGCATGACGGGCCAGAGCGGCCTGCTGCGCCAGATCAGCTCGGCCGAGATCGTGGCCCAGGTCGTGCTCGCGCGCAGCCTGCGCAAGGTGGACAAGGTCGTCTTCATGGGCATGGGCGAGCCATCGCACAACCTCGACAATGTGCTCGACGCCATCGAGCTGCTCGCGACGCATGGCGCCATCGGCCACAAGAACCTGGTGTTCTCGACCGTCGGCGACCCGCGCGCCTTCGAGCGCCTGCCGCAGGGCCAAGTCAAGCCGGCGTTGGCCGTGTCGCTGCACACGACCGACGCGGCATTGCGCGCCCGACTGCTGCCGCGCGCGCCGCGCATCACCCCGGCCGAACTGGTCGAGCAGGCAGAAAGCTACGCCCAGGCCACCGGCTATCCCATCCAGTACCAGTGGACGCTGCTGGCAGGCATCAACGACGGCGACGACGAGGTCGAGCGCCTGATCCCGCTGCTCAAGGGCAAGAAGGCGATGATGAACTTCATCCCCTTCAACAGTGTCGAGGGCTCGGGCTTCCAGCGCCCATCCGAGGAGCGCGCCTGGGAGATGACCCAGGCGCTGCGCCGCCACGGCATCATCGCCTGCCTGCGCGACTCGGCCGGGCAGGACGTGGACGGCGGCTGCGGCCAGCTGCGCGCGAGGGCGCTGGGCCAGCAGCCGGATCAGCAGAAGGCCGGCAATACAAGGACTGAAGCGCCGCTGAGCTTCATGAAGCGGGAACAGACTCCGGCGACCCCGGCCTGCTGACCTTCGCCTGCAAAGGAAGCCTGGCCGCGCGATCGGTCGGGATAGGTCAGCCTGGCTCAGGCGTTGCCCGAGGCGATGCCCCAGCGCGAGAGCGCCGCGTCATCGCTCACGCGCGCATCGACCCAGCGCGCGCCCTCGGGCGTGACCTCCTTCTTCCAGAACGGCGCCTGGGTCTTGAGGTAGTCCATCAGGAACTCGCAGGCCTGGAAGCTCTCGCCGCGGTGCATCGAGCTGACCGCGACCAGCACGATCTGGTCCTGCGGCTGTAGCAGGCCGACCCGGTGCACCACGCGCGCGCCCAGGATGTCGAAGCGCGCGAAGGCCTGCTCCATCATGGCCTCGATGGCCTTCTCGGTCATGCCGGGGTAATGCTCGAGCTCCATCGTCGCGACCGAGGCGCCCTCGTTGCGGTCGCGCACGGTGCCGACGAAGGCGCAGACCGCGCCGACGGCGGGAATGCCCTCGCGCAGGGCGGCGACCTCTGCGCTCAGGTCGAAGTCCTCGTGGCGGATGCTGACGCTGGCGCGGCGCTGGGCGCTGGCGGCTGCTTCGGGTGCCGACATGCTCAGCCCCCGGTCACCGGCGGGAAGAAGGCGACTTCCGCGCCCTCGCGCAGCGGCGTGGCGTCACTGGCCATGACCTGGTCTTGCGAGGCGCGCACCGCGCGGCCGCGCGCCAGCACCTCGGCCCAGACGCCGCCGCGCGCGACCAGTTCGTCGCGCAGCGCGCCCACGGTGCCGGCCTCGGTCTGCCAGCTCAGGCTGGAAAGCCCGAGCGCCTCGCGCAGCGAGGCAAAGAAACGGATCTCGATCTGCATGCGGTTTCAGCCCAGCAGGGCCGCCAGGGGAATGAAGTTGACCGTTTCGCCGCGCGCAATGGTGCGCCCGGCCGGCAGGTCGACCAGGCCGTCGCACCAGGCGACCGAGGTCAGCACGCCCGAGCTCTGGTTCGGGAACAGGTCCAGCCCGCCCGCGGCATTGCGGCGCACGCGCAGGAACTCGCGCCGACGATCGGCGCGCGGCCAGTCGAAATGCGCCGGCAAGGCCAGCGCCGGCGGCAGGCCGTCGGCCCCACCAGGCGTGACGCCCTGCCCGGCGCTGATGCCCTGCAGGCGCAACAGGAAGGGCCGCACCAGCAGCAGGAAGGTCACGAAGCTCGAGACCGGATTGCCCGGCAGGCCGACGAAATGGCAGCGGTCGGCGCTCTCACCAGTCTGACCGGCCTGGCCCGACCCGTCCAGCTGGCCGGCCTGGGTTACCTTGCCTGAGCGCGCGATCCAGCCATGGGCAAAGGGCTTGCCGGGCTTGATCGCGATCTGCCACAGGTCGAGGCCGCCGAGCTGCTGCACCGCCGGCTTGACATGGTCCTCCTCGCCGACCGAGACCCCGCCGCTGGTGACGATCAGGTCGTGCGATTCGGCGGCAGCGCGCAGCGCATCCAGCGTAGCCTCGCGCCGGTCCGGCACGATGCCCAGGTCGCTGACCTCGCAGCCCAGGCGCTTGAGCAGCACGGCCAGGAAATAGCGGTTCGAGTTGTAGATGGCACCGGGCGCCATCGCCTCGGGCGCAACCTCGCCCGGCATCACGAGCTCGTCGCCGGTCGAGAACAGCGCGACGCGCGGGCGCGGGCGCAGCGGCAGCTCGGCCAGTCCCAGGCTGGCGGCCAGGCCCAGCTCGGCAGGCCCGAGCCGGGTGCCGGCTGCCAGCACGACCTCGCCCTGGCGAATGTCCTCGCCACGGCGGCGGATGAACTGGCCGGCAACGGGCGCCTGCAGCAGGCGCACCGATCCATCGGCCAGCACCTCGGCTTCCTCCTGCATCTGAACAGCGTCGGCCCCGGCGGGAACAGGCGCGCCGGTGAAGATGCGCGCGACGCTGCCAGGCTGCAGCGCCGGGCCGAAATGGCCGGCCGGGATGCGCTGCGACACCGGCAGCGACCGGCCCGCGGCGATCGCCGCCGCGACCTCGGCGCTGTTGACCGCATAGCCATCCATCGACGAGTTGTCGAAGCCCGGCACGTCGAGCGCCGAGCGGATGTCCTGCGCCAGCACCCGGCCGTCGGCCTCGAGCGTGGCCACCGACTGCTGGCCGGCGAGCGGCCGGGCTGCGCCCAGCAACTGCTCCAGCGCCTGCTCCAGGCTCATCAGCCCGGGACGGCGCGGAGCTGGGACTTCATGGACTGCATCACTCATGGCGACAACCCGACGGTGGAAGGGACAGGCAGGAGGAAGACGACAGGCTCAAGCCCTCAGTCGGCGCAATGCGCCTCGATATAGGCCTTGACCTGTGCGACATCGGCCGGCATGACCTGCACGCGCTTCGGGAGTGCCTCGATGCCCTCGAACTTCGCGGGACGGGTCGGCTCCTGGCCCAGCGCCTCGACGATGGTGGCCGCGAACTTGATCGGCAGCGCGGTCTCGAGCACGATCATGGGCACGCCGGGCTGGAGATGCTCGCGCGCCACCTTGACGCCGTCGGCGGTGTGGGTGTCGATCATCTGGCCGAAACGCTGGTAGGTGTCACGGATGGTGTCCAGGCGGTTCGCGTGCGTGCTCTTGCCGCTGACGAAGCCGTAGCGGGCAGCGGCCTGCGCGAAATGCGGATCGGCGCTCAGGTCGAAGCGGCCCTCGCTATTCAGCGCATCGCCGAACAGCGCCTTGACGCGCGCACCATCGCGGCCCAGCAGGTCGAACACGAAGCGCTCGAAGTTGCTCGCCTTCGAGATGTCCATCGACGGGCTCGAGGTCTCGTAGGTGTCGGCGCTGCCGCGCACGCGGTAGATGCCGGTGCGGAAGAACTCGTCGAGCACGTCATTCTCGTTGGTCGCCACCACCAGCTGCTCGATCGGCAGGCCCATCATGCGCGCGACATGGCCGGCGCAGACGTTGCCGAAGTTGCCGCTCGGCACCGCGAAGCTGACCTTCTGCGCGTTCGACTCGGTCGCGTACAGGTAGCCCGCGAAGTAGTACACCACCTGGGCCAGCAGGCGGGCCCAGTTGATCGAGTTGACGGTGCCGATCTTGTAGCGGCGCTTGAACTCGAGGTCGTTGCTGACCGCCTTGACGATGTCCTGGCAGTCGTCGAACACGCCCTCGATCGCGAGGTTGTGGATGTTGGCGTCGAGCAGGCTGAACATCTGCGCCTGCTGGAACGGGCTCATGCGGCCGTTCGGGCTGGTCATGAAGACGCGCACGCCCTGCTTGCCGCGCATCGCGTACTCGGCCGCGCTGCCGGTGTCGCCCGAGGTCGCACCCAGGATGTTGAGCTGTTCGCCACGGCGGCCCAGTTCGTACTCGAACAGGTTGCCCAGCAGCTGCATCGCCATGTCCTTGAAGGCCAGGGTCGGGCCGTTCGAGAGCGCCTCGATCAGCAGGCCGTCCTCGAGCGGACGCACCGGCACGATTTCCTTGCTGCCGAACACCTGCTCGGTGTAGGTCTTGGCGCAGAGCGCGCGCAGGTCATCGGCCGGGATGTCGTCGATGTAGAGCGACAGCACTTCGAAGGCCAAAGCGGCATAGCCCTGCTCGCGCAGCAGCTGGCGCCACTGCTCGAGCTGGGCGCCGTCGACCTGGGGGTAGGACTCGGGCAGGTACAGGCCGCCGTCGGGCGCCAGGCCCTCGAGCAGGATTTCGCAGAAGCGCTTGCGGTCGGCGTGGCCGCGGGTGGAGAGATAGCGCATCAGGCCAGTTCCTCCTTGCGGATGCGGGCGATCGGCGCCAGCACCGTCGGCAGCGCCTGCATCTGCACCAGCGCGTCGTTCATCGTGCCTTCGCGGGTGTCGTGGGTCAGGATGATCAGGTCGGTCTGGGTCGCGCCCTCGCCGGCCACCTCGTCGGCCTCGCGCTGCAGCACCGCGTCGATGCTGATGCCCAGGCCGGCCAGGATGCCGGTCACCTGGGCCAGCACGCCGGCCTTGTCGGCCACGCGCAGGCGCAGGTAGTAGCTGGTCACGACTTCGCTCATCGGCAGCACCGGCAGGTCGCTCAGCGCGCTCGGCTGGAAGGCCAGGTGCGGCACGCGGTTGAGCGGGTCGGCGGTGTGCAGGCGGGTGATGTCGACCAGGTCGGCGATCACGGCCGAGGCGGTCGGCTCGGAGCCGGCGCCCTTGCCGTAGTAGAGCGTGGTGCCGACGGCATCGCCCTGCACCACGACGGCGTTCATCGCGCCCTCGACGTTGGCGATCAGGCGCTTGGCCGGCACCAGGGTCGGGTGCACGCGCAGCTCGACGCCGGCCTCGACGCGCTTGGTGATGCCCAGCAGCTTGATGCGGTAGCCCAGCTGCTCGGCGTACTTGATGTCGGCCGCGCCGAGCTTGGTGATGCCCTCGACATAGGCCTTGTCGAACTGGACCGGGATGCCGTAGGCGATCGCGCTCATGATGGTCGCCTTGTGCGCCGCGTCCACGCCCTCGATGTCGAAGGTCGGGTCAGCCTCGGCATAGCCCAGGCGCTGCGCCTCCTTGAGCACCACGTCGAAGTCCAGGCCCTTGTCGCGCATCTCGGACAGGATGAAGTTGGTGGTGCCGTTGATGATGCCGGCCACCCACTCGATGCGGTTGGCGGTCAGTCCCTCGCGCAGCGCCTTGATGATCGGGATGCCACCGGCCACCGCGGCCTCGAACGCGACCATGACGCCCTTGGCCTGGGCGGCGGCGAAGATCTCGCTGCCATGCACGGCCAGCAGTGCCTTGTTGGCGGTCACGACATGCTTGCCGGCCGCGATCGCTTCGAGCACCAGCGCCTTGGCGATGCCGTAGCCACCGATCAGCTCGATGACGATGTCGATCTCGGGATTGGCGATCACGGCACGCGCGTCGTTGACCACCTGCACGCCCTCGCCCACCACCGAGCGGGCGCGCTCGACGTCGAGGTCGGCGACCATGGTGATCTGGATGCTGCGGCCGGCACGGCGGGTGATCTCTTCCTGGTTGCGCTTGAGCACGTTGAACGTGCCGCTGCCCACGGTGCCTATGCCCAGCAGGCCGACTTGGATCGGTTTCATCGGATATCTTCCAGTTGCAAAAATTGAAAAGGGGGTTCAGGCGCGGTCGGTACCGTGGCGCTTGCGGAAGTTGGCCAGGAAGCGCGCGATGCGACCGACCGCATCGGCGAGGTCGTTCTCGTGCGGCAAATAGACCAGCCGGAAATGGTCCGGCGTCGGGTAGTTGAAGCCCGTGCCCTGCACGATCAGCACCTTCTCCTCGGCCAGCAGCTCGTAGGCGAACTGCTGGTCGTCGGCGATCGGATAGATCTCGGGATCCAGCCGCGGGAACATGTAGAGTGCCGCCTTGGGCTTGACGCAGGTCACGCCCGGGATCTCGGTCAGCAGCTTGTGCGCCAGGTCGCGCTGGCGGCACAGGCGCCCGCTCGGCGCGACCAGGTCGTCGATGCTCTGGTAGCCGCCCAAGGCGGTCTGGATCGCCAGCTGGCCCGGCGTGTTGGCGCACAGGCGCATCGAGGCCAGCATGTTCAGGCCCTCGATGTAGTCGCTGATGCGGCGCTTGTCGCCCGAGACGATCATCCAGCCGGCGCGGTAGCCGCAGCTGCGGTAGTTCTTCGACAGGCCGTTGAAGGTGATGAAGGGCACGTCATCGGCCAGCGACGCGATCGAGGTGTGGACATTGCCGTCGTACAGCACCTTGTCGTAGATCTCGTCGGCAAACACGATCAGGCCGTGCCGGCGCGCGATATCGACGATCTGCAGCAGCACCGCGTCCGGATACAGCGCGCCGGTCGGGTTGTTCGGGTTGATGATCACGATGCCCTTGGTGCGGGGCGTGATCTTGCGCTCGATGTCGGCCAGGTCCGGGTTCCAGTCGGACTGCTCGTCGCACAGGTAGTGCACCGGCGTGCCGCCCGAGAGGGAAATCGAGGCGGTCCACAGTGGGTAGTCGGGCGCGGGCACCAGGATCTCGTCACCCGGATTGAGCAGCGCGTTCATCGACATCGCGATCAGCTCGCTGGCGCCGTTGCCCAGATAGACATCCTCGACCGTGACGCCGGCGATGCGCTTTTCCTGGCAGTAGTGCACGATCGACTTGCGCGGCGCGAACAGGCCCTTGCTGTCGGTGTAGCCGGCCGCCTGCGGCAGGTTGCGGATCATGTCCTGCACGATCTCGTCGGGCGGCTCCAGGCCGAACACCGCCAAGTTGCCGATGTTGAGCTTGATGATCTTGTGGCCGTCTTCCTCCATCGCCCGCGCTTTGTCCAGCACGGGTCCACGGATGTCATAACAGACGTTGTCCAGCTTGGCGGATTTATGGATGATGGGGGCTGGCATAGTCTCAACCTCGGGTGAAACCTATAATTTCACCACAATTTTGAGCTCTGGCCATGAAACTCCAACCTGACCGCTTCGACACCCTGTTCATCAATGCCTACGCAGAGGACTGGATTGCCGTCAGCGGCGAGAAAAAACACCACAGCCTGGTCGTGAGCTCGCAGGGCCGCTGCAGCGACTGGGGCTGCCGGAGCTTCGCTGAGCTGAGCGCCGCGCATTTCGCCAGCCTGGCCGACGACGCGCCCGAAGTGGTGATCTTCGGCAGCGGCGCCAAGCTGCGCTTCGTCTCGCCCGCGCTGCTGCGCGGCCTGATCGAGCGCGGCATCGGGGTCGAGACCATGGACACGGCCGCGGCCTGCCGCACCTACAACATACTGGCCCAGGAAGGACGCCGGGTCGTCGCCGCGCTGCTGCTCGAAACCCCCTGAGCCAGCGCGCAGGCGCCCGCCGGGAGAGGGGCCCGCTTCGGGGTAAAATAGCAGGCTGATTCCCGTAGCCGTGCATGACTAGCCGACCTTGACAAGGTCGGGAAATTCCGTGCACGGCGGCATATTACCTTACCCGATCCGAGCAGGGAGCCGAACGATGGCCGTTGTTGTCAATAAACTTATTCCTGAATTTGAAGCCAATGCGACCGGGGGTGTCAAGGTCAGCAACCAGTCGCATCACGGACAGGTGGTGGTGCTGTACTTCTACCCCAAGGACAACACCCCCGGCTGCACCACAGAGGCGATGCAGTTCCGCGACCACTACAAGCATTTCGTCGAGGAAGGTGCCGTCGTCTTCGGCGTCTCGCGCGACAACATGAAGTCGCACGACGAGTTCAAGCTCAAGCTCGAGCTGCCGTTCGAGCTGATCGCCGACACCGAGGAAAAGATGTGCCACATGTTCGGCGTGGTCAAGAACAAGATCATGTACGGCAAGAAGGTCAAGGGCATCGAGCGCAGCACCTTCCTGATCGGTGCCGACGGCCAGCTCAAGCAGGAATGGCGTGGCCTCAAGGTTCCCGGCCATGTCGAGGAAGTGCTGGCCGCCGTCAAGGCGCTCAAGCAGGCTGCCTAATAAGCTCGGGCCGGGTCCCTGCGCCCTGCGCAGAACGCCCGGCAGGCAGCGGCGGCATCCGGCCGCCAGCTGACGCGGTGCTGGGGCATAATGTTTTGCATGTTACAAGGCATTGCAACTTACCTCTTTGCCACCCCGTCATCCCTAGCCGCCCGGTGATTCCCGGCGGCTTTTTGCTTTCTGGTCCGACCATGCCCCTGCCCCCCGCCCCCTCCCGCAAAGCCGCACGAATCTCGCCCGAGGCCTTCGAGGTCAAGGCCAGTCGCAAGACCGTGACGAGCCAGCAAGCCGCCGAAGCCGACAGCCCGACCCCGGCCGAATGGCTGGCGGAACCAGTGACCGCGGCGAGCGCGCCGGCACCCGTTGCGGCCAAGCCGGTACGCAGCCGTCGCCGCGCGGCCGCCCCGGCAGCTGAAGTCGTGCAGGCCGAGACCGTCGCGGTCGGCACACCAGTCGTGGTCCTGGACCAGCCGGCACAGGCGGCCGCCGAACCCCAGGCCGCCGCGGAAACCGGCACCCAGGCGACGCCCGCTACCCCTGCAGCCAAGCCGGCACGCAAGACGCCCGCGCGCAAGAAAGTCGCCGCAGTCAGCCAGGTGGTCGCATCCAGCGCCCAGCCGCTGCCTGTTGAAGCCGCAGCCGCCGTTGCAGTGGCAGACACCGGGGCAGCCACCGCGCCCACGGCCGAAGCCGTGGCCAGCGCCGCGAGTCCCGCAGCAGCCAGCACGGAGCTGCCGGCCACCGAAGCGCGCCAGTCTGCGCGCAAGGCCAAGGCGGCGATCAAGCCGCGCAGCCACCAGGGCCGTGCCGCCTCCTGCCTGTTCGTGCTCGACACCAATGTGCTGATGCACGATCCCGTCTCGCTGTTCCGCTTCGAGGAGCATGACATCTACCTGCCGATGATCGTGCTCGAGGAGCTCGACGGCCACAAGAAGGGCATGACCGAGGTCGCACGCAACGCGCGCCAGGTCAGCCGCTCGCTCGACCAGCTCGCGGCCAAGAGCGGCGGCGACATCGCGCAGGGCCTGCCGCTGGCGGCGATCGGACACAAGGAGGCCACCGGCCTGCTGCTGTTCCAGACCGAACCGCTCGATGTCACGCTGCCGGCCCTGCCCCAGGGCAAGGCCGACAACCAGATCCTCGGCGTGGTCAAGGCGCTGACCGAACGCTATCCCGAGCGCGGCGTGGTGCTGGTGTCCAAGGACATCAACATGCGGGTCAAGGCGCGCGCGCTCGGGCTGCAGGCCGAGGACTACGAGAACGACAAGGCGCTGGCCGACGACGAGCTGCTCTATCCGGGCTGGCTCGCGCTGCCGGCCGACTTCTGGACCCACCAGAGCAAGAAGGTCGAGAGCTGGACCCAGGGCCCGCACACCTTCTACCGCATCAGCGGACCGATGGCCGAGCAGATGAACCTGAACCAGTTCGTCTACTTCGAGGCGCCGGGCGAGCCCGCGCTCTATGCGCGCGTGACCGAGGTGCGTGGCAAGACCGCCGTGCTGCGCACGCTCAAGGACTACAGCCACCTGAAGAACGCGGTCTGGGGCGTCAGCAGCCGCAACCGCGAACAGAACTTCGCGCTCAACCTGCTGATGGACCCGGAGATCGACTTCGTGACCCTGGCCGGCACGGCCGGCACCGGCAAGACGCTGATGGCGCTGGCCGCCGGCCTGTCCCAGGTGCTCGACGAGCGCCGCTACACCGAGATCATCATGACGCGCGCGACGGTCAGCGTCGGCGAGGACATCGGCTTCCTGCCCGGCACCGAGGAGGAGAAGATGGGCCCCTGGATGGGCGCGCTCGACGACAACCTCGAATTCCTGGCCAAGGGCGAAGGCGGCAATGCCGGCGAATGGGGCCGCGCGGCGACCAACGAGCTGATCCGCAGCCGCATCAAGATCAAGAGCCTGAACTTCATGCGCGGTCGCACCTTCATGAACAAGTACGTCATCATCGACGAGGCGCAGAACCTGACCCCGAAGCAGATGAAGACGCTGATCACCCGCGCCGGCCCTGGCACCAAGATCATCTGCATGGGCAACCTGGCGCAGATCGACACACCCTACCTGACCGAGGGCTCGAGCGGCCTGACCTACGCGGTCGACCGCTTCAAGGGCTGGCCGCATGGCGGCCACATCACGCTGGCACGCGGCGAACGCTCGCGCCTGGCCGACTACGCGAGCGACGTGCTGTAAGCCTTCACCTCACCTCAAGCCAGTGCCCGCCTCGTGCGGGCTTTTTCATGGAAGACCAGATGCCAGGCCCGCTCGTTGCCTATTTCTCCACCGATGCCGGCCTGCGCAGCCGAAGCGTGAGCCCTGTCGTGCTGTCGGGCCTGCTGGAACTGCCTCCTCTCTCGGCCAGGCTGGGCGCGGACTGGCAGCGCGAGATCCTGCGCCTGGGCCTGGAGGCCGGCGATGTCGAGCCGCTGTCACTGGCCAGGTCAAGGGTGCGCTGGCCGGACTACCGGCTGTGCGTGCAGGCGATGAGCGACTGGATGGACTCGCAAGGCCTGCCAGGACTGCTGGCGCCATCCGAGCTGGCCTTGATGGCCTGCCTGGGCGCTCGCTACCACCATGATGCGGAGCAATATGGATCACTGGCCTTCTGCAACCTGTTCCTGAGCGAGGACCGCGGGCAGGACCTGCATTTTCCCGCCACGGGGCAGCGCATCCCGCTGCAAAGAGGCCGGGTGGTGATCTTCGACACGGCCCAGCCTCATGCCGTGATCGACCGGCACAAGGATGGATTCGATCCAGGCGACTTCTCGGCCGAGTCGGATGGCAGCCAGGTCTTCCTGAGCTGGGAGCTGCCGATCGAGCAGCCCCGGCTCGCCAGCGCGCTCGGAATCACCTTCGACATCGACCTGGCAAACGCCACCCGGCTGGACCGGGAAGCGGTCTGGCTCGACGGCGTGCCAGCCAAGCTGAACCCGGATTCAGGACTTTTTTCTAGGGCGTGTCATCAAT
>NZ_PVLQ01000037.1 GCF_002980595.1 Malikia granosa
ACTTTCGGAAACCTTAGTATGACAATTTCACTGTCTGGTCTGGACGAAAAACCGTCAGCACCTACCCTGTCCTTGCCCATGGCCCTGGGCACTGTCGGGGTGCTGCATGCGTTGCTGGTGCTGTCTAGCCGGGTGTTGTCGCTTCAGCCGGGCAACTTGGCCACCATCTGGTGTGCCAGCATCGCTACTGCCGTTCTGATGCAGGCCCGTCCGAGGCGTGACTGGCCGTGGCTGCTGGCCATCGCGGGCCTGGCTCAAATCATGGTCGATGCCGCCTATGGGACCCGCTGGGAACTGGTTTGGTTCCTGTTGCCCGCGAGTTTGCTGGAAGCAGCCCTGTCAGCTCATTTTCTGGGGCGCTGCGACAAGCTGCCGCAAGCCCTGAGCTCGCCGTTGCACTACTTGCGTGTGCTGCTCGTGGTCGGGGTCTTGCCAGTGGCCGCGGGCACTGCAGTGGGCAGCCTCTTGCTGTCGTGGTACGGTTTTGTGCCCTGGCACAGGCTCTGGCTCGCTTCGTTTCTCGGATCGCTGCTGGGTGTCGCGATATTGCTGCCCCTGGGCCTGCTGTGGCTGCATACCGGGCGCTTGTTCATCAGCAAGTCGGTGCGACAGGCATGCGGCGATGCAGCCGTGCTGCTGCTCAGTCTGCTGGTGGCGGGATTGAGCAGCCGCTACATGTCCTATCCCTATGTGTATGTGATCTCTGCCGCCATGCTGCCGATTGTGGTGGGAGGTTTTCGCATCGCAGGCTGGAGCATCCTTGCGCATGGTTGGCTGATTGCCGTGCTGCAGCCGGCGGGATGGAATGTGTCAGACCCATCTGGCCATGCGGCGGCACAACTCAGTTTTTTCCTGCCCATGCTGGCCTTGGCCGTCGAGCCGATGCTGCTGGCCACCCTGCTGCGCTCCAACCGCCTGCTGGACCAGGAAAACCGCAATCTGCTTGAAGCCGTGACCCAGCAGCTGGTGGAAACGCTATCGCTGCTCGAAAGTTCACCTTCGGCGGCACGCGTGGCTTCGCTGGACGAACACCGCATCCTGTTCGTCAACCAGCGCTACCGTGACACGTTTCAGATTGCACCAGGTACCGAGATTGATGTCGATGTCAAGAGCTTTTACGTGGATCCCGCACAGCTGGACCAGGTCCGCCAGGAACTGCAGTTGCATGGCGTGGTCAATGATCGCCTGATCGCCCTGCATCTGCCCACCCGTCCAGACCTGCCCATCGTCTGGGCCAAGGCGAATTATGTCGTGATCGACTTCCAGGGCCAGAAGGCCGAGCTGGCCTGGTTCTACGATGTGACTGGCTTGCACAACGCGCTGGCCAGGGTCGAGGATCTCTACAACAATTCACCTGCCGGATACCTGACCCTGTCGCCTGAGGGCGATATCCTGCAGCTCAACGATACCCAGTTGCGCTGGCTCGGCTACTCCCGCGCCGAGGTCGAAGGCAGGTTAAAGCTGCCCGATCTGTTGGCGCCGGACAGCATTGCGCTATTTCATCGCCACTTCGATCCTCTCGAGGCCGGCGGCCAGGTCGAAGGCGTCGAGCTTGACTTCGTGCGCAAGGACGGCAGCATCCTGCATGCCCAGTTGGCGGCCCTGGCCGTGTACGACCTGCAAGGTCGACTCCTGCATCGCCGCACCACCGTGCATGACATCGGCGAGCTCAAGCGCTTGCAGCAGGCCCTCGAGCGGGGCAAGCGCGACCTGGAAGCGGTGCTCGACAACATTCCCATCGCCATCACCTATATCGATACCAATCTGTGCATCCGGTTTGGCAACCGCACCACCTGCGAATGGTATGGCGTGACTGCAGGGCAGCTGATGGGCATGCATAGCCGCCAGCTGCTGGGGGCGGAACGCTTTGAGGCGGTGGAATCCAGAATGCAGCAGGCCTTGATGGGGCAACGGCAAAACTTCGAACGGCAGGTGTTCAGCGAAGCGCAGCAGCGGCCATTGCACCTGTTTCTGAACTACATTCCGGACGAGCAGGACGGCCGGGTGCTCGGTTTCTATGTGGTGGCCGCCGATGTGACGCAGGTCAAGGAAGCCTCTGAAGCCGCCAGCCGCGCCAAGAGCCAGTTCCTCAGCACCATGAGTCACGAGATCCGCACCCCCATCAACGGGGTCATGGGTTATCTGCAGCTCATGAGCCGGGAACCGCTGGGCGCGAAGATGCGTGGCTATGTCAGCGAGTCGATCAGCGCCACCCGTCTGTTGCTGCGCGTGCTCAACGACGTGCTGGACTTCAGCAAGATCGAGGCCGGCAAGTTGGGGATTCATCCCGAGCCTTTCGACTTGCTTGCCATGCTCGAAGACCTGTATGGCCTGATGCAAGCCCAGCTCGGTACCAAGTTGCTCAAGTTGCAGCTGGACATCGACCCTGGGCTGCCACGGTTTGGGGTAGCCGATGACATGCGGCTGCGTCAGGTGATGCTCAACTTGACCGACAACGCGATCAAGTTCACCGAGCGCGGCTCGGTGACGCTGCGGGTGCGCTGCAAGCCCTTGCCAGACGATAGATTTCTCCTTCAGGTGGAGGTGGCTGACAGCGGCATCGGCATCGCGCCGCAACATCTGGCCGGCATGTTTCAGGCCTTCCAGCAGGCCGACGGCAGTATCACCCGGCGCTTCGGCGGCAGCGGTCTGGGCCTGGCTATCAGCCAGCGGCTGCTCAAGCTCATGGGCAGCGAGGGTTTGCAAGTGCAAAGCGTCGAAGGCCAGGGCAGTACCTTTGGCTTCGAGCTGGCCTTGCATCGCCCGAGCCTTGAACAGCAGCAGGCATTGGCAGCCGCCATGACCCTGCCAGGCAGCAGCCCGGGCGAACAAGCCATCGCGCCATTGCAAGGCAAGCGCCTACTGCTGGTCGAGGACAACCCGACCAATATCGACGTGGCGGCTAGCATGCTCGAATCCCTGGGCGCTGAAGTGACGATCGCGATCAACGGCAGGGATGCGCTGGACGTGCTGCAGGAGCAGGGGCCGCATTTCGATCTGGTGTTCATGGACATGCAGATGCCGGAGATGGACGGGCTCGAGGCGACGCGGCAGATCAAGGCCCATCCGCAATGGGCGCAACTCCCGGTGGTGGCCATGACGGCCAATGCGATGGAGCAAGACCGGCGAGCCTGCCGCGAGGCGGGCATGGTCGACCATCTGGCCAAGCCACTGGAGATGAGCGCCTTGATCCAGGCCGTCTGCCAACATGCCCTCCCATAACAAATTCTTCATGCCGAGTTCACAGTCTCGATGCAGACTAGCAGGCCCTTCCTTTGTGACCGTACCCGTCCTGATCCGACCCTTCTCGTCTGCTGAGAAACCATGCGCCTCAAGTCATGTTGCACCGCCTGCTTGCTGACCTTGTCGGCAGTGATGTGCCCGGTACAAGCCGGCGACTGGGACGCCATGAGTGCCGCGTTGGCCATGTCCAGTCCGCCTGGTGCCACCCATCTGATTGACATCACCCAGGGCTCGGTGCTGTCGAGCCAGGTCAGCGCGTTTCGTGGCATGAGTTTCGAGACCGCAACCGGCCAGACCATACGCTTTGATGACTGGTACCGCACCCGCTGGACCGACCTGCGCCTGGCCTGGCTGAGCGAAGTCAATCGCCACTGGGGCGTGATCTGGGGCTTCAGCACTGGCGAGCGCGGCCAGAAATACACCATCGACCCCAGCCTCCAACTCGGACTGGTCTACCAGACCGCATTGAGTTCAGGCAGTAGCTTGTCCTGGCGTGCCGTGACCCTGTTAGGTGGCAAATTGCGCGAAAAACCCTGTGTCGCCAACTACGGCGACATCGGCGGCATCCAGCAGGTGAACTGTCGCCTGGCAGCCACCGAACTGACGCCCGAAGCTACCCTGGCTTACCTGCTCCATCGGGCGCCGCCCTCCAGTTTTGCCTTGAACATTAAATTTACCCATCTGTTTTGATACACCATAAGGAGATTGCCATGAGCCCCCGTCCCGCCCTGTTGCTGCCCCTGCTGTTGGCTATTGCCACTGGTTTTGCCCAAGCTGGCAAACCCAATGACGCCACCGCCACCAGCCTCGCGACTCCCGTCTTGCAGGGGTGGATGCATACCGACCTGGGGCCAGCCTGGGCCCAGGGCTACAAAGGCCAGGGCATCACGGTCAAGGTGGTGGACGACTTTGCATCCTCCACGACCTATGGTGGCAACCTGGGTGACGGCAGCATGAGCCAGCGCCATGGTGAATGGACCTTGAAGGAGGCCAGCATGGTGGCTCCCTCGGCCACCTTCAAGACGCATGATTTGGGCAACACCAGTTCTGTCAGCCTGAGCCGAGGCCTGAACGTGCTCAACGCGAGCTACGGCACCTATGGTCCTGCAGGTCTGAATACCAGTACCCTGGCTTTCACGCCGCGCGACAATTCGATCATCAGCTATGCCGGCAGTGGCAGCGCCGTGGTCTCCAAGGCCGCTGGCAACGACAGCGTGCCGATCGGTTCGGCTGGCGCCCTGGGGGTGGATTATCTGAACCTGGCGTTGCGTGGCAGGGCTTCTGCCATTTACTAAGTTTTCTGAAAGAA
>NZ_PVLQ01000038.1 GCF_002980595.1 Malikia granosa
TCGAGGATCACGTCGCAGGTCATGGTGCCGCGCTGGCCCATCTTCTTGTCCTTCTTGCCGAGCTTGATGCCGGGGGTGTTCGCCGGCAGGATGAAGGACGACACGCCACCCGCACCGGGGCCGCCGGTGCGCGCCATCAGCGTGAAGGCGCCGGCGCGCGGCGCGTTGGTGATGTAGCGCTTGGTGCCGTTGAGCACATAGTGGTCGCCGTCGAGGTCGGCCCGGGTCTTGAGCGAGGCGGCATCGGTGCCGGCATCAGGCTCGGTCAGCGCGAACGACATGATGAGCTCGCCGCTGGCGACCTTGGGCAGGTACTCGGCCTTCTGCTCGGGCGTGCCGTCCATCAGGATGCCCTGCGAGCCGATGCCGATATTGGTGCCGAACACCGAGCGGAAGGCGGTGGCGGTGCGACCGAGCTCGTAGTTGACCAGCACCTCCTGGCTCACCGACAGGCCGATGCCGCCGTACTCCTCGGGCACGGTCAGACCAAACAAGCCCATGTCCTTCATGTCCTGGATGATGTCGGCCGGCACCTCGTCATGCTCTTCGAGGTGGTTCTCGGCCGGCACCAGGCGCTCGCGGATGAAGCGCTGGATGGTGGGCAACAGGATGTCAAAGGATTCTTGGTCGAGGGCCATGGTCTTGTCTCGTGAAAAAAATTAACGGTGTTGGAAGGCCGGCTTGCGCTTCTCGAGGAAGGCGTGCATGCCCTCCCTGGCATCGGCGCTGGCAAAGCGCGCATGCAGCTCGCGCCGCTCGAACAGGATGCCCTCGGCCAGCGAGGACTCCCAGGCGCGGTTGACCGACTCCTTGATCGCCAGCAGCGCCGGCAGCGAATAGCCGGCAATCTGGGTCGCCAGCGCCAGCGTGCGATCCAGCAGTTCGGCGTCCGGCACCACGCGCGAGACCAGGCCGTAGCGGTCGGCTTCCTGCGCATCCATCATGCGCGCCGACAGGCACATGTCCATCGCCTTGGCCTTGCCGATGGCGCGCGGCAGGCGCTGGGTGCCGCCGGCGCCCGGCATCATGGCCAGCTTGATCTCGGGCAGCGCGAAGCGGGCGGACTCGGCCGCGACGACGATGTCGCAGGACAGCGCGAGCTCGCAGCCGCCGCCCATCGCGAAACCGGCGACCGCCGCCAGCACCGGCTTGCGCACGCGGCGGATGGTCTCCCAGTTGCGCGTGATGAAGTCGCTGCGGTAGGCGTCCATGTAGTCGTAGTCGGCCATGACGGCGATGTCGGCGCCGGCCGCGAAGGCCTTGTCGCTGCCGGTGATGACGATGGCGCCGATGGCGGGATCGGCATCGAAGGCCAGCAGCGCGGCGCCCAGCGCCTCCATCAGCGCGTCATTGAGCGCGTTGAGCTGGGCCGGCCGGTTGAGCTGGATCAGCCCGACGCGGCCCGCGGTCGAAACCAGTATCGGCGTATCGGTCACTTTTTTCTCCTGGAGGGTTCAGTCGACGCTGATCTTGCTGTCGCGGATCACGGTCGAGAGCTGCTTGGTCTCAGCCGCCAGCAGCTTCTTGAAATCGGCGTTGTTCAGGCCCACCGGCTCGGCCCCGAGCGCCTCGTAGCGGGTCTTGATGCCGGGCAGCGCCAGTGCCTTGCCGATCTCGCTGGCCAGGCGCGCGGTGACCTCGGGCGGCGTGCCGTTGGGTGCCCACATGCCGAACCAGATGTCGAGCTCGGCGCCCTTCATGCCGAGTTCCGACAGGGTCGGCACCTCGGGGAAAAAAGAGCTGCGCTTGGCGCCCGCGACCGCCAGCATGCGCGCCTTGCCGGCACGCACATGCGGGAAGGAAATGCCCGGGTCCATCACGAAGTCGGCCTGGCCGGCCAGCACGTCCTGCAGCGCGGGCGCCGCGCCGCGGTAGGGAATGTGCACCGCGAAGAACTTGGCCGACTGCTTGAACAGCTCGCCAGCCAGGTGCGGCGGAGTACCCGCGCCCGCCGAGGTGTAGGACAGCTTGCCCGGGTTCTTCTGGCCAAAGGCGACCAGCTCGCGGGCATCCTTGAACGGCGACTGCTGGTTGACGACCACGTACATCTGGCTCTTGCCGACGCCGGCGACCGGGGTCAGGTCCTTGGCCGGGCTGATGGTCTGCTTGAACAGGAAGGGGTTGGCGGTCTCGAACGAGGTCGGCGCGACCAGGAAGGTATAGCCGTCGGGCTGGGCGCGGATGACCTCGCTGGCCGCGACGTTGCCGCTGGCGCCCGGCTTGTTGTCGATCAGCACGGTCTGGCCGAGCGCTTCGCTCAGCGAGGCGCCCATGGCGCGCGCCATCACGTCGGTGGTGCCGCCCGGGGCGAAGCCGACCACGATGCGAATCGGCTTGGCCGCGGGCCAGGCCTGCTGGGCCTGGACGCCGCCGAGCGCGCCCAGCGTGCAAAGCGAGGCGACGGCGGCCCGGATCAGGTGGCGGCGGGTCTGGAAAGCGGTCTGGGTTGTCATCGTTGTCTCCTGTGATTGATATTGGTCTGTCGATGAACGGCTTCAGGCGCTGGCGAGCTGCTGCTGGAGCAACTCGCGCAGCTTGAACTTCTGGATCTTTCCGGACGGCGTGGCCGGCATGGCCTCGAGGATCTCGAGCCGCTCGGGGATGTACTGCATCGCCATCTTGTTGCTCTTGAAGTACTCGACCAGGCCTTGCAGGTCCAGGCTCTGGCCGGGCTTGAGCACGACCGCGGCGCAGGCGCGCTCGCCCATGCGCTCGTCCGGGTAGGAGACGATCGCGGCCTGCAGCACGGCCGGATGGCGGTAGAGCAGGTTCTCGATCTCGACCACCGGGATGTTCTCGCCGCCGCGGATGATCACGTCCTTGCTGCGGCCGGTGATGCGGATATAGCCCTGCGCGTCGATGCGGGCCAGGTCGCCGGTGTCGAACCAGTCGTCGGCATCGGTGCCGTTGAGATGCGGCCGCTTCAGGTAGCCGCCGAAG
Organism: Malikia granosa; assembly: GCF_002980595.1. Lineage (GTDB taxonomy): Bacteria > Pseudomonadota > Gammaproteobacteria > Burkholderiales > Burkholderiaceae_C > Malikia > Malikia granosa. The sequence continues at coordinate 2,941 of NZ_PVLQ01000038.1, forward strand.
TTGGAGCAGGCGCGCAGCATCAGGCTGCCGGCCTCGCCCGCCGGCAGGGTCTTGCCGTCGACATCGACCACCTTGACCTCGACGCCCGGCAGCGGCCGGCCGTCAGTCGTGAAGGCGCGCTCGTCGTCGTCCTCGAGCAAGGTGGTGGTGACGGCGCCGTTCTCGGTCATGCCCCAGGCCGACACGATCTTGGTGCCGAGCACGGCACGCGCCTGCTCGACCAGCGCGCTCGGGATCGGTGCCCCGGCGCACAGGAAGACCTTGAGCGTCGGCACCGGGGTGGCGTTGTCCGCCACGGTGCGGGTCAGGTCGGTCAGGAAGGGGGTCGATGCCATGGTGAAGCTGACGCCCTCGCTGCGGATCACCTCGATCGCCTTCTTCGGCTCCCAGACATCCTGCAGCACGGCGCTGGCCTTCAGCATGATCGGCATCATCAGGCCGTACATGAAGCCGGTCTGGTGCGCCATCGGCGAGGCCATCAGCACCACGGTCTCGGCGTCCAGGTGCAGGCGGCGCGCGTAGGGAATGATGTTGGCCATGGTGGTGTTGGCCGAGTGCATCACGCCCTTGGGCTCGCCGGTGGTGCCTGAGGTGTAGATCAGCTGGGTGATGTCGTCCGGGCCCGGGCGGCTGGCTTGCAGGATCTCGGCCGCATCGGGTGCCTGTTCCCACTCGGGACCGCTGAGCAGGGCCGCGAAGCTGTCGGGACCGTCGCCGTCGACGATCACCAGCTGGGCGATCTCGGGGATGCTGCGCTTGAGGCTGTGGGCCATCTGCTCGAAGTCGAAGCCACGGAACACCTTGGGCGTGATCAGCACCTTGGCCTGGCCATGCTTGAGCATGAAACCGAGCTCGCGCTCGCGGAAGATGTGCATCAGCGGGTTCATGACCGCGCCGATGCGCGAGCAGGCCAGGTAGGTCAGCGTGAACTGCCACCAGTTGGGCAGCTGGCAGGCCACGATGTCGTTCTTGCGCACGCCCAGGCGGTGCAGGCCGACGGCGATCCGGTCGGCCATCTGCGCCAGCTCGCGGTAGCTGAAGCGCCTGACCTCGTCGCTGTCGCTGCGATAGGCGGTCAGCGCCCGCTTGTCAGGACAGGCCGCGACGCAGGCGTCGAGCTCGTCGTTGATGGTGCGGTCGTGCCAGAAGCCCTGCTCGATCATGCGGGCGCGGCGCGGGGCCAGCAGTACGGCGTCGAATTCCATGTGTGTCTCCTCTGTTTGTTCTGTGGGCTGTCGCGGTCTGTCGCAGCTCAGGCCGGCACGAACTTGCGGCCGGCGCGCACGCGCGCGATGATGGTCTTCATGATCTGGGCCGTGCCGTCGCCGATCTGGAAGCCCAGCACGTCGCGCAGGCGCTGCTCCATCAGGCCACGGTCGTAGCCGCCATGGCCGTAGCACAGCAGGCACTGGTGGATCACGTCGTAGGCCAGCTTGGGGCCCCACCACTTGGCCATGCCGGCTTCTGCCGTGTGCGGCAGGCCGCGGTCCTTGAGCCACAGGCCCTGGTAGCACAGCAGGCGGGCGCCCTCGACCTCGGTGTCGTACTGGGCCAGCGGATGGGTCACGCCCTGGAACGCGGACAGCGGCTGGCCGAAGGCCTCGCGCTGGGTGATGTATTCCCAGGTTTCCTCGAGCGCGACGCGCGCCACGGCCAGCACCTGCAGGCCGATCAGCGCGCGCGAGAAGTCGAAGCCGTGCATGACCTGCACGAAGCCCTTGTTCTCCTCGCCCAGGCGGTGGCTGACCGGCACGCGCACGTTCTCGAAGAAGATCGAGCCACGACCGATGGCGCGCTGGCCATGGCAGTCGAAGCGGTTGGTCGTGATGCCCGGGGTGTTCATCGGCACCATCAGCGCGGTCACGCCATGCGCCTTGTCCTCGGGCGTACCGGTGCGGCCGAACACGACCGCGATGTCGGCCTGGTCGGCGGCCGAGATCGAGGTCTTCTCGCCGTTGATCACGTAGAAGTCGCCGTCGCGGTCGATCTTCAGGCGCAGATTGGCGGCATCCGAGCCGCCGCGCGGCTCGGTCAGCGCGATGGCGCAGATCGCCTCGCCCGCGATCAGCTTCTTCAGCCAGGGGCCGACGATCTCGGGATCGCCGTACTTGGACAGGATCTGGCCGTTGAGCGAGGCCAGCAGGTTCAGGTAGGAAAAGCTCAGGTCGGCGCGCGCGATCTCCTCGTGGATCACGCCGGCGGCCACCGTGCCCAGGCCCAGGCCGCCGAAGGCTTCCGGCAGCTCGGGGCAGATGAAGCCCATCTCGCCCATCTCGCGCAGCAGCGCGCGGTCGAGCACCCGGGTCTGGTCACGCTCGAGGAAGCCGGGCTTGATGCGCTCTTCGGCAAAGCGGCGCGCGCTCTCCTGCAGCGCCTGCAGGTCTTCATCGATATACGGGATCGGGTTCTGGTTCATGATCTAGGGCCTCGTACGGAATGAATTGAAGTGGTTACAGGGTTGTCGATTGGCTGACCCGGCTCGCAAGCCGGGCCATGGGCATCAGGTCGGAGCGTCTTCGGTCAGCGCGGCGCGGATGACCTCCACCGCCTCCGGGTTGACCAGGGTGCTGAGGTCGCCCGGGTCTTCCCCGAGCCAGGCCGAGCGGACCACGCGACGCATCATCTTCATGTTGCGGGTGCGCGGCAGGTCGTCCACCAGCACCACCTGCGCGGGCTTGAAGGCGCCGCCCAGCCCCGCCGTCACGGCGGTCGACAGGCGCTTGACGGCCTGATCGCGGTCGATGTCGGGGCGCGGGACGCAGACGCAGACCACGGCCGTGCCCTTGACCGGGTCGGGAATACCGATCGCGGCCGCATCGATCAGCAGCCCGGTGCTCATCAGCAGCGCCTCGATCTCGGACGGGCCGGTGCGCTTGCCGGCGATCTTGAGCGTGTCGTCGGAGCGGCCATGGACATACCAGCTGCCGTCGGCATCGCGGCTGGCGAAGTCGCCATGCAGCCACAGATCGGGCAGACGTGACCAGTAGCTGTCCAGGTAGCGCTCGCGGTCCTGCCACAGGCCGCGCGTGAGCCCGATGCTGGGGCTGCGCATCACTAGCTCGCCCGTCACGCCGGGGCCGACGCTACGGCCCTCGTTGTCGACGATGTCGGCTCCGGTGCCGGGCACGGGACCGGCAAAGCCGCAGGGCTTGAGCGGGTGGATCACGGTGCCGGTCAGGATGCCGCCGACCTCGGTGCCACCCGAATAGTTGAGCAGCGGCACGCGCTTCTTGCCGACGCGCTCGAAAGTCCATTGCCAGGCCTCGGGCGTCCAGGGCTCGCCGGTCGAGACGATGACGCGCAGCGAGCTGAGGTCGATCGCATCGATCGCTGCGTCGCCGAGCGACATCGACAGGCGGGCCACCGTGGGGGCCAGGCCCAGGTAGCTGATGCGATGACGCTCGATCAGGCGCCACAGCCGGTCGGGCTGCGGATAGTTGGGAGCGCCCTCGGCCAGCACCACGGTGGCACCGACCTGCAGGCCGCCAAAGACCAGGATCGGACCGACCAGCCAGCCCATGTCCGACATCCACAGGAAGCGGTCCTCGGGCTTCAGGTCCATGCAGATCGACAGATCGAGCGCCGTCTTGACCGGGAAGCCGCAATGCGAGTGCACCACGCCCTTGGGTTTGCCGCTGGTGCCCGAAGTGAACATCAGCAGGAAGGGCGCGTCGGCTGGCATGGCTTCGGTCGGCACCTGGGTGTAGTCCTCGGGCGCACCGGCGACCAGTTCCGGCCACCAGTGGTCACGCCCCTCTTCCCAGCTGTGCAGGGTCGCCAGGTGGTTCAGCACCACGACATGCTGCACGCCGGGGCAATGCAGCAGTGCTTCGTCGACGACGCTCTTGGCACCCACGGGCTTGCCGCGGCGCAGCGAGCCGTCGACCGTGATCAATGCCTTGGCATTGCCGTCGTTGAGGCGCTGCGCGATCGCATCGGCGCCAAAGCCCGAGAACATCGGCAGCAGGATGGCGCCGATCTTGGCCACCGCCAGCATGGCGGGGGCGGCCTGCTGCAGGTTGGGCAGGTACATGCCGATCACGTCGCCGCGCCCCAGGCCCAGGCGGCGCAGGCCCCAGGCCAGACGGCAGGTCTCGCGGTCCAAGTCGGCAAAGGTCCAGCTCGACACGCTGCCGTCCTCGCCTTCCCAGACCAGCGCCTCCTGCTGGTAGCGCTCGGTGCCACGGCGCCGGTCGATGCAGTTGAGCACCACATTGGTGGTGCCGCCCACGCACCAGTTGGCAAACGGCAGCCCCTGGCCCAGGTCCAGCACCTGGTCATAGGGGCGCTGGAAGCGGTAGTCGAGGAAGCGGATCAGCGCGTCATTGAAGCCGGCCGGATCGACGCTGGCCATTTGGTTGAGCGCTTCGAAGCTGCCAGCTCCGAGCTCATGCATGAAATGCGTGAGATTGGCATTTTCCACCGTCTGGCGGTCGGGCCACCACACAGCACTGGACTTATCGAGGACATCGACTGGCATGACTCGGGCTCTGCTTGACGCGATTACTTGAAGAACTTGCGGAACTCGGGCTTGCGCTTTTCCTTCAGCGCATTGACGCCTTCGCGCGACTCCTCGGTGTCGTAGTAGAGCTTGAGCGCGTACATGCCCAGGCCCGCGATGCCGGCCTGGTGCGCGGTGTCCATGTTGAAGCTGCGCTTGGCGATCGCGAGCGCGGTCGGGCTGCGCTCGCACAGTTCCTCGCCCCATTTCTGCACTTCGGCGTCGAGCTGGTCGGCCGGCACGCAGATGTTGGCCAGGCCCATGGCGACGGCCTCGGCACCCGAGTAGCGCTTGCACAGGTACCAGATCTCGCGTGCCTTCTTCTCGCCGACCACGCGGGCCAGGAAGGCGGTGCCGTAGCCGGGGTCGACCGAACCCATCTTGGGGCCGACCTGGCCGAAGATGGCCTTGTCCGAGCAGATGGTCAGGTCGCAGATGGTGGCCAGCACATTGCCGCCGCCGATCGCGAAGCCCTGCACGCGGGCGATCACGGGCTTGGGGGTATCGCGGATGGCGGCATGCAGCTCCTCCATCGGCAGGCCGATGGTGCCGCGGCCGTCGTAGTTGCCGTCGTGCGCTGACTGGTCGCCGCCGGTGCAGAAGGCGCGGTCGCCGGCGCCGGTCAGCACGATGGCGCCGACGTTGCGGTCATAGCCGGCCTTGTTCATGGCCTTGATGATCTCGTCGCAGGTGGTGCCGCGGAAGGCATTCATCTTGTCGGCGCGGTTGATGATGATCCACGCCACGCCGTTGCGGACTTCGTACAGGATGTCTTCGAATTGCATGTGTTGCTCCTAGTGGGTTTGTCGTGTCGGGATCAGCCGTGCATCGTCAGGCCGCCAGACACGCTGATGACCTGGCCGGTGATGAAGGAAGCGTCGTCGCTGCCGAAGAAGACGATGGCGCTGGCCAGGTCGTCCGGCTGGCCCAGGCGACCGAGCGGGATCGCGCTGCGGAAGGCCTCGATCAGCTTGGCCGGATCGCGCGCGCCTTCGGCCACGCCTGCCAGCAGGGCGGTGTCGGTCGGGCCCGGGCAGACCACGTTGACGGTGATGTTGTGGCGGGCATGCTCGCGCGCCAGGGTCTTGGACAGTGCAACCAGGCCGCCCTTGCAGGCCGAGTAGACGGCCTCGCCAGAAGAGCCACCGCGCGCCGCATCGGACGCGATGTTGACGATGCGGCCCGACTTGCGCTCGGACATGCCCGGCAGCACGGCGTGCAGCATGTGCAGCGCGCCGGTCAGGTTGATCGCGATCAGGCGCTCCCATTCGGCCGGCACGGTCTTGACGAAGGGCTTGAAGACATCCCAGCCGGCGTTGTTGACCAGCACGTCGACCGGGCCCAGCTGGGCTTCGGTAGCGGCCACGGCCGCGTCGACCGCGGCGCGATCGGTGATGTCGCACTTGAAGGCGGCGGCCTGGCCACCGGCGGCGCGGATCTCGGCCGCGACCTTCTCAGCCGCTTCCAGGTTCATGTCGAAGACGGCGACTTTCGCGCCCTCGGCGGCAAAACGGCGGCAGGTCGCGCCTCCGATGCCACCGGCACCACCGGTCACGATCACTGTCTTGGCTTGTAGCTTGCTCATATGGGCTTCCTTGTGCATGTGGGGTAATCGGCCGTCTACTTGAACTCGGTTTTAGGTAAACGTGTTGTCGTAGTTTATGCAAAAGATCCAGGCTTGCAAGACCTGACGGAAGAATTAATCCTCATGGTTTACCCTAGAAAAAACCAGAATCCAGCCAAGAATCCGATGAAGCATATGAAGACGCAAGAAAATTTATGACAACTGATTGACGGTTAATGCTGTAAATGCGCCCTACTGGCCGAGACTGGACGCAACCGCTTCCAGGACTCGCCAAGCGGCGCGGGCCGTGCGGCATGGCGCCACGGCGGCCGGCTCTTGCTACAGTAGGCGGATGGAAAACAGCAACACCGCAGACGACAACGGCAACCATGTGCACGACCTGCAGGCCAGGCGACTGGCCGACGCGCTGGTCGAGATGCACCTGACCTCGGAAGCCGGCACCCGGCCCCAGCGCGACGCCTACCGGCTGGCCTTCGTCGACAACGAATTCCTGCTGCGGCGCGAGACGCGCGGCATCCGCTTCCAGCTCGAGCTGCTCAAGCCCGACCTCGAGCAGGAGGCGCTCGGCATCAACAACACCATCGTCGTGTTTGGCAGCGCGCGCTTTCGCGAACCGGCCGAGGCCGAACGCCAACTGCACAAGGCCCAGGCCAGCGGCGACCCGGCCGCGATCCGGCGCGCCCAGGCACTGCTGCGCAATGCGCACTACTACGAGAAATCGCGCCGCTTCGCCCAGCTGGTGGCCGACTACAGCCTGAGCTGCGCCAAGGACGAGCAGCTCTACATCGCCACAGGCGGCGGCCCCGGCATCATGGAGGCGGCCAACCGCGGCGCCCATGACCGCGGCGCGCTCAACGTGGGCCTGAACATCCTGCTGCCGCACGAGCAGGAGCCCAACCCTTACATCAGCCCGGAGCTGAGCTTCAAGTTCCACTACTTCGCGCTGCGCAAGATGCATTTCCTGATGCGCGCCAAGGCCCTGGTCGCCTTCCCGGGCGGCTTCGGCACCCTCGACGAGCTGTTCGAAGTGCTGACCCTGGTGCAATGCCGGAAAGCCAAGCCGGTGCCGATCTTCCTGTTCGGCAGCGACTACTGGCAGCGCATCATCAACTTCGAGGTGCTGGTCGAGGAAGGCGCGATCTCGCCCGAGGACCTGGAGCTGATCCGCTATGTCGATGAGCCGGAACAGGCCTGGGAAGGCATCAGGAAGTTCTACGACCTGCCCGACCCCTGCCCCTGAGCCGCCCGGCCCGCCGCCCTGCGGGGCAAACTTTTTTCGGGTCCGGATGCCCAATTACATTTTTACAAATATAATTTTCTGGCTGGCTTGACGAGAGCCTGGCATTTTTCACCATCGATCATCCGATCTTCAGGGCCCCATCCGGGGCTCTTTTTTTGCCTGCCGATCAATGCGGGACTGTCGCCCGGGCCGGCAGGCGGCCGAGCTGCAGATCGGTCAGGCTGGCGTAGAGCGGCCGGCTGACCAGGCGCGAGATGCCGCTGGCGATCATCGCGCAGGCCATCAGGCTCAGCACCAGCTGGTAGCCGTCGACCATCTCCATCACGATGATGAAGGCCGTCATCGGCGCCTGGGTCACGGCGGCCAGGAAGCCAGCCATGCCGAGCGCGATCAAGGTCGGCGCATCGAACTGAGCGCTCAGTTGCGCGACATCGGCGCCGAGCGCAGCGCCGATCGCCAGCGCCGGCGCAAAGATGCCACCCGGCGCGCCCGACCAGGCGGTGATCCAGGTCGCGACGAACTTGAGCAGCAGGTAGAGGCCACCGATCTCGCCGATCTGGCTGCTGTTGCCGCCCTCGAGCAGCTCGCGGGTATGGCTGTAGCCGCTGCCGAAGGTGGCGCCGCCGCTGGCCAGGCCGATGACCGCCACCGCCAGCCCGCAGCCCGCCGCGAAGCGGACCGGATAGCGCTGGCGCCAGCGCGTGAAGCGGTCGTTCGACAGGCCCGAGAGCGAGCGCGCCAGCAGCCGGGCGAACAGGCCGCCGAGCAGGCCACAACCCAGCGCCACCAGCAGCCCGGGCCCGAGCAGCGCCCAGCTCACGGGCTGGACCCGGATCACGCCGAAATAGGTCGAGTTGCCATAGACCGAGACCCCCATCAGGCCGGCCAGCACGATGGCGGCCATGATGAGGCCGTTGCTGCGCTGCTCGGGCCGGCGCGACAGCTCCTCGATCGCGAACATGATGCCGCCCAGCGGCGTGTTGAAGGCCGCCGCGATGCCGGCCGCGCCGCCCGCGATCAGCAAGCCCTGCTCCGAGACCGCACTGCGCCTGGGCAGGAAGCGGCGCGCCGCATGCATGACGCCAGCGCCGATCTGCACCGAAGGCCCCTCGCGGCCCTGCGACAGGCCACCGAGCAGCCCGGCAGCCGTCAGCAGCATCTTGGCCAGGGTCAGCCGGACCGAGACATAGAGGCCGCGCCAGCCGGGCTCGACCCCGGGATGCAGCGCCGCCATCACCTGCGGAATGCCCGAGCCGGCCGCGCCCGGCGCCCAGCGGCGCGTGATCCAGACCACGGCGGCCGTACACAGCGGCGTCCACAGCAGGGGCAGCCAGGCGGCGCCGGCACAGGCATGCTGGAACAGCTCGAAGGCCTGCTCGGTCAGCCAGGTGAAGGCCACCACGGTGAGCCCCGACAGGGTGCCGAAGGTCAGCACCACGGCCCGGGTCTGCCAGAGGTCGCGGTCGCTGAGCTCGGCACGCAAGGCATTGACGATATGGGGATCGGCGCTCATGGCATCAGGTCCAGGAAAGGGGTCGGCGGCGGCTGCTGCCAGGCATGGCATCCCTGGCAGCAAGCGATGGCGATTTTACAATATATATTTGTGCAAATATACTAAGGCCTCGAGGCCCGTCGGCTGACGGGCGGGATTCAAGCCAAACAGGAGCAAGACATGATGAAGATAGGACTGATGGGCTATGGCAAGGCCGGCAAGGCAGTGGCCCAGGTGCTGGCCAACGATCCGCGCTACCAACTGGACTGGGTCATGCGGCGCCGCTCGGGCGAGCAAGCCCATGTCGAAGGCCAGCCGCAGATCCCGCTGGTCGGGCTCGAGGGACTGGACCTGGGCAGCTGGCTGAACCAGCACCCGGTCGATGCCATCGTCGACTTCTCGCAGGCCGACTCGGTCTACCTCTACGGCCAGGAACTGCGCCGGCGCGGCATCATGCTGGTCAGCGCGATCTCGGCCTACGAGCCGCAGCACCTGGACTACCTGCGCGAGATGGGCCAGGACACCCGGGTTATGAGCTCGCCCAACATCACGCTGGGCATCAACTTCCTGCTGCTGGCGGCCAAGCTGCTGCGCGGCATCGCGCCGTTTGCCGACGTCGAGGTGGTCGAGCAGCATTTTCGCGACAAGCCCGAGGTCTCCGGCACCGCGCGCAAGATCGCCGAGACGCTGGAGCTCGGCGGCGAGCGCGTCACCTCGCTGCGCGTGGGCGGCATCGTCGGCCACCACGAGGTGATCTTCGGCTTCCCGCACCAGACCGTGCGGCTGATCCACGACTCGATCCGGCGCGAGGCCTTCGGCACCGGTGCCGCCTTCGCGCTGCAGGAGCTGGCGCAACGCGACAAGGGCTTCTACAGCTTCGACGACCTGCTGCTGGAGAAAATCCGCACCCAGCTGCTGGCGACAGCCTGACAATCGGGCATGATGGGCGGCATCGAAAACTGCCGACCCCGCATCTTGTCCGCCCCAGCCCAGCCTGATCCCTCATCGCCCGTCCACGGCGCCGCCAGCCCGGAGCAGGCCGCGCAGGTGCTGCGCCAGTTCCGCGTGGTCTTCAACGCGGTGCGCAGCCATTTCCAGCAAGTCGAGAAGCGGGTCGGCATCGGCGGCGCCCTGGTCTGGGCCCTCCATGTGATCCGGAGCCAGCCCGGCCTGGGCGTCAGCGAGCTGGCGCGCGCGATGGACATTCACCAGTCGACCGCCAGCAACCTGGTGCGCCAGCTGGTCAAGCGCGCCCTGGCGCGCACCGAGAAATCGGCGACCGATCGCCGCGGCGTGCAACTCTTCATCGAGGCGGCTGGCCTGGAGCTGCTGCAAGGCGCGCCCGGCCCCTACGAGGGCGTGCTGCCCGAGGCGCTGCAGCAACTCGCGCCCGCCACGCTGGGCCAGCTCCAGCTCAACCTGGCCGAGGTGATCAAGGCGCTGAAGGCCGACGAGCAGGCCGGCGGCATACCGCTGGCCGAGCTCTGAGCCGGGCCGGCGGCTGGGCCAGCCTGGCCTCTTGCTCGGGATCTACCTGCTCAACGGGCTGCCGCAGTGGCGGCAAGACCACTGGGCCGCCGCGGGCGCTGGCGGCAGCCGCTCACAGCGGGAACAACCGGAAGCAGAGGATGGCGACCAGGGTCGGGCCGAGCGCACCGGCGAACAGGCCATGGGCAGCGATCGCGCCATGCTCGAACGTGCTCTTGAGGATGGAGGCACCGGCCGGGTTCGGCGCATTGGCGATCAGGGTCAGGCCGCCGCCGGTCACGGCGCCGGTCAGCAGGGCGTACTTGAATTCGGGCGTCAGGCCCTCGACCAGCGAGCCCAGGTAGGTCAGCGCCGCGTTGTCGGTGATCGCGGTCAGCGCGGTGGCACCGAAGAAGACCTGGGTCTCGTCCATCAGCAGCAGCAGGGGCTGCAGCCACCATTGCTGCATGCCGCCGAGCACCACCAGGCCGCCGAGGAAGAAGGCGACCAGCAGGCCCTCGCGCAGCATCAGGCGGTCCTGGTAGGCGGGATAGGCAGTGGCAATGCCCATGAAGAGCAGGAACACCGCGACGAAGGCCGCCGGGTGATGGGCAAAGACGACGATGGCCAGCAGGAACAGCAGGTGGACGGCGACCATCGCGAACGGCACGCCGCTGTAGGGCGACTTGGACTGGTACGCCATGCCGCGCAGCTCGCGCGCGAACAGCAGGGTCACGCCCAAGGCGTTGATCAATACGGCCACGGCAGCCTTCCAGCCGACATGGGTCAGCATGTAGCCGAGGTCGAGGCCCCAGGCCTTGGCGACCATCAGCACCGGCGGCGCCGCATAGGGCGTGAGCGTGCCGCCGATCGAGACGTTGACGAACAGGGTGCCGAGCGCGGCATATTTGAGCGGCTTGGAGGCGCGCGCGAAGATGGTGTCCTTCATCAGCAGCGCAGCCAGGGTCATCGCGGCCGGCTCGGTGATGAAGGAGCCCAGCAGCGGCACGATCGCCAGCGCGGTGAAGCAGAACGCCATGGTGCGCGGCAGCGGGATGACCCGCACCAGGGCCTGCACGGCCAGCGAGGCCGCCTGCAGCACGGGACGGCTGCCCGCGACGACCATGATCGCGAACACGAACAGCGGTTCGGTGAAGTTGCGGTCGTCGAGATAGGCCAGCGCCTCGCCCTGGCCCACCATGAAGGACATCACGACCATCAGGATCATGGCCCAGAAGCCGAACACGATCTCGACCTCGGCCAGCAGATGCCAGACCCCGGCATGGGTCGGGCGGGTATGGGCCAGGTATTCGAAATACTTGGTCGAGAAGGTGTGCAGCAGCGCCAGGGCGAAGATGGCGGCGGCAACGAGCTGGATCTGGGTGGGGGACATAGGGGGTCGCAACAAAACTGCGTGGCGGCCCGACCAGCGCAAAAAACCTGCCGCGGCCCCTTGCCGACGACACCCGGCGCAGAGTTTAACCCAAGGCGCGGCGCTTCAAGCGGCCTCGTCCCCGGCGCCGGACAGCGGCAGGAGCTGGGCTGAACGATCAGCCGGCAGCGCCTCGACCTGCTTCAGGGCCCGACTCATGGCGCGGCTGCGCACCTCGGCGTTCTCGAGGCTGTTGAGCACGGTCTGGGTCTGGGTCTTGACCTTGGCCAGGGTATCGCCGAACTTGCCGAACTCGGTCTTGACCGCGCCGAGCACCTGCCAGACCTCGCTCGAACGCTTCTCGAGCGCCAGGGTACGGAATCCCATCTGCAGCGCGTTGAGCATGGCGAGCAAGGTGGTCGGTCCCGCCAGCGTGACCCGGTGCTCGCGCTGCAGCGCCTCGACCAGTCCGGGGCGGCGCAGCACCTCGGCGTACAGGCCCTCGGTCGGCAGGAACAGCAGCGCGAAGTCGGTGGTGTATGGCGGCTCGAGGTATTTGTCGGCGATCGAGCGCGCCTCGAGCCGGATGCGCTGCTCGAGCGCCTTGGCCGCCTGCTCGGCCGCCAGCGGATCGGCGCGGCGCTGCGCGTCGAGCAGACGCTCGTAGTCCTCGTTCGGAAACTTGGCATCGATCGGCAGCCAGACCGGCGCGCCGTCCTCGCCCTTGCCGGGCAGGCGCAGCGCGAAGTCGACCAGGTTGCGGCTGCCGGGCCGGGTCGGTACCTGGGATGCATATTGCTCGGGCGCGAACACCTGCTCGAGCAAGGCCTCGAGCTGGGCCTCGCCGAACATGCCGCGCGTCTTGACGTTGCTCAGCAGGTGCTTCAGGTCGCCGACCCCGGCGGCCAGCGCCTGCATCTCGCCCAGGCCCTTGTGCACCTGTTCCAGCCGCTGCGCGACATGGGCGAAGCTCTCGCTCAGGCGGGTCTCCAGCGTGCGGTGCAGCTTCTCGTCGACGGTGGCGCGCATCTCGTCGAGCTTGGCCGCATTGCTCTGCTGCAGCTGCTGCAGCTGGGCCTCGAGCGTGGCGCGCAGCTCGGCCAGGCGCTGGGCGTTGGCGTCGCTCAGGGCCTGCCATTGCTGGCTCATGCTGTCGCCCAGGCTGCCGCGCAGCTGCACGATCTGCTGCGCCAGCGCGTCGAGCCGCTCGCCCTGGCTGCGCGCGGCCTGCGCGCCCTGGCCCAGCAGGGCCTGCTGGAAGCCGGCCAGGCCCTGCGCCTGCTCCTGGCGCTGGCCGCGCGCGGAGTCGGCGATCTCGCGCCGCAGCTCGCGCTCGAGCCGGTCGAGCTGGTCGCCCAGCTGCTCGAGCGCCACGGACTGGCGCTGCTGCTCGGTCGATTCGGCCATCGGCGCTGGCCGGCCCTGGCGCCAGGCGATCCAGCCCAGTCCGGCCAGGTTGAGCAGGGCCAGGACGGCCCACAGCATGTCGCTCATGAAAGTCGCGCTCCCAAAGACAAGGGCCAGCGCCGCTGCCGGCACTGGCCCGGAATGGCCACTGGGGCCAGGCGGAGGCGGATCAGACCGCCAGCAGCTCGACTTCGAACAGCAGGGTGGCGTTGGGCGGGATCACGCCGCCGGCGCCGCGCGCGCCATAGCCCAGCGCGGCCGGGATCACCAGGCGACGGGTGCCGCCGACGGCCATGCCCTGCACGCCCTCGTCCCAGCCCTTGATGACATGGCCGGCCGCGAGCGGGAACACGAAGGGCTGGCCGCGGTCCTTGCTGCTGTCGAACTTGGCGCCTTGCTGGCCGTCGTTGTAGAGCCAGCCGGTGTAGTGGACCGAGACGCGCTGGCCAGCCTGGGCAACGGCGCCCGAGCCGACGACGGTGTCTTCATACTGCAGGCCGGAGGGAGTGGTGATCATGGGAGCTTCCTAGCTGAAAAAAGAGCAAATGTTAAGGCAAGGCTGCGCGCCGCGGAGGCGGCCAGGCTTCAGTCGAGCCAGCGCGTGAAGGACTCGACCGGCTCGCGCGGGGTCTCGAGGCGGTTGACCACGGCGTCGGGGTCGGCATAGCCCAGCGCCATGCCGCAGACCAGCATCTCGCTCTCGCCGGCGCCGACATGCGGCAGCACGATGCCGTGGAAGGCGTTCCAGGCTGCCTGCGGGCAGGTGTCGAGCCCGTGGGCGCGGGCCGCGATCATCAGGTTCTGCAGGAAGCCGCCGTAGTCGAGCAGCGAGCCGCGTCCCATCACGCGATCGACGGTGAACATCAGCCCGACCGGTGCGTCGAACAGGCGGAAGTTGCGCTGCTGCTGCAGGTGCATGGCCTCGCGGTCGCCCTTGCCGATGCCGAGCAGGCCGTAGAGCGACCAGCCGTTCTCGCGCCGGCGGTCGATGTAGGGGCTGACCCACTGCTCGGGGTAGTAGTCGTAGGGCTCGCGGTATTGCGCGGCCAGCTGCGGGTCGGCGCGCATCTCGTCATGGGCGGCGCAGACCTTGGCGACCAGCTGGTCGCGGCTGTCACCCTGCAGCACATAGACCTTCCAGGGCTGGGTGTTGGTGCCCGAGGGCGCGCGGCTGGCCAGCTGCAGCAGCCGGGTCAACAGCTCGCGCGGCACCGGCTTGGGCAGGAAGGCGCGCACGGAATGGCGGCCGTTGATGGCGGCTTCCACGCTCGCCGGGTCCAGGGACGCCGGGGTGGCGCCGGGGGCATTGTCAAGGCTCAAGGCTTGTCTCCTGTCGTTGGCCGGGCCACCAGTGCGGCAAGGCCCGGATGGAAACATTGTGCCAGCATGATCAAGCCGGATTCAGCGGCCGGGCGCCGACAGGGCCTGCCAGCGCCGGCCATAGTCGAGCGCGACCCGGTAGCTGTTGACCTGCAGCCCGACCGTGACCGCGATGTCGCGGCCGTAGCCGCCGGCCATGGTCATGGCCAGCGGGATGCGGCGCTGCCAGGCCCAGTCGAACACGCGCCGGTCGCGCGCCTCGAGCCCGTCGGCGCTGACCTTGAGCCGGCCGAGCCGGTCGTTCTCGTGCGGGTCCATGCCGGCCAGGTAGATCACCAGGCCGGGCTCAAAGCGGCGCTCGAGCTCGGCCAGGCCCTGCTCGAGCGCGGCCAGGTAGTCGGCGTCGCCACAGCCATCGGGCAGGTCGATGTCGCAGTCGCTGGCCTCCTTGCGGAAGGGAAAGTTCTTCTCGCCATGCAGCGAGAGCGTGAACACGCTGTCGTCGCCCTGGAAGATGCTGGCCGTGCCATTGCCCTGGTGCACGTCGAGGTCGATGATGGCGACCCGCAGCGGCCGGCGCCGCCAGGCCTCGCCGCGCCGGCCCCATTCGGCCTGCATCACGCGCGCGGCCACCGCCGCGTCGTTGAAGACGCAGAAGCCAGCGCCCTTGTCGGCATAGGCATGGTGGGTGCCGCCCGCGAGGTTGGCCGCCAGACCCTCGCCCGACAGGGCGGCGCGGCAGGCCTGCAGCGTGGCGCCGACCGAGCGCAGCGCGCGCTCGGCCATCGCCGGCGACCAAGGAAAGCCGATCTCGCGCTGCTGCGCCGGCGTCAGCCCCCCTTGGGCAACGGCGGCGATATAGGCCGGGTGGTGCACCAGCGCCAGCTCGCCGGCGCTGGCCGGCAGGGCTGGCGCGAGGTTCAGCTCGGGCAGCTCCTGCTCGAGGCGCTCGCGCAGCAGCGCATACTTGGCCATGGGAAAACGATGCCCCTCGGGCAGGGGCAGCACGAACTGGTCGGAATAGAAAGCTTGCACGCCAGCATTCTGGCGCAAACCCGCCAACCCGACGGCGGCCTGGGCCAAGCGCAAGCCCCGGTCTTGCAAAGCTGGCGCATCTCCCTATAATCGTTACCATGTTGCACTGCAACAATCGAGCTCAGGAAGCCGGACCGGTATCCGATAGCCATATTCACACGAACAGGAGACAAGACATGCTGACCCAAGAACAAATGCTGGCCGCCCAGAAAGCCCATATCGAAACCCTGTACGGCCTGACGCAAAAGGCCTTCGAGGGGGTCGAGCGCATGGTCGATCTCAATCTGCAAGCCACCCGCGCCACCGTCAACGAAGCCGCCAGCCAGACCGAGGCCCTGCTCAGCGTGAAGGACGCACAGGAACTGCTCGAGCTGCAGGCCAGCCTGATGCAGCCGCTGGCCGAGAAGGTCAGCGCCTACAGCCGCCAGCTGTTCGAGATCGCCTCCGACACCAGCGCCGAGTTCGCCAAGGCGAACGAGGACCAGTCGGCCGAGGCCCAGCACCGGTTCATGGCCCTGTTCGACAACATGGCGCGCAACGCACCGGCCGGCTCGGAGCCGCTGGTCACCGCCATGCGCAGCGCCATGCATGCGGCCTCCGGCGCCATGGACCAGGTGCAAAAGGCGGTCAAGCAGGCGACCGAGATGACGCAAGCCAACATCCACCAGCTGGCGCAGAACGCCGCCAGCGGCGCCAAGCCTGCCGGCAAGAAGCGCTGAATTCCATCGGGCCTGGCCGGCCCGCCACCGTTTGAGGTTGTCTCCTCGGGTCCCAGGGAACAAGGGTTCAGGGACCTTTTCCAGGCCTCGCCCCAGTGCGAGGCCTTTTTTTCACGTCCGGCCGCCAGCCGGCCTCAGGCCAGCGGCACGCGCCTGGCCTGCAGCCGCTCGCGCAGGCGCGGCAAGGCGGCCTGCATGGCGGCGCGACCAGCCGCAATCGAGCGCTGGCGCGCCGAGAAATCCGCGCTGCCGACGCCGCGCAGCTCGGGCTTGATCACCAGGTCGGCCTCGGACAGCGCATAGCGGTTGATGGTCTGCCCCATGATGTCGAAGGTCTGCATCAGCACCTTGAAGGTGTCGCTGGTCGGGTTGCCATCGGGCGGGCTCGAGATGTTGACCGCGATCACGAACTCGGCCCCCATCTGGCGCGCCTGCTGCACCGGCACTGGCGCGACCAGGCCGCCGTCGACATATTCGCGCCCGCCGATCGCCACCGGCGAGAACACGCCCGGCACCGCGCTCGAGGCGCGCACCGCCGTGCCGGTGTCGCCGCGCTGGAACAGCACGCCCTGGCCATTGGCCAGGTCGGTCGCGACGATGCCGAGCGGGCGCTTCATGTCCTGGATCGGCTTGCCCTGCACCTGGGCGTTGACATAGCGCGCCAGCGCATCGCCGCGCAGCAGGCCGCGGTTGAACAGCGGCAGCGTCCAGTCGGTGATCGCGGCCTCCTCCATGCGCAGCGCGGCCTGCTCGAGCTCGGCGCCATTGCGCCCGCTGGCATAGAGCGCCGCCACCAGGCTGCCGGCCGAGGTGCCCACCACCAGATCGGGCAAGAAGCCTTGCTGCTCGAGCACCTGGATCACGCCGACATGGGCGAAACCTCGCGCCGCACCACCGCCCAGCGCCAGGCCGATGCGCGGCGGCCGGGTGCGCGGAGCCTCGGGCTGGCTGTCGATAGGTGCCTCGGGCCGCGAGGGCGTGGCCGGTGCGACCGGGCCCGTCGGATCGACCAGGGTCGAGCAGCCCGCCAGGGTACCGAGCCAGGCCAGCCCCGCCCCCAGGCAGGCGCGCCTTGACAGTCCGACCGAGGGGGGAAAGGGTTGAATCGACATCCGGAATTGACCGCCTGGGGGCATGAAGTTTGTGATTGCATCAATTTTAGGATGAATGCCATTTTCTGTCTGCCGGCGTCGCCACGCCGCATCGGCGAAAATAGCCGTGTGGCCATACCTCAGTCTTTCATCCAGGAACTCCTCTCGCGCGTCGACATCGTCGAGGTCGTCGGTCGCTATGTGCAGCTCAAGAAGGGCGGCGCCAACTTCATGGGGCTGTGCCCCTTCCACGGCGAGAAGTCGCCCTCCTTCAGCGTCAGCCCGACCAAGCAGTTCTTCCACTGCTTCGGCTGCGGCAAGCATGGCAACGCGGTCGGCTTCCTGATGGAGCACACCGGCATCGGCTTCGTCGAGGCGGTCAAGGACCTCGCGCAGCAGACCGGCCTGCAGGTGCCGCAGGAGGACCTGAGCCCGCAGGAGCGCGCTCGCGCCGCCGAGCAGCGCCAGCAGCAGGCCACGCTCAACGAGCTGCTCGACAAGGCCGCCGGCGCCTACTACCAGCAGCTGCGCCAGAGCAAGCGGGCACAGGACTACCTCAAGGGTCGCGGCCTGTCGGGCCGGATCGCCAAGACCTTCGGCCTGGGCTATGCGCCCGAGGGCTGGCGCTTCCTCTCGACCGTGCTGCCCGACTACCAGAGCCCGCAGCTGGTCGAGGCCGGGCTGGTGATCGCCAGCGAGGAGACGCCGGCCGCCGCGGGCGAGGAAGCCCGGCCGGCCAAGCGCTACGACCGTTTCCGCGACCGGATCATGTTCCCGATCCGCAACGTCAAGGGCGAATGCATAGGCTTTGGCGGCCGGGTGCTCGACCAGGGCGAGCCCAAGTACCTCAACTCGCCCGAGACCCCGGTATTCAGCAAGGGCCATGAGCTCTACGGCCTGTTCGAGGCGCGCAGCGCGATCCGCCAGGCCGGCTACTGCCTGGTGACCGAGGGCTATATGGACGTGGTCGCGCTGGCCCAGCTCGGCTTTGCCCAGGCGGTGGCGACGCTGGGCACGGCCTGCACGGCCGACCACCTGCGGCTGCTGTTCCGCTTCACCGATGCGGTGGTGTTCAGCTTCGACGGCGACGCGGCCGGCCGGCGCGCGGCACGCAAGGCGCTCGAGGCCGCCCTGCCCTGGGCCAATGACACGCGCTCGATCAAGTTCCTGTTCCTGCCGCCCGAGCACGACCCCGACAGCTTCATCCGCGCCCATGGCCCGGACGCCTTCGCGCAGAGCATCAGGCAGGCGCAGCCGCTGAGCCGCTTCCTGCAGGAAGCCGCGGCCAGCGACTGCGACCTCGAGACGGCCGAAGGCCGCGCGCGCATGGCGGCGCAGGCGCAGCCGCTGTGGCAGTCGATGCCAGACGGCGCGCTCAAGCGCCAGTTGCTGGGCGAATTCGCCGATGCGATCGGACTCGACGCGCGCGAGCTCGACCAGATCTGGTCGGCCAGCGGGCAGCGCGGTCGCAGCCTGCCCGGGCGCCGGGCGGAGTCCGGCGCCAGCCCCGAGGCGCAGGCGCCGCGCCGCAGCCCGCGCCGCGCGCCGCCCGGCGACTACGACCCCGCCCAGGGCGACTGGCCCGAGCGCCGCGGCAGTCCGGCCAGCGAGGGACAAGGCTGGCGCCCGCCGGCCCGGCGCAGCGGCGCGCGCGGACTGCTGGGCCGCGCCGACCGGGTCGCGCGCCTGGTGCTGGCCACGCCAGAGGCCTGGGACTGGCTCAGCGCCGACGACCAGCAGCTGCTGGCGCACGAGCCGGCGCCGCATGGTCCGCTGTTCGCCTGGCTCGAGACCCAATGGCACGAACATGGCCCCCAGCCCTGGGCCGCGCTGCGCGAGGCCTTGCGCGGCCAGCCCTTCGAGGCATTGGCGCTCGAGCTCAATGCCGGCGGCCTGGCGCTGCAGCGGCCCGAGGACGAGGAAGCGGACGAGGCAAGCGCGGCCCTGCCCTCGCCGGCCGACCTCAGGCGCGAACTGCGCGAGCTGATGCGCCGGCTGCACATCGACGAGCTCAAGCAGCGCGAGACCGAGCTGATCGCCGCCGTCGGCCAGGACCCGCAGGCGCTCGAGCGCTACCGCGAGCTGCAGGCGCTCAGAAAATCGCTCGAAGCCGGGAACTAAGGCCTGCGGGTATAATCCAAGGACTTGTCACGCAAGCGCGACAGCAGCACCTCCGGACCGGCCAAAGCCCCAGAACGGGCAACAGGGAAGCGATCCCCGGCCAATAGCCAGCCACGCTACATCCGCAAGGACTGCACACCAAATGTTCGCCCAACCAGCTTGCCTGCCGACCTCCCGCGCGGGGTCGGACCGTCTGGCCCTGCCAGACCGGATCGCGCCGACCCATTGAGTTTACCGTTTCAACCGCCGTGGCGCCTGCGCCCCGGCAGAAAGCGCCGTACGTGAGCATCAAATCCACCAAAGCCTCCTTGATCCAAGCCGCCGACGAGTTCCTCGCCGCGGCTGCCCAGGCCGAAGCCGCCGCCGCCCCCAAGAAGCGTGCCGCGCGCAAGAAGGCCGCACCCGTCGAGGGCGGCGACCAGCCGGTGGCGGCCAAGCCGGCAGCGGCCAAGCGCGGTCGCAAGCCCAAGGCCGAGGTCAAGTCGGCCGGTGCAGCCAGCTTCGACGACGCCGACCTGAGCGACATCGAGGAAGATCTGGTCGATGAGTCGGTGGCCGAGGAAGCGGTCAGCGACGCGCCGGTCGAGAAGGTCAAGCCGCTGCGCATGAAGGTCAGCAAGGCCAAGGAACGCGCGCTGATGAAGGAATTCGGCCTCGACGAGACCGTCCTGACCGAAGAGGAAGCCAAGCTGCGCCGCGAGAGCCTGAAGAAGCTGATCAAGATCGGCAAGACCCGCGGCTACCTGACCCATGGCGAGATCAACGACCACCTGCCCGACAAGCTGGTCGAGGCCGAGACGCTCGAAGTCGTGGTCTCGCTGCTCAACGACATGGGCGTGGCGGTCTACGAGCAGACCCCGGACGCCGAGACCCTGCTGCTGAGCAACACCGGCCCGACCGCCGCCACCGAGGAGGAAGCCGAGGAAGAAGCCGAAGCCGCGCTGTCGACGGTGGACAGCGAATTCGGCCGCACCACCGACCCGGTGCGCATGTACATGCGCGAGATGGGCACGGTCGAGCTGCTGACGCGCGAGGGCGAGATCGAGATCGCCAAGCGCATCGAGGGCGGCCTGCACGACATGGTCGCGGCGATCTCGCAGTCGCCGGCGACGATCAAGGAAATCCTGGCCATGGGCGAGGAAATCCGCTCGGGCGCGGTGGTGATCTCGACCGTGGTCGACGGCTTCACCAACGCCAACGAGGCCGACGACTACGTGGCCGAGGAAGACTTCGACAGCTACGACGAGGCCGACGACGACGACGGCAAGGGCGGCTCCAAGGCGCTGACGCGCAAGCTCGAGGAACTCAAGCGCGAAGCGCTGAGCCGCTTCGACGACATGCGCGCGCTGTCCGAGCAGCTGCAGCAGATCTGCAGCAGCGAAGGCTATGGCACCCCGGCCTACCAGCAGGCGCAGGCCGCGCTGACCGAGCGCCTGATGAGCATCCGCTTCACCGCCAAGGCGATCGAGAAGCTGTGCGAGACCGTGCGCCAGCAAGTCGAAGGCGTGCGCAAGAAGGAACGCGAGCTGCGCAAGATCATCGTCGACAAGTGCCGCATGCCGCAGGAAACCTTCGTCAAGGAATTCCCGCCCAACCTGATCAACCTGCAATGGGTCGAGAAGCAGGCCGCGGCCAACAAGCCGTGGAGCGTGACCATGGCGCGCCATATCCCGCCGATCCAGCTGCTGCAGCAGCAGCTGATCGACCTGCAGAACGAGGTGGTGGTGCCGCTGGACCAGCTGAAGGCGATCCACAAGCGCATGAACGAAGGCGAGGCGATGTCGCGCTACGCCAAGAAGGAGATGATCGAGGCCAACCTGCGGCTGGTGATCTCGATCGCCAAGAAGTACACCAACCGCGGCCTGCAGTTCCTCGACCTGATCCAGGAAGGCAACATCGGCCTGATGAAGGCGGTCGACAAGTTCGAGTACCGCCGCGGCTACAAGTTCTCGACCTATGCGACCTGGTGGATCCGCCAGGCGATCACGCGCTCGATCGCCGACCAGGCGCGCACGATCCGCATCCCGGTGCACATGATCGAGACCATCAACAAGATGAACCGCATCAGCCGCCAGCACCTGCAGGAGCATGGCTTCGAGCCCGATGCCTCGATCCTGGCCGAGAAGATGGAGATGCCCGAGGAGAAGATCCGCAAGATCATGAAGATCGCCAAGGAACCGATCTCGATGGAGACCCCGATCGGCGACGACGACGACAGCCACCTGGGCGACTTCATCGAGGACAACGCCAACACCGCGCCGATGGATGCCGCGATGCAGGCCGGCCTGCGCGACGTGGTCAAGGAGATCCTCGACACGCTGACGCCGCGCGAGGCCAAGGTGCTGCGCATGCGCTTCGGCATCGAGATGTCGACCGACCACACGCTGGAGGAAGTCGGCAAGCAGTTCGACGTCACGCGCGAGCGCATCCGCCAGATCGAATCGAAGGCGGTGCGCAAGCTCAAGCACCCGAGCCGCTCGGACAAGCTGCGCAGCTTCATCGACACGCTGAACTGATGCCGGCGCGCCCACAGCGCTGACACAAAGCAAGAAGCCCGGAT
>NZ_PVLQ01000039.1 GCF_002980595.1 Malikia granosa
TGCGTTAACAGGCCCTAGGGCAGGGCCCGCGCTGGCCGCTACTGCGCCAGCTGCTGCAGGCCAGGCAGGTCGAGCACGAAGATGCCGCCGTACTCGATGCGCACCAGCCCGGCTTCCTTCAGGCGCATCAGGGCGGCATTGCAGCTCTGGCGCGAGACGGCGACCAGGTTGGCCAGCTCTTCCTGCGACAGCTGCAGATGACGTTCGCCGCGCGGATTGATCAGCGGATGGACCATGCCGACCAGTGCCCGCGCCACCTGGCTGTCCGTGTCCAGCAGGCCGCGCGCGACCAGATTGCCCATGAACCAGTGCAGGCGCTCGTTCACCTGGCGCAGCAGGTAGTCAGTGAACGAGGGCTGCTGCTGGCGCAGCCAGTCGAAGGTGTGCCGTGGCAGTTGCACCACCCGGCTGTGGCGCAAGGCGATCAGGTCGGACTGGCGCGGTGCATCGCGCAGCAGCGTGCCTTCGCCGAACCAGCTGCCGACCGACTGGCCGCCGAGCGTGAGGGTGCGGCCATCGGCGGCCGTGATCGACCACTTGATCAGGCCTTCCAGCACGCCGAACCAGGCATGCTGGCGCTCGCCATGATGGCCGAGCGACTGGCCCAGGGCGACCACGCGCTCCGACGCATCGGCACGCACCTGTCGCTGTGCCGCCGCATCAAGCGCGGTGAACCAGGCGGACTGGTTCAGCAGTTCATCCAGGCTGAGGGAGGTGGAGGGGGGCCGTTGCGGTCTCGACATCGGTGACTCCTGCAAGCCATCCCAGGGAAAACCCGGATCACGAGTGTCGTGACAACGACTGTGTCAACGTGACGCCTGCAGAACAATACGGATCATTTTAATTGGAGTCCGTGTTGAACAAGACCATCGTATATGGCGTCGACGTGCAGTTTGGCGACTGCGACCCGGCCGGGATCGTCTTCTTTCCCAATTACTCGCGCTGGATGAACGCCGCCACCGATCACTTCTTCCACGCCTGCGGCTTGCCGCCCTGGCGCGACATCCAGCAGCTGCCGGGTTGCGTCGGCGGTCCGCTGCTGGAAATCCACACCCGCTTCCATGCCTCGGTCACCTATGGCGAGCGCATCGAGATCCACAGCTGCGTCGAAGAGTGGCGCGGCAAGATATTCCGCATGCAGCACCGCATCATGCGTGGCCAGGACCTGATCTGCGAGGGGCGCGAGACGCGTGCCCTGTGCGTGCGCGGCGCCAGTGGCAAGCTCAAGGCGGTGCCCATACCGGACTTCATCCGCGTGGCCTGCGCCTGAAGCGCAAAACTCCTGATGCCTCAGGTAATTATATTCATCTCAGCAAGGAATCTCCATGACGACACCCCAAACGCAGCGCGTCCTGATCACGGCCGGCGCCGGCGGCATCGGTCGCGCCATTGCCACGGCCTTCATTGAGGCCGGCGCCCAGGTTCATGTCTGCGACATCGACGAGTCGGCACTGGCGGCGCTGCGCGCGCAACTGCCCGCTGTCAGCACCAGCCTCTGCAACATCGCCGACCGTGACAGCGTGCAGGCCATGGTCAAGCAGGCCGTGACCACCCTGGGCGGGCTGGACGTGCTGGTCAACAATGCGGGCATTGCCGGGCCGACCGCCAGCGTCGAGACCATGGACCCGGATGCCTGGGACGCTGTGCTGCGCGTCAATCTCACGGGCACTTTCTCGGTCACGCAGGCCGCCATTCCGTACCTGAAGCAGTCGCCAGCGGGGTCGATTCTCGTGATGTCCTCGCTTGCCGGTCGCTGCGGCTATCCCAATCGCAGTGTCTACTCGACCACCAAGTGGGGCCTGATCGGCTTCACCAAGACCCTGTCGCGCGAGCTGGGCGAGTTCAGCATCAGGGTCAACGCCATCCTGCCAGGCGCTGTGGAGGGACCGCGCATCCAGCAGGTGCTGGAAGGCCGAGCAGCGGTCAGCGGACGCAGCGTCGCACAGGAAGCCGCCGCCGCGCTGGCCAACCAGTCGATCAAGCACTTTGTCGACCCGGCCGACATTGCCGCGATGGCGGTCTTTCTGGCGTCCAAGGCCGGACGCTCGATTTCGGGGCAGATGCTGCCGATCGACGGCGACTCCCAGAGCGCCTCCTGAGGCAGCCTGGCCGACTCAAACCCAGCCCATGATCCCGAGCAGCGCGCCAGCGGCCAGCAGCCACAGCATGTGCAGCCGGGTGCGCCAGACCAGCAGCGTGCAGGCCAGGGTCAGCAGCCAGAGCCGGCCATCCTGCGCCACTTGACCACCGGAGCGGCCGAGCAGCCAGCTGGTCGCCAGCAGCAGGCCGACCACGATCGGGGCCAGTCCCTGGCGAAACGCCTGTACCCCCAGCCGTTCGCGGTGCTTCTGGCACCAGCGGGTCGCGATCAAGGTCAGGATCGAGCTCGGCGTCATGATTCCCAGCAGGCAGACCAGGGCGCCGGCCGCCCCCAGCAAGGTCGCCAGCCAGGGCGCGGCAGCGGGAGCGGCAGCCTGAAAGCCGACATTCCAGCCCATCAGCGCCACGAACAGCACGTTCGGCCCTGGAGCGGCCTGCGCCAGCGCCATCGACTGGGTAAACTGCGCCTCGTTCAGCCAGCCCTGCTCGCTGACCAGCCAGCGGTGCAGGTCGGGCGCCAGGGTGATCGCGCCTCCCACCGCCAGCAGCGACAGCGACAAATGAAACAGCAGCAGCTGCAGCCAGTCCGCCAGGCTCATGACCGGGTTCTCCGCTGCAAGCACCACCAGGTCAGGCCGCAGGCCAGCCCGCCCAGGCCGAGCACGATCAGGTGCAGCGCCAGATGCAGCCACACCACGCCCGCGAAGGAGGCGCCCGCCAGCAGCAGCACCAGCGGAAAGCCCAGCGCATGGCGCCGCAGGCCGAGCAGCAGCTTCATCGCCGAGCCGGCAATCAGTCCGGCAGCGACGCCACCCATGCCGCGCAAGCCACCCGCGACCGCGGCCTGGTCCGGCAGCTGCCCCACCAGGGCGCCCAGGCTCAGCAGCAGCAGCAGGGGCAGCAGCAGCAGTCCGGCCAGCGCCGTGACGGCACCGCGCCAGCCGAAATGACGGTCGCCGAACATCAGCGCCAGGTTGCACACGTTCGGGCCTGGCATCACCTGGGCCACGGCCCAGTCCTCGAGAAAGGCTTCCGCTGTCAGCCAGCCGCGCTTTTCCACCAGCTCGCGGTGCACCACCGCCAGCACCCCGCCGAAGCCCTGCAGCGACAAGGAGGAAAAGGCCCAGAACAGCTCGCCCAGGTGGGCGGGCCTTGGCGCGGCTGGCGCTTCCATCACTTGGCCGCGAGCGGGGCGCGGTGATCGACCGGGTCCAGGCCGGTGGCGCGCACGATGTCGGCCACCGCCGGCGAGGTCAGGAACTTCAGCAGCTGGCGCGCGGCCTGCGGCTCCTGGGCGCCTTCGACCATGCCGGCCGAGAAGAAGATGGTCTGCTGCACGGCATCCGGCAGGGTGCCGATGAAATCCAGCTCCTTGAAGTAGATCAGTTCGCTCACCTGCTGGAAGCCGATCTCGGCGTCGCCGCGCGCCACCACGGCGCCGACCCGCTCGCTGTAGATTTTCTTGCCGGTCTTGGCCAGTTGCTCCTGCACGCCGAGCTTGGGGAACAGCTCGCTCGACAGGTAGGTGCCGCTGGCGCTGGCCGAGTAGGCGACCGACTTGGCCGCCAGCAGGGTCTGCTTGAGCGCCTCGACCGTGCTGATGTCCGGCTTGGGCGTGCCCTTGCGCACCGCGGCCCCGATCTGCGAGCGCACGATGTCCAGGCGCGAGCCCGGCACCAGCTTGCCCGCGCTCATCAGCGCTTCCAGCCCGCCTTCGGACAGGATGACCAGGTCGAACTTCTCGCCGCGCGCGAAGCGGCTCGGGATCGAGTCCGGCGCATTGCCGATCGAAGCGCCGTAGGCGCTGATGACCTTGTGTCCCGAGGCCTCCTCGAAGATCGGCACCAGCTTCTTGTAGGCCTCGGTGAAGGCGCCCGAGGTGACGACCCGGATGTCCGCCGCCTGCGCCAGCTGTGCTGCCAGCAGCAGGACCAGTCCGCCCAGGGCGCGGCGGGTGATGGATGTGATGAAGCGCATGTCTGTCTCCTCTGTACCGAGTGATTGGTTCTTTGTTTATTGATTGATCGTGATCTTGCGGTCGCGCACCACCCGGCCCCAGGTCAGCGATTCACGCTCGATTTCCTTCGCCAGTGCCTCGCGCGTGCCCGGTTGCGGCGGCATGCCGTGCTTGTTGAGTTCGGCCACCACTTCCGGTGCCTTCAGTGCCTTGACCAGCTCGGTGTTCCAGCGCTCCAGCAGCGGTGCCGGCACCTTGGACGAGGCGACGAAGGCGTACCAGTTGGTGGCGCTGTAGCCGGGGTAGCCCGATTCGGCGATGGTCGGCACCTTGGGCAGTTGCGGCAGGCGCTGGCTGCCGGTGGATGCCAGCGGGATCAGCTTGCCGTTGTCGATATAGGCCTGGGCCGTGTTCAGGGTCGAGTAGTAGAGCGCGACCCGGCCACCGAGCAGGTCCTGCAGCGCTGGCGCACCGCCCTTGTAGGGCACGTGGACGGTGTCGATCTTGGCCATGTCGTCCATCAGCTCGCCCGCCAGGTGGGAGGCCGAGCCCGCCCCGGTGGAGGCGTAATCCAGCTTGCCCGGGTGCTTCTTGGCATAGGCGATGAAGTCGGCGAAGGTCTTGATGCCCAGGTCGGCGTTGACCACCAGCACGTTCGGGAAGTTGACCCCCATCGTGATCGGCGCCAGGTCCTTCACCGGGTCGTAGGGCAGCTTCATCAGGTGCGGGGCGATCGCCAGCGGGCCGACCGAGCCGAACAGCA
The DNA here is from genome assembly GCF_002980595.1 of Malikia granosa. Classification (GTDB taxonomy): domain Bacteria; phylum Pseudomonadota; class Gammaproteobacteria; order Burkholderiales; family Burkholderiaceae_C; genus Malikia; species Malikia granosa. The sequence continues at coordinate 4,821 of NZ_PVLQ01000039.1, forward strand.
GCACGCTGCCGTCGGTGGGGGCCGACTTGGCGACATACTGGTGCGCGATGTTGCCGCCGGCGCCCGGCTTGTTCTCGATGATCACCGGCACGCCGATCTGGTCACCGAGCTTCTTGCCGATCAGGCGGGCGGCAGAGTCGGCCGCGCCGCCGGCGGCAAAGCCGACCACGATGGTGACGGGCTTCTTGGGCGGAAATTCCTGGGCCTGGGCCCAGGAGGTGGCCAGCAGCGCGAGGCCGGTGCAGGCGGCTGTGCGCAGCAGATGGCGCTTGTTCATGGTTGTCTCCTTGGTTGACGTGAAAAATCGGCTCAGTCGGCGCCGAGGCCGATCGGGTTGGGTTGGCGTTTCTCCACCGCGTGGCGCAGCAGCGAGGCAGTGCGGAACACGCCATGGGCGAACTTGCCGTAGGGCAGGGTGGCGAACAGCGCCATCACGGCGCCCAGGTGCAGGCACAGCAGCAAGGCCAGCGCCGGGGTGCTGCGCGCCAGCCACAGCGCCAGGCCGCTGGCCGCGACCAGGAACAGCAGCGCGATGAAGCCCAGGTCCATCGGCTTTTGCTTGGCATCGCCATGCATCGGGTGCCGGGACCGGTTCAGGCGCCAGAGTCCGGCCGTGCCCAGCATCAGGCTCACGCCGCCCGCAGCACCGAGCAGCTTGGGCAGCGACGGCAGGTCGTAGGGCGCTTCCCAGCCGAACAGGTAGTGGTACAGCGTGGCGACGCTGGTGGCGGCAAAGCACAGCGCGAAGCCGTAGAAGGTCAGGTGGTGGAAGCGGCGCCGCTTGAGGGTGTAGGCGTCGTCCTCGTTGTGGCAGCCCTCGCCGTGGCCGCCGTCCAGGTATTTCAGCTTGAGCACATCGTGCGTGGCTTCGGCGGCAGCCGGGGCGCTGACGTCCACGCCACTCGTGACCGGCTTGATGTCGCCCCAGAAGCGGCGCACGCCCATGGAGAGCGCGAACACCACGAACAGGAACACCGGCGCGAACAGGCCGACCAGCAGGTTGTGCGGGAACAGCTGGTAGAAGCTGCCCTGCAGCTGCTCGCCCCACAGCGCGCCCAGGCCGCCGCCTTGCAGCAGCACGGCCAGCATCAGGAATATCGACAGCGCCGCCACCAGGGCCAGCGACAGGGTCAGGCCGTTGCGCTGGTAGAGTTGGCCCAGCGCCGGCGGCCAGGCGTACTCGGCATAGGTCTGGCCGCGCACCTCGGCCATTGCCTTCGGGATGTTGATGGCGAACTCGTGCGGCGGCGCGTACTGGCAGGCGTGCAGGCAGGCGCCGCAGTTGTGGCACAGGTTGGCCAGGAAATGCACGTCGGCCTGGCCGAACTCGAGCCGGCGCGTCATGGCCGGGAACACGGCGCAGAAGCCCTCGCAGTAGCGGCAGGCGTTGCAGATCTGCAGTGCGCGCGCCACTTCGGTTTCGGCGGCGCTGCGCACGGGCACGATCGGGATCACGCGGCCCTTGGGGGTGGAAGATGTCAGGTGTTGCATGGTTCAGACCTCGTCTTTCACGGCGCCCGCCAGCGCGGGCTTGCCTGCTGCTGCCAGCGCGGCGTTGCGCCCCGCGATGCGGCCGAAGGCGGTGCCGATCGACATGCCCACCCCGGCGGTGTAGCCCTTGCCGAGCACGTTGCCGGCCATCATTTCGCCGGCCACGAACAGGTTGCGGCTGGGGCGGCCGGCAAAGCGCACGGCGGCGGTGTCGTCCACCTTCAGTCCCAGGTAGGTGAAGGTCACGCCGGGGCGCAGCGCGTAGCCGTAGAACGGCGCCGTGTCGATCGGGCGCGCCCAGTGGGTCTTGGCCGGGCTCACGCCCTCGGTGTGGCAGTCGTCGAGCGCGGTGTGGTCGAACTGGCCGACGCGGCAGCCGGCGTTGTAGCTGTCGAGCGTCTGCATGAAGGTGGCCCGGTCGAGCCCCAGCTTGTCGGCCAGCTCGGGCAGGCTGTTGGCCGTGACGCCCGGGAACACCGGCGGCATGAAGCGTCCGATCGCCTTGGCGTCGATGATGGAATAGGCGACCTGGCCCGGTTGCTGGGCCACCAGCCGGCCCCAGATCGCGTAGCGCTTGGGCCAGAAGTCCTCGCCCTCGTCATAGAAGCGCCTGGCGTCCCGGTTCACCACCACGCCCAGCGACACGCAGTCGATCCGGGTGCAGATGCCGCCGTCGTACAGCGGCGCCCGTGCGTCGATCGCCACCATGTGGGCCTGGGTCGGGTCGCCGATGCCGTCGGCCTGGTGCGTTTCCAGCATGTGGCGCAGCAGCACGCCCTGGTTGTAGGCGGTGCCGCGGATCAGGAAGTTGTCGGCCGGCCATTCGCCGCGCTCGTTCTGGCCCCAGGCCTCGCGCAGCCAGTCGCGGTTGGACTCGAAGCCGCCGGCAGCCAGCACGCAGGCCTTGGCCTCGATGCGCTCGCCCTTGCACCAGGCGGCGCGGAACTGGCCGTCCTCGATCTCCAGCCGGTCGACCGGCGACTCGTAGCGGATCTTGACGCCGAGCTTTTCCGCGCTGCGGTAGTAGGCGTTGACCAGCGCCTTGCCGCCGCCCATGAAGAAGGCGTTGGTGCGCGCCACATGCAGCGCGCCGGAGAGCGGCGGCTGGAAATGCACGCCATGTTTGCGCATCCAGTTGCGGCAGGTCGACGAGGCGCGGATGGTCAGCCTGGCCATGTGCTCGTCGGTCAGTCCGCCGGTGACCTTGAGCAGGTCCTGCCAGAACTCTTCCTCGGGGTAGGCATCGACCAGCACGTCCTGCGGGGCGTCGTGCATGCAGCGCAGGTTGCGGGTATGGGCCGAGTTGCCGCCGCGCCAGTCGCGCGGTGCCGCTTCCAGCAAGGTCACGCTGGCCCCCGCTTCGGCAGCCATCAAGGCTGCGCACAAGGCGGCGTTGCCGCCACCGATCACAAGCACGTCGGTGCCCATAGAAACTGCCTCCAAAAATATGAGGCCGATTCTCTGGGGTGGGAATTATTCTGGGAAATGAATAATGAGTCTTGATTCTTGCGAAAAACGCATCAGAAAACGAGCTTGGCGGACAGCTCGCGCAGCACGGCCTCGAAGGCCTGTGCCGCCGGCGACAGGCCGCCGCGGCGCAGCTTGAGCAGCACCACCTTGCGCTTGACCGTCGGCTGGGTCAGCGGGATCTTGCGCATGTCCGGCCGGTCGCCTTCCTGGAAATAGGAGGCAGGCAGGATGGCGCTGCCGACCCCGGCGGCCACCAGGTTCATCGCGGTGGCATGGTGCTGGACCTCGTAGTTGCCATGCAGGCGGATGCCGCGCTTGGCCAGCTGGTAGTCCATGAAGATCCGGGTCGCCATGAAGCTGCTGATGCCGATCAGGTCGGCATCGCGCATGTCGTTCCAGCTCACGCTCCTGCGTCCCTGCAGCGGATGCGAGCTGCGGCAGATGAACACCAGCGGATCGGCAAACAGCACCGTCTCGCTCAGGTCGGGGTGCTTCTCACCCTGCACCCCGATGCCCAGTTCGGCCTGGCCGCCCAGCACCGCGGCATGCACCTCGTGCGAGGCCCCGTCGAGCAGCCGGATGCGGTTGTCGGGATGCTGGTCAGCATAGCTGCGGATCACCTCGGGCAGCACATGCGAGGTCATGGAGGGAATGCAGGCCAGGGTGAAGTTGCCCTTGGCGCGCTGCGACATGTCCTTCAGGCGCTCGACCGCCGTCGTCATGTCATGCACGATGTTGCGCGCCTGCGGCAGGAATTCCCGTCCGACCGCGGTCAGCTCGACCCGGCGCGTGGTGCGGTCGAGCAGCTTCAGGTCCAGATAGGCTTCCAGCTTCTGGATGCGCCGCGTCAGCGCGGTCTGCGTGATGTGGAGCTGCTGCGCGGCCTTGCTGAAGCCGCCCAGCTCGGCAATCATCACGAAGGCTTGCACGCCATCAAAATCGATTTTCATGGGGGTGGACGGATTCGGGCTCACTGCACAAGCGGCTAATGTAGCGAATGCGGGCCCGCGCCCGTCCGATCCCGCAGCCATCCCGGGCCTGGACCGCAAGAGGCTCCAGGCCTATGGGGCGAATGTCTTGCGGGCGGTCAATGCCAGTTTCGCCCGGCTGCCCGGCAGCGGGCTCAGTCGCGCCAGGGCGTGCCGTCGGCCGCCAGCGTCTCGCCCTTGCGCGCGACGATCAGGCCGTAGGCCTCGGGCCGGCGGTGCAGGTCGAAGTTGAAGGTGCTGCGCTTGTAGACCGCGCAGAAGTCGAGGTCGCAGCGCGCGATCGCCACCTCGTCGTCCTTGCTCAGGCAGCGCGTCACCACCTCGCCCGAGGGCGCGACGAGCAGGCTGCCGCCGATGCTGTCCACGCCTTCCTCCAGTCCGCCCTTGGCCACGCCCGCCACCCAGCAGCCGTTCTGGTAGGCGCCGGCCTGCAGCGAGAGCTGGTTGTGGAACAGCGAGAGGTCGTCGTGCTGCGGTGCCGGCGCGTTATGCACCGGCGTGTTGTAGCCGATCAGCACCATCTCGGCGCCCTGCAGCGCCATCACGCGGTAGGTTTCGGCCCAGCGCCGGTCGTTGCAGATCGCCATGCCGATCGTGCCGCCGAAGGCCTGGGTGACGCCGAAGCGCTGCCCCGGCGTGAAGTAGCGCTTCTCCAGGTGCTGGAAGCGGCGCCAGGGCTCGTGCTCGGCGTGGCCCGGCAGGTGCACCTTGCGGTACTTGCCGACGATGCGGCCGCCGCGGTCCACGAGGATGGAGCTGTTGTAGCGCACGCGCGTCCCGCCTTCCTCGGCCAATTCGGCATAGCCGAGGTAGAAGCCGACCCCGAGCTGGCGCGAGAGCTCGAACAGTGGCTGTGTCGCCGCGTTCGGCATCTCGCGCTCGAAGAAGCTGTCGATCTCGGCCTCGTCCTCGAGGTACCAGCGCGGGAAGAAGGTGGTCAGCGCCAGCTCCGGATAGACGATGAGGTGGGCACCCAGCGCGTGCGCTTCGCGCATCATCTCGCAGAGCCTGGCGACGACGCGCTCGCGCGTGTCGCTGCGCTGCACCGGGCCCAGCTGGCCCAGGGCCACGTTCACGATTCGGGACATGCAATCTCTCCTGTCGGTTCGGGTAGGGGTTCAGCCGGCCCGGTTGGCCAGCCGCGTGAGGACCTGCAGCAGCACCTGGGCGCCCTGCACGAGGTGATGGGCTTCGGTGTGTTCGCCTGGGTTGTGGCTCAAGCCGTCCACGCTGGGCACGAAGATCATCGCGCTGGGGCAGACCCGGGCCAGCATCTGCGCGTCATGTCCGGCCCCGCTGGGCAGGCGCAGCGTGCCCAGGCCCAGCGCCTGTGCCTCCTGCGCGACCAGCTCCACCAGTGTCGGATCGAAGGCCACCGGATCGAAGCGCGCCAGGCGCCGCTGACCCAGCACCACGCCTTGCTCGGCCGCACAGCGCGTCGCGAAGCCCAGCAGCTCGGCCTCGGCGCGGGCCAGCGCCGCGCCGTCGGTGTTGCGCAGGTCCACCGTCATCACGGCGCGCTGCGCGATCACGTTGACGAGGTTGGGCCGCAGTTCGACCGCGCCCACGGTGGCGAGCTGGCGGCCGCCGTAGCGCAGCGCCAGCTCGTGGGCGAAGGCGGTGATTCGCGCGGCCACCAGGCCGGCGTCGCGGCGCAGCGCCATCGGCGTGGTGCCCGCGTGGTTGGAGCAGCCCTCGAGCGTGAACTCCAGCCAGCAGATGCCTTGCACGCCTTCGACCACGCCGATGTCCAGGCCCTGCTGGTGCAGCACCGGGCCCTGCTCTATGTGCAGCTCGACGAAGCTGTCGACCTGCGGTGCACCCACCGGCGCCTGGCCCGCGTAGCCGATGCGCTGCAGCTCCTCGCCCACCGTCGCGCCATCGATGCCGCGCGTCGCCAGTGCCTCGGCCAGTGGCAGGCCGCCGACCGCCACCAGGCTGCCCAGCATGTCGGGCTGGAAGCGCGCCCCCTCCTCGTTGGTGAAGAAGGCCACTTCGATCGGGCGGCGCGTGCGCAAGCCGGCCTCGCGCAGCGTGGCCACGACCTCCAGCCCTGCCAGCACGCCGTAGTTGCCGTCGTACAGGCCGCCGGTGCGCACGGTGTCGATGTGCGAGCCGGTCAGCACCGGCGCGCGCTGCTCCGTACCCGCGTAGCGGGCGAATACGTTGCCAATCGCATCCACGCGTACCGCCATGCCGAGCGCGTGCATGCGGTCCACCGTCCAGTCGCGCGCGGCCCGGTCCGCGTCGCTCAGTGCCAGCCGGTTGGTACCGCCGCCGGGCAGGGCGCCAAAGCGGCCCAGCGCCTCCAGGCTTGCCAGCAGGCGCCCGGCATCGATGCGGGGAGCGCCGTTCATGCCGCGCTCCGCTCGGCCACGGCCTGCGCGGTTTCGCCGACCAGCTCGGCATAGAGCGCCGGATCGGTCGCTGCCTCGCTGCCGAAGAAGAGCAGGCTGCTGTCCGCATCGAGCCCGAGCGCGCGACTGGCCTGCTCGTCCTGGCGCGCGGCGATCGCTGCGGCCAGCCCGGCCACTGCCGATTCGCCGGCCACGATGGCCGGGTCGTCACCGAGCGGGTGGGCCAGCAGGCGCATGCCGGCGACGGCCGCCGCGTCGTCCACGGTGCAGAAGGCGTTGGCGCCCCTTTCGAGGATCTGCCAGGCCAGCAGCGAGACCTCACCGCAGGCCAGGCCCGCCATCAGCGTATCGAGCTCGCCCGTCACGGCCGTGAGCCGGCCCTGGCGCGCGCTGCGCAGCAGGCAGTCGGCCCGGTCCGGCTCGACCACCACGAACACCGGGCGCCGCGCGGGATCGCGCTCCCAGAAGTAGGCGCAGACGGCGGCCGCGAGGCCGCCCACGCCGGCCTGCACGAACACATGGGTGGGCCAGCGGTCGAGCTGCTGCACCGCCTCGTGCACCATGAGCTGATAGCCCTGCATCACGTCGCGCGGCACGTCCATGTAGCCGGGATAGGAGGTGTCCGAGATCACGAAGCGGCCGTGCGTGCGTGCGTCGGCATCGGCCTGGCGCACGGCGTCGTCGTAGTTGCCCGCCGTCCGCACCACGGTGGCGCCGTACTGCTCGATCGCGCGCTGGCGTCCTTCGCTCACGGTGGCATGGATGTAGATCACGCAGGCGCAGCCGAACATCCTGGCGCCCCAGGCGACCGAGCGGCCATGGTTGCCGTCGGTGGCGCAGCTCACGGTGAGCGCCGCGCATTCGGCGCGCAGCGCGTCGCCCAGCAGGTCGGTGGGGCGCAGCGTCCGGCCGAGCTTGCGGCCGATCTCGCGGCACAACAGGCGCGCGACGGCGTAGGCGCCGCCCAGCGCCTTGAAGCTGCCGAGGCCGAAGCGCGAGCCCTCGTCCTTGTAGTGCACCGAGGCCACGCCGATCGCGCCAGCCAGCGCGGGCAGGCTGCGCAGCGGGGTGCGCTGGTAGCCAGGCCAGGCCGTGAGTTCCGCCTCGGCCTGGGCCAGGGCCGGGGCGCCGAGCACGGCGCTGCGGGCGGCGCCATAGGACTCGCTGCGTTCGAAGGCGGGGTTGGGAAACAGGTCCAGGGTCAGGGAGGGCAATAGGGGCATGGGAAAGGTCCGGAAATGGTTCATGCGAGGGATTCGAGATCGCCGAGCGCCGCATGCAGCTGCTCGATGCGGGCCAGCCGGGCTTGCGCCCGGCTGTGGCTCTGGGTCGCCACGGCGGTGGCCAGGTAGTTCACCAGGCTGATCGCGCAGACATAGGAGTCGAACAGGCCTTCTTCGGCGGCGGCGGCGCAGCGCAGCACCACATCGGCCTGGCCGGCCAGGGCCGACACCGGGGCGTCGCTGAGCAGCAGCACGCGCAGGCCCGCGGCACGAGCGGCCTCCAGCATGACCGGCAAGCGGGTGCTGCGGCGGCGCAGGTCCACGGCCAGCAGCAGGTCCTTCTCGCCCAGGCTCGCCAGCTGCTCGGCCTCGTGGCCCGCGGCCTCGTTGAGCAGCTGCACCTCGGGGCGCACCTGGGACAGCAGTGCCTGCGCGTAGAACGCGGTCACGTGGCTGTGCCGGTAGCCCAGCACGCCCACCCGGCGCGCCCGCACCAGCAGCGGCAGGGCCGCCTCGAGCGCCTGCTGGCTCATGTCGCTGGCCCAGGCCTCCAGGCGCCGGGCATCGTTGCGCGCGTGGGCCTGCAGCTGTGCCAGCGCCGTGTCGCTGCGCTGCACCTGGGCCATGCGTGCCAGCGGCGAGCTCTGCGCCTGCTGCTCCCGCACCTGCTGGCGGAATTCGTCGAAGCCGGCATAGCCCAGGCGGCGGAAGAAGCGCGCTGCGCTGGACTTGGAGGTGCCGGCCATGGCAGCGAGCTCGGTCGCCGAATAGCCCAGCAGCGCCTGCTGGTGTGTCAGCAGCACGTCGGCGAGCCGGCGCTCGGCGGCCGAGAGCTGCTCATGGACCTGCCGGATGCGTTGTTCCAGCGTAAGCGGTGGGGATCTCATGCCTGTGCTCCTTCCTTGTGCAAGCTCCCCACTTTGGGGCGAGCCTGCACGATATTGAAACCAGTGTTCCATTCCAATGAAGCTGCGAAACCAGAATTTCATGTGGAACAAGCCTTCCAAGCAAGACGGATGCCTGGCACCTCCGTGCCATGGCGCCACAGAGGAGAAAGCGGCGGCCTCCCGCTCGCGGCGCGGGCCTCCTGCCCGCACGGCGCACAGGCTGGCACGCATCGTGCTGAACCATGGCACCCCAACCCTGTTTCAACGAAGGTCCAACGCCATGAAATTCAAGCTCTCTGCCCTGGTCTACGGCGTGCTCGCCGGTCTCTCGCTGGTCACGTCGGCTGCGGTGCACGCGGACGATTCGCTCAGCAACGTGCTGGCCAAGAAGTCGATCGCACTGGGCATTCCCACCGATTACCCGCCCTATGGCTTCATGGGACCGGACTTCAAGCCGCAGGGCGTGGACGTGGCGACGGCGCAGCTGATTGCCGACAAGCTCGGCGTCAAGGCCGAGCTGGTGCCGGTCAGTACGCCCAACCGCATTCCCTACCTGCAGTCGAGGAAGATCGACCTCATCGTCTCGGCCCTGGGCAAGAACGAGGAGCGCCAGAAGGTGATCGACTTCACCGTGGCCTATGCGCCGTTCTACCAGGCGGTGTTCGGCCCCAAGTCGATCAGCGTGAAGAACTTCGATGACCTGGGTGGCAAGACCCTGGCCGTGACGCGCGGCACCATCCAGGACGACGAGCTGCAGAAGGTGGCACCCGCCACGCTGAAGATCCAGCGCTTCGAGGACGACAACGCCACCATTGCGGCCTTCGTCTCGCAGCAGACCCAGTTCGTGGCCGTGGGCGCGGCGGTGGCCGCCGTCGCGGTGCAGAAGAACCCCAGGCTGCAGGCCGAGTACAAGCTGCTGATCAAGGATTCGCCCAACTTCATCGGCGTGCGCAAGGGCGAGACCGCCTTGCTGAACAAGGTCAACGAGATCCTGCGCCAGGCCAAGGCCGACGGCACGCTCGAGGGCTACGCCCAGCGCTGGCTGGGCCGCGGCCTGGGCAAGCTGCCTGACTGAAGCGCGCAACGGGGCGGCGGCTGCGCCGCCCATTGCGTCAATCGACCTTCACATTCGACGGGCTTTGCATGATGGATCTGGATTTCGCCGCGGTGCTCGGGCTCTGGCCCATGCTCCTCAAGGGTCTGCTGTTGACGGTGGCGCTGAGTGCCGTGGCATTGCCGCTCGGCCTGGTGGCGGGGATCGCCGCCGCCTGGGTCCGGCTGCATGGCCATCCGGCCCTGCGCGCCCTTGTCGCGGCCTATGTCGAGCTGTTCCGGAACACGCCCTTCATCATCCAGCTGTTCTTCCTGTTCTTTGGCCTGCCTTCGCTGGGCGTGCGGCTGTCACCGGCCCTGGCCAGCGTGATCGCGATGGTGCTGAACCTGGGCGCCTACGCCGGCGAGATGGTGCGCGCCGGGGTCGACGCCACGCCGCGCGGCCAGATCGAGGCCGCGCAAAGCCTGGCGCTGAATCGCTGGCAGATCTTCACCCGTGTCGTGCTGCCGCCGGCGCTGCGCCGCGTCTGGCCGGCGCTCGTGGGGCAGATGATCCTGGTCATGCTGGGCTCGGCCGTCTGCGGCCAGATCTCGACCGAGGAGGTCTCCTACGCGGCCAACCTGATCTCGAGCCGCACCTTCCGCAGTTTCGAGTCCTACATCGTCGTCACGCTGATCTACCTGGGCCTGGCGGTGCTGATGCGCCAGTTGCTGAACTGGATCGGCCCGCGCCTGATCTTCGGTCGCTGAACCGGGAGCTTCGCCATGGTTGAATTCACCTTCTGGGACATCGCCCGTCAACTGCTGATCGCCCTGCGCTGGACCGTGGGACTGTCGCTGATCGCCTTCGCCGGCGGCAGCCTGCTCGGACTGCTGCTGCTCGTGCTGCGCACGGCCCGGCTACCGGGCGCGGTGCGCGGCGTGTCGCTCTATGTCCAGCTGTTCCAGGGCACGCCGCTGCTGATGCAGATCTTCATGGTCTACTTCGGTCTGGCACTGGCCGGCATCAACGCCTCGCCGCTGTTGGCGGCCTCGGCCTGCCTGATCCTCTATGCCAGCGCCTACCTCTGCGAGATCTGGCGCGGCTGTGTCGAGGCCGTGCCGCGTGGCCAGTGGGAAGCCTCGGCCAGCCTGGCCATGGGCTTTGGCCAGCAGCTGCGCCACGTGGTGCTGCCCCAAGCGGCGCGCCTGGCCATCCCGCCCACGGCGGGCTTCCTGGTGCAGATCGTCAAGGGCACGGCGCTGACCTCGGTGATCGGCTTCGTCGAGGTCACCAAGGCCGGCCAGCTGATCGCCAACGTCACCTACGAACCCTTCCTCGTCTACGGCTGCGTCGCCGCGCTTTATTTTGTGCTGTGCTTCCCGCTGTCGCTCTGGAGCCAGCACCTCGAGCGCCGCTTGCGTCCTGCTTCCCGCTGAACCGGATCTGCCCATGTCTTCCACTCCCTTCTCTCCCGCCACCGTGCCGCTGGTCGACATCCGCGGCCTGCGCAAGCGCTACGGCAGCCACGAGGTGCTCAAGGGCATCGACCTGCAGATCCACCGCCAGGAGGTGGTCTGCATCATCGGCAAGAGCGGCTCGGGCAAGAGCACGCTGCTGCGCTGCATCAACGGCCTCGAGCGCTTCCAGCAAGGGGTGCTCACGGTCCATGGCCAGCCGCTGCAGCCCGACCGGGCCGACGCCCTGCGCGAGCTGCGCCAGAACGTCGGCATGATCTTCCAGAACTTCAACCTGTTCCCGCACCTGAACGCCGGCCGCAACGTCATGCTGGCGCCCACGCTGGTCAAGGGCCTGCCCAGGGCCGAGGCGCGCCGGCGCGCCGAGCAGCTGCTGGCACGCGTGGGCCTGGCCGACAAGTTCGAGCATCTGCCCGAGCAGCTCTCGGGTGGCCAGCAGCAGCGCGTGGCGATCGCCCGCGCGCTGGCCATGGACCCCGAGGTGCTGCTCTGCGACGAGGTGACCTCGGCGCTGGACCCAGAACTCGTGGGCGAGGTGCTGCAGGTGGTGGAGGATCTCGCGGCGCAGGGAATGACCCTGGTCATGGTCACGCACGAGATGAACTTTGCGCGCAAGGTGAGCAACCGCGTCGTCTTCATGCACCAGGGCAAGGTGCACGAGGTCGGGCCGCCCGAGGCATTGTTCGGTGCGCCGCGCACGCCGGAGTTGCGCCAGTTCCTGGCCGCCTTGCCCTGAGATCAGCAGAGCCTGGCACCTGCCGAGACACCATCCATGCGATGCCTGGGCTCGGAGCCGTTCATCGGACCGGGGTCGACGAGATGGGCCGGCTTCAGTCCGTGAACCCGATGCTGCGCCGTTCCCTGACCTCGGGCTTGAGCCGGTGCTCGGCCTCGAGCTGTTCCAGCCAGCCCTCGGGGTCCAGCGCTTCCTGCAGGATCTCGAGCTGGCGCCTGACTGCCGCGTAGTCGCCCAGGCAGAGCAGCTCCAGCCGCAGCAGCCGTGCGCGCCAGGCCGGCTCCAGCGGCGCCTCTGCCGCGCCGAGCGCCTCGCGCGCGAACAGCGCCAGCCGCTGCTCGGGACGCAGCGGCTTGAACAGGATCTTGAAGCTGAAGCGGCGCAGCGCAGCGGCGTCGATGCGTTCCAGCAGGTTGGTGGTGCAGACGAAGATGCCCCGGAAGCGCTCCATGCCCTGCAGCATCTCGTTGACCTCGCTGAGCTCGTGGTGGCGCTGGGCGCCGCGCCGGTCGAGCAGGAAGCTGTCGGCCTCGTCGAGCAGCAGCAGCGCCTGTTCGGCCTCGGCCTCGGCGAACATCGCGGCCATCGCCTGTTCGGTCTCGCCGACGAACTTGCCGAGCAGGTCGCTGGCCTGGCGTCGCAGCAGCGGCCGGCCCAGCGCCTGCGCCAGCTGCTCGGCCAGCGCGGTCTTGCCGCTGCCCGGCACGCCGTGCAGGCAGAGCGAGCCATGGCCGCGCGCGCGCAGCGCCTCGATGATGCGCGGCAGCTCGTGGCGCGACTCGGTGTTGAGCCATTCCAGCCCGTAGCGCAGCGGGTCTTGCCGGCTGGCGGCCCCCTGGCGCCGGCCCAGCGCCAGGTCGGCCTGGCGCAGCTGGCGCTCGATCAGCTCGTCCCAGCGCCGCGCGGCGGCTTCGGCTGGCTCGGGCTGGCTCGGGCTGGCTGGCGCCGTCGCCGGCCACCAGGCGCGCGAAGCGCACCGCAGTGCCGATCTGCGCCGGCGTCAGCCCGCTGCGCCCGGCCAGGCGCGCGACCAGCTCGGGCGAGCTCGGCACCCCCTCGAGCGCCTTGCGCACCAGCTGCTCGCGCGCGCCCGGCGGCGGGCTGCCGAGCTCGAGGTGGTAGGCAAAGCGGCGCCGCACCGCCGGGTCGATCTGCTCGATCCGGTTCGTCACCCACAGCGTGGGCACCGGATTGTGCTCGAGCAGCTGGTTCAGCCAGCCCTTGCCGCCCGCGCCCGGCGCCGTCGCGCGGCCTTCGCCGGCCCGGCCGGCTGCACCATCGAGCGCCGGGAACACGTCCTCGACCTCGTCGAACAGCAGCGCCGAGCGGGCCGAGCCCTGCAGGAACACCTGGGCGATCTGCAGCGAGCGGTAGCGGTCGCGCCCGCTCAGCGCATGGCCCTCGCGGTCGGCGCATTCCACCTCGAACAGCTCGAGCCCGGCTGCCTGTGCCAGCACGCGCGCCAGCTCGGTCTTGCCGGTGCCGGGCGGGCCGTAGAGCAGCAGGTTGACGCCAATCTCCTGGCGCGCCACCGCCGAGCGCAGCAGCGCGCAGAGCAGGGCGGCGTCCTCGCGCACGAAGTCGAAATCGGCCAGCCCCAGTTCCGAGCGCGGTGCCGGCCGGGTGAACACCGCCATCAGCTCCTGGCGGTCGCGGTATTCGCGCAGCAGCACCGGCGGCAGCCGCTCGCTGACCTTCATCAGGTCGGCCAGGTCGGTGATGTGGTGCTCGGGTAGCAGGTTCTCGAGCAGGCCGAGGCGCTCGAGCCGGCTGCCGGCGCGCAGCGCCTCGGCCAGCTGGGCCGGCGCGGCGCCCGCGACCTCGGCGATCGCCGCGTAGGCCTCGTGCGCATTGCCGACCTTGAACTCGAGCAGCAACGCACGCAGCTCGCGCTGGTAGCGCGCCAGCGTGCCGTAGCGCAGCAGCGCCTGTTCGGCCGGGTTGAGCTGCAGCAGTTCGCCGAGCACCGCGATATTGCGCTCGAGCAGGCAATCCTGTCCGCCCAGGTGCCGGCCCAGCCAGCCGGCTGCGCTCGCCAGCAGTACCCGCAGGTCCTTGGGCACCTCGCGCGCATAGTCGTCGAGGTGGAAGAACAGGCTGCCTTCCTCGTAGGGGCCGAGCCAGAGCCCGAAGCGGTCGAGCCAGGCCCGGTCGTCCAGCCGGGACTGGCCTTGCCAGGGGCCTTCGTCGCCGCAGCGCCGCTGCAGGAAGGCGCGCAGGCGCTGCAGCAGGCCGAGCGGCCAGACCCAGTGGCGGCCGCTCAGTCCGATCAGCGGCACCAGTTCGCTGCGCAGGTCGAAGCGCGGACCGAGCCGGGCCGCCAGCGCGAGCACTAGCTGCGAGCACATCAGGTCCAGCGTCGGCGCCTGCTCGATGCCGACCGGCAGCAGCAGCTGGCCCGGGTCGGCCGGCCGGGTGCCGGCCTTCGGAACCTGCGGCAGCGGCTCGGGCAAGGCCGGCTCGGGCGGGCAGTCCGGGGCCGCCATCCATGTCTGCGCAGGCGATGTCGAGCGCTTGGCCATGCTGCTCCTCTCCAGGCGATCTCGGGGTCGCCGCTGCGCGAACCATAGCGCAGCGCGGCCCGGGCGCCAATAGGGTAAGCCTGGCGATTCGGCCCACGTTGACCGGCATGGATCCATGCATTTTTTGCATGTCATGGTGCTAGCCAGTTTCATGGCGGTTTCGTAAAATAGCCCACCTTGGCCGATACCGGGGCAGTTTGCGGGTCAAATCCGCGCCTGACAGCCCTTCGCTAGCCTGTGCGCGAGCGGAACCGGGCGCCGACCGAGAAGAGGTTTTTTGCCGGAAAAGGGATATGGAAAAGCGTCAGGGCCGACGATTTTCCATATCGCTTTTTTTATTCTCTGGAGCCTTTCCCATGAACGCACCCGTGCTGCAGGGCATCAATGCCCCCGCCTACGTCAAACATGCCAAGCTGATCGCCTGGGTTGCCGAGATGGCCGCCCTGTGCAAGCCTGCCAGCATCTACTGGTGCGACGGCTCGCAGGAAGAATACGACCGCCTGTGCCAGCAGCTGGTCGACGCCGGCACCTTCAAGAAGCTGAACCCGGCCAAGCGCCCGGGCAGCTTCCTGGCCTGCTCCGACCCGTCCGACGTGGCCCGCGTCGAGGACCGCACCTACATCTGCTCCGAGAAGAAGGAAGACGCCGGCCCGACCAACAACTGGATGGCCCCGGCCGAGATGCGCGCCACCCTGAACCCGCTGTTCGACGGCTGCATGGCCGGCCGCACCATGTACGTGGTGCCGTTCTCGATGGGTCCGCTCGGCTCGCACATCGCCCACATCGGCGTCGAGCTGACCGACAGCGCCTATGTCGCCGTCAACCAGAAGCTGATGACCCGCATGGGCAAGGCCGTCTATGACGTGCTCGGCACCGACGGCGACTTCGTTCCCTGCATGCACACCGTCGGCGCCCCGCTGGCCGCCGGCGAGAAGGACAGCACCAGCTGGCCCTGCAACCCGACCGTCAAGTACATCGTCCACTACCCCGAGACGCGCGAGATCTGGTCCTACGGCTCCGGCTACGGCGGCAACGCCCTGCTGGGCAAGAAGTGCCTGGCGCTGCGCATCGCCTCGACCATGGGCCGCGACCAGGGCTGGCTGGCCGAGCACATGCTGATCCTCGGCGTGACCAACCCCGAAGGCAAGAAGTACCACATCGCTGCCGCCTTCCCGAGCGCCTGCGGCAAGACCAACTTCTCGATGCTGGTGCCGCCGGAAGCCGGCTTCAAGGGCTGGAAGGTCACCACCATCGGCGACGACATCGCCTGGATCAAGCCCCATGCCGACGGCAAGATGTACGCGATCAACCCGGAAGCCGGCTACTTCGGCGTCGCTCCGGGCACCAATATGCAGACCAACCCGAACTGCATGCGCTCGCTGGACAAGAACGTGATCTTCACCAACGTCGCGCTGACCGATGACGGCGATGTCTGGTGGGAAGGCATGGAGAAGGACACCGGCGTCGTGCCCTCGCACCTGATCGACTGGCAGGGCAAGGACTGGACGCCCGAGATCGCCAAGCAGACCGGCGCCAAGGCCGCGCACCCGAACTCGCGCTTCACCGTCGCCGCGACCAACAACCCGGCGCTCGACGCGCAGTGGGACGACGCCAACGGCGTGGCGATCGACGCCTTCATCTTCGGCGGCCGTCGCTCCAATACCGTGCCGCTGGCCACCGAAGCCCGCACCTGGATCGAAGGCGTCTACATGGCCGCGACCATGGGCTCCGAGACCACCGCAGCCGCCTTCGGCGCCCAGGGCGTGGTGCGCCGCGACCCGTTCGCGATGCTGCCCTTCTGCGGCTACAACATGAGCGACTACTTCCAGCACTGGCTGGACATGGAGAAGAAGCTCGAAGCGACCGGCCACACCCTGCCCAAGATCTTCTGCGTCAACTGGTTCCGCAAGGGCGCTGATGGCAAGTTCGTCTGGCCGGGCTACGGCGAGAACATGCGCGTCATGAAGTGGATGATCGACCGCATCGAAGGCCAGGTGGAAGGCGAAGACCATGCCTTCGGTATCAGCCCGACCTACGAGGAAATCAACTGGGAAGGCCTGGACTTCAGCCGCGAGCAGTTCGCGTCGGTCACCGACATGAACCCCGAGCACTGGAAGGCCGAGCTGGCGCTGCACGACGAGCATTTCGAGAAGCTGGCCTACCACCTGCCGCAGGAGCTGGTCGCGACCAAGGCCCAGATGGAAGCCCGCATCCTGGGTCAGTGATGAGCCCAGGCGGGACCTGAGTCCCGCCCGGCCCCGCAAGGGACCCCGCCCAAGCCCGCCCGAGCCCCGGCTCGCCGCGGGCTTTGTCTTGTCCGGGGCTGGGCCGCCCTTTCAGTACAATCGCCGGCCCGACGACCGGCTCTCTAGGAAATTCCATGCATTATTCAGTCTCCCACCACAAGCTCAAGCTGGTCCTGGCGGCCCATGGCCTGTCCTCCGGCGATGCCGGCGGCATCGACCAGCTGTTCGGTGGCGCCGATGGCTATTACTGGTTCGGCACCCTGCGCGATCTCTGTCCGCCCGGCGCGACCATCAGCTGGGAAAACCAGTACGAGATGGTCAAGGCGATCCAGGCGCACGAGAACGCCACCGCCGAGGAAGACGAGATGAAGCCGCAGGTTCCGAGCGCGGCCAATATCGCGGCCCTGTCCAAGCTGCTCTGCGATCCGATCTGAGCTGAACCGGCCCCGACGCCGGCCGTCATGGCCCTGGGCCCCGTCGCATAATGGGGAAAAAGCTCAGGGATATCAACATGACAAGTCGGTGGAAGTCGGCCCTCTGGCCGCTGGTCCTGCTGGCAGCGCTGGCTGTCGGGTTGTTCTGGTGGGCACCCTGGCACGCCTCGGGCCTGCCCGCGGGCCTGGTCAAGGGCAATGGCCGCATCGAGGCGACCGAGATCGCGGTCGCCAGCAAGCTCGCCGGCCGGGTGATGGCGGTCGAGGTCGGCGAGGGCGAGTTCGTCAAGGCCGGCCAGGTGCTGGCCCGGATGCAGGTCGACAGCCTGCAGGCCCAGCGCGACGAGGCGCTGGCCCGCCTGCAGCAGGCCCAGCAGGCGGTCGGCACCGCCGAGGTCCAGGTGGCCCAGGCCGAGAGCAACCACCAGGCCGCGCTGGCGCTGGTGGTGCAGCGCGAGAGCGAGCTCGACATGGCGCAGCGCAAGCTGCTGCGCTCGGAGCAGTTGGCGCGCGAAGGTTTCTTTTCCGATCAGTTGCTCGAGGATGACCGCGCCAAGCGGCGCAACCAGCAGGCCATCCTGAGCGCGGCCCAGGCCCAGGCGCGTGCTGCCGAGGCCGCCATGCGGGCCGCCAGCACCCAGGTCCCCGCCGCCCAGGCCCAGGTTCGGGCCCTCGAGGCCACGCTGGCCCGCATCGATGTCGAGCTGGCCGACAGCGTGCTCAAGGCGCCGCGCGACGGCCGGGTCCAGTTCCTGGTCGCGCAGCCGGGCGAGATCGTCGCCGCGGGCGGCCGGGTGCTCGAGCTGGTCGACCTGACCGATGTCTACCTGACCTTCTTCCTGCCCGAGACCGTCGCCGGCCGGGTCGCGCTCGGCAGCGAGGTGCGGCTGCTGCTCGACGCCGCGCCGCAGTTCGCGATCCCGGCCAAGGTCTCTTTCGTCGCCAGCCAGGCCCAGTTCACGCCCAAAACGATCGAGACCGCCAGCGAGCGCCAGAAGCTGATGTTCCGCGTCCGGGCCCAGGTCGAGCGCGAGCTGCTGCTGCGCCACCTCGAGCAGGTCAAGACCGGCCTGCCCGGCGTGGCCTGGCTCAAGCTCGATCCCCAGGCCGCCTGGCCGGCCGAGCTGGCGCTCAAGGGGCAGCCGTGATGCGGCCGGCCCCCCTGGATGGCGCGCTGGCTCCGGTCGCGCGGCTCGAGGGGGTGGAGCAGCGTTACGGCCAGGTGGTCGCGCTCGCGGGCCTGACGCTGCAGATTCCGGCCGCCTGCCGGGTCGGGCTGATCGGCCCGGATGGGGTCGGCAAGTCCAGCCTGCTGTCGCTGCTGGCCGGCGCGCGCGCGTTGCAGGCCGGCCGGATCGAGGTGCTGGGCGGCGACATGGCGCGCCAGCAGCACCGGCGCGAAGTCTGTCCCCGCATCGCCTACATGCCGCAGGGCCTGGGCAAGAACCTCTATCCGACCCTGTCGGTCGAGGAGAACCTGCAGTTCTTCGCCCGCCTGTTCGGCCACGAGGCGGCCGAGCGGCGCCAGCGCATCGACCAGCTGACCCAGGCCACTGGCCTGCAGCCCTTCCTGGCGCGTCCGGTCGGCCAGCTGTCGGGCGGCATGAAGCAGAAGCTCGGCCTGTGCTGCGCGCTGATCCACGACCCGGACCTGCTGATCCTCGACGAGCCGACCACCGGGGTCGATCCGCTGGCCCGGGCCCAGTTCTGGCAGCTGATCGACGGCATCCGGGCCCAGCGCCCGGACATGAGCGTGCTGGTGGCGACCGCCTACATGGACGAGGCGCAGCGCTTCGACTGGCTGATCGCGCTGGACGCCGGCCAGGTGCTGGCCGAGGGCCGGCCGGCCGAGCTGCTGCAGCGCACCGGGGCCGCGACCCTGGAGGCGGCCTTCATTGCCTTGCTGCCCGAGGCCAGGCGGCAGGGCTACCGGGCGATCGAGATCCCGCCGCTCGAGCCGGACCAGGAGCTGGCGATCGAGGCCGACGGGCTGACGATGCGCTTTGGCGACTTCGTCGCGGTGGACCAGGTCAGCCTGCGCATCCGGCGCGGCGAGATCTTCGGCTTCCTGGGCTCGAACGGCTGCGGCAAGTCGACCACGATGAAGATGCTGACCGGCCTGCTGCCGGCCAGCTCGGGCCAGGCCAGGCTGTTCGGCCATCCGGTCGACCCGAAGGACATGGCGACGCGGCGCCGGGTCGGCTACATGTCGCAGTCCTTTTCGCTCTACGGCGAGCTGACGGTGGCGCAGAACCTGGCGCTGCACGCGCGCCTGTTCCATGTGCCCGAGGCCGAGGTCGCGCAGCGGGTGGCCGAGATGGTCGGGCGCTTCGGCCTGGCCGAGGTGCTGGCCGAGCTGCCCGAAAAATTGCCGCTCGGCATGCGCCAGCGCCTGTCGCTGGCGGTGGCCATGGTGCACCGACCTGAGCTGCTGATCCTCGACGAGCCGACCTCGGGCGTGGACCCGATCGCGCGCGACAACTTTTGGCGCCTGATGATCGAGCTGGCGCGGCGCGACAGGGTCACGATCTTCATCTCGACCCATTTCATGAACGAGGCCGAGCGCTGCGACCGGATCTCGCTGATGCATGCCGGCCGGCTGCTGGCCAGCGCGGCGCCGGCGGCCATCGTCGCCGAGCGCGGCGCGGCGACGCTCGAAGAAGCCTTCATCGCCCACCTGCTGGCGGCGGGTGGCGGCGCTGGGCCCGGCAGCGAGCTTACGCGACCGGGGCTGCCCGCCAGTCCGGCTCCTACGGCTGCCCTGGCCTTGCCGGCGGCAGCTGCGGCTGCAGCGCCGGGCCAGTCCCCGGCCGCTGACGCGCAAGGCGCGCACGCCGCGATCCGCCCGCAGGCCGCAGGCCGGTGGCGGCGCAGCCTGCGCCGGGTCTACAGCTACAGCTGGCGCGAGGCGCTCGAGCTGCAGCGCGACCCGGTCAGAGGCGCGCTGGCGCTGCTGGGCTCGCTGCTGCTGATGTTCGTGATGGGCTATGGCATCAGCATGGATGTCGAGCACCTGCGCTATGCCATGCTCGACCGCGACCAGACCCCCTTGAGCCGCGACTATGCGCTGAACCTGTCGGGCTCGAACTACTTCGTCGAACGGCCGCCGCTGCAGGACTATGCCGAGCTCGACCAGCGCCTGCGCAGCGGCGAGCTGTCGTTGGCGCTCGAGATCCCGCCCGGCTTCGCGCGCCGGGTCGCGCGCGGCGACGCGGTGCAGGTCGCGGCCTGGATCGACGGCGCGATGCCGCAGCGCGCCGAGACGGTGAGCGGCTTCGTCCAGGGCATGCACCAGCATTGGCTGGCGCAGCAGCAGCGCCAGCGCACCGGGGTGGCGCCGGCCGTGCCGGTCAGCGTCGAGACGCGCTTTCGCTACAACCCCGACATCAAGAGCCTGCCCGCGATGGTGCCGGCGGTGGTCCCGCTGCTGCTGCTGATGTTGCCGGCCATGCTGACGGCGCTGGCCGTGGTGCGCGAGAAGGAGCTGGGCTCGATCATCAACCTCTATGTCACGCCGACCAGCCGCACCGAGTTCCTGCTCGGCAAGCAGCTGCCCTATGTCGTGCTGGCGATGGTCAACTTCGGCCTGATGAGCCTGGCCGCCGTCACGCTGTTCGGCGTGCCGATGACGGGCAGCTTCGCCACGCTGGCGCTGGCCGCGCTGCTCTACAGCCTGAGCTCGACCGGCATGGGCCTGCTGGCCTCGACCCTGGTGCGCAGCCAGATCGCCGCCATCTTCTTCGCCATGGTCGGCACGCTGATCCCGGCGGTGCAGTTCGCCGGCCTGATCCACCCGGTCTCCTCGCTCGAGGGCATGGGGCGCTGGATCGGCGAGATCTACCCGGCCAGCCACATGTTCGTGATCAGCCGCGGCGTGTTCAGCAAGGCGCTCGGCTTTGACGATCTGGCGGCCAGCTTCTGGCCGCTGCTGCTGGCCGCGCCGCTGATCCTGGGGCTGGCGGTGCTCTTGCTCAGGAAGCAGGAGAAATGATGCTGCGCCACCTCGCCAACATCTACCGCCTCGGCGTCAAGGAGCTCTGGAGCCTGTGGCGCGACCCGATGATGCTGTTCCTGATCGGCTACACCTTCACGGTCGCGGTCTATACCGCCGGCACCGCGATGCCCGAGACCTTGCACCGCACGCCGATCGCGATCGTCGACGAGGACGACTCGGCGCTGTCGCAGCGCCTCATCGGCGCCTTCTACCCGCCCTCGTTCACGCCGCCGGTGCGCATCAGCCAGGCCGAGGTCGATCCCGGCCTCGATGCCGGCCGCTACACCCTGGTGCTGGCGATTCCGCCCGACTTCCAGCGCGACCTGCTGGCCGGCCGCTCGCCGGCGCTGCAGCTCAACCTCGACGCGACCCGCATGAGCCAGGCCTTCGCCGGCAGCGGCTTCGCGCAGCAGATCGTGCTGGGCGAGGTGGCCGAGTTCCTGCAGCGCCAGCGCGTCGTGACGCCGAGCCCGGTCGAGCTGGCGACCCGGGTCCGCTTCAACCCGACCCTGTCCAACACCTGGTTCGGTTCGCCGATGGAGCTGGTCAACCTGATCACGATGCTGTCGATCATCCTGACCGGCGCGGCGCTGATCCGCGAGCGCGAGCATGGCACGGTCGAGCATCTGCTGGTGATGCCGGTCACCCCGACCGAGATCATGCTGGCCAAGATCTGGGCCATGGCGCTGGTGGTGCTGCTGGCGTCGGCGCTGTCGCTCAACGGCGTGATCCGCGGCCTGCTGCAGGTGCCGATCGAGGGCTCGCTCGGGCTGTTCTTCTGCGGCGTGACGTTGCACCTGTTCGCGACCACCTCGATGGGCATCTTCATGGCGACGCTGGCGCGCAGCATGCCGCAGTTCGGCCTGCTGATGGTGCTGGTGATGATGCCGCTGCAGATGCTGTCGGGCGGCGTGACCCCGCGCGAGAGCATGCCGGCCTGGGTGCAGTGGGCGATGTCGCTGGCGCCGACCACCCATTTCACCGAGCTGAGCCAGGCCATCCTCTACCGGGGCGCCGGCATCGACGTGGTCTGGAGCTCCTTCGTCGCGCTGGCGCTGATCGGCTCGGTGCTGTTCGCGCTGTCGCTGCGGCGCTTTCGCGCCACCATCGCCCAGCTGGCCTGAGCTGGGCTGGGGTGAGGCAAGGCCCAGCCCGCCTGCCGTCCCCCGCCTGCCGCCCTTATCCCAGCGTCAGCGCCAGCGCCACCGGCAGGAAGACCGCCGCGGCGAGGTTGCCGATCAGCACCATCGATGCGACCTTGTCCGGCTCCTGGCCGTAGCGCTCGGCGAACATGTAGTTGAGCACCGCGGGCGGCAGCGCGCCGAACACCAGCAGCAAGGCCTGCTCGCGCTCGGGCAGGCCGACCAGGCGCAGCATGGCCCAGGCCGCCGCCATGCCGGCGAGCGGGCGCAGCACCGCGCCGAACAGGCCGAAGCCGACCGCCTCGATGCGCGAGTCGGCCAGCCGCGCGCCGAGCGCGAACAGCATCAGCGGGATCGAGATGTCGCCGACCATCCGGATCGCCGTCAGCAGCGGCGGCCAGAGTTCGATGCCGCTCAGGCCGACCGCCAGTCCGGCGCCGGTCGCCAGTACCGGCGGCGACTGCCAGGCCTTCAGCCAGCTGCTGCGCGGGTCGAGCAGCCAGGCGCCAAACGAGAAATGCAGCAGGTTGGACAGCACGAACAGCACCACCGCGGGCGCCAGCGCCGCGTCGCCGAAGGCCAGCACGGCCAGCGGCAGCCCGAGGTTGCCGCAGTTGTTGAACATCATCGGCGGCACCAGCGTGCGCGGCGCCATTCCGAGCGCGCGCGCCGCCAGCCAGCCGACCAGACCCGTGCCGGCGATGACGCCCAGGCCGGCCAGCAGCAGCGGCAGGTAGTCGGTGAGGCGGAACTCCTTGCTGGCCATGGCGCCGAACACCAGCGCCGGCACGAAGACCGCCAGGTTGAGCTGGTTCGCGTGCGACAGGTCGGGCTTCATGCGCCGTGCCACCAGGAAGCCGAGCGCGGTGATCGCGAACAGCGGAAACAGGATCGATAGGATGCGGATCAGCATGGGCTCCATTCTGCCGCCTGGCCCCGGGCATCGATCTTGCATGATGGAGGGGTTTGTCCGTCTAGCTTCCGATCCATGCCCTGGCACGCCCATCTCGACCTCCAGTATCGCCGCGACCCGAGCGGCCAGACCCTGCTGCGCCACCGCCACGGCGGTCCGCTGCGCGTCTTCAAGAGCCTCTATCCCGAGGGACCGGCGGTCTGCCACAACGTGATCGTCCATCCGCCCGGTGGACTGGTGCAGGGCGACCGGCTCGAGATCGATGTCACGGTCGCGGCCGGCGCCCATGCGCTGGTCTCGACCCCGGGCGCGACCCGCTTCTACCGCAACGCCAGCGGCGAGCCGGCCGAGCAGCGGGTGCGGCTGGCGCTGGAGCAGGGCGCGCGGCTGGAATGGCTGCCGCTCGAGACCCTGGCCTATGATGGCTGCCGCGCGCTGAACCGGGTCGAGCTCGCGATCGCGCCGGGCGCCGAGCTGCTGGCCTGGGATGTCGTGAGCCTGGGCCTGCCGGCCGCCGGGCTGCCGTTCGCCAGCGGCTGCCTCGAGCAGCACTGGGACTGGCCCGGGGTCTGGCTCGAGCGCGCGCGGCTCGATGCGCTCGACGAGCGCCTGCTGCGCAGCCCGGTCGGCCTCGACGGCCAGAGCGCGCTCGCCACGCTGGTGTTGGCCTGCGGTACCCCGCTGACGCGGACCCGGCGCGAGGCGCTGCTCGAGGCCTGCCGCGAGCTGATCGAGGCCCATGAGCTGGCGCCGCGCTGTGGCGCGACCTGCCCGAACGACCAGATGCTGGTGGTGCGCGCGCTGGCTGGCCAGGTCGAGCCGCTGATGCAGCTCTGGCAGGCGCTGTGGGCGCTGCTGCGGCGCGAGGCCTGGGGCATGGCCGACCAGCCGCCACGCATTTGGAGCGTCTGAGCGGCGCTGCTGGCCGGGGTGGGCGGCATGGGACGAGGCGCGCGCTGGCACCGCTTGTACGCCATCTGGCGTACAGACGATTCGGGGGGCTGTCCCTAGCATGGAGTCATCTGCTGCAAAAAGGACCGAACAGTCCGGAAGGCAGCGAAAACTTCCATCAACTGCCAGAGAAACGGAAACCGCCATGTCCAGCCATTCCTCGCGTCGCCTGACCCTCAAGACCCTGTCGGCCGCTGCCGCCGTCGCTTCCATGGGCCTGTTCGGCCTGCCGGCCCATGCCGCCGACACCATCAAGGTCGGCGTGCTGCACAGCCTGTCGGGCACGATGGCGATCTCCGAGACCGTGCTCAAGGACACGGTGCTGATGGCCATCGACGAGATCAATGCCAAGGGCGGCGTGCTGGGCAAGAAGCTCGAACCCGTCGTCGTCGATCCGGCCTCCAACTGGCCGCTGTTCGCCGAGAAGGCCAAGCAGCTGATCGACCAGGACAAGGTCGCGGTGGTGTTCGGCTGCTGGACCTCGGTGTCGCGCAAGTCGGTGCTGCCGGTGTTCGAGGAAAAGAACAGCCTGCTGTTCTACCCGGTGCAGTACGAGGGCGAGGAACTGTCCAAGAACGTGTTCTACACCGGCGCGGCGCCGAACCAGCAGGCCATCCCCGCGGTCGAGTACCTGATGAGCAAGGACGGCGGCGAGGCCAAGCGCTTCGTGCTGCTCGGCACCGACTATGTCTACCCGCGCACCACCAACAAGATCCTGCGCGCCTTCCTGAAGTCCAAGGGCATTGCTGACTCCGACATCATGGAGGAGTACACCCCGTTCGGCCACAGCGACTACCAGACCATCATCGCCAAGATCAAGAAGTTCTCCTCCGAGGGCAAGAAGACGGCGGTGGTCTCGACCATCAACGGCGACTCCAACGTGCCGTTCTACAAGGAACTCGGCAACGCCGGCCTGAAGGCCAAGGACGTGCCGGTGGTGGCCTTCTCGGTCGGCGAGGAAGAGCTGCGCGGCGTCGACACCAAGCCGCTGGTCGGCCACCTGGCGGCCTGGAACTACTTCATGAGCATCAAGAACCCGGCCAACACCGAGTTCGTCAAGAAGTGGAGCGACTATGCCAAGGCCAAGAACATCCCGGGCCACAAGGACAAGCCGCTGACCAACGATCCGATGGAGGCGACCTATATCGGCGTCAACATGTGGGCGCAGGCGGTGGCCAAGGCCAAGTCGACCGACACCGACAAGGTGATCGCGGCCATGGCCGGCCAGACCTTCAAGGCGCCGGGCGGCTTCGTCAGCACCATGGACAAGGAAAACCATCACCTGCACAAGCCGGTCTTCATCGGCGAGGTCAAGGCTGACGGCCAGTTCAAGGTGGTCTGGAAGACCAAGGGCCCGGTGGTCGCCGATCCGTGGAGCGACTACATCCCCGAGAACGCCGGCAAGGCCAACGTGCCGGCCAAGAAGTAAGGCGATCGGACCAGGCATCGGGGTCGGGCTGCGGCCTGCCCCCTGTGCCTGGAGGCTTGAACGGGCCGCCCTGTTGCGGCCCGCTGTTTTTCCGGGAAGTCGATGATGCGACACAAGATGATGGACATGCTGCGGCATGGCGTGCTGCGACTGGGCCTGAGCCTGGCTTGTGCCGGCGGCCTGCCGCTGGCCGCCCATGCCCTGACGGCGCCGCAGGCCCTCGAGCTGGCCGCGGGCGATGCCGACGAACGGGTGGCGCAGTTGCTGCAGCTCGCTGCCAGCGACGACGCGCGCGCCCAGGCGCTGATTCGCGCCCTGTCGGACGAGCGCGTGCAGGTGCAGCACGGCCAGGTGCTGATCGTGCAGGGCACCGAGGCCGTCGATGCCGTCAGCGGCGCGGTGGTCGCGCTCGGTGACGAGGCCGAGGAGGCCGTGGTCAACAACCGCCTGCGCGGCGCGCTCGACAGCGCGCTGGCCGGCATGGATCTGCTGCAGGGCGATGCCGCGCGCCAGCGCGAGGCGGCCGCCATCCTGCAGCGTGGCGCCTTCGACGACCCGACCCCGGCCCAGCTGCCGCTGGTCGAGCGCGCGCTGTCGCCCGAGTTTTCCGGCCGGCTCGACCCGGCCGCGCGCGAGTCGCTTTTGCTGGCGCAGGCTGCCTTGCACCTGGCCAGCGATGATCCGGCGCAACGCAGCGCCGCCGCCGCCAAGCTGGCCGCGGTCGGCCAGCCCATCGTCAAGGCGCTGCTGAGCCAGCGCCTCGGCGCCGAGACCGATCCGGTCGTCCAGGCCGCGCTGCGCCAGGCGCTGAGCTCGGTCGAGCGCGCGCTGGGCACGGCCTCGGTGCTGGGCCAGGTGTTCACCGGCTTCAGCCTGGGCTCGATCCTGCTGCTGGCCGCGCTCGGGCTGGCGATCACCTACGGCCTGATGGGCGTGATCAACATGGCGCATGGCGAGCTGATCATGATCGGCGCCTACGCGACCTACCTGGTGCAGCTGGCCTTCCGCCAGTACCTGCCGGGCGCCTTCGACTGGTACCTGCTGGCGGCGCTGCCGCTGTCCTTCCTGGCCTCGGCGCTGGTCGGCGCGGCGATGGAGCGCAGCGTGATCCGCTTCCTCTACGGCCGTCCGCTCGAGACCCTGCTCGCGACCTGGGGCATCAGCCTGGTGCTGATGCAGGGCGTGCGCAGCCTGTTCGGCGCGCAGAACGTCGGCGTCGAGAACCCGTCCTGGATGAGCGGCGGCATCACGCTGCTGGGCAGCCTGACCCTGCCCTGGAACCGGATCATCATCATCGGCTTCGCCTTCGCGGTGCTGCTGGCGGTCGCGCTGCTGATCGGCAAGACCCGGCTCGGCCTGTTCGTGCGCGGCGTGACGCAGAACCGCCCGATCGCCTCCTGCATGGGCGTCAACACGGCGCGCATCGACACCTATGCCTTCGCGCTGGGTTCGGGCATCGCCGGGCTGGCCGGCTGCGCCTTGAGCCAGGTCGGCAACGTCGGCCCGGACCTGGGCCAGAACTACATCGTCGACAGCTTCATGGTGGTGGTGCTGGGCGGGGTCGGCCAGCTGGCCGGCACGGTCTACGCCGCGCTGGGCCTGGGGCTGCTGAACAAGCTGCTCGAGGGCTGGGCCGGCGCGGTGCTGGCCAAGATCGCGGTGCTGGTCTTCATCATCGTCTTCATCCAGAAGCGTCCGCAGGGCATCTTCGCCCTCAAGGGTCGCCAGGCCTGATCAGGGAGCCATACCATGACAACCCAAGTTCTGACTTCCGCCGCCGGCCTGCCGGCCAAGGGCCCCCTGCTTGCGCGCAGCGGCTGGGGCACGATCCTGGTCGCGCTGCTGGTGGTCTGCGCGGTCGCGCCGGCGCTCAACCTGCTGGTGCCCGAGAGCAGCCTCTTCCACCTGAGCGACTACCTGGTCGGCCTGCTCGGCAAGATCATGTGCTACGCGATCTGCGCGCTGGCGATGGACCTGATCTGGGGCTATACCGGCATCCTGAGCCTGGGCCACGGCCTGTTCTTCGCGCTCGGCGGCTACGTGATGGGCATGTACCTGATGCGCCAGATCGGCCGCGAGGGCAGCTACCAGAGCGACCTGCCCGACTTCATGGTGTTCCTGGACTGGAAGGAGCTGCCCTGGACCTGGGCGCTGTCCGACAGCTTTGCCGCCACCTTGCTGCTGGTCGTGCTGGTGCCGGGTCTGGTCGCCTTCGTGTTCGGCTACTTCGCGTTCCGCTCGCGCATCAAGGGGGTGTATTTCTCGATCATCACCCAGGCGCTGACCTTCGCGGCCATGCTGCTGTTCTTCCGCAACGAGACCGGCTTCGGCGGCAACAACGGCTTCACCGACTTCAAGCGCCTGCTCGGCCTGCCGATCGCGACGCAGGAGATGCGCATGACCCTGTTCGTGCTGACCGGGCTGACCCTGCTGGGCTGCTATCTGTTCGCACGCTGGCTGGTCAGCAGCAAGTTCGGCCGCGTGCTGCAGGCGATCCGCGACGCCGAGAGCCGCGTGATGTTCTGCGGCTACGACCCGCTGCCGTACAAGCTGACGATCTGGGTCATCTCGGCCGTGATGTGTGGTGTGGCTGGTGCGCTCTACGTGCCGCAGGTCGGCATCATCAACCCGGGCGAGATGAGCGCGGCCAACAGCATCGAGATCGCGGTCTGGGCCGCGGTCGGTGGCCGGGCCTCGCTGATCGGCCCGATCGTCGGTGCCTTCATCGTCAACGGCGCCAAGAGCTGGCTGACCGTGACCTTCCCCGAGTTCTGGCTCTACTGCCTGGGCGCGCTGTTCATCGTCGTGACGCTGTACCTGCCGCAGGGCGTGGTCGGTCTGGTGCAGAAACTGCGGATCAAGAAAGGAGGCCAGGCATGACGCCCGAGCTGATGGAGCAAGGCGCGCAGCGCTACGAGCGCGCGCAGGAGGCCCTGGTGCAGGGCAAGACCGCCTCTGGGGGCCGCACCGCCGCCTTCTCGCGCCCGCTGGTGCGCGGCGAGGTCGACACCAGCCATGGCCGCATCCTGTACCTGGAGGACGTGCGGGTCAGCTTCGACGGCTTCAAGGCCATCAACGGCCTGAACCTCGACATCGCGCCCGGCGAGCTGCGCTGCATCATCGGCCCCAACGGCGCCGGCAAGACCACGATGATGGACATCATCACCGGCAAGACCCGGCCCGATTCGGGCACGGTCTTCTTCGGCTCGACCATCGACCTGCTGCGCTACAAGGAGCCCGAGATCGCAGCGCTCGGCATAGGCCGCAAGTTCCAGAAGCCGACCGTGTTCGAAGAACTGACCGTGTTCGAGAACCTCGAGCTGGCGCTGGCCACGCACAAGGGGGTCTGGCCGAGCATGACCTTCGGGCTGAACGGCGAGCAGAAGGACCGGCTGGCCGAGGTGCTGCAGACCATCCACCTGAAGGATTCGGTGCGGCGCCGCTCCGGCGACCTGAGCCATGGCCAGAAGCAGTGGCTCGAGATCGGCATGCTCTTGATGCAGGAGCCGAAGCTGTTGCTGCTCGACGAGCCGGTCGCCGGCATGACCGACGAGGAGACCGCGCGCACCGCCGAGCTGTTCCTGAGCCTGAAGGGCAAGCACAGCCTGATGGTGGTCGAGCACGACATGAGCTTCATCCGCGCCATCAGCGAGAAGGTGACCGTGCTGTGCGACGGCGCGGTGCTGGCCGAGGGCACGCTGGACCAGGTGCAGGCCGACGAGCGCGTGATCGAGGTCTACCTGGGCCGCTGAAGGACATATCCATGTTGCAGATCGAACAAATCCACCAGTACTACGGCGGCTCGCATATCCTGCGCGGCGTCGACCTCCAGGCCAAGGCGGGCGAGATCACGGTCGTGCTGGGCCGCAACGGCGTCGGCAAGACCACGCTGCTCAAGTCGCTGATGGGCCTGGTGCCGATTCGCGCCGGCCAGATCGTGCTCGACGGCCAGGCTATCGAGAAGACCACGCCCTACGAGCGCGCGCGCGCCGGCATCGGCTTCGTGCCGCAGGGACGCGAGATCTTCGGTCGCCTGACCGTGCACGAGAACCTGCTGATGGGGCTGGCGACCAAGAAGGCCGGCACGCCGATCCCGCCCCAGCTGTTCGAGCTGTTCCCGGTCCTCAAGCAGATGCTGGGCCGCCGCGGCGGCGACCTGTCGGGCGGCCAGCAGCAGCAGCTCGCGATCGCGCGCGCGCTGGCGGCTTGCCCGAAGCTGCTGGTGCTCGACGAGCCGACCGAGGGCATCCAGCCTAACATCATCAAGGACATCGGCAAGGTGCTCAGACAATTGGCCAAGGAGGGCCTGGATGGCAAGCCGATGGCGATCGTGCTGGTCGAGCAGTACTACGACTTCGCCGAGGAGCTGGCCGACCGCTATGCGGTCATGGAGCGCGGCGAGGTGATCGCCAGCGGTCCCGGCGCCGAGATGCCCGAGAAGGGAATCCGGCAGCTGGTGGCGATCTGAGCTAGGCGAGTTCCCAGTCAAGCGACAAGGTCCGGGCCGGCTGGCACTGTCAGCCTTATCCGTCCGCTGCGCGTCCGGCAAATCGGCCGCCAGCGCCAGCCGGCTCGGATCTCGTGGCGGGTTGCTGTCTGTCAGGCTGGCGGCTGCTGCGGGATCGCGTAGCTGCCGACCACATGGGCCACCGGCTCCTCGAGGCCCTCGGAGTAGAGCAGGACCTCGCCGGTCGCGAGCAGGCGGCCGACCTTGATCAGCTTGCAGACCCCGATGATGCGCCGCTCGGCCGAGGGCTTGCGCAGGAAATGGATGCTCAGGTCGGTCGTGACGGCCAGCGGCACGATGCCGATCTCGCCGAGCAGCGCGACATAGAGCGCGACATCGGCCACGCCCATCAGGACCGGACCCGAGACCGTGCCGCCCGGGCGCAGTTCGGCCGGGCCGACCCGGTGCGAGACGGTGGCGCCACGCGCACCGACCGATTCGACGACGCACAGGCTTTGGGGAAACTCGGCGGCCAGGAAGGCCGCGACTTCATCTTTGCTGGCAGGCAAGGCTTGCTCCTTTGTGGCTGGTCCGTCATGTTGACCTGACAGTCTGTCGCGATGCTTGCGCTGCCGGATTCAGAGCGCCTTGTCGACCAGAGGGCCGCGCGTCAGATCCATCCTGCCTTCTCAAGCCGCTTCATCCAGGCGGGTCGGTGACCGTGTCGTGCCAGCAGGTGACTCAGGCCCTGGCGGAAACCGGCCTCTTGACCAGCCTGTTTCAGGGCTTCTGCCAGGGTGGCCAGCAGCTTGAACGCCTGTTCGTAGGCTGCACCTGAGCCACGCTGTACCGTGGCGTCGATTTCCAGCCAGACCTGAGGCGCTTCCTGTACCAGCCGATTCAGTATCGCTGCGTATTCGGCCCGCTCTCGTGCCACTTTCGCTTCGCGTGCCAGTCGTTCGTCTTCCAGCCGCTGTGCGCGCGCGCTGGCGACCCCAGTTCTGATTTGCGCGATGCTGCGGCGCTCGGGCTGTGATGGGGCAACGAGCCGGGGTCGTCGCCAGGCGAGGTAGGCGCCGCGCACGCTTCTTTCGGCTTCCAGGCTGCGCCCTGCGAGCAGCAGGCGCAAGGTGGCCCGCATGTCCGTTTCGGTCTGTTCCAGCAACCAGGGCTCGAGGTTGGCATCCTCCTGTACTGCTTCCTGTGCCGGCAGCGCCGGGCTGCCATTTGACGCCGAGCCGAGCCAGTCCGGATCGATCAGCAGGAATTCAGCCAGTGCCTGCTGTGCCGGGCTCAGGGTCGAGAGTCCGGCGGGCAGCGGTGGTTCGAGTTCGTGGTCATCGAATTCGCCCGTGCTCACGCGCGCCAGCCAGCCCAGATACAGCGGTCTCGTATCGCCGCGCAGCAGTTCATCGCGCAAGGGCAGCAGCCTGCTCATCCAGCCAGGACCATCTTCCTCGGTCCAGAAGCGCTCGCAGTCGCCGGAGTCGTCGTTGAAGTCCCAGTCGAGAATCCAGTGTTCGGCGCTTTCCAGAGCTGAAAAGATCTGACCGAAACCCGTGCGCGTTCCCGACGCCGAAGGCGTAATGAATGGAGCCAGCAAACCGGCTTCCACTGTGTCCCTTGGCAGCCGCAACATCAGCCTGCAGCTGCCCCAGTTGGCCGAATAGACATGCGCGTCGAAATAGCGCTGCATCCAGTCCAGCGGGTCTCCCTTGAGGTTACCCCAGTGGTATTCGTTGATGAAGCTGCCAGAGCTGATCGTGGCCCGGCTGGATTTGCTGCGCAGTTCCACCTGCTGCTGTGGGGTCAGCGGGCGGTCGACCACGACAAACTCGTAGTATTGGTATTCGCTCATGGCAATCTTCTGAGTGCTTTTAGTCCATTGGCCGCATCCGTGACCCCGTACTCAAAGCGCCTTGTCGACCAGGTGGCCGCGGAACAGCCAGGGCAGGCTAGGGCCCTGGCCTTCGGGCACGCCGTCCTTGCCCTCGACGCTGATCGCGAGTTCGGTCGCGCTGCCCAGTGCCGCCAGCGCGGCGGCGTCGAGCGGCAGCTGCGGCGTCTGCAGGCGACGGCCCACCAGGCCGAGCGAGAGCGGGGCCTGGTCGCCGTTCAGCGCCCAGAGCTGCAGGGCTTCCTCCCGGCCTTCGCTGACCTGGTTCAGGCGCTGCAGCTGGATCAGCCGGGACACCGGGTCTATCGTCACCAGCATCGCCGGCTGCTGCCCGGTGTCGAGCAGCACCGCGAGCTGGCGGATCTGCGATTGCCCGGCCAGCTGGCCCTGCAGATGCCGGATCTGGGTCTTGAACTGCTCGAACAGGCTCACGCCGGTCGCGCTGCCGACGAACAGCAGCAGCGCCAGCAGGATGGCGAGCGCGCGCCACCAGGAACTGACGCGACGGTCGCGGACGGTCGATGCGGGGTCGTTGGGCGGGGACAGGTGGTCGGTCATGGGGTGACTGTAGCGCCAAACCTTGTCGGATCCGGTGCCTGCCCGGCACAGGACCCAGGGACATTCCTGAGATAGCCCAAGGATGACCCAGGCATTGCCCAGGGACGACGCAGCCCAGCAGGCAAGGTTTTGCCTATCGCTTAGATAGTGACTATCGAATTTATTTTTCGATAGTCATTGGCTAATATTGAGCCTGTTCGAACGACAACCAGCGTTCTCCATTCCCCCGACTCATACAGGAAACCCCATGTCCCGCATCAACAGCGCCGTCCAGCCCTTCAAGACCGAAGCCTTCCACAACGGCCAGTTCATCGAGATCACCGAGCAGGCCTTCCAGGGCCGCTGGTCGGTCGTCATCTTCATGCCGGCGGCCTTCACCTTCAACTGCCCGACCGAGATCGAGGACGCGGCCGACCACTACGCCGAATTCCAGCAACTGGGCGCCGAGGTCTACATCGTCACCACCGACACCCATTTCGCGCACAAGGTCTGGCACGAGACCTCGCCCGCCGTCGGCAAGGCCCGCTTCCCGCTGGTCGGCGACCCGACCCACACCCTGACCCACATGTTCGGCGTCCATATTCCGGAGCAGGGTCTGGCGCTGCGCGGCACCTTCGTGATCAACCCGCAAGGCGTGATCAAGACCATGGAAGTGCACGACAACGCCGTGGCCCGCGATGTCCAGGAGACGCTGCGCAAGCTCAAGGCGGCCCAGTTCGTCGCCGCCAACCCGGGCCAGGTCTGCCCGGCCAAGTGGCAGCAGGGTGCCGCGACCATCGCCCCCTCGCTCGACCTGGTCGGCAAGATCTGACCGTCGCCAGCAATTGCTGAACCGGCCGGGATGTCCCGGCCGAACCGAAAACCCTCCCGATTTCAAGAACGGAACCCCATCATGTTGTACGACAGCCTCAAGACCCAATTGCAAGCCTATCTGCAGCGCGTGAACCGCCCCTTCGAGCTGGTGGCCTCGCTCGACGACTCGGCCAGCTCGCGCGAGCTCGAGCAGCTGCTGCTCACGATCGGCGGCCTGTCCGACCGGATCAGCGTGCGCCTGGACGGCAACGACGCGCGCAAGCCCTCGTTCAGCCTGCGCCGCACTGGCGCCGGCGATCAGCCGCAGAGCCTGAGTTTTGCCGCGATCCCGCTCGGCCACGAGTTCAGCTCGCTGGTGCTGGCGCTGCTGTGGACCGGTGGCCACCCGCCCAAGGTCGAACCCGGGCTGGTCGAGCAGATCCAGGCCCTGGACGGCGACTACCGCTTCGAGGTCTACATGTCGCTGAGCTGCCACAACTGTCCCGACGTGGTGCAGGCGCTGAGCCTGCTGTCCGTGCTCAACCCGCGCGTGCAGACCGTGGTGATCGACGGCGGACTGTTCCAGCACGAGGTCAAGGCGCGCGACATCATGGCCGTGCCCAGCATCTACCTGAACGGCGAGCTGTTTGGTGCCGGCCGCATGAGCCTGGAGCAGATCGTCGCCAAGCTCGACAGCGGTGCGGCGGCGCGCGACGCGGCCAAGCTCGACGCCAGGGAAGCCTTCGACGTGCTGCTGGTCGGCGGTGGCCCGGCCGGTGCGGCGGCGGCGGTCTATGCGGCGCGCAAGGGCATACGCACCGGCATGGCGGTCGAGCGCCTGGGCGGCCAGACCAATGACACGCTGGCGATCGAGAACTACATCTCGGTGCTCGAGACCGACGGCCCGAAGTTCGCCGCCGCCCTCGAGGCCCAGGTGCGCCACTACGGCGTCGACGTGATGAGCCAGCAGCGCGCGGTCGAGCTGATCCCGGCCACCGAGCCGGGCGGCCTGATCGGGGTCAGGCTGGAAAACGGCGCCACGCTCAAGTCGCGCAGCGTCATCCTCTCGACCGGCGCGCGCTGGAGGAATGTCAACGTGCCCGGCGAGCAGGAATACAAGAACAAGGGGGTGGCCTACTGCCCGCATTGCGACGGCCCGCTGTTCAAGGGCAAGCGGGTGGCGGTGATCGGCGGCGGCAACTCAGGGGTGGAAGCCGCGATCGACCTGGCCGGCATCGTCCAGCATGTGAGCCTGGTCGAATACAACGAGCAGCTCAAGGCCGACGCCGTGCTGGTCGCCAAGCTCAAAAGCCTGCCCAACGTCACCATCCACACCAATGCCCAGACCACCGAGATCACCGGCGCCGACGGCAAGGTCAACGGCATCAAGTTCAAGGATCGCGTCTCGGGCGACGAGCACCTGCTGCCGCTGGAAGGCGTGTTCGTGCAGATCGGCCTGGTGCCGAATACCGAATGGCTCAAGGGTACGGTCGAGCTGTCGCGCTGCGGCGAGATCGTGGTCGACGCCAAGGGCCAGACCAATGTGCCGGGCGTGTTCGCGGCCGGCGACTGCACCACCGTGCCGTACAAGCAGATCGTGATCGCGGCGGGCGAGGGCGCCAAGGCGGCCCTGAGCGCCTTCGACCACCTGATCCGCACCCCGGCTCCGGTGGCCGATGCCGCCGTCGCGGCCCAGGTCCGGCAGCCGGCGCTGGCCTGAGCCGAGCCACGCAACGCCACCTGGCAGCGGCGGCTGCCGGGTGGCCGGGTCGCAGAGCGGATTTCATCGGATGGCCTGCGGGGTACTGGCACCTGGCAGGCGCAGCCGCTCGACTGGCTTGTCACAAGAAAGTCGGAATCTTCTGCTAGCTAGGGTAAACCCTCTGAAGGTATATCGTATACGTTAAGAAAATATACAAAACAGTCCTTCCGCATCTTCCCATTCAGCAACAAGGCCGCCCAGTGGATCTCGACCGCTCCTCCGCCCTTTCCAGCGAGGCCTCACCCTTGCTGCGGCTCAGCTTGCCCAAGGCGGCGCGTCTGTCGACCTCGGACTTCGTGGCCGGCACGCTGCGCGAGGCGATCGTCTCGGGCCAGCTCGGCAGTGGCACCCTGCTCAAGCAGGACGAGCTGGCCGAGCGCTTCCATGTCAGCAAGATCCCGGTGCGCGAGGCCTTGAAGCGGCTCGAGGCCGAGGGGCTGGTCAGCTTCATCCGCAACAAGGGCGCGCTGGTGGCCTCGATGTCGCCCGACGAGATCTGGGAATATGTCGAGATCCGCGCCATGCTCGAGGCGCGTGCCGCCGAGCTGTCGGCGCCGCGCATCAGCGACGCCAACCTGGAACGGGCCCGCGCCGCGCTCGAGGCCTTCGGTTCCGAGCGCAATCCGGCCCGCTGGGGCGATCTCAACTGGCAGCTGCATTCCGCCCTCTATGGCGATGCCCAGCGCCCGGTGCTGCTGGCCGAAATCCGTTCCCTGTACGACAAGGTGGAACGCTTCGTGCGTGCCCTCCTGGCCGTGACCCCCGAATTGCCGAAAACCCAGCGCGAGCACCACGCCATCATCGATGCGTTTGCCGCCCGGGATGCGGAGAGGGCGGCAACTCTGACCCGGGCCCATGTGCTCGATGGCGGAGCCTCCCTGGTGAAGTACCTCTCCGAGCACCGCGCCGAACCGCGCACGAGTCCCGTCTGATCCCTACATTCCAAGGAAATAGCCATGAAGAAAGCGTTGATTGCTAGCGCGGTGTTTGCCGCCCTGTCGGGTGCTGCCGTCGCCGATACGGTGGTCGCCATTGCCGGGCCGATGTCGGGCCAGTACGCCTCGGCCGGTGACCAGATCAGGAAGGGCGCCGAGATGGCGATCGCCGACATCAACGCGCGCGGCGGCGTGCTGGGCCAGAAGCTGGTGCTCGAGGTCGGCGACGACGCCTGTGACCCCAAGCAGGCGGTGGCGGTCGCCAACCAGATGGTGAACAAGAAGATCGCCTTCATGCACGGCCACTGGTGCTCGTCGTCCACCATCCCGGCCTCCGAGGTCTATCTCGAGTCCAACATCCCGATGGCCACGGTCTCGACCAACCCCAAGGTCACCGACCGCGGCCTGAAGAACGTGTTCGCGATCGCCGGCCGTGACGACCAGCAGGGTCAGGTCGCTGGTGCCTACCTGGCCGAGCATTTCAAGGGCAAGAAGATCGCCGTCGTCGACGACAAGAGCGCCTACGGCAAGGGCCTGGCCGACGAGATCGCCAAGGCGATGGAAGGCAAGGGCGCCAAGCCCGCGCTGCGCGAGTCGATCACCGCCGGCGAGAAGGACTATTCGGGCCTGGTCGCCAAGCTCAAGCAGGCGGGCGTCGAGGTGCTGGCCTTCGGTGGCTACCACACCGAAGTCGCGCTGATCCTGCGCCAGGCCGAGCAGGCCAAGCTCAAGCTGACCGTGCTGGGGGGCGACACCATGTCCAACACCGAGCTGGTGACCGCCGCCGGCAAGGCCGCCAACAACGTGCTGTTCACCTTCGGCCCGGATGCGCGCAAGAACCCGGCCGCCGCTCCGATCGTCAAGAAGTTCCGCGACGCCAAGGTCGAGCCCGAAGGCTATGTGCTGTACGCCTACGCCGCCTTCCAGCTGTTCGAGCAGGCCGCCAAGAATGCCAACAGCGTCAAGTACAACGAGCTCGAGAAGAGCCTGCGCAACGGCAGCTTCGACACCGTGCTGGGCAAGATGTCCTTCGATGCCAAGGGCAACAGCAAGGCGCCCGCCTTCGTCGTCTACCAGTGGAAAGACGGCAAGTACGACTACGTCAAATGATCCCGGCTCCGTGCCGCCGGCACCGGATCTGACCGTTTTTCTCTCACTGGCTCCCCGCGCATCGACTTGATGCCGGAGGGGCTGCCGGGCCCGGAACTTTCCGGGCCCGGGTTCATCGCCTCACTGCAGGAGGAGCCGGAACATGCTTGCCCATGCCTTCCAACAACTCATCAACGGACTGGCCCTGGGCTCGGTCTACGGCCTGATCGCCATCGGCTACACCATGGTGTACGGCATCATCGGCATGATCAACTTCGCCCATGGCGACATCTACATGGTGTCGGCCTTCATCGCGGTGACCAGCTTCACCCTGCTGGCCGCGCTGGGCATCACGTCGGTGCCGCTGGCGCTGCTGATCGTGCTGGTGGTCGCGATCGTGCTGACCTCGGCCTATGGCTGGAGCGTCGAGCGCATCGCCTACCGCCCGCTGCGCGGCGCGCCCCGGCTGGCGCCGCTGATCTCGGCCATCGGCATGTCGATCTTCCTGCAGAACCTGGTGCAGGTCACCCAGGGCGCGCGCGTCAAGCCGATCCCGCCGCTGCTGACCGGCGGCATCGACCTGTTCACCCATGACGGCGTCACGGTGTCGTTCTCGTACAGCCAGATGCTGATCATCGTCGTGACGCTGGCGCTGATGCTGGGCTTCACCTACCTGATCACGCGCACCTCGTTCGGCCGCCAGCAACGCGCCTGCGAGCAGGACCGCACCATGACGGCGCTGCTCGGCATCAACGTCGACCGCACGATCTCGCTGACCTTCATGATCGGCGCCGCGCTGGCGGCCGTCGCCGGCGTGCTGGTCACGGTCTATTACGGCGTGGTCGATTTCTACATCGGCTTCGTCGCCGGCATCAAGGCCTTCACCGCCGCGGTGCTCGGCGGGGTCGGTTCGCTGCCGGGCGCGATGCTGGGCGGCCTGATCATCGGCCTGCTGGAAGCCTTCTGGGCCGCCTACCTGTCGCCCGAATACAAGGATGTTGCGACCTTCGCGATCCTGATCCTGGTCTTGATGTTCCGTCCCAGCGGCCTGCTGGGTCGGCCTGAAGTGGAGAAAGTCTAATGACTGCCGTGATCCAGACTGCTCATGCGCCGACCTGGTCCGAGCGCCTGAAAGATGCCGGTGGCGTGGCCTTCGTGGCCCTGGTGCTCGGCATACCGATGATCGGACTGACCACGGTCGATGCCGGCGGCATGCTCGAGGTCAGGACGCGCTGGGCCGCACTGGGCCTGTTCATCCTGCTGTCCTTCCTGGGCCGGCTGCTGTTCGCCGCGCTCGGTGACCGCTTGCGGGCACGCCAGCGCGCCAGGGCCAGGCTTGGCACCGGCAAGCCGGCTGCCGGCGGCCAGCCGGTGCTGCTCAAGGCGCTGGGCTGGGGCCTGCTCGGCCTGTCGCTGGCGCTGCCGCTGTTCTGGGGCGACAACCGCTATGTGATCGACACCGCCACCACGGTGCTGATCTACATCATGCTGGGCTGGGGCCTGAACGTGGTGGTTGGCCTGGCCGGTCTGCTCGACCTGGGCTATGTCGCCTTCTACGCGGTCGGTGCCTACAGCTATGCGCTGCTGTCGACCCAGTTCGGCTGGGGCTTCTGGGAGGCGCTGCCGGTCGCCGGTGGCGCGGCCGCCGCCTTCGGTCTGCTGCTGGGCTGGCCGACGCTGCGCCTGCGCGGCGACTACCTGGCGATCGTGACCCTGGGCTTCGGCGAGATCATCCGCATCATCCTGGTCAACTGGACCGAGCTGTCGGGCGGCCCGAACGGCATCTCGTCGATCCCGCGCCCGACCTTCTTCGGCCTGCCGTTCAAGGCGCCCAGCGATGACGGGCCGGCCACCTTCGCGGGCTTCTTCGGGCTGGACTATGTCCCCGAGCACCGCGTGATCTTCCTCTATTGCCTGATCCTGGCGCTGGCGCTGCTGACCAACCTGTTCGTCAGCCGGATGCGCAAGTTGCCGATCGGCCGTGCCTGGGAAGCCATGCGCGAGGACGAGATCGCCTGCAAGGCGCTCGGCATGAACGTGACCAACGTCAAGCTGTCGGCCTTCGCGCTCGGCGCCATGCTGGGCGGCTTCGCCGGCGTGTTCTTCGCCGCGCGCCAGGGCTTCATCTCGCCCGAGTCCTTCGTGTTCTCGGAGTCGGCGATCATCCTGGCCATCGTGGTGCTGGGCGGCATGGGCAGCCAGCTCGGCGTCGTGCTGGCCTCGCTGGTGCTGGTGCTGATTCCCGAGATCGGCCGCGATTTCGCCGAATACCGCATGCTGATCTTCGGTGCCGCGATGATCCTGATCATGGTCTGGAAGCCAGGCGGCCTGCTGTCGCACCGCGAGCCGACGCTCAAGGCACCTTCGTCCTTCATCCGCCAGTCGAAACGGGAGGCCGCATGAGCCCGATCCTGCAAGTCGATCACCTGACCATGCGCTTTGGTGGCCTGACCGCCATCGGCGACCTGTCCTTTGCCGCGCCGGCGCGCCAGGTGACCTCGATCATCGGCCCCAACGGCGCCGGCAAGACCACGCTGTTCAATTGCATCACCGGCTTCTACAAGCCGACCGAAGGCAGCGTGCGGCTGCAGCATCCGGTCGCGGGCGAGATCCGGCTCGAGTCGCTGGCCAGCCACCGCGTCGCGCGCGATGCCCAGGTGGTGCGGACCTTCCAGAACATCCGCCTGTTCCCGAAGATGACGGTGCTGGAGAACCTGATCGTGGCCCAGCACAACATGCTGCAGGGGGCGTCGGTGTTCTCGCTCGCCGGCCTGCTGGGCCTGCCAGCCTACCGCCGCGCCGAGACCGCCGCGCTGGAAAAAGCCATGAACTGGCTCGAGCGCCTCGGCCTGCTGGCGCTGGCCGATACCCCGGCGGGTGACCTGCCCTACGGCACCCAGCGTCGCATCGAGATCGCGCGCGCGCTGTGCGTCAACCCGGTGCTGCTGTGCCTCGACGAACCCGCCGCCGGCCTGAACCCGCGCGAATCGGCCGAGCTCAACCAGCTGCTGCTGCAGCTCTCGCGCGAGGAGGGCGTGTCGGTGCTGCTGATCGAGCACGACATGAGCGTGGTGATGAAGGTGTCGGACCATATCGTGGTGCTCAACTACGGTTGCAAGATCGCCGAGGGCCAGCCGCTCGAGATCCAGAACAACCCGCAGGTGATCAAGGCCTATCTGGGCGAAGACGACTCCGAGGAGGTCGCGGCATGAGCTTGTTGAAACTGTCGGGGGTGCATACCCATTACGGCCATATCCATGCCTTGAAGGGCCTGGACCTCGAGGTGGCGACCGGCGAGGTCGTGACCCTGATCGGGGCCAACGGCGCCGGCAAGTCGACGCTGATGATGACGCTGTTCGGTGCGCCGCGTGCCAGCGCCGGCCGGATCGTGTTCGAGGGCGAGGACATCACGCGGCTGAGTCCGCACGAGGTCAGCCGGCGTGGCATCGCGCTGGTGCCCGAGGGGCGCCGGATCTTCCCGCGCATGACGGTGCTCGAGAACATCCAGATCGGCGCCACCTTCGCCGATCCGGCCAACTTCGAGGCCGACATCCAGCGCATGTTCGCGATGTTCCCGATCCTGCAGCAGCGCCTGCAGCAGCGTGCCGGTACCCTGTCGGGCGGCGAGCAGCAGATGCTGGCGATCGCGCGCGCGCTGATGGGCCGGCCCAAGCTGCTGATGCTCGACGAGCCCTCGCTCGGCCTGGCACCGATCTACATCCGGCGCGTGTTCGAGATCATCCGCGAGCTCAACCGCGATTACGGCATGACCATCCTGCTGGTCGAGCAGAACGCGCACCATGCGCTGCGCGTGGCCCATCGCGGCTATGTGCTGCAGCACGGCGAGGTGGTGCTGTCGGGCAGCGGCGCCGAGCTGCTGGCCAGCTCCGAGGTGCGCGCCGCCTATCTGGAGGCCGGGCATTGAGTTCGGCCGACCGTCCGGTGCCGCGCGGTCTGCCCTTCGTCGTGCTGGGCGTCGGGCTGCTGGCGATTTCCTTCGGCGCCATCCTGGCCCGCTACGCCCAGGCGGCGCAGATCCCGTCGCTGGCCGTGGCCGCCTGGCGGCTCGGACTGGCCGCGCTGCTGGTCACGCCGCTGGTGCTGCT
Source organism: Malikia granosa (assembly GCF_002980595.1). GTDB lineage: Bacteria > Pseudomonadota > Gammaproteobacteria > Burkholderiales > Burkholderiaceae_C > Malikia > Malikia granosa. Next base: position 45,702 of record NZ_PVLQ01000039.1, read on the forward strand.
GCCCTGGCTCGGCCGCGCCGGCGCCTTGCGGCGCCAGGGCGCGGGCCCGCTGCTCACCAGGCGCCAGCTCGGGCTGGCGCTGGCGGCCGGCCTGTGCCTGGCCGCGCATTTCGGCACCTGGATCAGCTCGCTCGAATACACCTCGGTGGCCTCGTCGGCCTCGCTGGTGACGACCAATCCGCTCTGGATCGGCATTGCCTCGTTCCTGCTGTTCCGCGAGGTGCCGAACCGCTTCCTGCTGGCCGGCATTGCCTTGTCGCTGCTGGGCTCGCTGCTGATTTTCGTCTCGGACAGCCAGCAGGCGGGCAGCGGCGCCAATCCGATGCTCGGCAACGGCCTGGCCATCGTCGGCTCCTGGTGCTTCTCGGCCTACCTGATGATCGGCCGCCGCCTGCGCGCCAGCCTGAGCTTGACGCTCTACATCTGGCTGGCCTACGGCATTGCCGCGCTGTTCCTGTTCGGCGCCACGGCCGCGCTGGACCAGCCGGTACTGGATTTCAGCTCGCTGGGCTGGCTGGCGCTGATCGGCATGGCGCTCGGGCCGCAACTGGTCGGCCATACCAGCTACAACTGGGCGCTCAAGCATGTCTCGCCGGCCTTCGTCGCCGTGGTGACGCTGGGCGAGCCGGTCGGCTGCGCACTGATGGCCTACCTGTTCTTCGGCGAAACCCTGGCGCCGCTGCAGGCGGTCGGCTTCGGGCTGCTGCTGGTGGGCATCTACCTCGCGGCACGCAGCGAGCGCTGAGCCGGGCGGCCTGAGTCCGGTTGGCGTTCAGCCTGGCCGCTGCAGCGCCCGCACCCGGTTCACCGCCATCGCGGCGGCGGCGGTCCGGGTCTCGACCCCGAGCTTGGCATGGATGCGCTCGAGGTGCTTCTTGACCGTCGCCGGGCTGGCGCCCAGGATGTCGGCGATGTCGCGGTTGATCTTGCCCTGCGCGACCCAGTACAGCACCTCGGCCTCGCGCGCGGTCAGTCCGAAGGCGCTGGCCAGTGCCTCGACCGCCTGGCCGTCCGAGCTTTCCTCCATCACGATCAGCCATTCGCCATCCGGGCTGTCGTCCGAGCATTCTTCCTCGTCGAGGCGGCGGTGCAGCCGGAAGGTCAGCCGGCTGCCGTCCTGGTCCAGGTGCAGGCGCGGCGGTTCGATCTGCTTCCTGGCCTCGGGCAGGTGGCGGCGCAGCCATTGCAGCACCGGCTCGGGCGTGACCGGCGACTCGGTGCCGCAATGGCGCCGCAGCAACTCGCGCGCCAGCGGGGTCTGCCACATCAGCCGGCCGTCGCGCGCGCGCACCGTGAGGGTCGCGTAGCCGAAGGCGTCGAGCGCGTTGCGCGCCTGCTGGCGTTCCAGCGCGCCCTGCCGGGCCTGGCGCGCCGCGCGCAGATGCACCCCCATGCGCGCCATGACTTCCAGCGGCTTGACCGGCTTGGTCACGTAGTCGACCCCGCCAGCGGCCAATGCCTTGACCAGGTGCTCGGTCTCGGTCAGTCCGGTCATGAACAGGATCGGGATATGGGCCAGCTCCGGGTCGGCCTTGAGCCGCTGCGCGACCTCGAAGCCGTCGAGTCCGGGCATCAGCGCATCGAGCAGGATCACGTCGGGCCGGGCCTGGGCAGCGCGCGCGAGCGCGGACTGGCCGTCGAGCGCGACCAGCACCGTGTAGCCGGCGGCATCGAGCGCGTCGTGCAGTGGCGCGATGTTGTCTGGCATGTCGTCGACCAGCAGTACGACGGCGTCGTCCGGCTCGGGGTTCAGGGCGTTGGGGTGCATGGCGGTTCTCCGGCCGGCTGCGCTTGCAGCGCGGCGATCAGGGTCTCGAAGCGGAATTCGCGCGCCAGTACCTGCAGCTGCGCCAGCCAGTCCGCGCAGTCGGGATGGCTGGCCTGCAGCGCGCTGGCGCGCTGGACGAAGCCGCGGTAGTAGCCCAGCCGCGCCAGCTCGAGCAGGCTGTCGGTGGCCTCGGCGGGCAGGCCGGCGCCGGCCGGGGTTGCCAGCAGGGCCGGACTGGCGGCAGCCGGCCCCGGGGGCGCGGCCGGATCGGCGTCCTTGCCTGCCTCGGCCTTGCGCTGCCATTGCAGGGCCAGCCGGCGCTGCAGCCAGTCGAGCAGGTCCAGTCGCCGCACCGGCTTGACCAGGAAATCCTCCGGCGGCAGGCCGATGTCGTTGTCCAGCCCGCGGTCGAAGGCATTGGCCGAGACGATCGCCAGTGCCGGCGCCGGCTGCAGGTCGAGCGCGCGGATGCGGCGCAGCGCCTCCCAGCCGTCCATGCCCGGCATCGCCAGGTCCATGAAGATGGCATCCGGCCGCAGGCCCGCCTGCAGCTGGGCCAGCGCGTCCTCGCCCTGGGTCGCCAGGCTGACCGCGAAGCCCAGCGGCTCGAGCCAGCGCGCCAGCAGCTGGCGGTCGGCCTCCTCGTTGTCGACCACCAGCAGCTGCCGGCGCGCTCCGGCGTAGCCGGTGGCGTCGGCGGCCAGCGTCCGCGCCGGGCCGCTGACCCGCAGGGCGCCGGCCGGCCGGGCGTGTAGCTCGGGCAGGAACAGGCGCAGCCTGAAGGTGGTGCCGCGGCCGACCTCGCTCTGCGCGCTGAGCTCGCCGCCCATCAGCTCGGCCAGCATGCGGGCAATGGTCAGGCCCAGGCCCGAGCCGGGCGCGCTGGCGCCCGCTGCGCTGGCCGCGCGCGCGAAGGGCTCGAACACCCGCGCCAGCTCGTCCGGCGCGATGCCGGGGCCGGTATCGACGATCTCGAAGGTCGCCATCTGGCGCGCGTAGCGCAGCGTCAGCCGGACCTCGCCCCGGCTCGTGAACTTGACCGCGTTGCCCAGCAGGTTGATCAGGATCTGGCGCAGCCGCTGCTCGTCGCTGCGCACCGCGGCCGGCCAGTGCTCGGGGCCGTCGAAGCCGAAGCGCAGGCCCTTGGCCGCGGCCTGCAGCTCGAACATCTGCGCCACCTCCTGCAGCAGCGCGCGCAGGTCGACCGGGCCCTGCTGCAGCGCGAGCTTGCCGGATTCGATGCGCGCGATGTCTAGCGTGCCCTCGATCAGCGACAGCAGGTGCTCGCCGCCGCGCAGGATGACGCGGATCGCGTGCGCGCGCTGCTGGCCCAGTTCGCCGTCCTGCTGCAGCAGCTGCGCATAGCCCAGGATGCTGTTGAGCGGCGTGCGCAACTCGTGGCTGATGTTGCTGATGTAGCGCGTCTTGGCCTGGTTGGCCTGGTCGGCCTGGGCCCGCGCCGCCTCGGCGACCTGGCGCGCCTGCTGCAGCTGCAAGTCGGTGTGGTGGTGCAACTCGATCTCGCGCAGCAGCAGGCTGGTCTGGCGGTTCGACTCTTCCTGGGCGACGGCGCGGCTCCTGTGCGTCAGCACCAGCCACCAGGCCACGATCGCGAACGCCAGCAGCAGCGCGGCGTAGACCTTGCCATAGCTGGCGCGCAGCGACTGCTGCAGCGCGTCGAGCGAATCGGGCGTCGCCGGCAGCTCGGCCAGGCCGCTCCATTCCTGCCGGTAGAGCAGGCCCAGCAGGCCGGCCAGCAGCAGCGCGATCACCAGCATCAGCAGCAGGTAATGCGCCAGTCCGCCATCCAGGTGCGGCCAGCAGCGGCGCGGCGTCAGCCAGCGCAGCGCCCCGGTCCATTGCACGGCCAGGCTGGCGTGCGGCTTGCAGCGGTCGCCGCAGCGCGCGTCCAGCGTGCAGCACAGCGAGCAGATCCGGCCCTGGTAGGCCGGGCAGTAGGCACTGTCGGGTGCCTCGTACTCGCGCTCGCAGACCACGCAGTGCACCAGCCTGGGCACCGCCTGACCCGCTGGCCCGCTACCAGCCCCAGCCCCGCCGCAGCCCGATCCGGTACAGCCGCTGCCGCAGCCCGTCGCGTCCGCACCTGCCTCTGGCTGGCCGGCGTCGGTCTCGGGTGCGCGCGCCAGGTAGTAGCGGCCCCGCGTGGCCCAGGCGATCAGCGGCGAGGCGATCAGCGCGGTCGCCATGGCGACCAGGGCCGAGAAGGCCTGGGCGGTCGGGCCGAACAGGCCCAGGTGGGCGCTGATCGACAGGACGGAGGCCAGCAGCATCGCGCCGACCCCGACCGGGTTGATGTCGTACAGGTAGGCGCGCCGGAACTCGATGCCGGGTGGCGACCAGCCCAGCGGCTTGTTGATCACGAGGTCGGCCACCACCGTCATGATCCAGGCGATGGCCAGGTTGGCATACAGTCCGAGCACGTCGCCCAGCGCCTGGAACAGGTCCATCTCCATCAGCATCAGCGCGATCGCGGCATTGAACAGCACCCAGACCACCCGGCCCGGATGGCTGTGCGTCAGGCGCGAGAAGAAGTTGCTCCAGGCCAGCGAGCCGGCATAGGCGTTGGTGAGGTTGATCTTGAGCTGCGACAGCACGACGAACAGCGCGGTGGCCCAGACCGCCCAGCGATAGGGCAGCAGCGTCTCCCAGGCCGTCAGGTACATCTGGTTCGGATCGACCGCGCGCTCGGCCGACACCATGTTCGACAGTGCCAGCCAGGCCAGCACCGCCCCGCCCAGCATCTTGAGCACGCCCGGCAGCACCCAGCCCGGTCCGCCGGTCAGCACCGCCAGCCACCAGCGCAGGCGATGGCCCGGTTGCGGTTCCGGCATGAAGCGCAGGTAGTCGGCCTGCTCGCCCATCTGCGTGATCAGCGCCACGCCCACGGTCAGTCCGGCACCAAACAGGTGCCAGTCGAAGCTGCGTCCCTGGCCTGATTCCCCGGCATAGTGCGCCAGGCCCTCCCATGCACCAGGTTCGAGCATCCAGACCGCGCCATAGGGCAGCAGCATCAGCAGCAGCCAGAGCGCCTGGGTCCAGACCTGGAAGCGGCTGATCGCGGCAATGCCATGCAGCACGAAGGGGATCACCGCCAGCGCGCAGACCAGATAGCCCCAGGCCGGCGGGATGCCGAACGCGAGCTCGAGCGCGTAGGCCATCACGGCCGCCTCGAGCGCGAAGAAGATGAAGGTGAACGACGCGTAGAGCAGCGAGGTCAGCGTCGAGCCGATGTAGCCGAAGCCGGCGCCGCGTGTCAGCAGGTCCATGTCGACGCCGTGGCGCGCCGCGTAGACGCTGATCGGCAGTCCGGCCAGGAAGATCAGCAACCCGGCGCTCAGGATGGCCCAGAGCGCGTTGACGAAGCCGTACTGGATCAGCAGCGTGGCGCCGACCGCCTCCAGCACCAGGAAGGAGGCGACGCTGAAGGCGGTGTTGGCGACCCGCCATTCCGAGCCGATGCGCGAGCGCTGTGGCGTGTAGCGCAGCGCGTAGTCCTCCAGTGTCTCGCTGGCGACCCAGCGGTTGTAGTCGCGCCTGAGCTTGACGATGCGTTGCGGGGCGGTGGCCTGGCTCGGCGCAGGCGTGGTCGGGGGGCGGTTCACCCCGGCCGTCGTGCAGCTTTCGTGCCACCGCGCGGCCAGCAGGCGGCGCGGCGGGCACGGCTCTTGCAGATGGGTAGCCATGGACCTGACCCCGCGCGAAAAAGACAAGCTGCTGATCTTCACCGCTGCCCTGCTGGCCGAGCGCCGGCGCGCGCGCGGCCTGAAGCTGAACTACCCCGAGGCGGTCGCGCTGATCAGCGCCGCCGTGATGGAGGGCGCCCGCGACGGCAGGAGCGTGGCCGAACTCATGAGCGCCGGCCGCGAGATCCTGACCCGTGCCGACGTGATGGACGGCATCCCCGAGCTGATCCCCGACATCCAGATCGAAGCCACGTTTCCCGACGGCACCAAGCTGGTGACCGTGCATCAACCCATCGCCTGATTCAACTCATTCACCGCGAGCCAGTCACCATGACCTCACTGCTGACCCCCCTGATGGCCGCCGTCGCCATCGCCGCTCCGACCGCCGTGCTGGCCCATGACGGCCATGGCCTGTTCGGCGCGCACTGGCATGCGACCGACGCGCTCGGCTTCGTCGCCTTGCTCGTGGTCGCGCTGGCTGCCTCGCTCTGGTCGCGGCGCAAGTGAGTCGCGCCATGATCCCGGGCGAATACCTGCTCGAAGACGGCGAGCTGCTGCTCAATCCCGGCCGCCGCACGCTGACGCTGGTGGTCCGCAATACCGCCGACCGCCCGATCCAGGTCGGCTCGCACTACCACTTCGCCGAGACCAACGGCGCGCTCGACTTCGACCGCGCGGCCGCGCACGGCATGCGGCTCAACATCGCGTCAGGCACCGCGGTGCGCTTCGAGCCCGGCCAGCAGCGCACGGTCGAGCTGGTCGACTATGCGGGTGATCGCCTCGCGACCGGCTTCCGCGGCCTGGTCAACGGCGCACTCGATCCCGCCTGATCACGCCGCAGCGCCCACCGGTACCCGCCTGCACCCAGAGAGAACAAGGACATCCATGGCAAGCATTTCCCGCCGCGCCTACGCCGACATGTTCGGCCCCACCGTGGGCGACCGCGTGCGCCTGGCCGACACCGACCTGCTGATCGAGGTCGAGCGCGACTACACTCTGGCCGCTGGCGGCGGCCTGCGTGACGCCCAGGGCCGTCCGCTCGGCTATGGCGAGGAAGTCAAGTTCGGCGGCGGCAAGACGATACGCGACGGCATGGGCCAGGGCCAGCGCAGCCGGGCCCAGGGCGCGGTCGACCTGGTCATCACCAATGCGCTGATCGTCGACCACTGGGGCATAGTCAAGGCCGACATCGGCGTGCTCGACGGCCGCATCTGCGCCATCGGCAAGGCCGGCAACCCCGACATCCAGCCTGGCGTCGACATCATCATCGGCCCCGGCACCGAGGTGCTGGCCGGCGAGGGCCTGATCGTCACCGCCGGCGGCCACGACAGCCATATCCACTTCATCTGCCCGCAGCAGATCGAGGAAGCGCTCCATTCCGGCATCACCACCATGACCGGCGGCGGCACCGGCCCGGCGACCGGCACCAACGCCACCACCTGCACCAGCGGGCCCTGGTACATGGAGCGCATGCTGCAGGCGGCCGAAGCCTTCCCGATGAACATCGGCTTCCTCGGCAAGGGCAACGCCAGCCAGCCGCAGGGCCTGCTCGAGCAGATCGAGGCCGGCGCGATCGGCCTGAAACTGCACGAGGACTGGGGCACGACGCCGGCGGCGATCGACAACTGCCTCAACGTGGCGGAAGAAACCGACACCCAGGTCGCGATCCACACCGACACGCTCAACGAGTCCGGCTTCGTCGAGGACACGCTGGCCGCCTTCAAGGGCCGCACCATCCACACCTTCCACTGCGAGGGCGCCGGCGGCGGTCATGCGCCCGACATCCTGAAGGTGGTGGGCGAGGCCAATGTGCTGCCGTCATCGACCAACCCGACCCGGCCCTACACCGTCAACACGCTCGACGAGCATGTCGACATGCTGATGGTCTGCCACCACCTCGACCCGGCCATCCCCGAGGACCTGGCTTTCGCCGAGAGCCGGATCCGGCGCGAGACCATCGCGGCCGAGGACATCCTGCACGACCTCGGCGCGATCAGCATCATGAGCAGCGACAGCCAGGCCATGGGCCGGGTCGGCGAGGTCATCACCCGCACCTGGCAGACCGCGCACAAGATGAAGCAGCAGCGCGGCTGGCTGTCGCCGTCAGAGGGCCGCGGCGAGCCGGTCGAGCGCGACAGCCGCAACGACAACTTCCGCGTCAAGCGCTACATCGCCAAGTACACCATCAACCCGGCGCTCGCGCATGGCATTGCGCACGAGATCGGCTCGGTCGAGGTCGGCAAATGGGCCGACCTGGTGCTGTGGAAGCCGGCCTTCTTCGGCGTCAAGCCGGCACTGATATTGAAGGGCGGCATGATCGCCGCCGCGCAGATGGGCGACCCGAACGCGTCGATCCCGACGCCGCAGCCGGTGCATTACCGGCCGATGTTCGGCGCCTATGGCGGCGCGCTGACGCGCAGCTCGCTGACCTTCGTCTCCCAGGCCGGGCTCGATGCCGGCATCGGCGCGCGCTTCGGGCTGCAGAAACGCCTGGTCGCGGTGCGCGGCTGCCGCAGCGCCAACAAGGCCGCGATGAAGCTCAACGACTACGCGCCGCGCATGGAAATCGACGCCCAGACCTATGCCGTGCGCGCCGACGGCCAGCTGCTGACCTGCGAGCCGGCCCACAGCCTGCCGATGGCACAACGCTACTTCCTGTTCTGATCATGCTGCACGCCTCCAGACGCATTCCCCAGGGCGCCGGCCTGGCACCCGTGCTGCTCAAGCGCGCCCCGACGCTGACGCTGGACTGGGACCTGCGCCAGAAAAGCCGCTTCGACTGCGAGGACAGCGAGGGCCGGCGCGTCGGCGTCTTCCTGCCGCGCGGCACGCTGCTGCGCGGCGGCGACATGCTGGTCACGCTCGACGGCAGCTTGCTGCGCGTGCTCGCCGCGCCCCAGCCGCTGCTGCGCATCACCCATTGCCCCGAGCATGGCAGCCCGTTCGACCTGCTGCGCGCCGCCTACCACCTGGGCAACCGCCATGTGCCGATCGAGCTCCAGCCCGACCACCTCAAGATCGAACCCGACCATGTGCTGGCCGACATGCTGCGCCAGATGCACCTGATCGTGACCGAGGCCTGCGAGGCTTTCGAGCCCGAGGCCGGCGCCTACGGCGAGCACGCCACCATGGGGCATTCGCATGAGCATCACGGGGCGCATGGCCATTCCCATGACAGCCATGGGCACTGAAATGAAACTACCGCTGGACAGACCCGCAGTGCCCCTGGCCGGTGAGGAGGCTGCCGCTCCCGCCCTGGCCGATGCCCTGCTGCCGCTGATGTGGCTGGCCTCGCCGGCGCTGCCGGTCGGCGGCTTTTCCTATTCCGAAGGCCTGGAGGCCGCGGTCGAGACTGGCCGGGTGCGCGACGAGGCCAGCGCCGCCGACTGGCTGGCCGACCAGCTCCAGCTCGGCCTGGCGCGCGCCGAACTCGGCCTGGTCGCGCAGGCGGTCGAGGCCTGGCGCCAGCAGGACTGGCCGACGCTGCTGCGGCTCGACCAATGGGTGCGCAGCACGCGCGAGACTGCCGAGCTGCGCCTGCAAAGCGAGCAGATGGGGCGCTCGCTGCTCGAATGGCTCAAGTCGCTGCAACGGCCCGACTTCTCGCTCGAGCCGCTGCCGCCGGCGCTGCAGGCCCCGACCTACCCGCTGGCCTACGCGCTGGCGCTGGCGGTCCAGTTGCCGGCCAGCCAGCCGCCCGCCCATGGCCTCTATGCCTACGCCTTCGGCTGGGCCGAGAACATGGTGCAGGCCGCGATCAAGGCCGTGCCGCTCGGCCAGGGCGCCGGCCAGCGCATCCTGCAGCGGCTCTGCGCCGAAATCCCCGCCGCCATCAGCCGCGCGCTGCGCCAGCGCGAGGACGAGCGCCAGGCCTTCAGCCCCATGCTCGCCATCCTGTCGGCGCGCCACGAAACCCAGTATTCCCGCCTGTTCCGCTCATGAACGCTCCCCAACTGCACCAGATTCCCGGCCGTACCAAGATCCTGCCCCCGCTGCGCGTCGGCATCGGCGGCCCGGTCGGCTCCGGCAAGACCACCCTGCTCGAGATGCTCTGCAAGGCGATGCGCGCGCGCTACGACCTGATCGCCATCACCAACGACATCTACACCAAGGAAGACCAGCGCCTGCTCACGCTCAGCGGCGCGCTGCCGGCCGAGCGCATCATGGGCGTCGAGACCGGCGGCTGCCCGCACACCGCGATCCGCGAGGACGCCTCGATCAACCTCGAGGCGATCGACCGCATGCTCGAGCAGTTCCCCGATGCCGACATCGTCTTCATCGAGTCGGGCGGCGACAACCTGGCCGCTACCTTCAGCCCCGAGCTGTCCGACCTGACGATCTACGTGATCGATGTCGCCGCCGGCGAGAAGATCCCGCGCAAGGGCGGTCCCGGCATCACCAAGAGCGACCTGTTCGTGATCAACAAGACCGACCTCGCACCCCATGTCGGCGCCGACCTCGAGGTCATGAAGCGCGACACCGCGCGCATGCGGCCCGACCAAGAGCGCCGGCCCTGGTTCATGACCAACCTCAAGACCCTCGACGGCCTGGCCGACGTGGTGGGCTTCATCGAGCGCCGCGGCCTGTTGACCCAGCCCTGAGCTGGTCGCCCGCGCCGCAAGGACGAAAAAAAGCCGCTCATCCGAGCGGCTTTGCAATTCACGCCTGGCCGGGCCACGCGGCCCGGTCGCGGATCAGATGTAGAACAGCTGGCTGTCGAAGGCGGTCGATGCCTTGGCCAGGCGCTGCGCGATCGAGGCCGGGACTTGGCTCGGCGCGGCACGCTTCTCGATCGCCAGCAGGCGAGCGGCGGCACGCGCCTGGGCGCGGCGGGCGGCCCACTGGTCGAGACGGGCGACCGCGCGGGCGCTCATGCGGCGCACGGTGCCGGTCAGCAGCAGGCTGCCGGCAAAGACCACGGCCCACAGGGCGACCCAGGCCAGGAACAGGTGGTCGTCGAGCCAGGTCTCGATCAGCTGGTCGGCCACCACGGCCAGTGCGGCCACGGATGCGGCCAGCAGCAGGGCGGCCAGGCCGCGGGCGTTCTCGGGCTTGCTCGAGGGCTGGTAGCTGCGCTGGGACAGGGTGGCGGTGATGTTCATGATTCTTTTCCTCTTCGATACGGTGTGTGTTGCGCTGCAACAATCAATGGCGTGATCTTAGGGTAAACCCGCATAGCTTGCCAATTTATTTTTGTAATGCAATATATTCACGCTACATATGAATGAGCTGAACTTCCGCACCCTGGACCTCAACCTGTTGCGTGTCTTCGACGAGGTGATGTCGGAGCGCAACCTGACCCGCGCCGCGCACAATCTCGCGACCACCCAGCCCGCCGTCAGCAATGCGCTGCGCCGCCTGCGCGAGCTGCTCGGCGACGACCTGGTACGGCGCGCGGGCTACGGCGTCGAGCCCACGCCGCTGGCGCTCACGCTCTGGCCCACGGTGCGCGACGCGCTGCGCCAGCTGCGCGACTCGCTCGCGCCGGGCGCCTTCGATCCGGCGCAGGCACAGAACCATTTCGTGCTCGCGATGGCCGACTCGACCGCCACCAAGCTCGCGCCCGGCCTGGTCGAGATCCTGGCGCAGGAGGCGCCCGGGGTCACGCTGCGCGTGCTGCCGCTGACCACGCGCGACCCGCGCCCGCTGCTCGAGCAGGGCGAGGTCGATCTCGCGGTCGGCTATTTTCCCGGCGTGCTGACCGAGCTGACGGCCAGCCACCTGCAGGAGAGCGCGACTCGCTTCCTGCACCAGCGCCTGTACGAGGGCCGCTACGTGGTCGTGATGCGGCGCGGCCATCCGCTGGCCGGCCGGCCGCTGACCCTGGCCGACTTCTGCGCCGCGCGCCACCTGCTGGTGAGCTTTTCCGGCCGGCCGTTCGGCTTCGTCGACGAGGCGCTGGCGGCGCAGGGCCTGGGCCGGCGCGTCGTGCTGACGGTCAACCAGTTCTTCACCGCCGGCCGCGTGGTCTCGACCTCCGACCTGCTGACGGTGCTGCCGCTGCATTTCCTCGGCGCCACCGGCATGGAGGCCGAGCTGACCCACTGCGAGCTGCCGCTCGACCTGCCCCATGTCCATGTCGACGCGATCTGGCGCCGCCAGCAGCAGAGCCAGAGCTCGCACCGCTGGCTGCGCGAGGCGGTGTTCCGTGCCGTCGGCCAGGGAATGACCCCATGAGGCTGCAGCTCCTGAGCGACCTCCACCTCGAGGCCAATCCCGGCTGCCAGGTCCTGCCGGCCCCGGGCACCGACCTGCTGGTGCTGGCCGGCGACATCGGTTCCTACCAGGCCCGCTCTGCCGGTGCCATGGCCGAGCCGGACTGGGGTCTGCGGCGCTTCTCGCCGCTGCCGCAGTATGCGGGCTGGCCGGTGCCGGTGCTGTTCGTGCCGGGCAACCACGAGTACGACGCGCTCGACTTCGACCAGGCCCATGCCGAACTGCGCGCGACCTGCGACCGGCTCGGCATCATCTGGCTCGAGCGCGAGCAGTGGCTGCACCAGGGGGTGCGCTTCGTCGGCACCACGCTCTGGTCCGACTACGACGCGCTTGCGCTGCGCGCCGAGCCGGCGCGCGCGCTGCAGCAGCGCGGCAAGGCGTTCCGGGCCGCCAATTTCTACCTCGAGAAGATGGCCACCCGGCGCGCCGGCGCGCTGTTCGACGCCGCCGCCATGCGCGAGCAGGCGCTGCTGTGCCAGCACTGGCTCGACCAGGCCCTGGCCTGGCCGCATGACGGGCCGACCGTGGTGGTCACGCATTTCGCCCCCAGCCTGCGCAGCGCCGACCCGCGCTATGGCCTGACCCCGGGCACGGCGGGTTTCTGCAACGCGCTCGACGGCTGGCTCGAGCGGGCCGACCTCTGGCTGCATGGCCACCTGCACTGCGCGCACGACTACCGCGTCGGCCGCTGCCGCGTGGTCGCCAATCCGCTGGGCTATGCGGGCAAGAACGAACAGCAGGGATTCCAGCCCGGACTCTGCCTCGAGCTGCCGGGCCGGACGGGTCACGGGTAATAAAAAAGCCGATGCATGGATCATGCATCGGCTTCAAGCAATCGCATCTCTCTGGACGCTGGATCTGATGTTGTTGGACTTGTATTGTCTCCTCGGTCCTCTCGCTTGCGACCGGCAGTTGGACTGTCCAGGTCGGCGAGTGAGCTCATTGTAGGGAAAGGCATCTGGCCGGGGCATAGGGACTTACCCGAACAGGCCCGAGCCCGCCGCCAGCCGTTGCGCGTGCGGGCCGGCTCAGGCCAAGCCAGCAGCCGCTTCGGCCTCATCGATCGCGAATGGCACCCGGGCCGCCACCGCGCACAGCAACTCGTAGGCAATCGTCCCGGCGGCCTGCGCCACCTCGTCCACCGGCAGCAGGCTGCCATGCTGGCTGCGGCCCCACAGCACCACCTCGTCCCCGATCCGGCAGGGTGGGCCATCGGCCTCCGCCGGTCCCAGCTCCACCGCCAGCATGTCCATGCTGACCCGGCCGACCAGCCGGCTGCGCATCCCCCTGACCAGCACCGGCGTGCCGCTGCCGGCGTGGCGCGGATAGCCGTCGGCATAGCCGCAGGCCACGATGCCGATGCGCATCGCCGCCGGCGCGACGAAGGTCGAGCCATAGCCGACCGATTCGCCGGCCTCGACCTGCTGTACTGCGATCAGTCGGCTTGCCAGCGTCATGGCCGGCTGCAGCTCCCAGTCGGCGCTGCGATGCTCGGGATGGTCCGGGGCGCTGCCGTAGAGCGCGATGCCGCCGCGCACCCAGTCGGCCGCCAGCTGGCCCGATCCCAGGGCGCGCCCGGCATGGCGCAGCGTGGCGGCACTGTTGCACAGGCTGCGCTCGCCCGGCAGGTCGCGCGTGGCGGCGGCGAAGGCCTCGAGCTGGTGCGCGATGCCGTCGGCGCCGAAGCGCGGGCTGTCGGCATCGCTGAAATGCGTGATCAGCGAGATCTCTTCGACCTGGGGCAGGGCGTTGAGCCGAGCCCAGGCCGCGCGCAGGGCGGCCGGCCGGAAGCCGAGCCGGTTCATGCCCGAATTCATCTTGAGGAAGACGCGGTGCGGCTGGTGCGTCTTGTGCGCGGCCAGCCAGTCGATCTGCTCCTCGCAGTGCACCACATGCCACAGGTTCAGGCGCGAGCAGAGCTCGAGGTCGCGTGCCTCGAAGCAGCCCTCGAGCAGCAGGATGGGTCCGCGCCAGTCGAGCGCGCGCAGCCGCTCGGCCTCGGCCAGGTCGAGCAGCGCGAAGCCGTCGGCCGCGCGCAGCGCGGGAAAGACCCGTTCCAGGCCATGGCCGTAGGCGTTGGCCTTGACCACGGCCCAGAGCCGGGAGTCGGGCGCAGCACGCTGCAGGCGATCGAGGTTGTGGCGCAGGGCGCCAAGATGGACGGTGGCAAGTATCGGGCGCGGCATGGCCATCATGTTAGCAATGAAGCGGTCACGCCGGGCTGCCCGGTGCCTGAGCCGTGACATGCTATAAACCCGGCACCCGTGGAACGAATCCCCGGCCAGCCCTTGATCCGCCCCGGCAAGACCCTGCGACCCGAACCTCCAGCCCCCCAGAACAGACACCCATGAAGCGCGGCTTCTACACCATCATGACGGCGCAGTTCTTCAGCTCGCTGGCCGACAATGCCCTGTTCGTCGTCGCCGTCGAGCTGCTGCGCAGCAGCCACGCCCCCGAATGGCAGCGCACGGCGCTGGTGCCGATGTTCGCGCTGTTCTATGTCGTGCTCGCGCCCTTCGTCGGCGCCTTTGCCGACGCCAAGCCCAAGGGCCGGGTCATGTTCATCAGCAACGCGATCAAGGTGGTGGGCTGCCTGCTGATGCTCACGCCCATGCATCCCCTGCTGGCGTTCTCGATCGTCGGCCTGGGCGCAGCCTCCTATTCGCCCGCCAAGTACGGCATTCTGACCGAGCTGCTGCCGCCTTCGCAGCTGGTCAAGGCCAATGGCTGGATCGAGGGCCTGACGATCGCCTCCATCATCCTCGGCGTCGTGCTCGGCGGCCAGATGGTCGGCCCCGCCGTCTCGGGCTGGCTGCTGGGCTTCGACCTGCCCCTGGTCGACACCGGCCTGGACACGCCGGCCGAGGCCGCGATCGGCTGCCTGGTGCTGGTCTATGCGCTGGCGGCCTGGTTCAACACCCGCATCCCGCTGACCGGTGTCGCGCCGCGCCACATGCCGAGCAACCCGCTCGCGCTGCTGCCCGACTTCTGGACCTGCAACAACCGGCTCTGGAGCGACCGCCTGGGACAGATCTCGCTCGCGACCACCACCCTGTTCTGGGGCGTCAGCGGCAACCTGCGCTACATCGTGCTGGCCTGGGCCGCCGCTGCGCTGGGCTATGGCACCACCCAGGCCTCCAGCCTGGTCGGCGTGGTCGCGATCGGCACCGCGATCGGCGCCGTCGCGGCCTCGATGCGCATGCGGCTGGACCAGGCCACCCGCGTCATGCCGCTGGGCATAGGCATGGGCCTGCTGGTGGTGCTGATGAACGTGATCGACAATGTCTGGGTGGCAGCCCCGTTCCTGATCCTGCTCGGCGCCTTGGGCGGCTTCCTGGTGGTGCCGATGAACGCGCTGCTGCAGCACCGCGGCCACAACCTGATGGGTGCCGGCCGCTCGATCGCGGTGCAGAACTTCAACGAGCAGGCCTGCATCCTGGTGCTGGGCGGGCTCTACAGCTATTCGACCAGCGTCGGCCTGTCGGCCTTCGGTGCCATCACCGCCTTCGGCCTGGTGGTCGCGGCGGCGATGTGGCTGATCCAGCGCTGGCATGCCCGCAACCAGCGCGAGCATCCGCACGAGCTGCAGCGCCTGCTCGAAATCGCGCGCCGCGACGACCTGCACGGCTGAGCCTTCAGTCCTCGTAGCGGTTGACCGGCAGGCCCGGCACCTCGACCCGCAGCGCGAATACCGCGCCGCTGTCCGGATGGCGCTTGAGCGCCTGCGCATCGAGCCCGCTGCGCGCCGTGGTCAGGAACAGGGTGCGCAGGTCCGTGCCACCGAAGCACAGCCCGGTCGGGCGCTGCACCGGGGTCGGGATGCGGGCCAGCAGCTGCCCTTGCGGATCCAGGCACAGCAGGCAGCCGCCGTCGAGCAGCGCGACCCAGTAGCGGCCGAGCCGATCCACCGCCGCGCCCTGGGGCCGCAGGGTTGCCCCATCAGCCGGCTCTGCTGCCTGCCGACGCCAGAAGGGCTGGGCGTTCGCCAGCACCGGCGGGTACTGGCCGGCGCTCGGGAGCGCATGGGTGTCGATCCAGCCGCGCTGGCCGTCGCCCCAGTAGAGCCGGCGGCCATCGGGCGACCAGGCCAGGCCGCAGGACTCGACGACCCCGCTGGCGACCTGCAGCAGCTCGGGATGGGGCCGGTCGCGCCGGCGCAGGCAGTACAGCCCGCCGATCGCCTGCTCGCCGGACTCGGCGCGGGTGCCGACCCAGAACCGGCCCCAGGGATCGCACTGACCGCCATGGAAGCGCTGGCGCACCGGGTCGTAGGGCGCGACCGCGATCTGCTGCGGCACATCCTGCCAGCTGGCCGACAGCAGGATGCCGTTGCGCATTGCCATCAGCAGGGCGCCGCTGCGGCAGGGCGCCAGGCTGCCGGGAGCCTGCGTCAGCTGCCAGAGATCGCTGCGGCCGCTGGGCAGGTGCAGGCGCCAGATCCTTTCCTGGACGCTGTCGACCCAGTACAGCCGCTCCTGCTGCGGGTCCCAGAAAGGCGAGGCACCCCAGGCGCTGCTCGGCGCCGTGATGCATTTCCATGCCTGGCCGGCATGCAAGCTGACAGGCGTTGTGCTGCTCATGGACTGCCCCCCTTGCAGCGATGATAGGTGGCATTCGCTACACTGACAAACATGCTCTGGATCAAGTCTTTACACATCGTTTTCGTGGCCAGCTGGTTTGCCGGCCTGTTCTATCTGCCGCGCATCTTCGTCAACCTCGCGCAGGTCGAGCCCGGCAGCCAGGCCGAGCGCGATCGCCTGTTGCTGATGGCGCGCAAGCTCGCGCGCTTCATGACCATCCTGGCCGTGCCGGCGCTGGTGCTCGGACTCTGGCTCTGGCTGGGCTACGGCTTCAAGGGGGGCTGGATGCATGCCAAGCTGCTGCTGGTGGTGTTGCTGCTGGGCTACCACCATGCCTGCCTGCGCATCCTCAAGGGCTTCGAGCAGGGCAGCAACCGCCGCAGCCATGTCTGGTTCCGCTGGTTCAACGAAGTGCCGGTGCTCATGATGCTGGTCATCGTGCTGCTGGTGGTCGTCAAGCCCTTCTGAGGCCGTCACACCGGGCCAGTCCATGCCGGCTTCCCGCCGCACCATCGCCGCGCCGCTGGCCCTGTGCTGGCTGGTCCTGATCGTTCACGCCAGCCTCTATCCCTTCAGCGGCTGGCGTTCGCAGGACATGCTGCCCTGGGCCTATCTCTCGGCCCCCTGGTCGCCCTATTGGACCGGCTTCGATGTCGGGCTCAACCTGCTCGGCTACCTGCCGCTGGGCTTCCTGTTCGTGCTCGCGCTGGCGCGCAGCGGCCGCACCCGCTGGGCCTGGCTGTTCGGCCTGCTCGGACCGGCCCTGCTGTCGCTGCTGCTCGAGGGGCTGCAGAGCTATCTGCCGCAGCGCGTGCCCTCGCGGCTCGACCTGCTGCTCAATGCTGCCGGCGGCGTCATCGGCGCGCTGCTGGCGCTGCTGTTCCTGCGCTGGCGCCTGATCGCGCGCTGGAACCGCTTTCGCGCCGACTGGCTCAGCCACGAACCGCCCGCCGGCTATGTGCTGCTGCTGCTCTGGCCGCTGGCGCTGCTCTATCCGACGCCCTTGCCCTACGGCCTGGGCCAGGTCTGGGAGCGCGCCCTGTCCGCACTCGGGATCTGGCTGCAGGACACGCCGTTCGAGCAATGGCTGCCGGTCCAGGCCGATGCCCCCGCGCTGAGCCCCCTGGTGCAGGCGCTGGCGGTCGCGCTGAGCCTGTGGGCGCCCTTGCTGCTGGGCTTCGCCCAGCTGCCCCTGCTGCGCCAGCGCCTGTGGCTGATCCTGGCCTGGGGCCTGGTCGCCCCGGCTGTCGGTGCGCTGTCGGCGGCGCTGACCTATGGCCCGTCGCGCGCCTGGGACGGCTTCACGCCGCCGATCTGCCTCGGGCTCGGGCTGGCCAGCGCGCTCGCGCTGGCTGGCCTGCCGCTGTCACGCCGTGCCAGCGCGGTGCTGCTGCTGCTGGCGCTAGGCCTGGCGCTCGGCCTGCTCAATGGCGCGCCCGAGAGTCCCTATTTCGCGGTCTCGCTCGGGGCCTGGTCGCAAGGTCCGTTCACCCGCATCCATGGCCTGTCCCAGTGGCTGGGCTGGCTCTGGCCCTACGCCGCGCTCGGGGTTGGCCTGCGCCTGGCCCTGTGCATGCCATCCCACCACTACAATGCCCAGGCATGAGCGAACCGAACCGGAATCCCGACTCCTACTACGAGCGGCACATCTTCTTCTGCCTCAACCAGCGCGACAACGGCCAGGACTGCTGCGCCGCGCACGGTGCCCAGCAGGCCTTTGACCACTGCAAGGCCCGGGTCAAGGAGCTCGGGCTGGCCGGTCCGGGCAAGGTCCGCGTCAACAAGGCCGGCTGCCTGGACCGCTGTGCCGGCGGCCCGATCGCCGTCGTCTATCCGGAAGCGGTCTGGTACAGCTTCTTCGACCAGGCCGACATCGACGAGATCGTCGAATCCCACCTGCGCGACGGCCAGGTGGTCGAGCGCCTGCTGACGCCGCCGACGGTCGGTCGCTGAAGGGCAGCATGAACTCCCGCACCGAATACCTGCAGCAGGCCGGCCCGGCCGGCCTGCTGGAAGTCGCGATCGACCGCCCGCCGCTCGATGCCGTCCAGCGCGGCACTGCCGTGATCGCCCACCCGCACCCGCTGTTCGGTGGCACGATGCAGAACAAGGTCGTCGGCACGCTGGCGCGCGCCTTCGTCCAGGCCGGCTGGACCGCCGTGCGCTTCAACTTCCGCGGCATCGGCAAGAGCGAAGGCAGCTACGACAACGGCGTCGGCGAGATCGAGGACCTGCTGGCCGTGATCGAGGCCCAGGCACCGACCGGCCCGCTGGCGCTGGCCGGCTTTTCCTTCGGCGGCTTCGTCACCGCCAGCGCCGTGGCCCGGCTGCATGGCCGGCGCGAACCCGAGAAGCTGATCCTGGTCGGCACCGCCGCCAGCCGCTTCCAGGTGCCGCCGGTGCCGGTCGAGCTGCATCCGCGCACCCTGGTGCTGCACGGCGAGCAGGACGACACCGTGCCGCTGCAGGCGGCGCTGGACTGGGCCCGGCCGCAGTTCCTGCCCGTGACCGTGATCCCGGGCGTCGAGCATTTCTTCCACGGCCAACTGACCCTGCTCAAGGGCCTGGCCGTGCGTCACCTGTCGCAGGCCTGATGGCCTGCTGTGCCGGAGCCGCTCGCGGCGCCGGCGTCCACCGAGAGTTCCCGATGTCATCCATTCCTTCCGTCCTGCGCCGCTGGTCGGCGGCCGGCCTGTTGGCCGTTGCCTTTCTCCATGCGCCTGGCGCGCAGGCGCAAGCCCCGGCGGCGCCCGAAATCGCTGCGCGCGCCTACCTGCTGCTCGACGTCACCTCGAACCAGATCCTGGCGGCCAAGGACGCCGACATGCCGGTCGAGCCGGCCTCGCTGACCAAGCTCATGACCGCCTATGTGGTGTTCGATGCGCTGAAGGCGAAGAAGATCACGCTCGACCAGACCTTCGCGGTCAGCGAGCGCGCCTGGAAGATGCCGGGCTCGCGCATGTTCATCGATCCCAAGATGCAGGTCCGGGTCGAGGACCTGCTCAAGGGCATGATCGTGCAGTCGGGCAACGACGCCACCGTGGCACTGGCCGAAGGCGTGGGCGGCAGCGTCGAGCGCTTCGTCGAGCTGATGAACCAGCAGGCCAAGGCGCTTGGCATGAAGAACACGGGCTATCGCAACCCCGAGGGCCTGACCGCGCCCGGCCACACCACGACTGCGCGCGACCTCAGCGTGCTCTCGACCCGCCTGATGCGCGACTTTCCCGAGTATGTCGGCTACTACGCGATCAAGCATTACCGCTACCCCGGCACGCCGGCCGCCAACGACAGCAACCGCAACCTGCTGCTGTTCCGCGACCCCTCGGTCGACGGCCTCAAGACCGGCCACACCGATGCCGCCGGCTACTGCCTGGTCGCCACCGCCAAGCGCGACGTGCCGGCACTTGGCACCGGCGTCGCCGGCCAGCGCCGCCTGCTCAGCGTGATGCTGGGTACCTCGAGCGAGAACGCGCGCGCCACCGAGAGCCAGAAGCTGCTCAACTGGGGCTACACCGCCTTCGATACCGTGCGCCTGTTCCCGGCCGGCCAGCCGGTCGCCACGCCCGCGGTCTGGAAGGGCCAGTCCGCCGTCGTCAAGCTCGGCCGTCCGGAAGGCGTGGTCGTGACCGTGCCGGCCGGCGAGGGCGCCAAGCTCAAGACCCAGATCCTGCGACCCGATCCGCTGGTCGCGCCGCTGCAGAAGGGCCAGAGCCTCGGCACGCTGCGCGTGACCAACGCCGCCGGCGCCGTGGTGATCGACAAGCCCCTGGTCGTGCTCGAGACGGTCGAGGAGTCGGGCCTGATCGGCCGGGCCTGGGACTCGCTGCGGCTCTGGATCAAGTGAGGCCGGGTGCCGCGGGTTTGCATTTTCTGCACCCACGTACTACAATCATGAGCTTTTCGGAATATTCCGAAGGGGATCCCCTTGTCGGGATTTGTTTAATTTCAAACGTTTAGGGACGTTTCAATGCCAACCATCAACCAACTCATCCGTCACGGGCGGGAGGTCGAAAAGACCAAATCCAAGTCCCCCGCGATGGAAAACTGCCCCCAGCGTCGTGGCGTGTGCACCCGTGTGTACACCACGACCCCGAAGAAGCCGAACTCCGCTCTGCGTAAGGTCGCCAAGGTTCGCCTGACCAACGGCTTCGAGGTCATCTCCTACATCGGCGGCGAAGGCCACAACCTGCAGGAACACAGCGTCGTGCTGGTTCGCGGCGGTCGTGTCAAGGACTTGCCGGGTGTGCGTTACCACATCGTCCGCGGCTCCCTCGACCTGCAAGGCGTCAAGGACCGTAAGCAGTCGCGCTCCAAGTACGGCGCGAAGAAGCCCAAGGCCAAGTAAGCCAACGGCTCTGCTGTAAGCAAACAAAGGTGCTGTTTCCCGCGTGGCGCGGCGAATCAGCGAAGTGACCCCAAGCGCATGTCCTGCGTGGGTCGAGTAAGTGGGAGTCCTGAATGGCTCTCGCGGTGTTTGAAAAGACGCCAACTGAAGCAACAGAGGTAAAAAATGCCACGTCGTCGCGAAGTCCCTAAACGTGAAATTCTGCCGGATCCCAAGTTCGGCAATGTCGAGCTCTCCAAGTTCATGAACGTGATCATGGAAGGCGGCAAGAAGGCGGTTGCCGAGCGCATCATCTACGGTGCACTCGAGCAGATGGAAAAGAAGACCGGCAAGGATCCGCTGGAACTCTTCACCACCGCCATCAACAACGTCAAGCCGATGGTGGAAGTCAAGTCCCGCCGCGTCGGTGGTGCCAACTACCAGGTGCCCGTTGAAGTGCGTCCGGTCCGTCGCCTGGCCCTGTCCATGCGCTGGCTGAAGGAAGCTGCCCGTAAGCGCAGCGAGAAATCCATGGCCCTGCGCCTGGCCAACGAACTGCTGGAAGCCAACGAAGGCCGTGGCGGCGCGATGAAGCGCCGTGACGAAGTCCACCGCATGGCCGAAGCCAACAAGGCCTTCAGCCACTTCCGCTTCTAAGCCGGGGCTGGTCTCAGCATAGGCAAACAGGCCCGCGCATCCCCTAAAAGGGGTGGCGGGCTTATCCACATCAACGGAGTAATCTCATGGCACGTACCACGCCCCTCGCGCGTTACCGCAACATCGGTATCTCGGCCCACATCGACGCCGGCAAGACCACCACCACCGAACGCATCCTGTTCTATACCGGCGTGAGCCACAAGATCGGTGAAGTGCACGACGGCGCTGCCACCATGGACTGGATGGAGCAGGAACAGGAACGCGGCATCACGATCACGTCCGCCGCCACCACCTGCTTCTGGAAGGGCATGGACGGCTCCTACCCCGAGCACCGCTTCAACATCATCGACACCCCCGGCCACGTGGACTTCACCATCGAGGTGGAGCGTTCCATGCGCGTGCTCGACGGTGCCTGCATGGTCTACTGCGCCGTGGGTGGCGTGCAGCCGCAGTCGGAAACCGTGTGGCGCCAGGCCAACAAGTACAAGGTGCCGCGTCTGGCCTTCGTGAACAAGATGGACCGTACCGGTGCCAACTTCTTCAAGGTCTACGACCAGATGCGCCTGCGCCTGAAGGCCAACCCGGTCGCGATCGTGATCCCGATCGGCGCCGAAGACAGCTTCCAGGGCGTGGTCGACCTGATCAAGATGAAGGCGATCTACTGGGACGAAGCTTCCCAGGGCATGAAGTTCGACTACCGTGACATCCCGGCCGAGCTGCAAGCTCAAGCCGACGAATGGCGCGAGAAGATGGTCGAGTCGGCTGCCGAAGCCAACGAAGAGCTGATGAACAAGTACCTCGAAGAAGGTGACCTGTCCGAAGCCGAGATCATGGCCGGCCTGCGTGCCCGCACCCTGGCGACCGAGATTCAGCCGATGCTGTGCGGCACCGCCTTCAAGAACAAGGGTGTCCAGCGCATGCTCGACGCCGTGATCGACTTCCTGCCCTCGCCGGTGGAAATCCCGCCGGTCGCCGGCACCGACGAAGAAGACCAGCCGATCAACCGCAAGGCTGACGACGAAGAGAAGCTGTCGGCTCTCGCGTTTAAGCTGATGACCGACCCCTTCGTCGGCCAGCTGACCTTCGTGCGCGTGTACTCGGGCGTCCTGAAGAAGGGCGACTCGGTCTACAACCCGATCAAGGGCAAGAAAGAGCGTATCGGCCGTATCGTCCAGATGCACGCCAACAACCGCCAGGAAGTCGAAGAAATTCGCGCCGGCGACATCGCTGCCTGCGTCGGCCTGAAGGAAGTCACCACCGGTGAAACCCTGTGCGACCCGTCGGCCATCATCACCCTCGAGAAGATGGTGTTCCCGGAGCCGGTGATTGCCCAGGCCGTCGAGCCCAAGTCCAAGGCCGACCAGGAAAAGATGGGTATCGCTCTGAGCCGTCTGGCGGCAGAAGATCCGTCCTTCCGCGTCCGCACCGACGAGGAATCGGGCCAGACCATCATCGCCGGCATGGGCGAGCTGCACCTGGAAATCATCGTCGACCGCATGAAGCGCGAATTCGGCGTCGAAGCCAACGTCGGCAAGCCGCAAGTGGCCTACCGCGAAACCATCCGCTCCAAGGTCACCGACGTCGACGGCAAGTTCGTCCGTCAGTCCGGCGGTAAGGGCCAGTACGGTCACGTCGTGCTCACCATCGAGCCGCAGGAACCGGGCAAGGGCTTCGAGTTCGTCGACCAGATCAAGGGCGGCGTGGTGCCGCGCGAGTTCATCCCGGCGGTGGAAAAGGGCCTGATCGACACGCTGCCGAACGGCGTGCTGGCTGGCTTCCCGGTCGTCGACGTCAAGGTCACCCTGACCTTCGGTTCCTACCACGACGTGGACTCGAACGAAAACGCCTTCAAGATGGCTGCTTCGATGGGCTTCAAGGACGGCTGCCGCAAGGCCAACCCGGTCATCCTCGAGCCGATGATGGCGGTTGAAGTCGAGACCCCGGAAGAGTACGCTGGCAACGTGATGGGCGACCTGTCCAGCCGTCGCGGCATGGTCCAGGGCATGGACGACATGGTCGGTGGCGGCAAGGCCATCAAGGCCGAAGTCCCGCTGTCGGAAATGTTCGGCTACTCGACCACCCTGCGTTCCGCTACCCAGGGCCGTGCGACCTACACGATGGAGTTCAAGCACTACGCCGAAGCTCCGCGCAACGTGCAGGAAGCCATCATCGCCGCACGGGCAAAATAAGTCTGTTTGGGGCGGACCACGTCGCGTAGCGGCGTGCTCCGTACCCAACTGACTAGATGGGACTGTCCAACCCGCGTCGGCGAGTTGCCCTGTCTCCAAGTTTTCCCGGTCTGCGACCTCACGCCGTCCTGTTCCCGTGCGGGGCGAGCCAGCAGTGGGGTGCAGACCTTAAACCCCACACGGGCATTGTTCTTTTAAAGGATTTGCATCATGGCAAAAGAGAAATTCGAA
>NZ_PVLQ01000004.1 GCF_002980595.1 Malikia granosa
GAGCCGATGCCAAAGACATAGCTGTCCGAGCCATCGCCACCCATGAGCGAATCGTTACCCGCTCCACCGTCGAGCAGGTCGTTGCCCTGGTCACCATACAGGCTGTCATGGCCTGCGCCGCCGAGCAGTGTATCGGCATTGTCGCCGGCCGAGATCTGGTCGTTGCCCTGACCGCCTTGCATCGAATCGGTCGCGATCGTGCCATTCAGTCCGTCATTGCCCGGCGTGCCATCGACATGGATGACCTGAGCCGAGATCTCGGCAGCACCCCACAGCGTGCCGTCGGCGAACTGCAATTGGACACGGGTGTAGCCGTAATAGGCGTTGTCGTAGTAGTAGTACCCCTGCACGGTCAGACTGTCGCTGCCACCGGACGGGCTCAGTACCAGATCACCCCCGACACGCGACAGCTTGAGGTCAGCCGGCGCTATGCCGGCACCGATGCGGACCGTGTCGACCGGCGCCACGCCCGCCTGGCCATACCAGCTGTCCGAGGCATCGACCGTGTCGCGGCCAGAGCCGATACCGAAGACATAGCTGTCCGCCCCGTCACCGCCCATGAGCGAATCGTTGCCCGCTCCGCCGTCAAGCAGGTCGTTGCCCTGCTCGCCAAACAGGCTGTCATGGCCTTCGCCGCCCAGCAAGGTATCAGCCTTGTCACCGGCCCAGATCCAGTCGTTGCCCTGGCCACCTTGCATCGAGTCGGTAGCCACCGTGCCATACAGGCCGTCATTGCCTGGCGATCCATCGACATGGATGAGCTGAGCCGCGATGTCCGCTGCGCCCCAGAGCGTGCCGTTGGCAAACTGGAGCTGGACCCGGCTCTGGCCATAATAAGCGGAATCGTAGGTGTAATATCCCTGCACGGTCAGGCTGTCGCCGCCGCCGGCCAGGCTCAGCACCAAGTCGCTGCCGACACGGGCCAACTCGAGGTCGGCCGGCGCGATGCCCGCACCGAACTGCACCGTATCGATAGGCGCCGGGTTTTCCTGGCTCGTCAGGTACCAGTAGTCATAAGCACTGACGGTGTCATGGCCCGATCCGATGCCGAAGACATAGGTGTCCGCACCATCGTCACCGGCGGAATAGTCGTTGCCTTCCCCACCGTCGAGCCGATCGTCTCCGGCCCCCCCGTACAGACTGTCGTGGCCTTCGCCGCCCGCGAGCGTGTCGTTGCCCGCGAGACCGTCCAGCAGGTCGTTGCCCTCGCCGCCCTGCACCGAGTCGGTTGCGACCGTGCCATACAGGCCATCATTGCCCGGCGATCCATCGACATGGATGACCTGAGCCGCGATGTCGTTGGCATCCCAGACCGTGCCATCAGCGAACTGCAGCTGCACGCGACTGTAGCCGTACTCGACCGGGTAGGAAGAATAGTAGCGGTACAGCGTCAGGCTGTCGTCGCTGCCGGCCAGGCTGAGCACCAGATCATCACCGACACGGGCCAGCTTGAGATCAGCCGGCAGGATGCCCTGGCCCAGTTGCACCGTATCGACTGCCGGCGCATCGACCTGGCTACCCCATTGCCAGCCGTCGCTCGCATCAACGGTGTCTTGACCAGAGCCGATGCCGAAGAGATAGATGTCCGTGCCATCACTACCCGCAAGCCAATCGTTACCCTCGCCCCCATCGAGTTGATCATTGCCGGCCTCGCCATACAGGGTATCGGCGCCGACGCCTCCGGTGAGGTCATCGTCACCCGCAGTGCCATAGATGTACTGTCCTGCCGGCGGCTCAACACGCTGCAGACCTCCTGCCATGGCCCAGAGCTCACCCTGGTCCCAGAGCGTGCCATTGGCGAACTGCAACTGGACGCGGGTGTAGCCGTAGAAGTCGCCAAGATAGGAGTAATAGCCCTGCACGGTGAAGCTGTCGTCGCCACCAGGGAGACTCAGCACCAGATCGTCGCCAGAGCGGGCCAAGGCGAAGTCAGCGGGGGCAATGCCGGCACCGAGCTGAACCGTGTCGACCGGTGCCACGCCGACTGGGTTCGAGTACCAATCGTCCGAGACATCAATCCTGTCATGGCCCGAACCGATGCCGAAGACATAGGTGTCGGCGCCGTTACCGCCTATGAGGCTGTCGTTGCCTGTACCGCCGTCGAGCAGATCATTGCCGTCGCCACCCAGCAGGCTGTCATGGCCGTCGCCGCCGCGCAAGGTGTCGGCATTGTCGGCGCCGACCATCCAGTCATTGCCCTGGCCACCTTGCATCGAATCGGTCGCGGTCGTGCCATACAAGTCCTCGTTACCCGGCGAGCCCTCGACATGGATGATCTGCGCTGCGATCTGCGCATTGCCCCAGACCGTGCCGCTGGCGAACTGCAACTGGATGCGGCTGTTGCCGTCATAGTTGGCGTTGTAGGAGTAGTAGCCTTGCACCGTCAGGCTGTCGTTGCCTCCCGCCAGGCTCAGCACCAGATCGCTGCCTGCGCGCGTCAGCGTGAGATCGGCGGGCGCTATGCCGGTGCCGAGCCGCACCGTGTCGATCGGTGCTATCGGCGTCTGGCCATACCAGCCGTCCGAGGCGTAGACCGTGTCGTGGCCCGAGCCGATGCCGAAGACATAGGCATCCGCGCCGTCGCCCCCCCAAAGACTGTCGTTGCCCGAGCCGCCGTCGAGCAGGTCGTTGCCCTGCTCGCCGAACAGGCTGTCGTGGCCTTCGCCACCAAGCAAGGTGTCGGCATTGTCACCCGCCCAGATCTGGTCATTGCCCTGGCCGCCCTGGATCGAATCGGTCGCGACCGTGCCATACAGCCCGTCGTTGCCCGGCGTGCCGTCGACATGGATGATCTGCGCCGCGATCTCGGCAGCGCTCCAGAGCGTGCCGTTGGCGAACTGCAATTGGATACGGGCGTAACCGTAGTAGTTATTGCTGTAGGAGTAATAATCCTGCACGGTCAGGCTGTCATTGCCTCCCGCCAGGCGCAGCACAAGATGGTTGCCGACACGAGCCAGGGTGAGATCGGCTGGCGCAATGCCGGCACCGATCCTCAGCGTATCGACCGGCGCTACGCCCTGCTGGTCATACCAGCTGTCCGACGCATCGACCGTGTCGTGGCCCGAACCGATACCGAAGACATAGCTGTCCGCCCCATCACCTCCCGCGAGCCAATCGTTGCCCGCTCCGCCGTCAAGAAGATCGTCGCCCTGCTCGCCGTACAGGCTGTCATGGCCTGCACCACCGAGCAGGGTATCGGCATTGTCGCCCGCATAAATCCAGTCGTTGCCCTGGCCGCCCTGCATCGAGTCGGTCGCGACCGTGCCATACAGGCCATCATTGCCAGGCGATCCATCGACATGGATGAGCTGGGCCGCGATTTCGGCTATCCCCCAGAGCGTGCCGTCGGCGAACTGCAATTGGACACGGGTGTAACCGTAATAGTCGTTGCCGTAGTTGTAGTAGTACCCCTGCACGGTCAGGCTGTCATTGCTGCCAGCCAGGCTCAGCACCAGATCACCGCCGACGCGGGACAGCTTGACGTCGGCGGGCGCGATGCCGGCACCAAGCCGCACCGTGTCGACCGGCGCCACGCCTGGCTGGTCATACCAGCTGTCCGAAGCGTTGATGGTGTCGCGGCCCGAGCCGGTGCCGAAGAGATAGGTATCGGCACCATCACCACCGGCGAGCGAGTCATTGCCAGAGCCACCGTCGAGCAGGTCGTTGCCCTGCTCGCCGAACAGGCTGTCATGGCCTTCGCCGCCGAGCAAGGTATCGGCATTGTCGCCCGCATAAATCCAGTCATTGCCCTGCCCGCCCTGCATCGAGTCGGTCGCGATGGTGCCGTACAGGTAATCATCGCCCAAGGAGCCATCGACATGGACCAGTTGCGCTGCGATCTCGGCTTCGCCCCAGAGCGTGCCGTTGGCGAACTGCAACTGGACGCGACTGTAGCCGTAGTAATTGCCGGAGTCGTAATAACTCTGCAGGGTCAGGCTGTCATTGCCACCCGGCAGACGCAGCACCAAGTCGCTGCCCACGCGCGCCAGCGTGAAGTCGGCTGGCGCTATGCCGGCACCGAGCTGCACCTTGTCGACCGGCGCCACGCCCGGCTGGTCGTACCAGCCATCGCCCGCGTTGATCGTGTCGTGGCCAGAGCCCATGCCAAAGACATAGGTATCTACGCCATCACCGCCAACCAGCAGATCGTTGCCGGCTCCGCCGTCGAGCGTGTCATTGCCATCAAAGCCGTACAGGGTGTCATCGAGCGGCCCGGTCACAAGGTTGTCGTTGCCGCTGCTGCCGTTTGCCGTGGTGCCAGTCGTGTTGATGTCCATGATGCCTGCCGTTTGCGGTAGATGTTGTCGGAAAGCCCTGCTGCGCCAACAGATGGCACTGCAGGGCGAATCACTTGCAAGCCAGATCGGTACCGATCCTCCTAGCAGGGATTTGCATCTGGAGATTTGACTGGACTTGCTTTTCTTTTAATCTATCATCAATATTTATCAAATAAAGTCAAGTTGCAGCTTCCCACTAGAAGTCGTCCGAATAGCTCGCCAGGCTCTCGAAGCGGGTCAGCATGTTCATGAAGGCGAGCTTGACGGTGCCGGTCGGGCCGTTACGCTGCTTGGCGATGATGATCTCGGCCACGCCGGGCTCCTTGCAGGCCTCTTTCGTGTAGTACTCGTCGCGGTAAATGAACATGATGATGTCGGCGTCCTGCTCGATCGCGCCCGATTCGCGCAGATCGGACATCATGGGCCGCTTGTCGGCGCGCTGCTCGACCGAGCGGTTGAGCTGGGACAGCGCGATCACCGGGCATTGCAGCTCCTTGGCCAGCATCTTGAGGCCGCGCGAGATCTCGCCGAGCTCGGTGGCGCGGTTGTCGGTGTCGGAGCTGCTGCCGCTCATGAGCTGCAGGTAGTCGACCACGATCAGACCGAGCTTGCCGCACTGGCGCGCCAGGCGCCGGGCGTTGGCACGCAGCTCGCTGGGCTTCAAGCCCGGCGTCTCGTCGATGTGCAGCGAGACGGTGCGCAGGCGCTCGATCGCCTCGGTCAGGCGCGGCCATTCGTCGTCGGTCAGCTTGCCGGTGCGCAGATGGCCCTGGTTGATGCGGCCGATCGAACCGACGATACGCACCGCAAGCTGGGCGGCGCCCATTTCCATCGAGAAGATCGCGACCGGAAGACCTTCATTGAGTGCAACATGTTCTGCAATATTAACAGCGAATGCCGTTTTCCCCATGCTCGGCCTTGCCGCCAGCACCACCATGTCGCCCGCCTGCAGGCCCGAGGTCATGCGGTCGAGGTCGACGAAGCCGGTCGGCACACCGGTGACGTCGTTCGGGTTGTCGGCCATTTCGGTCACGCGGTCGAGCAGGTCGACCACCAGCGTGTCCATCGACTGGAAGCCCTGCTTCATGCGGGTGCCCTCCTCGCCGATGTTGAACACCTTCTGCTCGGCTTCGTCGAGGATCTCGGCGACCTTGGCGCCCTTGGGGTTGAAGGCGCGGGTGGCGATGTCGTCGCTGACCTTGATCAGCTTGCGCAGGATGGCGCGCTCGCGCACGATCTCGGCATAGCGGCGGATATTGGCCGCGCTCGGCACATACTGGGCCAGCTGGTTCAGGTAGCCCAGGCCACCAACCTTGTCGGCCTGGCCCTCGCTCTCGAGCTGCTCGAACACCGTGATGACGTCGGCCGGCTTGTTGGCGTTGATCAGCTTGGCGATCGCGCCGTGGATCAGCTGGTGCTCGAAGCGGTAGTAGTCAGAGTTCTGCAGCAGGTCGCCGACGCGGTCCCAGGCGCCGTTGTCGAGCAGCAGGCCGCCGAGCACGCTGGACTCGGCTTCGATCGAGTGCGGCGGCACGCGCAGCTGGGCGACCTGCCTGTCTTCGGCAGGCGGAGGCAGGAAGGCATCATCGGGCGGAAAAACTTCTGACACGGGGGGTCCTTTCGAGCCTGAATCTTAAGACCTGCGCCAGGTACAGGCTGGCGGCAGAAACAAAAACAGCCGGCATCGGCCGGCTGCTCTTGTTGCGCGGAGGCAGGTATCAGGCAGTTTCGCCCAGCACCGACACGTTCACTTCGACCACCACATCGGTGTGCAGGCCGACGTTGACGGTGTAGTCACCGACGTTCTTCAGCAGGCCGTTGGGCATGCGGACCTGGGCCTTGGCGACAGCGAAGCCTTCCTTGTTCAGGGCGTCAGCGATGTCGTGGTTGGTCACGGAGCCGAACAGGCGACCGTCGACGCCAGCCTTCTGGGACAGCTTGACGGTGAAGCCAGCCAGCTTCTCGCCGACGGCTTGCGCCTCGGCCAGCTTGGCTGCAGCAGCCTGTTCGAGTTCGGCGCGGCGCGCTTCGAATTCGGCGATCGCGGTCTTGGTGGCGCGACGGGCGCGGCCAGACGGGATCAGGAAGTTACGGGCGTAGCCGTCCTTGACCTTGACGATATCGCCCAGGCCACCGAGGTTGACAACTTTGTCGAGCAGAATGATTTGCATGGTGTTCGGCTCCTATCAGACGCGGTGCTGGTCGCTGTAGGGCAGCATGGCCAGGAAGCGGGCGCGCTTGATGGCGGTGGTGACCTGACGCTGGTAGATCGCACGGGTGCCGGTCAGGCGAGCCGGGATGATCTTGCCGTTCTCGGAGATGAAGTCACGCAGGACATCGACGTCCTTGTAGTCGACTTCCTCGACGCCTGCCACGGTGAAGCGGCAGAACTTCTTGCGCTTGAACAGCAGCGATTGGGTGTTGCGCTTGGGGCGCTTGTCTTTGTTGAAACGCTTGGGTGCAGCCATGATGGTGCTTCCTTAACTGAGAGGTGTGAAATCCTGGATCTGGAACACGACGCCTTTGCCGTTGCGCGAATTGACGAGGAACCCGGAGAACTCGAAGCCCTTGCCCAGCGGTTGCCGAGCCAGCGACTCGGCCTGGTGACCGAAGGCGGTGGCCCTCAGCTCCAGCCTGACTTGGCGGGCTTGCCCCAGCTGCTCGGCTTGCGACTGGTGTTCGAGCACCATGTCCAAGGCGGGCAGTCCGACCGGCGTGTGACGCAGGGGATAGACCTGCGCGATGACGGCGGACAGTACGAGGCGGTTCACTTCATCCTACGCGCGCAGCCAATCAGGCAGCGTTTTCCTGCTGCTGGGACTTGCGAGCTTCTTCGCGCTCGACAGCCTTCATCATCGAAGACGGGCCGGTCTCGGCCTTCTTCTTCTGGATGGTCAGGTGACGCAGGACGGCGTCGTTGAACTTGAAGGCGTGCTCCAGCTCGGACATCACAGCCTGATCGGCTTCGATGTTCACGCACAGGTAATGTGCCTTGGACAGCTTGTTGATCTGGTAAGCCAGCTGACGGCGACCCCAGTCTTCCACGCGATGGATCTGGCCACCGCCGGTGGTGATCATGCCCTTGTAGCGCTCCAGCATGGCCGGAACTTGTTCGCTTTGATCCGGGTGGATCAGCAGAACGATTTCGTAGTGACGCATGGTCTCTCCTTTTGGTTGAAACAGCCGCCCCCAGCGTCAACAGGGGTACGGCAAGGCAAGCCAATGATTATAAGCCGAAACCGGGACGGTGCCAAGGCCCGGGGCTCAGCCCGGGCTGCGCAGGCGCTCGACCAGGGCCTGCGCCTCGGGCGACGGCGGCGGGGTCAGCCAGCTGACCAGCAGGATGACGGCAAAGCCCAGCGGCACGCCGAAGACGCCGGCCGAGATCGGATCGACGCCCCACCAGAGCTGGACCGGCCCGCTCAGGCCGAACAGCGAGCGCAGCCAGGGCTGGGTGGTCGCCACGTAGTAGATGGTCAGGCCCAGGCCGGCGAGCATGCCGGCAGCGGCGGCCGGACCGGTGGCGCGCTTCCAGAAGATGCCCAGCACCAGCGCCGGGAAGAAGGCCGAGGCCGCCAGCGAGAAGGCGGCCGAGACCAGGAACAGGATGTCGGCCGGCTTGAGCGCGGCGATGTAGGCGGCGATCAGCGCCATCATCAGCAGCACGACCTTGGTCAGCGTGACGCGGCGCGCGGTCGAGGCGCTCGGGTCGACCATCTTGAAGTAGAGGTCGTGGCTCAGCGCATTGGCCATGGTCAGCAGCAGCCCGTCGGCGGTCGAGAGCGCCGCGGCCAGCGCGCCGGCCGCCACCAGCCCCGAGATCACGAAGGGCAGGCCCGCGATCTCGGCCGAGGCCAGCATGATCACGTCGCTGCCCAGGCTGAGCTCGTTGAACTGCAGCCGGCCGTCGGCATTGATGTCCTTGAAATGGATCAGGGAGGCATCGACCCGACTCCAGGCCGAGACCCAGGCCGGCAGCTGATCGATCCGGGTGCCGACCAGCTGGTACAGGATCTCGTGCTTGACCAGCACGGCCAGCGCCGGCGCGGTGAAGTAGACCAGCGCGATGAAGAACAGCGTCCAGGCGACCGAGTTGCGCGCAGCCTTGACATCGGGCACGGTGTAGTAGCGCGCCAGCACATGGGGCAGGCTGGCCGTGCCGACCATCAGGCAGAACACCAGTGCCAGGAAGTTCAGCCGCGAGGACTCGAACTCCAGCCGCTGGGCGGCGTTGCCATCCGGGTCGCCCGCGTAGGGGCGCGCGTGCGGCGGCATGCCGCCCAGCGGCAGCATCTTGGACTCGGCCTCCTCGAGCTCGCGGCGCCAGAGTCGGCGTGCGCCAGCCTCGTCGCGCGGCAGCTGGTACAGCGCGCGCTCGGCGGTCGCGATGTCCTCGGGCGCCGCCGGCAGCTGGCGCAGGTCGTCGAGCCAGAGCTGGGCCAGCGCCCGGTCCTGGGCCAGCGCCGCGGACGGGTTCTCGAGCTTGGAGCGCAGCAGGTCGGCCTGGTGGCGATACAGGCTCATGACCTCGAGTTCGCGCGGGTCGCGCGCGAGTTCGCGCTCGCGCGCGCTGACACGCTCGAGCTGCTGGCCGTAGACCAGCTGCGGCAGCGGCGAGCCAGTCTGCTTGACCGAGAGCCAGGCCACCGGCAGCAGGAAGGCGACCAGCATCACCAGGTACTGCGCGACCTGGGTCCAGGTGACCGCGCGCATGCCGCCCAGGAAGGAGCAGATCAGCATGCCGCCCAGTCCGAGGAAGACGCCGAGCTCGAAGGCCAGCCCGGTCAGGCGCGAGGCGATCAGGCCGACGCCGTAGAGCTGTGCCACCACATAGGTGAAGGAGCACAGGACCGAGGCGAACACGCCCATCATGCGCGGCCAGTGACCGCCGTAGCGCTCGCCCAGGAAGTCGGGAATGGTGAAGCCGCCGAAGCGGCGCAGATAGGGCGCGAGCAACAGGCTGACCAGGCAATAGCCGCCGGTCCAGCCGAGCACGAAGGCCAGCCCGTTGTAGCCCTGCAGGTAGAGCGTGCCGGCCAGGCCGATGAAGGAGGCCGCCGACATCCAGTCGGCCGCGGTGGCCATGCCGTTGTAGACCGCCGGGATGCGGCGGCCGGCGACGTAATACTCGACCGGATCGGTGGTGCGGCTGATGATGCCGATGCCGGCATAGAGCGCCACGGTCGAGAGCAGGAAGATCAGGCCGATGGCCTCGCGCGACAGGCCCAGGCTCTCGAGCCAGGACAGGGTCAGGATGAAGACGATGAAGCCGGCCACATAGGCGCGATAGACGCGGTTGAGCTGGCGGCCATAGGACTGGCCGGCGCCAGCCTCGCTCATGCCGGGGGCCGCCCTTGGGAATCGAGCTGGCTGGCGTCGAGCCGGTTCATGATCCAGGCATAGCCGATCACGATCAGCAGATAGATCAGCAGCGCACCCTGGGCGGCAAGCCAGAAGTTGAAGCCCCAGCCAAGGAAGATGAAGTCGAGCTCGCGCGCGTACCAGCCCAGGCCGAAAGTCACGACGAAGCCCAGCAGCAGGCCGGCAGCGATCAGCCGGCGGTTCAGGCGCCAGTAGCGTTCGGGGCTCAGGGGTGATGGCATCGGAGGGCGAATATAGCAGCAAGCCCGATGACAGCGGGCCCGCCTGTCACGCTATTGTCGTCTGCGTTTCCCTACGCGATCCTGACGACCGCTGGTGCTCCCCGGCAGGAGAGCAGGCGCCTGGCTGGCCAGGCCAGCGCTGTCCGAAGCCGGCAGGCACCGGCTGGCATCAGCTGCAGCGGCCGCAGGTGCCGCAGCTCGAGCAGGCCTTGGCGCCACCGCTACCGGCGACAGTCGGCTTGCGCCGGCGCCACTGGCGGCGCAGCAGGAACAGGCCGGCGACGGCAACGAGAGCCAGCGTGAGGATCAGGTCCAGGGTTTCGTTCATGTCAACTCCAGTGCAGGGCCAGCCGGTAGGTCAGCCAGGATGCGGCATAGGCCAGCGAGAACAGCAGCGCGACCATGGTCGCCGGCATGGCCCAGCCGCCGGTCTCGCGGCGCACCACCGCGAGCGTCGCGATGCATTGCGGCGCGTAGACGAACCAGACCAGCAGCGACAGGCCGGTGGCCAGCGACCAGTCGGCCGCGATCAGCGGCGCCAGCGCGCTGCCGACCGCGTCGCCGCTTTGCGACAGCGCATAGACGGTGCCGAGCGCGCCGACCACGACCTCGCGCGCGGCCATGCCGGGCACCAGCGCGACGGCGATCTGCCAGTTGAAGCCGATCGGTTCGAACAGCAGCGCCAGCCACTGGCCCAGGCGGCCGGCCAGGCTATATTCGATCGCGCTGCCAGCGTAGCCGGCCGGAGCCTGCGGGAAGGTGGACAGGAACCAGAGCAGGATGGTCAGCGCCAGGATCACGCCACCGACGTTGCGCAGGAAAATCTGCGCGCGCTGCCAGAGCCCGATCAGCAGGTCCTTCGGGCGCGGCCAGTGGTAGTCGGGCAGTTCCATCATGAGCTGGGCCGGCTCGCCGGAGCGGCCGACCCATTTGAGCGCAAAGGCCAGCGCCACCGCGGAGACCATGCCGAGCAGGTAGAGGCCGAACAGCACCAGGCCCTGCAACTGCAGGCCCCAGACCTCGCGTGCCGGGATGAAGGCGCCGATCAGCAAGGCGTAGACCGGCAAGCGGGCCGAGCAGGTCATCAGCGGTGCGATCAGGATCGTGACCCAGCGCGCGCGCCGGTCGGCGATGGTGCGCGCGGCCATGATGCCGGGAATGGCACAGGCAAAGCTCGACAGCAGCGGGATGAAGGAGCGGCCCGACAGGCCGAGCCCGCCCATCAGCCGGTCAAGCAACAGGGCAGCGCGCGGCAGATAGCCCGACTCCTCGAGCAGCAGGATGAAGAAGAACAGGATCAGGATCTGGGGCAGGAAGACCAGCACCCCGCCCGCGCCAGCGACCACGCCATCGACCAGCAGGCTGCGCAGCAGGCCCTCGGGCACCAGGGCCGAGACGCCTTGGCCGACGGCCTCGGTCGCGGACTCAATCAGGCCCATCGGCCAGGCGGCCCAACTGAACACGGCCTGGAACACGAGAAAGAGCAGCACCAGCAGCACCAGGCTGCCCAGCAGCGGCTGCAGCAGCCAGGCGTCGAGCCGGTGCGACCAGGCGTGCGGCGGCAGGGCCAGGTCCAGCCCGGACTCGGCCAGCCAGGCCTGGGCCTGCGCATCGTCTTGGGCCGCCTGTGCGGCATCGACGGGCGCAACGGGTTCGGGCGCGCCGGCCTGTGGCTGGTCCGCTGCGGCGGCAGTCGCCGGAAAGGTAGCCTTGCCCTGCTCCACGGCAGGCCAGATGCCGGGTCGGTCGAGCAAGGCGCGCAGACCATCGGTGCCCTGGGCCGTGATGCCGGTGGCCTCGACCACCGGGGCGCCGATGGCGCGCTCGAGCGCTGCCAGGTCGAGCTCGCGACCCTGCGCGCGCACCCGGTCCATCATGTTGACGATCACCAGCAGCGGCAGTTGCAGCCGCTTGAGCGCGGCGACCAGCCGCAGGCCGCGGCGCAAGCGGGTGGCGTCTACGACCACGGCGGTCAGGTCGGGCGCGCGCTCCTGCAGGCTGCGCCCGAGCACGACCGAGCAGGCCACGGCCTCGTCCTCGCTGCTGGCGTTCAGGCTGTAGCTGCCCGGCAGGTCGATCACCGAGACGCTGCGGCCGGCAGCGGTCTTCATCAGGCCGCGCTTGAGCTCGACCGTGACGCCGGCGTAGTTGCCGACCTTCTGCTGGCTGCCGGTCAGGCGGTTGAACAGCGCGGTCTTGCCACAGTTGGGGTTGCCGAGCAGAGCCAGGCGTTTTTGCGCCAGTCCGCCGAGGTCGATGGCCTGAGCCTGGCTCATGCGGCCTCCAGCAGGATCTGGCTGGCTTCGGACGGACGCAGGCCGAACACCGCCGGACCGACCTGGACCACGATTGCGCCTTGCCTGAACCAGCTGCGCCGCAGCACCCTGACCTGCTCGTGCGGCAGGAAGCCGAGTTCAAGCAGGCGCGCATTGTTGCTGCCGCCCGCTGCGATGCGCTGCCACTGCCCGACCGGGGCCTGGCTCAAATTGGATGGATGCAAGGGAACCTCACAACATGAATGAGAATCGATCTCATTCTAGCACCAATGACTGGATGTGGCGAGACGGCACGAGGTCTGGCAGTCCGGAACCAGCGGCGGATTGGCCACAATAGGCCCATGAGTTCGAACACACCTACCCGACCGGACTGGAAGCTGCTGCTGCGCATGACCCGTCCCGGCTTCCTGGCCATCACCGCAGTGGCCTGCCTGCTGGGCCTGGCAACGGCGGCCACTGGCGAGCGCCCGATCGACTGGCTGCTGGCGCTGCTGACGCTGGTGCTCGCACTGGCGGCTCATGCCGGCGCGAATGTGCTGAACGACTACCACGATGCGCTCAACGGTGCCGATGCGGCAAACCGGGACGGGCTGTTTCCGTTCACGGGCGGCTCCAGGCTGATCCAGCAGGGCCGGGTCACGCCGGAGCAGACCCGTGCGCTGGCAAATTGGCTGCTGGCGGGCGTGGTGCTGGGCGGGCTGCTGCTGGCCTGGGCCACGGGCGGCGGACTGCTGCTGGTCGGACTGGCCGGGCTGGCGCTGGGCTGGGCCTATTCGGCGCCGCCGCTCAAGCTGATGTCGCGCGGCCTGGGCGAGTTGGCCGTGGCGCTGGCCTGGGGGCTGATCGTGGTCGGTGCCGACCATGTGCAGCGGCAGCAGTTCCTGCCGCTGCCGGCGCTGGCCGCGCTCAGCTATGCGCTGCTGATGGCCAATATCCTGCTCGTCAACGGCCTGCCCGATGCCGCCTCGGATGCCCGGGTCGGCAAGCGCACGCTGGCCGTCAGGCTGGGCGCAAGAGGCAGCGCCCTGCTCTACCTGCTGATCGCGCTGCTGGCGCATGGCTGGCTGGCCTTCGCGGCGCTGCAGCAGTTGCAGCCGCTGGCAACGCTCTGGGGCCTGCTGGCGCTGCCGCTGTCGCTCGCGGCCGCCTGGTGGCTCTGGCGCCAGGCCGAGCAGCCAGCCGGACTGCGCCCGGCCATCGTGCTGACGATAGGCGCCGGGCTGGTGCACGGTCTGTGCATGGCCGCCGGACTGGCCGGCCTGGGCTGACAGTAAGGCCCGCCCGCGCGAACTTCGCGGAGCGGCTTCAGCGGCCGCTGGCCCAGACGATGCGGGCCGGCAGCAGGTAGCGGCGCAGCGCCGCATTGGCCTCGTCGGCCGTCACGCGGGCCATGCGGACCTCGAAATCGGCCAGCCAGGCCGGATCGCGGCCATGCAGCAGCCCCTGCGCGAGCAGGCCGGCGTAGCCGGCCTCGGACCTGAGCAGGGTCTTGCGCGACTCGAGCCAGGTGCGGCGCGCGCGCTCGATCTCGTCGGGCGTCAGGCCGTCGCGCAGCGCGCGCGAAAGTTCATCCTGCAGCGCGGCCAGCGCATCGGCGGCGCGCGCAGTCGCAGCGCTGGCGTACAGCGTCAGCGTGCTGCGCGGATCGGGACCGTCGTTGTCGAGGCTGGCGCCAGCGCCATAGGCCAGCCCTTCTTGCTCGCGCAGCCGGCGCCAGATCCGGCTGTCGGAGTTGCCGCCGAGCGCCTCGACCGCCAGCCGCAGCGCGGGGTAGTCGGGCGACTCCATCGAGAGCGGCAGCAGCGCCAGGCCGCTGAGGCTGGCATTGGCCTGGCCGGGCATGGCGATGTCGATCGGGCTGGCATCGAGCGGCTGCGGCGCCGCGGGGTCGGCAATGCGTGCATAGGGCTGGCGCGCCGGCGGCAGGCGCGCGATGCGGGTCCAGAGCCCGCGCAGGGCATCCTGGTCGAAGTCGCCGACCAGCGCCAGCCGCGCCTGCGCCAGGCCAGAAAAATCACTGACGCAGGACTTGACCTCGGCCAGGGTGAGCGCGCGCAGCTCCTGCAGTTGCTGCTGCAGCTGGCGCGGCTGGCGCGGGTGACCGGCGGGATAGTTGTCGAAGCGCAACCGGCTCTCGACCGCGGCCAGCCTTGCCGGTTGCTGCAGCGCGGCCTCGAGCCTGGCCACGCTGGCGGCGCGCAGGCGCGAGAACTCGGCCTCGGGCAGCAGCGGATCGGCCCAGACCGACAGCAGCAGCTCGAGAGCAGGCGCGAGCTGGTCCTTCGGCGCCTCGAGGAAGATGCCGTCCAGGCCCAGGCTCCAGCGCGCATGCAGCGCCTCGAGCCGGGCGTTGAGGGCGTCGCGGTCCAGGCCGGCACCGCCATAGGCCAGCAGGCGGTCGGCCATGTCGCAGGCGGTGCGACGCCCTGCCAGCGCGACGGGATTGCCCCAGTCATGGCCCAGCGCCAGCCAGGCCAAGTCGCCGCCCGTGCGGCGCCGCAGCTGCAACGCCTGCACCCGGCTGTCGCCCAGATCGACCCGGCGCAGCGCAGCGGCCAGCTCGGCCATGGACTGTGGCGGCGGATCGGCCGCCAGCGCGAGCGCGGGCCAGTCCTTGCCCGCGACCAGGGACAAGGCGGCGGCGGGCAGCGGCTCCCCGGGGGAGCTGATGGCATCGGCGTGGCGCAGCAGCACGTCGCTGCGCTGGCCGGCGACGGTCCAGCGGCGCAGCGCGGCATTGGCTTCTTCCAGCTTGATCTCGCGCAGCAGGTCGAGCTGCCAGAACAGCAGCCGCCAGTCGCCGGCGACCTCGGCCTGGGACAGCAGCGCGGCCACCGCCTCGTGGTCGCCGCGCAGGCGCTCGAAGGCGTTGAGCTGCTCGCGCCGGGCGCGCTCGAGCTGTTCGGCGCTGATGCCGCGCGCGGCCGCCTGCTCGAGATGGCGCCCGAGGGCCGAGGACAGCACTACCGCGTCGCCATCGCGCCCCTGCGAGGCGGTCGCGATCCATTCGCCGTAGTCGGCCTGCAGGCGCACGCCGCAATAGGCGCTGGCGGCGAGCTGTTGCTCGAGCACCAGTTGGCGCCGCAAGCTGCCCCAGTCGGGGTCGCAGACTGCCGCCGATGCCAGGTCCAGCGCGTGGGCCTCGCGCTGGCGCAGGCCGGGTAGGCGCCAGGCGCTGGCCGCCAGGGTGGTGCCGGCCGGCAGCCAGAGCTCGCTGCGCCGGGTCGCGGCTTCGGACGGCTCGCGCGTCCAGTGGCTCACGCGCGGCTGATCCGGATTGCTGGCCTGGGCAAACTGGCTGGCGGCCAGCGCCAGCACCTGCTGCGGATCGAACTGGCCGGAGACGATCAGCGCCGCGTTGTCGGGCCGGTAGTGGCGACGGTGAAAGGCCTGCAGCGCCTCGAAGGGGGCGCCCTCGATGTCGCTGCGCGCGCCTATCGTGGGGCGGCCGTAGCCATGCCAGGCATAGCTCAGACGCTGCAGCGCGCGCATCACGACCGGCATCGGTTCGCGCTCCTGGCGCTCGAACTCGTTGCGCACCACCGTCATCTCGCTGGAGAGGTCCTCGCGCGTGAAGCGCGGGCGGATGAAGCGGTCGGCCTCGATGCGGATCGCTTCTGCGATCTTGTTGGGCTCTGCCGCGACGGTCTCGAAGTAGTTGGTGCGGTCGGCGGTCGTGGTGCCGTTCCAGCGCGCACCCAGGGCGGTGAGGTCGCGCTTGAGGTCGGCGCGCTCGCCCGCGCCCTTGAACAGCAGGTGCTCGAGCAAGTGCGCCATGCCGGTCTCGCCATAGCCTTCGAGCTTGCTGCCGCTCTTGACGAGCAGCTCGACGCGCGCGCTGCCTGCAGTAGGGAAAGGCGCGAGGATGATCTTGAAGCCGTTGGCCAGCGTCCAGGAGGCGATGCCGCCGGCCTGGGCGTCGAGCCTGGCCTGCGGGGCGGTGGGCAGGGTTGCCGGCCAGGCCGGGTCGGCAGCATCAGCGGTAGCAGCCTGGGCTGACAAGCCGAGGGGAATGAGCAGCAGGGAAAGCAAGCGCGGCAGATCCATGGCGAGATAGTCTAGTCCTGGGATGGGGAAGCCGGAATTCCCTGCCACAAGGAGCGGTTTTTTGGTTATCTTGTTGAAAAGCTACAAGCCAGGGAGGCCAAATGAAACATCGACTCAAGATCGCCGCTGCGGTGCTGGCACTGCTGACCTCGGCCGTACAAGCGCAGGACCTGTTCAGCCGCAACAAGCCGATCGACTTCGAGTTCCTGCAGGAAATTCCGGCCAGCGCGACCATAGGCCAGCACCCCATCATCCCGACCGGGAAGCCGCACAGATTGCTGTTCCTGGAGGCCCATCAATCAAGCGGCCTGGGATCCGGGCTGCCGCTGGGATCGGCCTGGCTGGCCGACCTCGAAGGGGACAAGGCCGTCGCGCTGATTTACCTATTTAGCAACCTGGCACAGAACATCCACATCGGCGAGCCGAATGAGGAGCTCTGCCAAGGCGACGACTTGATCTGGAAACGTTCCAGCAAGGGCCGGTTCTCGGACGTCAACTGCGCCACACTTCGACATTACGTCTATCCGTTCCTGCGCAATGAAGGCGATTTGGGAGACATTGTCAGCAAGCTCAAGTCAAGGGAAATCGAGCTACCCAGCGAGGTGATCGAGATCGGACTCAGCCGCCACATGGAACAGGGCCGTGTGCTGCTGTTCCGGATTTACTTGAATCCAAGGGCGCTGGGACAGGACTTCAGGTCGGACATGAGATGGTCACCCAACTACCTGTCCGAGGGCCTGCATGACGACCCGGGCAAGCAGGCGATCATCGAGCGGCTGAAGTCCTGGGCCACACAGGCCCAGGATCGCATGAGCCAGGCGCTGTTCCTCAAGGCTGATGCGTTCAAGGGCCTGCCCGACCTGATCCCGGCCGTGCAATCAACCAAACCCGAATGAAGGTCGCGCGAGACGCTGGATCGCTCACACGGGATCGCAATAATGCGGTCCTGACATGAGAATCCTCCACACCTCCGACTGGCACCTGGGGCAGACGCTGCACCAGTACGAGCGCGGCTACGAGCACGCGCGCTTCCTCGACTGGCTGCTCGATCAGCTGGAAGCCGAACGGGTCGACGCGCTGCTGATCGCGGGCGACATCTTCGACAACACCAACCCCTCGGCCGCCTCGCAGCAGCAGCTGTATCGCTTCCTGCAGCAGGCAAGAGCGCGGGTGCCGCATCTGGCGATCGTCATGACGGCGGGCAACCACGACTCGCCGGGTCGCATCGAGGCGCCGGGTCCGCTGCTGTCGCTGCTCGACGCGAGCGCGATCGGCGCAGTCGGCCGTCCCCTGGAGCACAGCGCCGATGCCAGCGCCGAAGAGGCGGCGGACCGGCTGGAGCGGCTCGACCGCCTGATCGTGCCGCTCAGGGACCGCGCCGGGCAGATAGCGGCCTGGTGCATCGCGATGCCCTTCCTGCGCCCGGCCGACCTGCCGCGGATCGAAGGCGAAGGCGAGGGTCAGGCCGATCCCTATCTGGCCGGCATGGCCTTGCTCTATCGCCAGGCCTGGCAGCGGGTGCAGAGCAAGCGATCCCCGGGCCAGGCCGTGGTCGCGATGGGACATTGCCACATGACGGGCGGCCAGGTTTCGGAGGAGTCCGAGCGCCGGCTCGTGATCGGCGGCGCCGAGGCACTGCCAGCCAGCCTGTTCGACCCCGGCATCGCCTATGTCGCGCTGGGCCACCTGCACCTGGCGCAGCGCGTCGGCGGCAACGAGACGCGACGCTACTGCGGCAGTCCGTTGCCGCTGTCCTTCTCCGAGGTCGACTACCCGCATCAGGTGCTGCTGGTCGAGCTGGCAGGCGAGGCAGTCGCGTCGGTGCGCGAGCTGCGCATCCCGCGCGCGGTCGAGCTGCTGCGGGTGCCGAAGCGAGCAGCCGCGCTGGAACAGGTGCTGGCGCAACTCGAGGCGCTGGATCTGCCCGAGCGGCCCGAGGCCGAGCAGCCCTATCTGCAGGTGCGCGTGCAACTCAGCCAGCCCGAGCCGGGACTGCGCGCCCGCATCGAGGCCGCGCTGGCCGACAAGCCGGTGCGGCTGGTGCGCATCGAGACCAGCAGCGCGCGCAGCGTCGCGGCAGACGCCGTGGATGCGGCACCGACCGCCTCGGTCGAGGAACTGGCCGCGCTGGCGCCGGCCGACTTCTTCGGCCGGCTCTACCGGCACCGCTTCGGCGCCGAGCCGGCACAGGAGCTGCTGCAGGCCTTCGACGAACTGCTGGCCCAGGCGCAGGAGGAAGCCAAATGAGGATACTGGCGATCCGGGGCCGCAACCTGGCCTCGCTCTCGAACGGGTTCGAGGTCGACTTCACGGCCGAGCCGCTGGCCTCGGCCGGCCTGTTCGCGATCACCGGCCCGACCGGCGCGGGCAAGAGCACCTTGCTCGACGCGCTCTGCCTGGCGCTGTACGAGCGCACGCCCCGGCTGTCGCGCGCGAACTCGCGCAGCGAGAGCGTGCCCGACGTGGGCGAACATGCCATCGGCAGCTCCGACCCGCGCAACCTGCTGCGCCGCGGCGCCGGCGAGGGCTGGGCCGAGGTCGACTTCGTCGGCAGCGATGGTCAGGGATACCGCTCGCGCTGGACCGTGCGGCGCGCGCGCGGCAAGCAGGACGGCAAGCTGCAGGCCAGCGAGATCAGCCTGTCACGCCTTGCCGACGGCCAGCTGCTGGGCGACCACCGCAAGACCGAGACGCTGCGCCAGATCGAGGCCGTGATCGGCCTGAACTTCGAGCAGTTCACGCGCGCGGTGCTGCTGGCGCAGAACGACTTCGCGACTTTCCTGAAGGCCGGCGACGACGAGCGCGCCGAGCTGCTGCAGACGCTGACCGGCACCGAGACCTTCTCGCGCCTGTCGGTGCTGGCCTTCGAGCGCATGAAGGATGAGCGCAAGGCGCTCGATCAGCTGTACCAGCAGCTGCAGGACTGCCAGCCGCTGGCGCCCGAAGAGCGCGCGCAGGCCGAGGCAGGCTTGATCGATGCCAATCGGCAGCTGCAGGCGCTCGAGCGCGAGCGCGGCGCGCTGACCGAGCGGCAGAACTGGCATCGGCAGCGCGAGCAGCTGCTGGGCCAGCAAGCCGAGGCCGAGACCCGGCTGGCCGTCGCGCAGACGATGCACGCTGCGGCGCAGGACCGGCGCGCTTGCCTGCAACAGCTCGAGCGGGTGCAGCCCGCGCGGCCGATCGCGACCGAGATCGAACGGGCCCAGGCCGCGCTGGCCGCCGAGCAATCCGCCATCGAGCAGCTGCAGGCCCAGGCCAGCCAGGCCGGCCACGAGCTCGAGCGGCTGGGGGCGGCGCAGCAACAGGCCCTGCTGCAACAGCAGGCGGCCAGGCAGGCGCTAGCCGAGGCCCGGCCGCTGATCGAGCAGGCCAGGACGCTGGACGGGCTGATCGCGGCGAGCGTGCCGCGCGAGCAGCAGGCCGTCCAGTCGCACGCCGATGCAGCCAGGACACTTGCACAGGCACAAGTGCAGCAGCAGCAGACTGCCGCGCGCCAGCAGCAGGACAGCCAGGAGCTGCAGGCGGTGCAGCAATGGCTGGAGCAGCACGAGGGCCGGCGCGAGCTCGCGCAGGGCTGGCCGCGCTGGCAGGCCCTGTTCGAGCGCGCCAATGCGCTGCAATCACGACGGGCGGCGGAGCAGGAGCAGGCCGAATCGCTGCAGCAGCAGGTGCAGCAACAGACCGACCAGCT
This sequence comes from Malikia granosa, assembly GCF_002980595.1. Classification (GTDB taxonomy): domain Bacteria; phylum Pseudomonadota; class Gammaproteobacteria; order Burkholderiales; family Burkholderiaceae_C; genus Malikia; species Malikia granosa. The sequence continues at coordinate 19,895 of NZ_PVLQ01000004.1, forward strand.
CGCGCAAGGCCAGGCCGGACTCGCAGGCGCCGATGCCAGCTGCGCGCAGGCCCAGCACCGGCTGGAACAGGCCACGGCCGCCTGCGCCGGCAGCGATGCGGCAGCGCTGGCGGCCGACAAGTCGGCGCTGCAGGCCAGGCGCGAGTCGCTGCGGGAATTCGCGCAGCTCGGACAGCAGCTGCAGCAGCTCGACTTGCGCCACGCCCAGCTGCTGGACAAGCAGAAGACCCCGTCCGATGCGCTGGCCGACGCCGACCGGCAGCTCGCAGTGCTGGCGCAGCAGCTGCCGGCCGATCAGGCCGCGCTGGAATCGGTGCAGCAGGCACTGCAAGCGGCCCGGCTGGCGGCCAGCGCCAGTGCCGAGGCCCTGCGCGCCAGCCTGCAGCCGGGACTGCCCTGCCCGGTCTGCGGCTCGACCGAGCATCCGCAGGCGCAGGCCACGGCCGCGGTCGATGCGCTGCTGGAAGTGCTGGAATCGCAGGCGAAAGCCAGCCGGCGAACGCTGGACGAGCAGCTGCGGCAGCAGGCCGGCGCCGAGGCGCAGCGGCAGTTCGCGGCCCAGGCGCTGAGCGAACTCGAGGCCGAACTCGCGGCGCTCGCCGGCGAGCGCGAGGCTACCCGGTCAGCCTGGCAGGCGCACGAGCGGCAGGCCGACTGCTCCGCACTGGCCTCCGACCAGCACGAGCCCTGGCTGGCGCAACAGCTGGCAGCAGTGCAGGTCGCGCTGCAGCAGATCGAACAGCGCGAGGCACAGCTGCGCGCGCAGCTGCGCGAGCGCGAACAGGCCCAGCTCGCGCTCGATCAGGCGCGCAGCGGGCGCGACGACTGGCGACTGCGCGTGCAGGCGCTGCAGCAGCAGGCCGCATTGACCGCACAGCAGCTCCAGGCCGCGCTGCAGCAGCGGGCCCGGATCGAGCAGGACACTGAGGCGCTGCTGGAGCAGCTCGATGCCGCCTTCGCGCGCGCCGCCTGGCGCGAACAATGGCTGGCCGACCCGCAGGCCTACTGCGCCCGCCTGCGCGAGCAGGTGCAGGAATGGACCAGCGCCAGCGAGCGCTGCGCGGCCCTGCAGGCCGGACTGCAGCTGCTGGCGCAACAGGCCGACAGCCGCCAGCAGGCCTGCGAACAGGCGGGCCGGCTGGAACAGACCCAGGCGCAGGCGCTGCAGCAGATCGAGGCCGAACTGGCGCAATACCGGCAGCAGCGCGCCGCGCTGTTCGGCGGCGATCCGGCGGATCAGGTCACAGCCAGGCTGCAGTCCGAGGTCGAACAGGCCGATCAGCGGCAGGCCAGCGCGCTCGAGGCGCTGCAACAGGCACGCGAGCAACAGACGCGCCTGCAAGAGGCGCAACACCAGACCGGCTTGCGGCTGGCGCAGCAACAGCGCGAGCTGCAGCAGGCCAGGCTCGCGCTGCAGCGCTGGCTGGACGACTTCAACGCCGCGCAAGGCGAAGCGGCAGCGGCGCTGGGCTCAGCCGAGCTGACGACCCTGCTGGCCACCCCGGCCGATGCGATCGCCCGCGAGCGCGAGGCGCTGCAACAACTCGATGCCGAAATGCAGCAGGCGCAGGCCGTGCTGCAGGACCGCGCGCAGATGCTGCGCCAGCATGAAGCCGGGCGCAGCCAGATCGACGATACGGCCGAACTCGAACGGCTGGCGCAGGAGCTCGCGCAGCGGCTGCAGGCGGCGACCGATGCGCTGGCGGGCTTGCGACTGGAACTGGCGCAGGACGACGAGCGGCTGCAGCGCTCGGCCGGCATCCGCGAACGACTCGAGGTCCAGGCCGCGCGGACCCGGACCTGGGAGCAGCTCGGCGAGCTGATCGGATCGGCCGACGGCAAGAAGTTCCGCAACTTCGCGCAGCAGCTCACGCTCGACATCCTGCTGGACTATGCCAACGCGCACCTGCAGGGCCTCACGCGCCGCTACCGTATCCTGCGCCTGCGCGACAGCCTCGGGCTGCTGGTGGTGGACCAGGACATGGGCGACGAGCAGCGCTCGGTGCATTCGCTCTCGGGCGGCGAGTCCTTCCTGGTCTCGCTGGCGCTGGCGCTCGGCCTGGCCTCGCTGTCCTCGCACCGGGTCAAGGTCGAGTCGCTATTCATCGACGAGGGCTTCGGCAGCCTGGACGCCGAATCGCTCAACATCGCGATCGACGCGCTCGACCGCCTGCAGGCCATGGGGCGCAAGGTCGGCGTGATCTCGCATGTGCAGGAGATGACCGAGCGCATCGGCACCCGGGTCCGGGTCAGCCGGCTCAGCGGCGGCGCCAGTCGCATCGTCGTCGAGGGGCGCTGAGACAGCAGCGGCCCGTCAGGCATTGCCAGGCTGAGACGTAGTCCACGGCCCGGCCAACGGATCAGCCTGCAAGCAGCCGCAGCCCGGGCGGCAAGGATTCGCCGTAGCTCAGGCGCTGCTCGGCCGCCTCGAGCTCGACCCGCTCGCGCAGCATCCGGCGCCAGGGCTCGGGCGCCTTGATCTCGGCCAGGCGCTGCAGCACCTGCTCGCGCCATTGCGGCGCCAGGTCGCGCGCGCGGTCGCCGCTGACGCGCGCGATCTGCACCGCCGCGAAGGCCGCCGGCTCGACCCGGCGCCAGTCGAGCGCCAGCAGCGCCTGCAGCCAGGCGGTCGCGGTCTCGGGCGAAACCACGTTCTGCGCCTGGCCATGGAGCGAGACCCGCGCGCCCAGCCGGCCGACCACCCACCAGGCGCTGGCCGGCTCGGTCGGCCTGGGCGCAGCCGCCTTGCTGGCCTTGTCCGCGCGGGCTGCGGCCCTGGCGCCGCTGGCCGGGGCAGCCTTCTGCAACCGCCCGACCAGCCAGTCGCCCAACTCGGCGCGATAGGCCTGCGGCACCCGCTCGAGCGCCGCCACCAGCCGCAGCATGTCGTCGTAGCTGCCCTTGAGCGGATGGGAAGCCGATCGGCTGGTGACGATCTGCTCCAGCGTCGCGCCGACGGTCTGCAGCAGCTCGAGTTGCTGCGCCTCGCCCAGGCCGCCGGCCGCGCGACGCCAGAGCGTCCACCATTCGGACCAGTTATTGCTCTCGGCACCGAACTGCAGGCCCTGCGGATAGAGTTCCCACAGCCGGGCCACCCGCCAGTCGTCGAGCGGTGCACCGTCCCCCGGGCGCAGGCAGTAGCCGGCCAGGTTGAGCCAGGCGCGCTCATGCTCGGCCGAGCGGCGCCGGCGCCGGGCGCGCGCCAGCAGCGCATCGAACAGCGCGCGCAGCAACGCCAGCTCCCAGCCCTCGCGCGGCCCCAGCAATCGCTCGAGACCAGCGCGCAACTGGCGCACCTCCCTGGCCTCGACCCGCTGCGAGCCCTCGCCAAAGACGCGATCGAGCAGCGCGATCGCCTCGGCCAGCCGTGGATGTGCGGTCGGCAAGGCTTCGGTCCCATCAGCCCCTGCGGCTTCGGCCGCGCCGCGCAGCTGGAAGGCCAGCTGCCAGCGCCGGGCCGGGTCGTCGCAGGCCACGCAATGCACCTCGAGCGTGCCGACCTCGGTCATGCGGGTCAGCAGCTCGACCGTGACCTCGGCGCGGCGATTGCCTGGCTGCTGCTGCCCTCCCATGCCCGGCAGCGGCGCCAGCACCGCTTCGAGCGCAGGCAGGCGGACGAAGCGCTCGGCATCGAGCTCGACCAGCTCGCCGGCCTGCCAGCAGCCGTCGCCCGAAGCCGATGCGAGGTGAAAGCGCACCGCCTGGCCCAGGCGCAGCGCGAAGCGCCGGCCCGGCAAGGCCAGCTCTGTGCCCTCGGGCGTGCCGCGCGGCAGCAGGCACAGGCCCTGGGTGCGCCCTTGTTGCTCGAGCAGCAGGAAATAGCTGCGCGCCGCGCCGCCGCCGATGCCTGGCCCAAGGCCCGACAGGCGGCCCGCGCGCAGCAGCGCCTGCGCCACCGCGCCGCGCGCCACCGCGAGGTCGGGGTCGGCGTTGTGCAGCAGGCGCAGCGGCTGGCCGCGCCAGGATTCGAGCAGCTCGGTCAGTCGGCGCACCAGTGCCGGGGCACGGAACACGCCGCCGTTGAGCAGCAGCGTGTCGGGCAGCGGAAAACCGCCCGCGCCCTCAGTCACGCCAGACCCCAGCGCCTCGCGCGCGGCCGCCGCATGGCGCTGCAGGAATTCGGCCAGGTGGTGGGTGATGGCGGGATCGGCCGGATAGGGCAGGCCGAACTCGACCAGGCCGGCGCGCCGCTTGCGCGGCCGCTCGCTCGCGGGCTCGAGCGGCAGGAAGCCATCGACCACCAGGCGCTCGACCTCGGCGCGCGAGAGCTCGACCGAACGCGCGCCGCCGACCAGACGCGAACCGCCACCCAGCAGCGTGACCGATACCGATTCGGGCGCCTGCTCAGCCAGCAGCAGCTCCTTGGCCGCGCGGCAGCGCTGGACCAGCTGCGACAGACCGGCTGCCGGCAGCGGCGCACTGCCCGCCAGGCGGCGCTCGAGCTGATGCGCCAGCGCCAGGTCCATGTTGTCGCCGCCGAGCATCAGGTGGTCGCCGACGCCGATGCGGGTCAGCTGCGGCGGGCCGCCAACGGCATCGGGCTCGACACGCACCAGCGTCAGGTCGGTGGTGCCGCCGCCGACATCGACCACCAGCACCAGCCGGGAATCCGCCAGTTCAGCCGCCAGCCGCTCGCGATGGCGCAGCAGCCAGTCGTGGAAGGCCGCCTGCGGCTCCTCGAGCAGGCGCAGCGACCCAAGCCCGGCCAGCCGGGCGGCCTCGAGCGTGAGCGCGCGCGCACCCTCGTCGAACGAGGCCGGCACCGTCAGCGTGATCGCCTGCTGCTCGAGCGGATGGTCGGGAAAGCGCGCCAGCCAGGCCGCGCGCACATGGGCCAGGTAGCTCGCGCTGGCCGCGACCGGCGAGACCTTGGCGACCTCGTCGCCAGCGCCCCAGGGCAGGATGGCCGCGCTGCGGTCCACGCCCGGGTGCGACAGCCAGCTCTTGGCACTCGCCACCAACCGGCCCGGCTGCTGCGCGCCGAGCTGCCGGGCCCAGCGTCCGATCACCGCTGGCGGCAAGCGGACAGCAGCGTCGCTACCGCCACCAGAACCAGAACCAGAACCATCGTCGTGCCCGATCAAGGCCGAAGCCGAAGCCGAAGCCGAAGCCGAGGCCAGGACGGGATCAGGCCATGGCAGCTGCAGGTCTGCCTCGGCCAGCTCGCCCGGCGCCGGGTGGTAGCGCAGCGAAGGCAGCAGCGCCAGCGCCGCGACCTGGCCCGGCGCGACCAGCTGCTCGATCTCGAGCAGCCGGACCTCGGGCTGCTCGGCCGCCAGGTCGGCCCAGGCCACGACCACATGGCTGGTGCCCAGGTCGATGCCGACCGCGTAGCGCGCGCTCAAGTCGGGACCTGCCAATTCAGGCCGGGAGCTGGGCCGAAGCCTCGGCGCGCACGTCGAGCTCGACCTTCCAGCGCTCGGCTCCGCCGACCGGCAGCGCCTCGAGCTCGATGGTGCCGGCCTCGGTCACGCGCGCCTGCAGCCGCACCGCGACCACCTCGCCCGGCGCGCGGCCCTGCGCCGGCAGGTTGACCTCGATCTCCTGCAACTCCTGCAGCTCGTCCGGGCCCCAGAAGTCGAGCAGGGCGCCGACCGGGTCCTGGCGCCGCACGCTCGAGCCGAAGAAACGGAAGCGCACCGGCTCGCCGACCACCAGGCCGAACTGCTGCTCGGGCAGCGGTGCCTCGGTCCCCTCCTCCATGCCGAACGGCGCCAGGCACAGCGCCTGCAGCGGCGGCTCGAAGCCGGGAATCGCCGGCATCGACGACTCGACACCGACGTAGTAGGACTGGGCCGTGCCGCCGCGGATGCGCACGCCGCGGCCGCGCCGCACATAGCCGTAATAGGCCGCGCCGCGCGCGACCGCCAGGTCGAGGTCGGCACCCGGCAGCAGGCGCGCCGGCGGCGCATCGTCGGCCGCCAGCCAGCTGTTGAGCGTCTCGAGCAGGCGCTCGGCAATCAGCCCCGACTTGAGCACGCCGCCGTTGAACAGCACCGCGGTCGGATGCAGGAAGGTCGCCGCATAGGGCTGCGGCACGCCGAAGCCCTCGAGCGACTCGGTCGCGCCGAGCTGGCGGCTCAGGAAGGCCGCCAGGTGGCGCGTGACCGCCGCATCCTGCGCATAGGGCAGGCCGAGCTGGGTCAGGCCGGCTCGGGCGCGGCTGATCGGCTGGTCGCTGGCCTGGGCCGGCGGGAAGAAGCCCTCCAGCAGCAACTTGCTGAGCTCGGCGCGCGTGACCTCGGTGCGGATACTGCCGCCGATCAGCTTGGAGCCGCGACTGGGCACCACCACCGGCACCGATTCCAGCGTCGCGTCGCCCAGCAGCGCCTCCTTGGCGCCACGGCAGGCATGGGCCAGCGCGCGGGTCTGCCAGGCGTCGAGCCGACTGCCCTGCTGCGCCAGCTTGGCGGTGACGCCATAGGCCAGCGCCAGGTCCATGTTGTCGCCGCCGAGCAGGATATGCTCGCCGACCGCGACCCGGTGCAGCTCGAGCTCGCCGTCGCGCTCGAGCACCGCGATCAGCGACAGGTCGGTGGTGCCACCGCCGACGTCGACCACCAGGATCAGGTCGCCGCGCCGCACCGACTGGCGCCAGCCGCCCGCGCTCTGCTGGATCCAGCTGTAGAGCGCGGCCTGCGGCTCCTCGAGCAGGGTCAGGTTCTGGAAGCCCGCCAGCTGCGCCGCCTCGGCGGTCAGCTCGCGCGCGACCGGGTCGAACGAGGCCGGAATCGTGACCGTGACCTGCTGCTGCTCGAACGGCGCTTCCGGATGCGTCTGGTTCCAGGCCGCCTTCAGGTGCGACAGGTAGCGCACCGAGGCCTGCAGCGGCGAAACCCGCTCGACCTCGGCCGGCGCCTCGGCCGGCAGGATGGGCCCGCGCCTATCCACGCCCGGGTGGCACAGCCAGCTCTTGGCGCTCGCGACCAGGCGGATCGGCGTCGCCGCGCCGCGCGTGCGGGCGAACTCGCCGACCGCGTAGGACTGGCCAGCGGCCCAGGGCAGGCCGAGGTCGCCCGGTGCCAGCTCGCTCTCGTGCGGCAGATAGAGGAAGGACGGCAGCAGCGGCTTGGCCTCGACCGAGCCGGGGCCGGTCAGCTGCGGGATCTGCAGCACGCCCTGTGCCACCTTTTCTCCGTCGCTGGCCTCGGCATCGACCCAGGACAGGGCGCAGTGCGTGGTGCCGAGGTCGATGCCCAGGCTGTAGCGCGCCGTGACGGCTGGCGAATCGACGGCCGCAGGCTGATTCAAGGTCGGGTTCACAGCTCGACCTCCGCCTGCGCCAGCACGCTCGCGTCATGGCCCTGGCCCAGCTTGGGCAGGCGGGTCTCGCTCGCGCGCCAGCCGCGATGGCCCAGCGTGCCGGTGAAGGGCGGCTGGCCGACCACGTTGCCGGTGACACGCACGGCCGCGGCATCGAAGCCGGGCTGCAGCGTCAGACGGCTGCCCTCGGCCTCGGCGCGCACCGGCTCCAGGGTGAAATGCTCGCGCAGCACCTTGCGGCAGCCCTCGTGCACGACGCGGGCGGCGGCGCCGATCTCGGCATCGCCATAGGCCTGGACCTCTTCCTGCACGAAATCGATGAAGCGGGCCTCGCGCTGCAGCAGGCCCAGCAGTTGCAGCGCGGCGGTCTCGGGCGCGAGCTGGGGGGCGGGCGCGGGCGGCGGGGTCACCGGCGCGACAGGTGCAACAAGTGCCACGGGGGCGACCGGCGCTGCCGGAGCCGCCGCGACCGGGGCCACCGGCGCGGGCCAGCCCTCGCGGCGCAGGCGCTCGACGTCGGCCGCGAAGCCGGGACGCGACAGGATGGAGAAGAAGCTGGCCAAGGCCAGCGAAAGGCGGCTCAGCAGATTGGGACTGTGGGTGCTCATGAGAGGATGAATCTGGTTCGAGGAAGCGGAGCCTGTCCGCCAGGACGGCTCCTGGGCCGTGACCTGTCTGGTGCAGGTCCTCTGGCGCTGGATGGCTGCGATATTACTAAATGGTGACTGGCACGCCGCCCGGCCGCGGCGCGGCGGGCCACAGCGATGGCGGAAACGGATCAAATCAGGCCCGAAGCACGGCCCACTCATTGATTAACGCCGGAACGTGAAACATTTTTGACCCAGGCCTGGGCAGCAGATCCGATCTCAGGCATAATAGCTCTTCTGACGCGCGGTGGAGCAGCCTGGTAGCTCGTTGGGCTCATAACCCAAAGGTCGCAAGTTCAAATCTTGCCCGCGCAACCAAATACCTGAACGCCCAGCAGTTTCGACTGCTGGGCGTTTTTGCTTTTTGTCGCCCCGGCCGGCTATAGTCGGCCCATGTCCCCCGATCCCCGCCCAGGGCAGTTCCAGTTCACCCCGATGGCGGGCGCAGCCTGCCTGCGGCTGAGCGGCGACTGGACCCTGGCCCACCATGGCGCGCTGGCGCGGCAATTGCAGTCCCTGCAGGCACCGCTGCCCGGCGATTGCCGGCTCGACTGCAGCGCGCTGGGCGCGCTCGACACCGCGGGTGCCAGCCTGCTGCACCAGCTGCTCGGCAGCGAACGGCTGCAGCAACTGGCCGATGACTCCAGCGCGCTCGCGCCCGAGCGGCGCGCCCTGCTCGCCGCGGTCGTGCACGCCATGCAGCAGGCTCAAGCCCCGGCAGCGGCGGCTCCCACCGGCAGCGCGCTCGGCGACCTGCTCGAGCAGGCCGGTCGCGCGATGCAGGGCCTGTGGCGCCATGGCGTGGGCCTGTCGGGCTTCATCGGCCTCACGCTCGAGACCGGCTTGCGCCTGCTGCCGCGCCCGCGGCGCTGGCGCCTGACCGCCTTCGCGGCCCAGCTCGAGAGCACCGGGCTCGACGCGGTGCCGATCGTGGCGCTGCTGACCTTCCTGGTCGGCGCGGTGGTCGCCTTCCTGGGCGCCACCGTGCTGTCGACCTTCGGCGCCAGCCTCTACACGGTGCACCTGGTCGCGTTTTCCTTCCTGCGCGAGCTCGGCGTGCTGCTGGCCGCGATCCTGGTCGCGGGCCGCACCGCCAGCGCCTTCGCGGCCCAGATCGGCTCGATGCGCGCCGACGAGGAAATCGACGCGCTGCGCGTGATGGGGCTCGACCCGGTCGAGCTGCTGGTGCTGCCGCGCGTGCTCGCGCTGCTGGTCGCGCTGCCCATCCTGGGGCTGGTCGCGGTCGTCTCGGGCATCACCGGCGGCATGCTGGTCTGCGCGCTGCAGCTCGACATCTCGCCAGCGATGTTCCTGTCGGTGCTGGAGCACCAGATCGGCCTGCGCCACTTCGTCATCGGCCTGAGCAAGGCGCCGCTGTTCGCCTTCCTGATCGCCGTCATCGGCTGCCTCGAGGGCTTCAAGGTCGCGGGCAGCGCGCAATCGGTCGGCGAGCACACCACCTCGGCCGTGGTGCAGTCGATCTTCGTCGTGATCCTGGTCGATGCGGTCGCCGCGCTGTTCTTCATGGAGATGGGCTGGTGAGCGCCGTGATCGAGGTGCGCGGCCTGCGCAACCAGTTCGGCCGCCAGGTCGTGCACGAGGCACTGGAGCTCAATCTGCTGCAGGGCGAGATCCTGGGCGTGGTCGGCGGCTCCGGGACCGGCAAGTCGGTGCTGCTGCGCACCCTGGTCGGGCTGAACCGGCCCCAGGCCGGCAGCGTGCGCCTGTTCGGCCAGGACCTGCTGGCGCTGCCGAGCGGGCCGCGCCAGGCACTGGCGCGGCGCCTGGGCGTGCTGTTCCAGCAAGGCGCGCTGTTCTCCTCGCTGACCGTGAGCGAGAACATCGAGCTGCCCCTGATCGAGCATGCCGGCCTGTCGCGCCCGGATGCGCGCCGGCTGGCAGCGCTCAAGATCGCGCTCGCCGGCCTGCCGGCCGCTGCCGGCGCCAAGTACCCGTCCCAGCTCTCGGGCGGCATGGTCAAGCGCGCGGCCTTGGCGCGTGCGCTCGCGCTCGACCCCGCCATCCTGCTGCTCGACGAGCCCACCGCCGGGCTCGATCCGATCAGCGCGGCGGCCTTCGACCAGCTGCTGCTGACGCTGCGCGACGCGCTCGGGCTCACCGTCTTCATGGTCACGCACGACCTCGACACCCTGCACGCGATCAGCGACCGGATCGCGGTGCTGGCCGGCGGGCGCGTGCTGGTCAGCGGCCAGCTGGCCGAGGTCGTCGCGACCGACGACCCCTGGATACGCGACTACTTCCAAGGCCCGCGCGGCCGCGCGGCCGCCGGCGCCCAACCCTCCACGCGGACCCCACAGCCCTGAATGCCATGGAAACCCGAGCCCACCATATCCTGATCGGCCTGTTCACGCTGCTGGCCGCCGCCGCCCTGCTGGCGATCGCGCTCTGGCTCGGCAAGTCCGGCAGCGAGAACGCGAGCGACCGCTACGACATCGTGTTCGAGGAGGCGGTCTCCGGCCTGTCGCGCGGCAGCAAGGTCGAGTTCAACGGCATCCGCATCGGCGAGGTCTCCGAGCTGCGGCTCGACCCGCAGGACCCGCAGCGCGTCTATGCCCGCGTCAGCGTCGAGCACAGCGCCCCGATCCGCAGCGACACCCGCGCCCGGCTGGTGCTCGCCGGCGTGACCGGTACCTCCTTCATCCGCCTGAGCAGCGGCAGCGATCCGGCCAGCCGGCCGCTGCAGCCGCAGGGCGCCCAGGTGCCCGTCATCGTCGCCACGCCGTCGCCGATCAGCAAGCTGCTGGACCAGGGCGAGGACGCCGCGCTCAACGTCAACGAGCTGCTGGTGCAGGCCCGCGCCATCGTCTCGGCGGAGAACGCCGAGAGCCTGCGGCTGACCTTGAAGCATGTCGAGCAGGCCAGCGCCACCGTGGCCGAGCAGCGCGAGGAGCTGGCACGCGCCATGCGCGCCCTGGCCCAGGCCAGCGAGCGCGCCAATGCCGCGCTCGAGCAGGCGACCCGGCTGCTGGCGACCAGCAACCGGCTGCTCGACGAGCAAGGCAGCCAGACCCTGCAGGGCGCGCAGCGCTCGCTGGCGGCGGTCGAGCAGACCATGACGACGGTCAGGCAGCTGGTCGCCGACAACCGCGGCGCACTGGAGAGCGGCGCGCGCGGACTCGGCGAGATCGGCCCGGCGCTGGCCGAACTGCGCGCCACCCTGGCCTCGCTGCGCCAGGTCAGCCGCCAACTCGAAGACAGGCCGGCCGATTTCCTGCTGGGCCTGGAGCCGATCAAGGAGTTCCAGCCGTGATGCCGAACCGAATCCCCCCCGTGAATGCCAGCCAGGGCCCGTCGCGCGCGTCAAGGCGCAAGCTCCTGCGCTGGGGCCTGATGGCGCCGCTGCTGGCCGGACTGCTGGTGGGCTGCTCGGTGCTGCCGAAGTCGGCACCGGTCGAGCTCTACCAGCTGCCTTCGGCCCTGCCGCAGCCGGCGGTCGGCACGGGCGGCAGCGCGCAGCGGCCGGAATCGCTGCGCGTGACCCGGCCGGCCGCCGGCACCCTGCTGGCCGGCCAGCGCATCATCGTGCTGCCCGCCGGCGACCAGGTCAGCCACTACAAGGGCGCGCAGTGGAGCGAGCCGGCCCCGCTGCTGCTGCGCAACCGCCTGCTCGACGCGCTGCGCAGCGACGGGCGCATCGCGCAGCTCAGCAGCGACGACCGCATGCTGCAAGCCGACTTCGAGCTCGACGGTGAACTACGCGCCTTCCAGAGCGTCTACCGGGACGGCTCGCCCCAGGTGCTGCTGCGACTCGACCTCAGGCTGGTGCGCCCGGCCACGCAGCGCATCGTCGCCAGCCGCCGCTTCGAGCAGCTGCAGCCGGCCGCGGACAGTGCGCTGCCGGCTGTGGTCAGCGCCTTCGGCCAGGCCAGCGACCGGCTCGCGCTGCAGGTGGCCGACTGGAGCGTCGAGCAGATCGCCCAGGCGGCGCGCTGAAGCCCCCGGCCCTTGGCGGCCCCGGCCGGCGGGCAGAAAATAAATCGCCAGCGATGCAGAAAACGCGTGCCAAAACCGGGCAGTCCCCTTAGAATCGCGTCATGTTGCAGTGCAACATAAATAATCCTACCGCCCTTCTACTACCGCTACCAAAGGCCAGAGCCATGCTGAACACCGAACAATTCTTCACCACCTGCAAGACCAACATCGAGCAGCTGCTCGCCAGCAACCCGGCCGCTCCCGAGAGCGTCAAGAAGCTGGTCGAACTCAACCTGCAGACCGCCGAGGCCGCCGTCGAGGACGCCAGCAAGCTGGCACAGGCCCTGAGCGGTGCCAAGAACCCGCAGGAACTGATGGAGCTGCAGACCTCGATGCTGAAGTCGGTCACCGAGCGCACCGTGTCCTACAGCCAGAAGCTGGTCGAGATCGTCTCGAGCACCGCTGCCGACGCCAACCTCGGCAAGTTCGCCCAGGGCTTCGGCGCTGCCGGCCAGCAGCCCTTCATGGCTGCCTTCGAGAACATGACCAAGTCGGCACCGGCCGGCACCGAGCCGATGGTCGCCGCCATGAAGAACGCCATGTCCGCCGCCAGCAGCGCGATGGAGAGCATGCAGAAGGCCGTGACCCAGGCCAGCTCGCAAGCCCAGGCCAGCTTCAACGCCATGACCGGCGCCGCCAAGGGCAACAAGAACGCCTGATCGGCCAGCGCAGCCGACCTGCCCGCCGATGGCAGGCAGGTCCCGCGCGCCAGACACCCCGCCCAGCAGGCCTGGCGCGGGGTTTTTTATTGGCTGACGGGCCGGGAGGCCAGCCTTTCAGCCAGCAGCACCCTTGTTACCGGGCTGTGACGGGGGCAGAATAGACTGGATCTATCACAGCATGCCTCGGGCAAGGAGCAGGATGAACAAGCAGACAGGGAGATGGCGCTGGCGCGCCGCGGCATTGACGGGAGCCGTGAGCGCGGCGCTGCTGCTGGGCGGCTGTGCCGTTGAATTCGGCAACTCCAAGCCCGCGCGCGCGGTCGCCCGCTGGTTGCAGCCGACCGGATCGGTCTACAGCGGCTGGCGGGTCTACCAGAGCCGCTGCGCGAGCTGCCATGGCTCGGCCGCCACCGGCACCGCGCAGGGCCCGGACCTCATGCCGTTGATGCGCAGCATGGGGCCGCGCCGCTTCGTCGGGCTGGTGCTGCAGCGCTACGACTGGACCCGCCCTGCCGACCAGAGCCGCGAGAGCTGGATCGACCAGGCGGTGCAACGCCGCGAGCCCCCGGTCGCGATGCCGGCCTGGCAGGAGGAGCCGGCCGTCAATGCCCACATCATGGACCTCTACGCCTATCTGTCGGCGCGCGCCGACGGCAGGCAGGGCGGCGACCGGCCGACGCCCTGAAACTTCTCCCTGCCTGGCCGGAATTCAAGCCGGCTCGGGGCAGAGGCTGGAAGCCCACTGGAACACCGAGCTGACGCCGCGCGGCAGCATGGGACGCGCCAGCGGCTTGAGCTTGAACGGCCCCTCGGCGGCAAGCGGGCGCGGCACCGACAGCTCCAGCCCGGCCGCGATATCAAGCAGGTTGATGGCCTCGCAGGCGCGGCGGAAGCTGTCCTGCAGCGCCTGCTCGACCGCCAGGAAGACATCGGGCGCTTGCGACACCGGCTCGGCCTCTTCCTGGTCCTGGTAGATGCGGACGACATCCCACAGGCTGACGCCGGACGGATCGCGCAAGCGGCTGGCATTGAACTGGTAGCCGCCGCCAGGGCCACGGTGGGCCAGCAGCAGGCCATGCTCGCGCAGGTCGCGCACCAGCACCTCCAGATAGCCGACCGACATGCCGAGCCGGTCGGACATTTCCTTGACCGTGACCGGCCTGCCGGGGGTTCGGGCCGCCACGAGGACTGCGGCCTCGACGGCCTTGATAACTTTCCTGGAAATCATGACTCAAGCCTTCTCTCGTTGCTGGGTTGGATGGGTATTTTCCCTCATAAATCCCAGTTTGTCTAAGACAAATAAGGATTTTGTCTAGCCTCGACCGGCAAGACAGCCCTGTTTCCGCCAGACCTGGGACGCCGCCCCCGGTACCGGGCCACCTGGCTTGGGCCCGGAAGGCCGACAGCGAGCGGCCAGCGCCGCCGGCCTGTCACGCGAATGACCCATTGGGCGGCTAGCCTTGGACAGATCCTTCACCCCATCCAGGAAACCAGGCATGAACCAGACGGCAGAAACCCGCCAGCCACCCAGCTTCGACGAACCGCTCGCGAACGGACTGACCCCGTCGGAGATCTTCGACGCCGTGGTCGAGGAATTCGAGACCGGCCACACCGCGCACAGCAGCTTCATCGCCGAGGCCGAGGAACTGGTGGTCTGGCAGCATGAGGTCCGCCTGGCGCGCACCGGCTCGACCTGCCGCATCGCGGCGCTCGAATACCACATGCCCGACGACGAGGAAGCCGAGGCCAGCGCCGGAGCAGAGGTCGAATGGGACGAATTCGACGAGGACGAGGAAGATGACGATGGCGCCCATGTGATCGAGTACCTGGTCGAGCTCGAGATCGGCGGCGTCTTCGTCTGCGCGCGCTGGGAGGCCTGGAGCAGCAACTTCGCCGAAGCGCGCCACATCAAGGCCGCCGCGCACAAGACCTATATCCGCATGGCCGCGCTGATCGGCGTCAAGGTCGGCTACGAGCTGACGACCCAGCCCAGCCGCTACTGAACTGGGAGCGGCGGACCGCGCCCGGATCAGCCGACCCAGGCTGTAGCGCAACGCGGTCTATGATGGCGCCATGAAGCCAAGCTGCCAGACTGTCGCCCGGCAAGACCCGCCACTGGATGCGCCACTGAATCCGAGCCAACTGATCGAGGCGCTGATCGGCGTGGTGCAGCAGGCCGGCGAGCTGATCCTGCAGGTCTATGCGCGCGACTTCAGCGTCACGGCCAAGGCCGATGCCTCGCCGGTCACAGAGGCCGACCAACTGGCCGAAGCGCTGCTCACGCCCGCGCTGCAGGCCCTGCTGCCGGGCGTGCCGGTGGTGGCCGAGGAAGCCGCCGCGGCCGGACAGGCGCCTGCCACGGCCGAACTCGGCGCGCGCTTCTGGCTGGTCGATCCGCTCGACGGCACGCGGGAGTTCGTGCAGCGCAACGGCGAGTTCACCGTCAACGTGGCCCTGGTCGAACAGGGCCAGCCTGTGCTTGGCGTGGTGCTGGCGCCCGCGCTGGGCCAGCTCTATGCCGGCGCCGTCGGCAGCGGCGCCTTCGCGCAAGTCGGGAATGATGCCGGCACGCGGCGCCCGATAGAAGCCAGGCGGCCGCCGGCCGAGGGCCTGACCGTGCTGGCCAGCCGCTCGCACGGCGACCCGGCGGCGCTCGAGGCCTACCTGGCGGGCCGGCGCGTGGCGCAGCTCAGGAATGCCGGTTCATCGCTCAAGCTCTGCCTGCTGGCCGCCGGCGAGGCCGATTGCTACCCGCGCTTCGGCCGCACGATGGAATGGGACATCGCGGCCGGCCAGGCGGTGCTGGCAGCCGCCGGCGGACGGGTCGAGGACCTGCAGGGCCAGCCGCTGCGCTATGGCAAGCCGGGCTTCGAGAACCCCGACTTCGTGGCCTGGGGCCAGGCTGCCGGCCACGAGGCCGGCGCCGGCTGAGCCCGGGCACCTTGCCGCTCGCCCAGCGTACTCAGCCCCCAGCCCCTGACGGCCGGCCGATCAGCCGAGCTGGGCCCAGACCTTGTCGAGCCGCTTGATGCTGACGGGCTGGGGCGTGCGCAGCTCCTGGGCGAAGAAGCTCACGCGCAACTCTTCCAGCAGCCAGCGCAGCTCGTTCATGCGCTCGTCCTGCACCCCCTTGCGCTCGGCGACCAGGCGCCAATAGCGCTGCTCCTGCGCGCGGACCTCGGCCATGCGCGACGCATCGCGCGCGGGGTCGGCGCGGTACTTGTCGAGCCGCAGCACGATGGCCTTCAGGTAGCGCGGCAGATGCTGCAGCTGGGCCCAGGGCGCCTCACTCAGGAAGCGCTTCGGAACCAGGCGCTGCAGCTGCTGGCTCGCGTCGGCCACCGCCTCGGGCGCGTACTTGCAGTCCTTGAGCTTGCGCACCGCCGCCGCATACTCGAGCAGCACGGTGCCGCCCAGGCGCGCGACCTCGTTGGCGATCAGCGTGAGACGGCCACGCCCCTCGTCGAGGCGGCGCTTGAAGTCGGCCGCGTTGGCCGGCAGCGGATCGAGCAGGAAGGCGCGCTCGATCGCGACATTGATGATCTGCTCGCGCAATTCCTCCTGCGTGCCCAGCGCCATGTAGGCCACCGCCATCTTCTGCAGCTCGGGGATGTTCTTCTCGAGGTACTTGAGCGCGTCGCGGATCTGCAGCGCGAACAGGCGGCGCAGGCCGGCGCGGTGCTTCCTGGCCGCGACCTCGGGCTCGTCGAAGACCTCGATCGTCACCGCGTCGCCGGCGTCGATCAGCGCCGGGAAGCCGATCAGGGTCTGGCCGCCCTTGCGGATCTCCATGATCTCGGGCCAGTCGCCAAAGGTCCAGGCCGTATGGCGCTGGGCGGCGTCGGCGGCTGGCTGGTCCGCCGCGCCGGCCTGGCCAGCGGCCTTGGGCGGCGTGGCGGCACCGGCAGCCCGCGCGCCGCCTGCGCCCGGCCCTGGCTGGCTGGCTGCAGCGCGCGACCCGGCAGCCCCGGCAGCCCCGGCCGGTCCGGCCGGCTGAGCCGCCGAGGCGACGGCTGGCGCGGCGTTGGCAGTGTTCCCAGCCGCCTCGCCCGCGCCCAGGTCGGCCACCTTGAGCTTGGCCAGCGCCTGGAAGGCGCCGCGCGCCTTGGCGCCGAGCTCGGCCTTCAAGGCCGGCAGGTTGCGGCTCTGGCCGAGCTGGCGGCCATGCTCGTCGACCACGCGCAGGTTCATGAACTGGTGCGGCTGCAGCATGTCGAGCTTAAAGTCGCCTCGCTTGACATCGAGGCTGGTGATCTGCCTGACCTCCTTCAAGAGCGCATCGGTCAGCGAGCCCTGCGCCCAGCGCTCCGGCGCGCTCAGGGTCGCGGCCAGCTTCTCGGCGCTGTCGGGCAGCGGCACCAGGCGCGCGCGGGGTTTTTGCGGCAGGCTTTTCAGCAGGGCCTGGATCTTGTCCTTGAGCATGCCGGGCACCAGCCACTCGCAGCGCTCCTCGCTGACCTGGTTCAGCACGAACAGCGGCAGGCTGACGGTGATGCCGTCCTTCGGGTCGCCGGGCTGGTGCAGGTAGCTCGCCGAGCAATCGACGCCACCGATCTTGACCACCTTGGGAAAGGCCTGGGTCGTGATGCCGGCGGCCTCGTGCCGCATCAGCTCGTCGCGCGTCAGGTGCAGCAGCTTCGGATGGGTCTTGGACGCCTCGCGGTACCAGAGCTCGAGCTCGCGCCCGCTGCAGACCTCGGGCGGCAGCTGCGCGTCGTAGAAGGCGAAGATCAGCGGGTCGTCGACCAGCACGTCCTGCCGGCGCGACTTGTGCTCGAGCTCCTCGACCTGGGCGATCAGCTTGCGGTTGGCCGCCAGGAAGGGCAGCCGGGTCTCCCACTCCTGGGCGACCAGGCCCTCGCGGATGAAGATCTCGCGCGCGCCGACCGGATCGACCCGGCCGTAGTTGAGGCGGCGCTGGCTGTAGACCACCAGGCCGTAGAGGGTGGCGCGCTCGTAGGCAACGACCTCGGCCGCCTTCTTCTCCCAGTGCGGGTCGAGCAGCTGTTTCTTCAGCAGATGGGCGCCGACCTGTTCCAGCCATTGCGGCTCGATCGCGGCGATGCCGCGGCCGAACAGGCGCGCGGTCTCGACCAGCTCGGCGCAGACGATCCAGCGTCCGGGCCGCTTGGAGAGATGCGCGCCCGGATGGCGATGGAACTTGATGCCGCGTGCGCCCAGGTAGACATCCTCGGTCTCGTGCTTGCAGCCGATGTTGCCCAGCAGACCCGACAACATGGCCAGGTGCAGCTGCTCGTAGCTGGCAGGCACGCTGTTGAGCTTCCAGCCATGCTCGGCCACCACGGTGTGCAGCTGGCTGTGGATGTCGCGCCATTCGCGCACGCGGCGTACGCTGACGAAGTTCTGCCGCAGCAGCGCCTCGTACTGGCGGTTCGACAGCTTGTGCGTCGGCGCCGGTTGATTCGGGGTCAGAGGCCGATTCTTGCTGCCAGCCAGATCCGACAATTGGAGTCTGACCCCATTTTGTGCGCCCCCGTTGGGAGCACTGGGCAGTGCGGCAGCGCCATGGGGCTTGCCGCCGCGCGCTTCTTCCAGCCAATGCCAGAGCTTGAGGTAGCTGGTGAACTCGCTCTTCTCGTCGTCGAACTTGGCATGGGCCTGGTCGGCCTGGGCCTGGGCTTCGAGCGGGCGCTCGCGCACGTCCTGCACGCTCAAGGCGGAAGCGATGATCAGCACCTCGTCGAGCGCGTTGCGGCTCCTGGCCTCGAGGATCATGCGTCCCACGCGCGGGTCGAGCGGCAGCTTGGCGAGCTCGGCGCCGAGCGCGGTCAGTTCGTTGGCATCGTCGACCGCGCCGAGCTCGTTCAGCAGCTGGTAGCCGTCGGTGATCGCGCGCCGGGTCGGCGCCTCCAGGAAGGGGAAATCCTCGACCTGGCCCAGATGCAGCGACTTCATGCGCAGGATCACCGAGGCCAGCGAGGAGCGCAGGATCTCGGGGTCGGTGAAGCGCGGCCGCGCGTTGAAGTCGGCCTCGTCGTAGAGCCGGATGCAGATGCCGTTGGCGACCCGGCCGCAGCGGCCGGCGCGCTGGTTGGCTGCCGCCTGGCTGATCGGCTCGACCAGCAGCTGCTCGACCTTGCTGCGCAGGCTGTAGCGCTTGACGCGCGCGGTGCCGGCATCGATCACGTAGCGGATGCCCGGCACGGTCAGCGAGGTCTCGGCGACGTTGGTTGCCAGCACGATGCGGCGCTGGCCATGCGGCTTGAAGATCTGGTCCTGCTCGGCCGCGCTCAGGCGCGCGAACAGCGGCAGCACCTCGGCGCTGCGCAGCACCGGCTGGTGGCTCAGGTGCTTGCGCAGGTGGTCGGCCGCCTCGCGGATCTCGCGCTCGCCGGGCAGGAACACCAAGATGTCGCCGGCGTGCGCCCCGCCGCGCCAGAGCTCGTCGACCGCATCGGCGATCGCGTCGTTCAGGCCATAGTCGCGGCTGTCCTCGAAGGGCCGGTAGCGCTGCTCGACCGGAAAGGTGCGGCCCGAGACCATGATCACCGGCGCCGGCCCCTTGGCCGACTCGAAATGGCGCGCGAAGCGGTCGGCATCGATCGTCGCCGAGGTCACGATCACCTTCAGGTCGGGACGCCGCGGCAGGATCTGCTTGATGTAGCCGAGCAGGAAGTCGATGTTGAGGCTGCGCTCGTGCGCCTCGTCGATGATCAGCGTGTCGTAGGCCTGCAGCAGCGGGTCGGTCTGGGTCTCGGCCAGCAGGATGCCATCGGTCATCAGCTTGACCGAGGCGTTCTTGCCGAGCCGGTCGTGGAAGCGCACCTTGTAGCCGACCACCTCGCCCATTTGCGTCTTGAGTTCCTCGGCGATGCGGGCCGCGACCGAGCTCGCCGCGATCCGGCGCGGCTGGGTATGGCCGATCAGCTGCGGGCGCCGGGAGCGCTCGCCACGGGCTGGCCGGCGCTCGCCGGCGCGCGCGGCCGGGTCAGCCGCGGTCGCATTGGCCGCCGCCGCCCTGCCCTCGGCGCTGGCTTGTGCCTGGCGCTGCGCCTGCCCGCCGCGCCCCATGGCCAGCGCGATCTTGGGCAGCTGGGTGGTCTTGCCCGATCCGGTCTCGCCGCAGACGATGACAACCTGATGACCGACAATGGCGGCCTCGATCTCGTGGCGGCGAGCCGACACTGGCAGGGATTCGGGGAACTCGATGGTGAAAGAGGCGGACTGCAAGTGGCGGGTTTCCGTGGAATGCGAAACCCTCGATTATCCTAAAGGGTTGCCACCCGCGCCATGGCGCTCCACATTCACCGCATGTCCACCGTATTCAACTTCACCTTCGTGCCCTGGTTCCGCTCGGTGGCACCCTATATCCACAAGTTCCGCAACCAGACCTTCGTGGTCGGGATACCGGGCGAGGCGATAGCAGCCGGCAAGCTGCCCAACCTGGCGCAGGATCTGGCGCTGATCCAGAGCATGGGCGTGCGCCTGGTGCTGGTGCATGGCTTTAGGCCCCAGGTCAACGAGCAGCTCGCGATCAAGGGCCAGAGTCCCAAGTACCACAACGGCATCCGCATCACCGACAGCGTGGCGCTCGACTGCGCCCAGGAGGCCGCCGGCCAGCTGCGCTACGAGATCGAGGCCGCCTTCAGCCAGGGCCTGCCCAACACGCCGATGGCCGGCGCCACGGTGCGGGTGATCTCGGGCAACTTCATCACCGCGCGCCCGGTCGGCATCATCGACGGCATCGACCACCAGCACTCGGGGCTGGTGCGCAAGGTCGACGTGCCGGGCATCATGCGCACGCTCGACATGGGCGCGCTGGTGCTGCTGTCGCCGTTCGGCTTCTCGCCGACCGGAGAGGCCTTCAACCTGACGATGGAGGAAGTCGCGACCAGCGTCGCGATCGCGCTCAAGGCCGACAAGCTGCTGTTCATGACCGAAGTGCCCGGCATCCGGATGCGGCCGCAGGAGCCCGCCAGCGAGGACAATCCGGTCGACACCGAGCTGCCGCTGGCACAAGCCGTGCAGATCCTGGCGGACGCGCCGCCCGGGCTGGAGCCGACCGACACGGCCTTCTATCTGCAGCATTGCGTCAAGGCCTGCAAGGGCGGGGTCGAACGCAGCCACATCATCCCGTTCGCGGTCGACGGCGCGCTGCTGCTCGAGGTCTATGTGCACGACGGCATCGGCACCATGGTGGTCGACGAGAAGCTGGAGGAACTGCGCGAGGCGACGGCCGACGATGTCGGCGGCATCCTGCAGCTGATCGAGCCGTTCGAGAAGGACGGCACCCTGGTCAAGCGCAACCGCACCGAGATCGAGCGCGACATCGGCCACTACACCATCGTCGAGCACGACGGCGTGATCTTCGCCTGCGCCGCGCTCTACCCCTACCCGGAAGCCGGCACCGGCGAGATGGCCGCCGTCACGGTCTCGCCCCAGGTCCAGGGCCAGGGCGACGGCGAGAAGCTGCTCAAGCGCATCGAGCAGCGCGCCCGCATCATGGGCCTCCAGAGCATCTTCGTGCTGACCACGCGCACCATGCACTGGTTCCTCAAGCGCGGCTTCGTCCAGGTCGACCCCGACTGGCTGCCCGAGGCGCGCAAGAAGAAGTACAACTGGGACCGCAAGTCGATGGTGCTGGTCAAGAAGCTCTAAATTCTTTCAGGCCAAGCTGCTAAAAAGTAAGCCTCAGCGGGGACGGCTGCTGGATAGTTATTCCGAGTCAGCCTCCAGACAAGCCTTCGCATCAGCCAGATGCACCCCAGTGAAATAGAGCGTGGTGCGTTGACTTCCGAGGTCTATTTCAATCTCGGTCGTCGATGCCGTTGAAATAAGCTCGGCCATCGAACCTTTCTGTCCGTTGGCATACTGGTAGGCAGCGGCGTGATTCGGACACAGTGCCAAGTAGGTTGATCGATAGCGTTTCGTCGAATTTACAATCAACTCAACGGCTTCGAAATAGTATGAGCCAGATGGAAGTTTGAACGGAAGTTCATCTTTGCACACTTGGCAAATCATCTGCCCATTCGCATTCGTGTACTGGTCTTGCAGATAGACTTTTGCCTCAATCTTTGCTTCCGAAACGCCGAGCTGAACGGAGCGAGTTTTCATCGCAACAGATTTATCCGGAGTTGCTCGCACATCCGAGCCGACACGATTTGCACGCATTTCAGGGTTGCGTACTTCCCGCACCGGAAGTTCGACTGGACCTGTTCGTCGTTGTCGTTTTTTAGCAAGGATAGCTTCCTGCTCTTCGGGCGATAACAGTTTATTGAACTCCAACGCTCGCTGCAGATCAGCGTCGGATTTGAAGCCAAGTTTTTCGCGATGCTCTCGGCGCTCAGCAGATTCGACGAATTTCTTCTTTTCATCGAACCCAAACTGAACAGCCTCAAGCCATTTAAAGCCTGCGTCTACCGGGAACCCCTTGGGCAAGCGACTTGCAATAGCCTGACTTGGCTTGACGAACAACCCTCCAGTCTGCGGCACCCATTCCAAGTCACGAAGCGCGCATACCAGCTGCGAGGGAGAGGTTTTTGGACCACCTCTATCAGTGATTTGATAGACTGCCTCAAAAATATTTTCTCTATTATATTCTACGCGACACAAAATATCTGTGCGACACAAAACCTTCCAAAACAGTTGTATCGCCGCAATATCTTTAGACATAAGCAAATCCATGGACTCTGGCGAAAGAGAGAAATCTCTATTGATAACATTTCCTTCTCGTTCGCCCGGAGCCTTGGAGAGAACTGCACTCCAGTTGGGATTCTGCCTGCAGTTTGCATCAACAGAAATTCTGTCAAATTCTTTCTGACAACCTAACGCCACAGCAAAATTTATTATCCGATCAATCTCGATTCCGCAATTTTTATACCAGTCATCGAGAGGCCAGCGCTTCAGATTTTGATCTTTGCTTAGTTTATGCAAGTGACTAAGGCCAGTATGCATGAACGGCTCATCCAAATACACCTTATTTGCAGAAGCCCATGTCATTGAAAGAGATGCAACCTTGAAGACCTTAGCCGCGTCAAATATGCGACGCAAATTAGGGGCATTCTCCAGCAGGGAAATCATTCTCTCAAGGTCGGACAAATATTCAATGTCTGCGGGTGGATTGACACCCTCCCTGTATCTTAATCGAAGTAAAAGCTTTATTTCGTCAGTCTCATCAGGTTCGCGAACACCTAGCAACTCCAAGAACCGTCGAGCATCTTCCTGTTGTGCCTTCTTCGAACCTTCAGTCAGAACTCGATGGTCAACTCGATGATATGGACCAGACTCACTGCACGGACCAGTACAAAAATATGAATGTGAAGCGACACCCCACTTTCCTGAAACCAGCCGGATAAAGTGAACATCAGAGAGATGACCGAAATCATCTATCTCCTCACAGTGCTTTAACAATAAAGCATACAGTGACTGCAGCCACTCAAATGATTTTGACGCAATCCATCCTAGTGTCTTCTGACGAGTGATTTCAAGGTGTCTTTACTGCCTTTTTGGCCAGCAGCTTGGCCAGCGACACATGGGGC
>NZ_PVLQ01000040.1 GCF_002980595.1 Malikia granosa
ATTGATTAATACAACAAAGCCTCAATGAGTTCTACCGTCTTGGCAAGACCATGGCCGAGACCTATGTCCAAGATGGCATGGAAGCCGGGAATGTGTTGATGAAGGGCAGCGCCACTACGCCAGGCTTCGACAAGGCCAGCGAGGTCCTGGAAGCACAACTCGCCAGCTTTCGCAAAGAGCAGATTGACAATGCCAAACAGGCGTCATCGAGCGCCTTCAGTTCCGCCAACTCCATCCAGCACACCATGCTCGCCGGGGGCCTGCTGGCTTGCCTGCTGGCTGCGGCCATAAGCGCCTTGATTGTCCGGGAATTGATGGTCAAGCTCGGGGGCGAGCCCGAGCTTGCGGCTCAATTGGCACAGCGTGTGGGAGCGGGCGACCTGAGTTTCCAGATTCCGCTGCGAAACGGCGATACGTCAAGCCTGCTGGCACAGCTTCGGGCGATGCAGTCCAGCCTGGTCAAGGTGGTGAGCACGGTGCGAGAGGAGGCCCAGGGCGTTGCCACCGCGAGCTCCGAAATCTCGCAAGGCAACCACGACCTGTCGGCAAGAACCGAAAGTCAGGCCAGTGCGCTGGAGGAAACGGCCGCCTCGATGGAAGAGTTGAGCTCGAACGTGGCACAGAACGCCAAGATTGCGCGCCAGGCCAATCTGCTGTCCCACAGTGCGGTCGAAATCGCCAAGACTGGCGGTGCCGTGGTGGCCGAGGTCGTCGAGACCATGCAGCACATCAATGATTCATCGAGCAAGATCTTTGAAATCATCAGCGTGATCGATGGCATCGCCTTCCAGACCAATATCCTGGCGCTCAATGCCGCGGTTGAAGCCGCACGCGCAGGCGAGCAGGGACGGGGATTCGCCGTGGTGGCAAGCGAGGTCAGGTCATTGGCAGGGCGTTCGGCCGAAGCCGCCCGGGAAGTCAAGACCCTGATCAACACCAGCGTGGAGCGGGTGGAACAAGGGAACCTGCTGGTTGCCAAAGCAGGCTCGACGATGGCCGAAGTCATCAGCAGCATTCGCAATGCGACGGACATCATGGACGAGATCACGTCCAACAGCAACGAGCAAAGCGACTCGGTCTCCCAGGTGAGCGAAGCCGTCAATCAGATGGACCAGGTCACCCAGCAGAACGCGGCCCTGGTGGAGCAGATGGCAGCGGCGGCCAGCAGCCTGCGGAGCCAGTCCGACGCGCTGGTGCACACGGTATCGGTCTTCAAGCTCTGACGCCCAGCGTCGAATTGACCGGCCCCGTATGCAGGGGGTCGTGAGTTCGAGCGG
This sequence comes from Malikia granosa, assembly GCF_002980595.1. Lineage (GTDB taxonomy): Bacteria > Pseudomonadota > Gammaproteobacteria > Burkholderiales > Burkholderiaceae_C > Malikia > Malikia granosa. The sequence continues at coordinate 1,278 of NZ_PVLQ01000040.1, forward strand.
CGGCACGCCCAGGTTCAGAACTCGGCCTCGAGCTCGTCGATCGCCTCGGGCTCGGCCAGCGCGGCCGCTATCCACTGCTGCAGCGCCGGCAGCGCCAGCAGGGTCTGGCAATAGGCCGCGCAGTCCGGGTCGAGCGCAACGTCATAGGTGATGAAGCGCGTCACCACCGGGGCGAACATCGCGTCGGCCATGCCCGGCCGGGCACCGAACAGGTAGGGACCGCCATAGCGGGACAGGCATTCGCGCCAGATCGTGCTGATGCGGTCGATGTCGACCTGGGCACGCGACCAGACCTTGAAGCCCGGACTGCGCGCCTTGATGTTCATCGGCAGCGAGGAACGCAGGGCAGCAAAGCCCGAATGCATCTCGCCGCAGATCGAGCGGCAATGCGCGCGCGCCACCGGGTCGGCGGGCAGCAGCCCGGCGTCCGGCCTGATCTCGTGCAGGTATTCGGCGATCGCCAGCGTGTCCCAGATCTCGATGCCATTGTGGTGCAGCGCCGGCACGCGGATCGAGGAAGACAGCAGCAGCATCTCGGCCCGCATGGCCGGGTCGTCGGGCGAGATCACCTCCTCGCTGAAGTCGAGTTCGGCCAGCTTGGCCATGAGCCAGCCGCGCAGGGCCCAGGCGCCGTAGTTCTTGCTGCTGATGGTCAGAACGGCTTTCGTCATGTGATGGCTCTCCTCTGGTGGTAAGCGCCTGATGCAAGGGTCATGCCTGCGCGCGGGCCGTGCAGCAGGCGCTGCTGCACTGGGACGGTGCATCGCACCCCCACGGGGCTGGCCCGCAACTTGCACTGTGGCTTGACAACGCTTTGAGGGACACCATGCTTTACCAGGCCTACCAGATCCAGACCGACGCCATGTCCCCGCTGCACCGCCTGGCCGAGCAACTGGGCCGCAGCGCCTGGCTGCAGCAAACCGAGCGCTCGCTGCTGCGCCAGCTGGCAGCGGCCTGCGAGACGCTCTCTAGCCTGCGCCTGACCCACAGCCGCCCGGCCTTCGGCATCGACAGCGTGACGATCGAGGGCCAGCGCGTCGGCATCGAGGAGCAGGTGCGGCTCGAGCTGCCGTTCGGCAGCCTGCTGCACTTTCGCAAGACCGGCGCCGCCGGGCTGCCCGCACAGCCCCCGGTGCTGCTGGTCGCGCCGCTGTCGGGCCATTTCGCCACGCTGCTGCGCGAAACGCTGCGCACCCTGCTGCAGGACCACGAGGTCTACATCACCGACTGGCGCAACGCGCGCGACATCGGACTGCAGCATGGCGCCTTCGGCCTGGAAGACTACATCGACTACCTGATGCGCTTCATCGAGACCATCGGGCCCGGCTGCCATGTGGTGGCGGTCTGCCAGCCCTGCGTCGCCGCCCTGGCCGCGACCGCCCTGATGGCGGAGGACAACCACCTGGCCCAGCCGCGCAGCCTGACCCTGATGGCCGGACCGGTGGACTGCCGGATCAACCCGACCGAAGTCAACCGGCTGGCCACCAGCAAGCCGATCGAATGGTTCGAGCAGCACCTGATCAGCCGCGTGCCCTGGCCGCATCCGGGCTTCATGCGCCGGGTCTACCCGGGCTTCGTGCAGCTGTCGGCCTTCATGAGCATGAACCTGGAGCGCCACAAGCAGTCCTTCAAGCAGCTCTACCAGCACCTGCTCGAAGGGCGCACCGAAGAGGCGCGCGCCATCCAGAGCTTCTACGAGGAATACCTGGCCGTCAACGACCTGCCGGCCGAGTTCTACCTCGAGACCATCGCGCAGGTATTCCAGAGCTATGACCTGCCGCTCGGGCAGTTGCGCTGGCGGGGCCGCCGCGTCAATCCGGCCGCCATCCGCCGCACGGCGCTGATGACGGTCGAGGGCGAGCGCGACGACATCTGCGCGGTCGGGCAGACCATGGCGGCGCAGGAGCTGTGCCCGAACATCCGGCCCTACCGCAAGCAGCATTACGTCCAGACCGGCGTCGGTCACTACGGCGTCTTCAGCGGCAGCAAGTGGAACCAGCAGATCTACCCCCGGGTGCGGGACATGATTCACGCCCACTCGGCTTGAGACAGAAAAGCCGCCCGGCCGCGACCTGTTGCACACCGTTACAGCAAAAAAACAAATATACGGTATAAACCGTTTTTTCAAGAAAGGGGAGCACCATGAGCATCCTGTCCCAACTGTCACTGCAGCTGCATCGCTGGTATGAAGCCATCTCCTGCCGCCTGTATGTCGAGGTCGCCACCGGATCGCACCAGGATGGCAGGCACCACCTCGGTGACACAACGGCGTCCTCGGTCGGCTACCGCAGTTGGCCTGAAGCGGCACAACACCGCTGAGCAGCGGGGATTCAGGGCACACTGATGCCATGAACCCCGTACGCAGATCCTATCCGCTGCTGCTGGCACTGCTGCTCGCCGGCCAGCAGGCTGGCGCGACCGGGCCGGCCGCGGAGCCGGCCGAGTCCCGCTTTTCTGGTGCCGCGCTCTGCGTCGCCGTGCTCGAGCGCGAAGTCAAGTCCGGCCTGCATCCCGACCCCACGCCCCAGGAGCGGGAGCAGTGGCAGCGCCGCCTCGAGAGCGCCTTCGCCCATATCGGCAATGCCTATCTGAGCGGCCTGTCGGGCAGCGAGGGCAAGGCCTTGCTGCGCTCGACCGAGACGAGCGTCTCGCACTGGCCGGAAAAACGGCTCAAGCCCCAGGCCCAGTCCTGCCATGAGCAGGGCCAGGCCCTGCTCGGCCAGGCGCTCGGGCTGCAGAAGATGATCGTGCGCAGCTCGGCCGAACGCCTGCTCAACAAGGAGCTCGCCAAGCTGTCCCGCACGCCAGCCCCCTAGCCTGGCGGCCGACGGCACCGGATCTCAGGCTATAATTGGTGGCTTCGGCGTGTAGCGCAGCCTGGTAGCGCACTTGCATGGGGTGCAAGGGGTCGCGAGTTCGAATCCCGCCACGCCGACCAAAAAAATCAACGGGTTACAGATCGCAAGTCTGTAACCCGTTTTTCTTTGTTCAGATCGTCACCATGGCCCTGAAGTGGTCGGCAAATATTCGCAGCGGCTCGGCGCTGCGCTCCAGCTTGGCGCGCAGCACGGCGCCCTCCCAGCCGATCCAGAAGAACGCCGCCAGGCCGGCACAGCCGCTGCTCTTAGGAATTTCACCGGCCGCCTTGGCGGCCTCCAGGCAGAGCTCGGTGCGAGCCTGCCAGTCGGTCAGCACGTCCGTCAGCTGCGTGCGATAGGCTTGTGGCAGCACATTCATCTCCTGGCCCAAGTTGCCCACGAGGCAACCACGGCGGAAGTCGAAACGCGCCATGCCCTGTTCTGCATCCCGGCAAAAAGCATCGATGCGTTGCAGCGGAGTCAGGCTGTCGTCGAGCAAGAACCGATCGAGCTTGCGGATGAAGTAGCGGGCGTACAGCGCAATCAGTTCCGCGCCAAAGGCTTCCTTGCTGGCAAAGAAATGATAGAAAGATCCTTTCGGCACCCCGACCGATTTCAGCACTTCGTCGATACCTGTTGCCGAGAAGCCCTTCTCGGTCAGCGCGACCACTCCGGCGCGCAGCAGGACATCGCGGGTTTCGTGCTCGTCGGCGTCGCGCTTCTGTGGACGACCTCGCCTGCGGGAAGGGTTGGCGGTAAGTGACATGAATAGATTATTGGACCGTTCGTCTACCCTGATCAACAAGCGAGGCTCGCGACTCGAGAAGATGCTCTCTGGCATTTTACTAGACGACCAGTCTACAATTTGACTAGGCGATTGGTCTACAAATTGAAAGAGCCTCGATGTTCAAAGGAATCTTGATCGAAAAGGATCACAGCGGCTACCGTGCCACGGTACAGGAGCTCGCTGACGAGCAGTTGCCCGAAGGCGATGTCACGGTGCGCGTCAGCCACTCGACGCTGAATTACAAGGATGCCCTGGCGATCACCGGGCGCGGCCCCGTGGTCCGCAAGTTCCCGCTGGTGCCCGGCATCGACCTGGTGGGCACGGTCGAGGAATCCAGCCACCCAGGCTACAAAGTGGGCGACAAGGTGGTGCTCAACGGCTGGGGCGTTGGCGAAAGCCACTGGGGCGGCCTGGCGCAAAAGGCACGGCTCAAAGGCGAATGGCTGGTGCCCTTGCCAGAGGCCTTCTCGCCGCAGCAGGCCATGGCCATAGGCACCGCCGGATACACAGCGATGCTGTGCGTGATGGCGCTTGAGCACCACGGTGTGACACCCGACAAAGGCGAAATCCTGGTCACGGGAGCGGCAGGCGGCGTGGGCAGCGTGGCGATAGCCGTCCTGTCCAAACTGGGATACACGGTGGTGGGCGTCACGGGTCGTCCCGAAGAGCGCGAGTTCCTCATGGGACTGGGGGCAAGCGACGTACTCGAGCGGTCAGCGTTTTCAGCAGCGGGCAAACCCTTGGGACGTGAGCGTTGGGCGGGTGCGGTCGATGTGGTGGGCAGCCACACGCTGGCCAATGTCTGTGCCACTACGCGCTACGGTGGCGTGGTCACCGCTTGCGGTCTGGCCGGCGGCATGGACTTCCCGGGCAGCGTGGCCCCCTTCATCCTGCGCGGTGTCACACTGGCCGGCATTGATAGCGTGATGGCACCACGTGAGCTGCGCTTGCAGGCCTGGCAGCGCCTGACGACAGATCTCGACCTGGACAAGCTCAGTCACATAGCCCAAGCAATCGGCTTGAACGATGTGGTTGACATGGCCAGCCAGCTGCTCGACGGCCAGGTGCGCGGACGCGTGATCGTGGACGTCAACGCCTGATCTGGACCCGTCAATGTCCTGGCCTGCCCCGCGAATGCACCGCATTTCACCGCGGGACCAGCGCTGGCGCCTTCCTGAAGGCTTGGGTCAGGAAGACGGCGCGTTCATGCGGAAGGCACTTCAATGATGCCCTGCAAGCTCGAACCCGCCACGCCGACCACGAAAACGACGGCCTGCAGTTCTCGAGGTTGCAGGCCGTTTGCTTTTTCCACGCCTGTCGCCGCCCCACCCTGCATCTGCCGGCCGGGGATGGGCCAAAGACAGGCATTCGGCTAAGCTTGGCAGAGACCATAGCGGGAGGCGAAAATGAAAACCATCTGTAGCGTCGCAGCGGCAATCGCGATCACCAGCACGGCGCTGGCGCAACCACTCCAGTCTGCGAGCGCGGGCCCGTCGCAGCGCGGGGCTGTCGCCCTGACCCTGTACCAGGAGGACCTGGCCCTGGTGCGGGAGCAGCGCCAGGTGCAATTGCCCGGCGGCCTGGTGCGGCTGGACCTGGGAGAGGTCCCGGCCCAGCTGCGGCCCGAGACCACCCAGCTGCACTGGAGCGGCGGCGGCCCGGTGAACTTGCTCGAGCAGAACCTCGATGCCAAGCGACTGACGCCGCAGCAGCTGCTCGAGTCCTACCTCGGGCGCGAGGTCACGCTGCTGCGCGAGCACCCGGTCACGGGCGTGCTTCAGCGCGAGACCGCCACCGTGCTGGCGACCGGCAATGGAAATGGCGGCGGCCTGGTGCTGCGCTTCGCGGACCGGATCGAGGCCGTGACCGCCGGACCGGGCTGGCCCGGCTGGCGAGTGGCCTTCGACCAGCTGCCCGCCGACCTGCACCCGCGCCCGACCCTGTCGCTGCTGCTCGAGTCCAGCGCCGGCCCGCGCTCGCTCGAGCTGTCCTACCTGAGCGGCGGCCTGTCCTGGAAGGCCGACTATGTCGCCCGGCTGTCGGCCGATGGCCGGCAGATGGACCTGTCGGGCTGGGTCACGCTGAGCAACCGCAGCGGCACCGACTACCGCGATGCCCGGCTGCAGCTGGTCGCCGGCGCCTTGAACCGGGTGCAGGACAGCGTCCCGCTGCTGGCGCGCAAGGCCTCGGTTGCGGCGCTGCGCGCCAGTCCGGCGCCGGTCGAGGAGTCGCTGCTCGACTACCACCTCTACCGCTTCGAGCGGCCGATCTCGATCGCCGACCAGCAGACCAAGCAGCTGTCGCTGCTGGCGGCCACGGCGGTGCCGGTGCGGCGCGAATACCTGCTCGATACCGGCATGCTGGAGTTCGGGCGCCAGGAGCCTGGGGTACAGCAGTTCAAGGCCTCGGTCTGGCTCGAATTCGACAACCGGGGCGGTGCGCTGGGCCAGCCCCTGCCGGCCGGTGTCGTGCGCTTCTACGCGCCCGACCGCCAGGGCGAAGCGCAATTCGTCGGCGAGGACCGGATCGAGCACCGCGCGCGCGACGAGACCGTCAGGCTCAGGCTCGGGTCGGCCTTCGACCTGTCGGCCGAGCGCCGGCAGACGAGCTTTCGCCAGCTCGGCGAACGCAGCAGCGAAAGCGGCTGGCGCATGACGCTGCGCAACGCGCGCGACGAGGTGGTCACGATCCGGGTCCAGCAGGCGCTGGCAGGCGACTGGGAGATCGTGCAGGAAAGCCTGCGCAGCAGCAAGCCGTCGGCGCAGCAGGCCTCGTGGCAGGTCGAGCTGCCGGCCCGGGGTTCGGCACAGCTCGACTACACCGTGCGCACGCGCTGGTGAAACCGGCCGCGAAGCGGCCGCCTGCAGACCGATAATTCTCGTTTGATCCCGATCCGACCATGGAACAAGACCCTGCCCTGCCGCACTGGCGGCCGACCCGTTTTGCCGGCGAGCCCCAGCTGCGCTTCGAGACCGACAGCGTCGAGCTGCGGGCCTGGCTGGACTGCCAGCCTGGATCGATCAATCGCAACGACACCGGCAGCCGCGGCATGGCCCTGCAGCTATGGGCCGACGAGTCGCTGCTGCTGGCCGAGTGGCCGCTGGGAGCGCTGCTGCCGGACTCCAGGCGGCTGGCCAGCGTCGGGGGCCGGGTCGCGCTGGCACAGCCAGCCGGCCAGGCCGGACGCCGGCTCGCGCTCAGGCTGGTCTCGGGCCAGCAGGGTGCCTGGGACCGGCTGCACGACTGCAAGCGCCTGCTGCGGCCGTACCGCTTCCTGCAGCCCGGCCTGACAGGGGCGCTGCAGGTCAGCATTGACGCGGGCCGGCTCGAGCTCGCGATCGACGGCATAGTCAATCCACGCCCGGCGGGCGAGCTCAGCGGCACGCTGGCGCTCGAGCTCTGGGCGCTGCAGCTGCCCTATGACGGCGGCAGCTTCCAGGGCCAGCCGCTGGGCAGCGTGACGCTGGGTTGCCTGGGCGGCCAGCAGCAGTGGAGCGATCTGCGCCCGAGCTGGCACTGGCCCGCAGCCGCGCCGGCAGCGAAGCCGAAGGGCCAGCTCACGCTGATGCTGCGCGAATGGACCCCGGCCGCCTACGTGACGCGCGACTGGCGCGCGCTGGACTGGCCGCGCCAGCCTGGCAGCCAGTCGCTCTCGCTCAACCATGCGACGACCGCCAGGCTGCGCTCGCTGCCCGGCGTCAGCGACAAGCTGGCCAGACAGCTGGTGGCCTCGCGCCCCTACCACTCGCTCGAGCAGCTGCGGCGGGTGCGCGGCATGGACGAGCGGCTCTACGCCAGGCTGCGCGACCGGCTGGTGCTCTGAAGTCCGTCCATGTTCTGACGGCGGCTGATTAGCGATCCGCCCCGAGCCTGCTCAGCCGCCGCTGCGCTTGACCTTGAAACCCTCGGCCTGCAGGAAGGCGACGATCTTGTCGGCATGATCGCCCTGGACCTCGATCTGGCCGTCCTTGACCGTGCCGCCGCTGCCGCAGGCGGCCTTGAGGCGCTTGGCCAGCGCCGTCAGCGCCTCGGCATCGAGTGCCAGCCCGCGCACGACCGTGACCGCCTTGCCGCCGCGGCCCTTGGTTTCGCGCTGCACGCGCGCGATGCCATCGCCAGCGGGGACGGCCTTGAGTTGGGCACATTGGCATTGGGCCACCGGCTGGCGACAGCCGGGGCACATGCGGCCGCTGTCGGTCGAATAGACCAGGCCGCCGAGTTCACGCAAAGATTTCATGTCCGGTTCGGTTCGGATGTTGATGCAGGGGCCCTATTGTGCGGCCTGCCTGAAGGCTACCCAACACCTCCGCTGGCACCCTCCCAGCCCCATCCATGCCGAAGCCGTCTGCCGCCGACTGGGTCTTCCGGGGTTTGCGCGACAGCGCCAATGCGCGCAACCTCGCCGGCCTGAACTTCGACCAGGCCGCGAGTGCATCCGGCATCCGGCATCCGGCATCCGCTATGCGCATGCAGGGCCGTGCACTGGTGCAGCGGCCGCAGGACCTGATCGCCCAGCTGACCCAGGCCTGGCTCCGGCTGGCGCGCTAGGACAGCGCTGTCACCGGCTGATCGGTCCTGCGAGTGGGCATGGGCAGCGCCTGTGGCTCGACCATGCGCTGGGCAGGACGGATCAGATCGGCCACGGTGGCGTCATCGAGCACGGCCAGGTAGGCCGACATGGCCTCGGCGAGGACATTCTTGAGCTGGCAGCTGCCCACGATGCGACAGCTGTTGCTGCCCGCATCGAAACATTCGACCAGGTTGAAATCGGTTTCGGTCAGGCGCACCACCTCGCCGACCCGGATCTGGTCGGCGGGCTTGAGCAGGCGCAGGCCACCGCCACGGCCGCGCGTGGTCTCGAGCCAGCCCGCCCCCGCGAGCGTCATGGCGATCTTGGTCAGGTGGCTGCGCGAAATGCCATGCACCTCGGAGATTTCGCCCACGGTGGGCGGTCGTGCCCGCTCCTGATGGATGGCGCAATACATCAGCATGCGCAAGCTGTAATCGGTCCACTGTGTCAAACGCATGGCGGCTGCTAGCTATGAAGAAGCGGGAAGGCCAAGCCGAACCGGCAAGCTATACCCAAGGAACTGCTACGGAAAATGGATTCTAGCTTGATAAGGTTCATTGCGTATGATTATTATCATTCCACCTCTAAAAGCCCGATTGCCGTGACCCTGATCGACCAAGCCCCCTGGCTCTATCCGACCCTGCTGTGGGCCCACCGGCTGCTGGTGGGCCTGAGCCTGTGCCTGTTCGCGCTGCGCGGCCTGGGCGCGCTGTGGCAACAGGACTGGATCATGCGGCGCGGCGTGCGCAGCGCCAGCGTGGCGATCGACAGCCTGCTGCTGACGGCTGGGGTCAGCCTGTGGGTGCTGCTGCGGCACAACCCCTTATACGAAAGCTGGCTCTCGACCAAGCTCGCGCTGCTGCTGCCCTACATGGTGCTGGGATCGTTCGCGCTCAAGCGCGCGCGCAGCCGGGGCGCTCGCCTTGTCTTCCTGCTGGCGGCGCTGCTGTGCGCGGCGGCCATGGTCACGATCGCGCGCACGCGCGATCCGCTGGGCTGGTGGCCCTGGTGAAAGGCGGTCAGGGCTGCGACGACAAGCGGCGCGGATCGAGTTCGCGGATGCGGCGGTCCTCGTAGTAGCCGCCGTATTCGGTGTAGCGCAGGAAGGGCTTGCCGCAGGCGCGGCAGGCCCAGACCTCGCAGCGGTTGGCCGGATGGTGCGCGAGCGAGATCGGCGCCAGCGGCGACCAGGCATCGACGCCAGGGCTTCGGACTTCCTCCAGCGTGGGCTCCTCGTCGCCCGGCAGCCAGAGCGCGCCGAGCGGCTGCAGCGCCTCGTCGGTCTCGGTGCCGGGAAAGGACTCCCAGCCCGGACTGGCGTAGGGACTGCAGGCGCTGCAGGTCGGCTGGCTGCCGTGCTCCTGCGCGATCCGCGTGACCTGTTCGGGACTCAGCGGCGACATGGCGGGCCTCAACGCGGATAGCCCGACTGGGAATAGCCAGGCTGGGGATAGCCGGCCGGCGGGCGCGGCACGATCGGCGTGATCTGCAGCTGCACATACTGGCCCGGGTCGCTCGGCATCTGCACGCTGTACTCCTTGCCGCCGAACTCGTAGACCACGTGGTAGCCGCTGACCCGGCTTTCGTAGACGGTCTGCGGGTAGCAGCGCCTGACCATCTGGGTCTCGGGCGGTGCCTCGCCCTCGATGCTGTTGCCCAGGATGGCGCCACCGAACAGCCCGAGCATGGTGGCGGCCGCCTTGCCGCTGCCCTCGCCGATCGCGTTGCCGAGCGCGCCGCCGGCAATCGTGCCCATCAGCGCGCCGGCACCGGACTTCTGGCCGCCGCGCGTGACGGCCTCGTCCTGGCAGACCTGGCGGCTGACCGGCACCTGCTGCATGACCGGGGTGCTGCTGATGACGCGCGCCATTTCCTGCTGCGCCTGGGCCGAAGCGGCGATCAGACCGACGGCGGCCAGCAGCGCCTTGACAAGCAGGGGAACTGATCGGAATCGTTGTTTCATGGGGGTGGTTGCGAGGTGCAGTGAAACGGCCGGCCCTTGGAGCCGCAAGGCCAGGCGGGCCAGGCTTGGAGCCTGTGACCGCGGTGAAAGTTCATTGCGAGCCGGACTCACTTCTTGCTGCCGATCTTGCCTTCCTGGCCGGCCAGCAGGCGGCTGATGTTGCCGCGGTGGCGCCACAGCAGCAGCAGGCTCATGACCGTGACGACCAGCGCGACCGCGGGACTGCCATACCAGGACCAGCTCTCGCCGCTGGCCAGCACATAGAAGCCGGGCGCGAACAGCGCCGCAACGACGGCCGCCAGCGAGGAATACTTCAGCACCAGCGCCACGAACAGCCAGCTGCCCAGGGTCGCCAGGCCGAGCAGCGGCTCGAAGCCCAGCAGCACGCCAGCGGCGGTCGCCACGCCCTTGCCGCCCTTGAAGCCGAAGAAGAGCGGGAACAGGTGGCCCAGGAAGGCCGCCATGCCGGCTGCCGCCAGCGCACCATCGCCCAGGCCCCAGGCCGAGCCCCAGTGCGCGACCAGCCAGACCGGCAGCCAGCCCTTGGCGCCGTCGAGCAACAGCGTCGCGATCGCCGCCTTCTTGCTGCCCGAGCGCAGCACATTGGTCGCGCCGGGGTTCTTGCTGCCGTAGCTGCGCGGGTCGCTCAGGCCCATGACGCGGCTGACGATCACCGCGAAGGAGAGCGAACCGATCAGATAGGCGGCCGCCACGACGGCCAGGGTAGTCAGGTCAAACATGCTTGGTCCAAAAAAGGCATTGCGGCGGGGTTCAGGCCGCGGGGTCGCGCTGTTGCCAGCGGATCTGGTCGATCGCCTGCAGCAGCTCAGGCGACAAGGTGGTGCCCCAGGCATCGAGGCATTCGTCGAGCTGGGCCAGGCTGGTCACGCCGATGATGGTGGAGGCGACCTGCCACTTGGTGTAGCAGAAGGCCAGCGCCAGCTGGGTCGGGGTCAGGCCATGCTCGCGCGCCAGCGCGTTGTAGCAGCGCGCGGCGGCCAGCGAGTCGGCCCGGCCCCAGCGCTGCTTGCGCATCGACTCGTAGCGGGCCATGCGGCCGACATCGGCCTGCTGCGGATCGAAGCCGATCTGATCGTACTTGCCCGTCAAGAGGCCGAAGCCCAGCGGCGAGTAGGCCAGCAGCGACACGCCCAGGCGGTGCATGGTCTCGTCGAGCCCGTTCTCGAGCGTGCGGTTGATCAGGCAGTAGGGGTTCTGCACCGTGGCCACGCGCGGCAGGCCGTGTTGCTCGGCCAGCCGGACGAACTCGTGCACGCCGTAGGGGGTCTCGTTCGAGAGGCCGATCGCGCGCACCTTGCCCGCGCGCACCAGCTCGGCCAAGGCCTCTAGCTGCTCGTGGATGCTGGCGCAGGGCTTTTCCTCGGCCGGGTCGTAGTAGATCTTGCCGAAGGCCGGCACCGAGCGCGCCGGCCAGTGGATCTGGTACAGGTCGATGCAGTCGGCCTGCAAGCGGCGCAGGCTGCCGTCGCAGGCGGCCAGGATCTCGGCCCGAGTCAGGCCGGACTGCTCGCCGCGGATCCAGGGCATGCCGCGCGAGGGCCCGGCGACCTTGGTCGCGAGCACGATCTTGTCGCGCGCGCCCGGATTGGCCGCCAGCCAGTTGCCGATGATGGTCTCGGTCGCGCCGCAGGTCTCGGCGCGCGCCGGCACCGCGTACATCTCGGCGGTGTCGATGAAGTTGATGCCGCGCTCGAGCGCGCGGTCCAGGATGGCGTGTGCATCGGCCTCGCCGACCTGCTCGCCGAAGGTCATGGTGCCCAGGCAGATCGGGGTGACGCGCAGTTCGCTCGCGCCCAGTGGTATCAGGTTCATGGTGTTGCTCTCTGGTCCGTTTGAGCCGGATTTTGTCACGGCGCCGGGCCTGGGCCGTCACGGCTTGCCGCAATAATCCAGGGATGTACCAGGCCATCCGAACCTCAAGCAGCCGCTTCCTGACCATTCGCGAGCAGCGCTACCATGTCCGACGCTGGGGCGAGTACCGCCCGGGCAGCGTCCCGCTGGTGCTGCTGCATGGCTGGATGGACGTCTCGGCCTCGTTCCAGTTCGTGGTCGATGCACTGTCGCAGCAGCGCTTCATCATCGCGCCCGACTGGCGCGGCTTCGGCCTGACGCGACCACTGGGTGCCGGCCAGGACCCGACCGACTACGGGCCGGTCGACCACTATGTCTCGCCGGCCGAGTACCTGGCCGACCTCGATTTCCTGCTCGACGCGCTCGATGCCGAGCTCGGCCGCGACAGCGGCGCAGCGATCGACCTGGTCGGCCACAGCATGGGCGGCAACACGGCCATGATCTATGCCGGGGTGCGGCCCGGGCGGGTGCGCCGGCTGGTCAACCTCGAGGGCTTCGGCCTGCCCGCGACGCGCCCGGCGCAGGCCGCGCGGCGCTACGCGAACTGGATCGACCAGCTCAAGGCGCTCGAGCGCGGCGAGCTCGCGCTGCAGCAGTACGACAGCCTGGAAGGCGTGGCGCAGCGCCTGATCAAGACCAACCCGCGGCTCGATGCAGCCAAGGCGCACTGGCTCGCGCAGCACTGGTCGGCTCGCAACGAAGCCGGCCGCTGGCAGATCCTGGGCGACGCGGCGCACAAGGTCGTCAGCGCCCTGCTCTACCGCGCCGACGAGGCGCAGGCGATCTGGCGCTGCATCCAGGCGCCGACGCTGATGGTCGAGGCCTCGGACGACAGCCTGGCGCGCTGGTTCAAGCAGGGCGAGTACACACTCGATGAATTCCACCAGCGGCTGACCGCCGTGCCCGACTGCCGCCGCGCGCGGGTCGAGGACGCCGGCCACATGCTGCACCATGACCAGCCGGCCGCCGTGGCACAGCTGATCGAAGAATTCCTGGACTGAGATGCAGCGCTCGAGCCTGAAAGCGGACCTGCTGATGGTCCTGACCGCCGCCATCTGGGGCAGCACCTTCGTCGCCCAGCAGCTCGGCATGGACGGCGTGGGCCCGTTCAGCTACACCGGGGCCCGCATGCTGCTGGGTGTCGCGCTGATCGCGCCGCTCTGGAGCTGGCGCGGCGGGCCCTTCGCCAGCCTGCCGGTACAGCCCAGCCAGGGCCTGTGGGGCGCGGGCCTGCTGCTCGGGCTGGTGCTGTTCTGCGCCATCAACCTGCAGCAGGTCGGCCTGCTCGGCACCTCGGTCAGCAATGCGGGCTTCATCACCGGGCTCTATGTCGTGCTGGTGCCGGTGCTGCTGCGCCTGGGCGGCACCCACATCACGCGCCAGGCCTGGATCGCGGTCGCGCTGGCCACCGCCGGCCTCTACTTCCTGAGCGTCAAGCCCGATGCGGGCATCGCCGCGGGCGACTGGCTGCAGCTCGGCGGCGCCCTGCTCTGGGCGGTGCATGTGCTGCTGGTCGGCCGGCTGACCCGGCGCCACGACCCGCTGCGGCTGTCGGTGCTGCAATACCTGGTCGCGGGCCTGCTCTCGCTGGCGGTGGCACTGGGGCAGGAGCGCATCACGCTGGACGGGCTGCAGCAGGCCGCTGGCGCCATTGCCTGGGGCGGGGTGCTCTCGATCGGCGTGGCCTACACGCTGCAGGCGATCGTGCAGCGCGATGCGCTGGCCTCGCACGCGGCCGTGATCTACAGCAGCGAGGGCCTGTTCTCGGCGCTCGGCGGCTGGCTGGTGCTGAACGAGCAGATCGGCCTGCGCGGCTGGAGCGGTGCCGCCCTGCTGCTGGCGGCCATGCTGCTGGCGCAATGGCGCTTCAAGCCCGCCAGCGCGGGCTGAATCGTACCTGGGCCGATCGCCCGCAAATCGCGCAAGCATGAGAAAATCGCTCGTTTTGACCGATTACAGAGAGATTCAAGATCATGGAAGCCGAACGCCTCAACGCCATCTCCGCCCGCCTCGCCGACCTGAGCTCGCGCGTGGTCGAGCTACGGGGGTATCTTTGACTACGATCACAAGGCCCTGAAGCTGACCGAAGTCAACAGCGCGCTGGAAGACCCGACCGTCTGGGACAACCCCAAGCGGGCCCAGGACCTGGGCAAGGAAAAGAAGTCGCTCGAAGACGTCGTGCTGGTGCTCGACCGCCTGAGCAGCGAGCTGGCCGACAACGCCGAGCTGTTCGAGATGTCGAAGGAGGAAGGTGACGACGCCGGCCTCGAGGCCATCGAGGGCGATGCCGAGGCCCTCGCCGCCGATGTCGAGAAGCTCGAGTTCCGCCGCATGTTCAACCAGGAAGCCGATCCGCTGAACTGCTTCCTCGACATCCAAGCCGGCGCTGGCGGCACCGAGGCCTGCGACTGGGCCAGCATGCTGCTGCGCCAGTACACCCGCTACGGCGAGCGCAAGGGCTTCAAGGTCACGGTCGAGGACATCACCGACGGCGACACCGCCGGCATCAAGAGCGCCACCATCAAGATCGAGGGCGAGTACGCCTACGGCCTGCTGCGCACCGAGACCGGCGTGCACCGCCTGGTGCGCAAGTCGCCCTTCGACAGCTCGGGCGGGCGCCACACCTCGTTCGCTTCGGTGTTCGTCTACCCCGAGATCGACGACTCGGTCGAGATCAACATCAACCCGGCCGAAGTGCGCATCGACACCTACCGCGCCTCGGGCGCTGGCGGCCAGCACATCAACAAGACCGACTCGGCGGTGCGCCTGACCCACATCCCGACCGGCATCGTGGTCCAGTCGCAGGACAGCCGCAGCCAGCACAGCAACCGCGACCTGGCCTGGGGCCGGCTGCGCTCCAAGCTGTACGACTACGAGATGCGCAAGCGCATGGAAGAGCAGCAAAAGCTCGAGGACACCAAGACCGACGTGGGCTGGGGCCACCAGATCCGCAGCTATGTGCTCGACAACAGCCGCATCAAGGACCTGCGCACCAACGTCGAGATCTCGGCCACCCAGAAGGTGCTCGACGGCGACCTGGACGCATTCATCGAAGCTTCTCTGAAACAAGGCGTTTGACCCATGACCTCACTGCGTGAAGGCAACACCCCGGTGGTGAAGCGCGAAGACTATGCCGCCCCGGCATTCCTGGTCGACAGCGTCGACCTGTGCTTCGACCTCGACCCGGCCAAGACCCGCGTCCTCAACAAGATGCGGCTGCGCCGCAACCCGGCCGTGGCGGCCCAGCCGCTGCGCCTGGACGGCGAGGACCTCAACCTGGCCCGCGTGCTGGTCAACGGCGAAGGCAGCAGCTTCAAGCTCGAGGGCAAGCAGCTCGTGCTCGAGAAGCTGCCCGAGGGCGAGGAGCCCTTCGAGCTCGAGATCTTCACCACCTGCGCCCCGGCCAAGAACAGCAAGCTGATGGGCCTGTATGTCAGCCAGGGCACCTTCTTCACGCAGTGCGAGGCCGAGGGCTTCCGCCGCATCACCTACTTCCTGGACCGTCCCGACGTGATGGCCAGCTACCAGGTGACGCTGCGCGCCGACAAGGCTGCCTACCCGGTGCTGCTGTCCAACGGCAACCTGGTCGAACAGGGCGATCTGGACGACGGCCGCCACTACGCGCGCTGGGTCGACCCGCACAAGAAGCCCTGCTACCTGTTCGCGCTGGTGGCCGGCCAGCTGGTGGCGCGCGAGCAGCGCATCAGGAGCCGCAGCGGCGGCGAACACCTGCTGCAGGTCTATGTGCGCCCGGGCGACCTGGACAAGACCGAGCACGCGATGAACTCGCTGATGGCCTCGATCGCCTGGGACGAGGCGCGCTTCGGCCTGCCACTGGATCTGGAGCGCTTCATGATCGTCGCCACCAGCGACTTCAACATGGGCGCGATGGAGAACAAGGGCCTCAACATCTTCAACACCAAGTACGTGCTGGCCAACCCCGCCACCGCGACCGATGCCGACTATGCCGGCATCGAATCGGTGGTCGGCCACGAATACTTCCACAACTGGACCGGCAACCGCGTGACCTGCCGCGACTGGTTCCAGCTCAGCCTGAAGGAAGGGCTGACGGTGTTCCGCGACCAGGAATTCAGCATGGACATGGCCGGCAGCGTGTCAGCGCGCGCGGTCAAGCGCATCGAAGACGTACGCGTGCTGCGCAGCGCCCAGTTCCCCGAGGACGCCGGCCCGATGGCGCATCCGGTACGCCCCGACCAGTACGCCGAGATCAACAACTTCTACACCGTCACGATCTACGAGAAGGGCTCGGAAGTCGTTCGCATGCAGCAGACCCTGGTCGGGCGCGAAGGCTTCGCGCGCGGCATGAAGCTGTACTTCGAGCGCCATGACGGCCAGGCCGTGACCTGCGACGACTTCGCGCAGGCGATCGCCGACGCCAACCCCGACAGCGAACTGGCGCGACTGCTGCCCCAGTTCAAGCGCTGGTACTCGCAGGCCGGCACGCCGCGCCTGCATGCCAGCGGCTACTTTGACGCCGAGGCGCGCCGCTACACCCTGACCCTGGGCCAGAGCTGCCCGGCCACCCCGGGCCAGCCGAGCAAGAAAGCCTTCGTGATCCCGGTCGCGCTGGGACTGCTCGATGCGCAGGGCCGCGAGATCGAGGGCAGCGCGCGCACCGTGGTGCTGAGCGAAACCAGCCAGACCGTGGTGTTCGAAGGCATCGACGCCGCGCCGGTGCCGTCCATCCTGCGCGGTTTCAGCGCGCCGGTGATCCTGGAGCATGACTCCAGCGACGCCGAACTGCTGACCCTGCTGGCGCACGACAGCGACCCCTTCAACCGCTGGGAAGCCGGCCAGCGGCTGGCGCTGCGCCGCGCGCTGGCCGCCGTGCAGTCGGCCGACGCCGTGCACCAGCCGCTCGACGCCGCCTACCTTGACGCGATGCGCGCCATCCTGCGCGCGCCCGAGCTCGACGCCGCCTTCAAGGAACTGGTGCTGACCCTGCCGGGCGAAGGCTATATCGCCGAGCAGCTCGATGAAGTCGATCCGCAGCGCATCCACGCGGTGCGCGAGGCCATGCGCGAGCAACTCGCCCACGCCCTGCAGGAAGACTGGATCCAGGCTTTCGAAGCCCACCAGGACAACGGCGCCTTCCGCCCCGATCCGGTCTCGAGCGGGCGCCGCGCCCTGGCCGGCCTGGCGCTGAACATGCTGTGCCTGGCCGCGCGCGAGAACGGCAACCCGGTCTGGCCCGGCAAGGCACTGCAGCGCTTCAAGGACGCCGGCAACATGACCGACCGCGTCAACGCGCTCTCCGCCCTGGTCGGCAGCGGCTCGGCACTGGCCCAGCCGGCGCTCGAGCGCTTCCATGCCCTGTTCAAGGGCGAGGAGCTGGTGCTCGACAAGTGGTTCGCGCTGCAGGCCGGCGCGCCCGACCGCGGCGGCAACATCCTGCCGCTGGTCAAGCAGCTGATGCAGCACCCCGACTTCCACCTGCGCAACCCGAACCGGGCCCGCAGCCTGATCTTCAGCTACTGCAACGCCAACCCGGGCGCCTTCCACCGCGTCGACGCCGCCGGCTACCGCTTCTGGAGCGAGCGCGTGCTCGAGATCGACGCCTTCAACCCGCAGGTCGCCGCCCGCCTGGCGCGCGCGCTGGACCGCTGGAAGAAGCTGGCCGAACCCTACCGCAGCGCCGCACGCGAGGCGATCGCCCGCGTCGCCGCCAAGGCCGACCTCAGCAACGATGTGCGCGAAGTCGTCACGCGCGCACTGGCCGACTGAACCCCCAACAGGAAACCGACATGAGCAACACCATCTCCCTGACCCGCTACCTGATCGAACAGCAACGCGAGCATGGCCGCATCCCCTCCGAGCTGCGCCTGCTGATCGAAATCGTCGCGCGCGCCTGCAAGCGCATCGCGATCCAAGTCAACAAGGGCGCCCTGGGCGAGATCATGGGCAGCGCCGAGAGCGAGAACGTCCAGGGCGAGGTGCAGAAGAAGCTCGACATCATCGCCAACGAGGTGCTGATCGACGCCAACGAATGGGGCGGCCACCTGGCCGCGATGGCCTCCGAGGAAATGGAAACCATCCATGTGGTGCCGAACCGCTATCCGCAAGGCGAATACCTGCTGATGTTCGACCCGCTCGACGGCAGCAGCAACATCGATGTCAACGTCTCGATCGGCACCATCTTCTCGGTGCTCAAGAAGCACAACGACGACCCGCAGGCGATCGAGCCGGTGTCCGAGCAGGACTTCCTGCAGGCCGGCAGCCAGCAGGTGGCCGCCGGCTACTGCGTCTACGGCCCGCAGACCACGCTGGTGCTGACCGTGGGTGATGGCGTCGCGATGTTCACGCTCGACCGCGAACAGGGCAGCTGGGTCATGACCGCCGACCAGGTCCGCATCCCCGAGGACACCAAGGAATTCGCGATCAACATGAGCAACATGCGCCACTGGGATACACCGGTCAAGCGCTATGTCGACGAATGCCTGGCCGGCAAGGAAGGCGTGCGCGGCAAGGACTTCAACATGCGCTGGATCGCCTCGATGGTGGCCGACGTGCATCGCATCCTGACCCGCGGCGGCGTCTTCATGTACCCCTGGGACAAGCGCGAGCCGAACAAGCCGGGCAAGCTGCGCCTGATGTACGAAGCCAACCCGATGAGCTGGCTGGTCGAGCAAGCCGGCGGCGCGTCGACCAACGGCCGCCAGCGCATCCTCGACATCCAGCCGACCGAGCTGCACCAGCGCGTCAGCGTGGTGCTGGGCTCGAAGAACGAGGTCGATCGCATCACCGCCTACCACCTGGAAGCCGACGCGGCCAAGTGAGCAAAAACTGCGGCACACCCGATGCGCCGCAGCAAAAACAGCCCGTGAAAGCGCTATAATCACAGGCTGTGTCAACGCAAATTTGACATAAGTGCCGGTGTAGCTCAGTCGGTAGAGCAGCTCATTCGTAATGAGAAGGTCGAGGGTTCGATTCCTTTCTCCGGCACCAACAGAACAACGACTAGCCCAGCCTCAGTGCTGGGCTTTTTCGTTTCCGGGCCTGGCAGCCACGGACAGCGCACGCCGCAGCGCTGTCAGGCAGCAGCGCCTCAGCTCCCGGTCAGCGCAAGCCGGGCCTTGTCCGGCGAGCCTTCCAGACCGGCGCGGCCACCCATGGTCATGACCGTGGGCATGCTGAAGCTGTGATCGACCGAGGTGTAGTCGTAGTAGCCCAGGCGGGCCAGCGGCCGGATGCGTGGAATGTCGATGCGGCCATCCGGGGTCAGGAACTCGTCGGCGATGTGCACCGCCAGCACGCGACCGAACACCACGTCGACCGTGCCCATCGGGCCGTTGCCAGGGATGCGCACGGTCTGCAGGTACTGGCACTCGAACTGGATCGGCGACTCGGCCACGCGCATCGGGCGCACCAGGCGCGAAGGCAGCCGGCTCAGGCCGCAGACCTCGAACTCGTCCACCTCGGGCGGGAATTCCTCCGAGCTGCGGTTGACGGCCTCGCGCAGCTCGTAGGTCGCCATGTTCCAGACGAACTCGCCGGTCTGCTCGGCATTGACGGTGCTGTCCTTGCGCAGGCCCTCGGAGGTCTGGTTGGCCGAGAACATCACCGTGGGCGGATCGAAGGTGACGTTCTGGAACTGGCTGTAGGGCGCCAGATTCTGCACGCCGTCGCGGCTGACGGTGGAGATCCAGCCGATCGGGCGCGGCACGACGCAGGACTTGAAGGGATCGTAGGGCAGGCCATGGGACTGGCGACCAGGTTCGTAGTACATGGGAAATAGGGCAATCAAGAGGATGGACAAGATCCACCACCGGATTCACGGTGGCGGCTGATGCAGCGGGCGTGCAGGACAGGCACCGAATCAGTCGGCCTTGAAGCCGCTGGACTTCACGACCTGGGCCCAGCGCAGGCGCTCGGCCTCGACCAGGCGCCTGGCCTCCTCCTGCGAGCTGCCGGAAACGGTGAAGCCAGCCTCTTCCAGCCGCTTGCGGATCTCGGGCGACTGCACCGCCTTGACCGCCTGGGCGTTGAGCGTGGCGACGATTGCTGGCGCGGTGCCGGTCGGCACGAACAGCGTGAACCAGGCCGAGAAGTCGGCCTTGGGGTAGCCCGCCTCGGCAAAGGTGGGCAGCTCGGGCAGCAGCGGGCTGCGCCTGGGCGCCGTGGTGGCCAGTCCGCGCATCTTGCCGGCCTTGATCTGTGCCACGCCCAGGGCGGTGGACACCAGCGCCGCCTGCACCTCGCCCGCGACGATGGACTGCACCGCCGAGCCGGTATCGCGGAAGTGGATGGTTTGCACCGGGAAGCCGGCCATCTCGCCCAGCATGTCGGCACCGAAGTGACCCGGGGTGCCGGCGCCGAAGGTGGCGAAGTTGATCTTGCCGCCCTGGGCCTTGGCGACGCGCACGAAGTCGGCCACCGATTGCACCGGGGCATGCGGGGGCACCACCAGGATGAAGTCGGTGCGGGCCACCTCGGCCACGGGCGTCAGCTCCTTGATCGGGTCATAGGGCAGCTTGCTGAAGGCGGCCGGGGCGATGCTGATGGCGCTGACGTCGGCAATCAGGACGTTGTAGCCATCGGGTACAGCCTTGGCGATGGCGCCAGCCGCGATCTGGCCCCCCGCGCCGCTGCGGTTCTCCACCACGATCGACTGCTTCAGGTTCTCGCCCAGCTTGATGCCCAGGGTGCGGGCCAGCAGGTCGGGGCCAGTGCCGGGGGCAAAGCCGACGGCCAGCTTCACGGGTTTCTCGGGATAGCTGGCGGTCTGGGCAAAACCTGGGGTGAGCAGCGCGGCGCACAGGCTGGCAGCGGCCGCCACCAGGGTGCGGCGAGGGAGATGAAAGGCCATGGTCGGGAGTCCTGGAACACAAGGGGTTGACGACAGTGCAGCGCCACCCGGGGTAGCGCCGATCACGCCTTCACTGTAGGAGAGGACACCCGGCTGGCCTATCCCCCAAGAAGTCGACAGGAAAACCCTGAGGCCACTGCCCTGGCACACCTCATGCCGACGAGGACCCAGGACACCCGGGCCAAACCGCCTTCCAGGATAATCGTCCTCACTTTTTTCACCCGCGCCTTGGAACCGTCATGCAGCTGATTCCCGTCAATGCCCCAAGCCCCTCATCAGGCGGACTGGAAACCGCGCAACAGGCGCTGGCAGGGGTGATTGCCAGCATGGGGCGGCCCGACTTCGGCCACGCGGCCCTGGCACAGCTGAACCGCTGGATGCCGTTTTGCTGGATGTCGGTGTACACCGTGTTTCCGCACCGCCCGCCGCAACTGCACACCGTGGGCTGCTACCAGGCTGCCGATGGCACGCTGGACTCCTGGACGGTGTATCAACAGGGCCTGTACCGGCAAGACGACACCTTCCACATCGCCCGGGAACAGGTCCGGCCAGGCGAGATGGCGGTGATGCATTGGGTGGCCAAGGAAATTTCACCGCCGCACCGGGCCCAGATCTACCAGCGCCACGGCCTGCGCGAGCGTCTGACCATCGTGTCGAGCACGGACGACCAGGGCCTGTTTGCGCTCAACCTCTACCGCACCACCGAGCAAAGCGCGTTCTCCGACAACGCCATCGACGCGGTGCGGACCCTGGCACCGGCGCTGCTGGCCTGCGTGCAGACCAGTGCCGCCATCAGCCTGCAGACACCCCCTGCCCGGCCCGCCACGCCCTCCTGCCTGGAGGGTCTGCCGCCACGCGAGCGCGACGTGTGCGAGCGGCTGCTCAAGGGCTGGACACAGGACGGCATCGCCGCCGACCTCGGCCTGGCCCCCTCCACCGTCAAGACCTATCGCAACCGTGCTTTTGCCCGGCTGGGCATTCACAGCCGGCACGCGCTGTTCGCATTGGCGACGCAGGGC
Organism: Malikia granosa; assembly: GCF_002980595.1. GTDB lineage: Bacteria > Pseudomonadota > Gammaproteobacteria > Burkholderiales > Burkholderiaceae_C > Malikia > Malikia granosa. The sequence continues at coordinate 23,174 of NZ_PVLQ01000040.1, forward strand.
TAGGCTGACTGAGGCAGGCCGCGAACAGGAGAACTTACGGCCGGCTCACGCTGATGCTGCTGAACGCATTCTTGCTGGCGTCATACGCTAGCGATGCACCCGTCACATTGACCACGCCAAACTGGCTGGTGGTGTAGCTGCGGCTGATCGAGGCGCTGGTCAGCGTGCAGCTGCCCGTGCTGCCAGTCACGCAAGAAGCGCTGCCGCCGGGGCTGAAGCTGCCAGCCACCGTGGCTCCCGCCACCGCGCCGACGAAGTTGTAGCCATCGAACTGGCGCACCGTCACCGTCGCGCTGGCACGCCATTGATTGCCCGACTTCACGCCCTTGCCCGTGATGGCGCTGACCGCCACCGTCTTGAGCGTGGGGCTTGCGGGCGCACCGGCGGCCATCGAATAGACCAGGCGGTTCGGCGAGCCGCTGCCCGCGCCAGTCACCCGGTTCGGCGTGGCATTGGCGAGCAGGAACTCGGTCACGGCAGCGGGTGTCGCACTGCCGTTGGCGGCCAATGCCAAGGCCGCGACGCCCGTCACATGGGGCGCCGCCATCGAGGTGCCGCTCAGGGTGTTGGTCGCCGTCGTCGAGCTGTACCAGTCCGAACCGATGGCGCTGCCAGGCGCGAAGAGATCCAGGCAAGCGCCATAGTTGGAGTAGCTGGCCATCGAGTCGTTGCTGCTGGTGGCACCGACCGTGATCGCCGAAGGCTCGGAAGCCGGCGAGGTCTGGCAGGCATCGGTACTGGAATTGCCCGCCGCCGCAACCACCGTCACCCCCTTGGCCACCGCACCGGCCACCGAGGCGTTGAGCGATGCCGAGAAGGCGCCGCCGAGCGAGATATTCGCCACCGCCGGTCGCATCGCCGTCTGCCCGGCCATCCAGTCGATCCCCGCGATCACCCCGCTGTTGCTGCCCGATCCGGTGCAGTCCAGCACCCGGACCGGCACCAGGGTCACGCCCTTGGCGACGCCAAACTGGCTGCCGCCGACCGTGCCGGCCACATGGGTACCATGGCCGTTGCAGTCGGTGGTCCCCTTGCCGTCGGCAATCGCGCTGTAACCCGCCTTGACGCGAGTGCCGAAATCCACGTGGCTCGACAGGATTCCGGTGTCGATCACGAAGGCATGGACCCCGGCTCCCCGGTACTGGTAGTTGTAGCTGCCGTTGATGGGCAGCGAGGCCTGGTCGATCCGGTCCAGCCCCCAGGTCGGATTGGGCTGCTGCATCGGCGGAGCGATCAGCGTCTCGTTCAGGCTGACCGTCGCGTCCTGCTCGACAGAATCGACATTGGGATTGTTGCGCAGCGCCGCAACGGCTGCGGCGGGCAAGCGGGCAGCGAAACCCTTGATCGCGTGGCTGTAGCTGTGCAGCAAGCGCCCGCCCTGCTGCTGGGCCAGCTGCGCTGCCAGGGCCGCGGGCTCGGCCACCTCACGCTTGAAGACGACGATGTACTGACCGTCAATCGGATGCGAAACCGCTGACGGATGGGCCGCAGCCCCGGGCGCCGCATGCGCCACCGAAGCAGCAGCAATGACTAGCGACGAAAATACCATGGCCTGGCGCATTTGACATCACTCCAAATATGATCAAATCATTTTATACCCGCCACGAATTGAAATCAATGATCAATACTGACGAAACCTCCCTCATCGTTCGCCATCTCCGGATCCATGGCCTGGTCCAGGGGGTCTACTACCGCCAGTCGATGCAGGAACAGGCCGAGGCGCTCGAGGTGACTGGCTGGGTGCGCAACCGGCTCGACAGCACGGTCGAAGCCATGGTCTGCGGGACCCCGCAGGCGCTGGAGCGCCTGATCGAATGGTCCCGGTCCGGACCGCCCGCTGCCGTGGTCAGCCAAGTGGTGGTGAGCGAGGCCGAGGGCCGGTTCAGCGTCTTCGAGCGGCTCGACACGGTCTGATCCTAGACCAGGAAAGGCAGGAAGCGTCGGGTGCGAGCCATGTAGGCCCGGTAGGCAGGATGGCGCTGGCACAGCAGGCGCTCCTCGAGCGAGGCCTTGAGCCAGAGCACCAGCAGCAGTGCCAGCGACAGGCTGCCCGCCAGCAGCGTCGGCACGAAGGCGACACAGCCGACACTGAACAGCAGCAGCGCGGTGTACATCGGATGGCGAATCCAGCGGTAGGGCCCGGTCTGCACCAGATGGCCTGCGGCCTTGGGCTCGGGACGGATGTTGAAGTTGCCGGGCCGGTTGGCACTCAAGGCCCACAGCCCCAGGGCAATGCAGGCCAACCACAGGGCCGCCACCAGCCCGCCAGGAACAGCAGCGCGCAGCTGCAGCGCAACCGATCCGGCTTGCAGCAGCAGGATGCCGAACTGCAAGGTGATCAGGCTGGATTGGAAGGTTCTGCTGGCCATGTCGGTGCATCGAGTCGTTCATTATTGCCTGTGACGGCCACTGTTGTCGCCAGCCGGCTGGATCAGCCGCAGACGGCGGCCGGCCTTCCTGGCAGCGCACTGCGCCCGATCTACTTTTGCTTACAAGGGTTACAGCTGCTTGACCCCTGCCCGGCCCGACCGGCACGATACTTTGCACGTGGGCGTCACTCACCCACGACCTAGCACTCCTAGGATTTTCATCTGCTTCGAGACCTTTACACCCGGCCACCTGGCCGGGTTTTTTTTGCTCAAGGGCCGAGCGCAGCCAGGATGGGCGCTGGCGAGACGAAGGACGGCTGCAGGAAGGGGTTGCCCTGCACCAGCACGATGGCCGCCGTCGGTGCGGCCGACAGCGCGAACAAGGCGATCGAGACATAGGCGGCACGCGGGTTCTCGATATGTACCATCGCGATCGAGAACAGGGTCAGCAGGCCCAGGAAGGCCATGCCGAGCCATTTGAGCGGATTGACATGCATCTGGCTCAGCGCGATGCGCAGGTCGCGGTCGTGCCGGATGTCGCTGACCTGGGTCAGCATCAGCCCATGGACCGCGGGGCCGAGCTGCTCCGCGATCCGTCGGTCGGTGAGGGCCAGCAGCAAGGCCTTGGCTTGTTCGTCGGCATGCGCGCTGGAGCGGCGCTGCGCCAGGCTGGCCCATTCGTCGCTGCTGGCCTGGGCATAGCGGCCCAGGATGGCGCGCAGGTCCGAGCGCAGCGGCTCCTCGAGCTGGCCACCGAGCAGCATCAGGCTGCGCAGGGCATCGGCCTCGCGGTAGACCGCGCCGGTCGCCTTGTCGTGGGCCGACCAGGTGTCGTTGGCGATGAAGGCCAGCGTCAGCCCGAACAGCACGCCCAGGATGTTGATGAAGGGCGGCGCGACGCCGCGCAGCTCGCGCAAGCGGGACTTCCAGGGCGAATGGCGGATCAGCCAGACGATGAGCGCCACGGCCATGGCGGTGCCGACCAACGCAACCAGGGCGTAGCCGTAATGATCGTAGGTGTTGACGTTCAAGGCATCAGCCCCGCAGCAGCAGATAGAGCAGCGCCGCCGCCAGCAGGCCGACGACGGCCATCAGCCAGCCGAGCCGGACCCGGTTCGACTCGATCTGCCGGATCAGCTGGGCGTTCTGGTCGGCCAGCGCCTCGATCAGCGCCGACGACTCGGCCATCTGCTCGTGCAGGACCGACACCGTGGCCGCCAGCGCCTGCAGCTCGCTGCGCGTCGCCAGCTCGGGCGCTGGCGCGGCAGCGGCCTCGGGAGCCTGGGCCGGCTCCGGCGGCAGCGCCGGGGAGCGGGTCACCGTCTTCCAGAGCTTGCGCGCGCCCTCGACCACCTGGGGGGCGTTCGCGATGACGTCGTCCCAGGGCACCAGCTTCAATACCGTCATCCAGCCTATGGCCATCGGCTTGCTCCGTTCAATGGAAGGAAAGTGAAAAGGTCTGCGCCCATATGCTTCACTGTAACGCTCGATGGGCGGGCGGCAAGCGGCAGCAGGCCCACGCCAGCAGGACGACCTAGGGTAATCCCCAGTCGCCGTGGCCAAATCTGTGGACAAGTGGCTGGCGCGATCGGCAAGCCCTTGTCACGACTGGCCTTTATCAGGCTGCCCAAAAATCAGGCAGGCAAGCGGCTGGCCGGGGCAATCCGGTGCTGCCTGGGCTCAGTAGCGGCCATCAGGACTCGGTCTGGGGCAGCACCTCGGCGGCGCTGCGGAAGGCCTCGACAGCGGCCGGCACGCCGCAATAGATGGTCGCGTGCAGCAGCACCTCCTGGATTTCCTGCAGCGTGGCGCCATTGTTGAGCGCCCCGCGCAGATGACCCTTGAGCTCGTTCTGCTTGCCCAGGGCGGTCAGCATCGCCACCGTCACCAGGCTGCGGGTCTTGAGGTCCAGGCCCGGGCGCTGCCAGACCTCGCCCCAGGCATTGCGCGTGATGTGATGCTGCAGCGGCGCCGTGAAGTCCGTCACGCCGGCATAGGCGCGCGCCACGAAATCCTCGCCCATGACCTGCTTGCGCATGGCCAGTCCCTTGTCGAATTGCTCGTCGCTCATCTCTGCCCTCGCAAAAATCCTGATCTTAAGCCGCGGCCGTCGCTGGCAGCTGGCTGGCGCGCGGTGATGCGCTAGCATCGCCGCATGATTTCCCATTACGAAAGCGTGCGACACGCTGCGCTCTACCCGGAAGCCTTCAACCTGACGGCTCCCGATCCGCTGCCCGGACGCGACATCTGGCCGCGCCGGCCCGCCGTCTTCATCCGGCAGACGCCGGCCACGGTCGAGGCCGACATCGAGATCCAGCCTGCCGGGCGCGAGCTGGTCCAGGGCCAGTTCGGCCTCACGCCGGCCTGGGCCAAGTCGGCCTCGGACGCCAAGCTGCGCTCGTCCAAGCTGGTCAACGCCAGGCCGGACAGCGTGGTCGGCTCCAAGCATTTCGACCTGGCCTGGAAGGAGTCGCGCCGCTGCATCGTGCCGATGATGGCCTTCTTCGTCGACGACTGGCGCACTGGCAAGCCGGTGCCGACCCGGATTGCACGCGTCGATGGCCGGCCGATGGGCGTGGCCGGCCTGTGGGAGCGCTGGGGCAAGGTGGAAGGCGAATCCGTCACCGGCTTCTGCCTGCTGACGGTGAGCTCGCATGGCCACGGGCTGCTGCACCGCTACGACCCGCCCGGCGCCGAAAAGCGCATGCCGGTCATCCTCAACGAGGGTGCCTACGACGCCTGGCTCAATGCCCCGCTGGCCAAGGCGACCGAATTCATGCGCAGCTATCCGGCCAACTGGCTGACCGCCAATCCGGTCGAAAAAGGCTGAAAGACGCTGGGCAGCGCTGAACGGTCTTGCGCTGCGTTTCGAGCCCGGAGCGCGAAATCGGTTGACAATCCGGGCATGAGCCAATTGTTGAACATCGACTTCGTCTCCGACATCTCATGCCCCTGGTGCGCCATCGGGCTGGCCTCGCTGCTGGAGGCGCTCGAGCGCCTGCCGCCCGCGGTAGCGGTCAGCCTGAACCTGCAACCGTTCGAACTCAACCCCGATCTGCCCGAAGGCGGCCAGGACCTGGCCGAGCATCTGACGCAGAAATACGGCTCGACGCCCGAGCAACAGGCCGAGGTCCGCGCCACCCTGTGCCAGCGCGGCGCCGAGGTCGGCTTCGAGTTCGCGCCCGAAGGACGCGGCCGCATCTACAACACCCTGAAGGCGCACCGGCTGCTGCACTGGGCCGCGCTCGAGCACCCCGAGCGCCAGCTCGCGCTCAAGCAGGCGCTGCTGCAGGCCTGCCACCGCGACCGACTGCCGATGGATGCCGACGATGTGCTGCTGGCTGCCGTCGACAGTGCCGGACTCGACCGCGAGCGCGCGATCGAACTGCTGGCCGGCGACGAATTTGCCCAGGCAGTGCGCGAGCGCGAGGCCTTCTACCGCCAGGCCGGCGTGAACTCGGTGCCAACCCTGGTCATCGACCAGCGCTACGTGATCACCGGCTGTCACCCGGTCGAGCGCTTCGAGCAGGCCTTAAACCAGATCATCGCGGCTAGCCAGCAGCCCTGAGCGCGATGGCCAGGATCGTCGTCTACTGCCAACCCGGCGCCAAGCAGACCCAGCTCGCGGGCCTGTTCGACGGCAAGCCCAAGATCCAGCTCAAGGCACCGCCGGTCGATGGCGAGGCCAACAAGGCCTTGGTCGCCTTCCTGTCCCAGCAATGCGGCGTGCCCAAGTCGGCCATCCGCATCGAGATGGGCGCCAGCGGGCGCACCAAGCGGGTCGAGGTCGACGGACTCGACGAGGCCACGCTCAGGCTGGCGCTGGGGCTCGGTAGCTAGGACAACAGGGTGGGCCGCTTGCGCGGCTGGCCAGCCGCTGCGAGCCAGCCAGCCAGGACTAATTGAGCAGCATCTGGGGCGGCCGACGCGGTTCGGCCTCGCTGTCCTGCTCGGCGAGCTGCAGCGACTCGCACAGGTCGCGGCATTCACCGGCCAGGCGCGAGCAAAGACCCAGGAAATAGGCCTGTTGCTCGGCCTCCTGCTGGCGAAAATGCCCGATGCCTTCGCCCCCCACCAGGGTCAACAGGGACTCGAGCTGGGCCAGCTTGCTGCCAAGCCGCTCGAAACGGTCATGCGGTTCCGATCTTTTGTCCATCCGGTGCAACTCCCAGACTGATTCAGCACGTCGTCGTGCGCCTGAATGATTCTAGCGTTTGCTTGTCATGACTTTGCAGCAGTCACGGACGCAAAAAAAGAAACCCGGCGCCAGGCCGGGCTCAAAGACGTTACCTTCCCCCCTCACATCGCAATGTTGATTCGAGGCAACGCCGGTAATCGAACCAGACTCCCACACCCAACTCGATTGGGTTCAGATTATCAGATCGAGACAGGAGGTAGAAGGGGGATTTCTCCTGGGCGATGTCACAAAATCCTGCTATCTTGATCCTAGGTTAACTTGCACAATTTTTAGGCAGCGCAAAAAACCCGAGCCAGGACAACGGCTTGCGGAGTTGTTTCCGCATTTGTCCACAGCCTTGACCACGGGCGATGGGGATTACTGTGACAGCCGCATGTCAAGGCTCAGGCCAGGCCTTCGGCCTTGAGCGCCGCCTGCACGGCCGGGCGCGCTGCCACGCGGGCCTGATAGGCCAGCAGCGGGGGCCAGGCGCCGAGGTCGAGCTTGATGAACTTGGACCAGTTCAGGACCGTGAACAGGTAGGCATCGGCCACCGTGAACTCGCTGCCGAGCAGGTAGTCACGGCCTTCGAGCTGCTGCGCGACATAGGCCAGGCGGCGCTCGAGGTTGGCGCGCGCGATGTCCTTCCACTCCTGCGGGGCCTTGGGGTTGAAGAAGGGGCTGAAGGACTTGTGCACCTCGGTGCCGATGAAGGTCAGCCAGGACTGCAGCTGGTAGCGCGCGATGCTGCCGTTGGCCGGCGCGAGCTGCTTCTCGGGCGCGAGGTCGGCCAGGTACTGGACGATGGCCGGGCCTTCGGTCAGCAGCTCGCCGCTGTCGAGCAGCAGCGCCGGCACATAGCCCTTGGGGTTGATGGCCAGGAAGTCCTGGCCGGAAGCGGTGGTCTTCCTGGCCAGGTCGACCACTTCGGTCTCGTAGGGCAGGCCGAGCTCTTCGAGCACGATGTGCGGGGACAGCGAGCAGGCGCCGGGCTTGATAAACAGCTTCATGGTTGGCTTTCGGTTGCGGGGTTGGAGGAAATTTCAGCGGCCTCGCCGAGGGCCTTCTCGAGCGCCTGCTCGACCGCCGCGATGCGCGACTGGCAGACCTGGTAGGCCGCGACCGATTCGGTCACGATGGCCAGCAGGTCGTCGATATTGGGTTCATCCTGCTCGCGCAGGGTCTGGGCATGGCGTTGCAGCACGCCGTAGGCATCCCTGAAGGTCTTGGCTTTCATGCGGGGTTCTCTGGTGAATCGTCAATCGCGCCAGGATCGGCGGGCACGGAGGCCTGCGCCAGCCGCTGGCCGTCGTGGAACTGGATCTGCAGCGCCTGGCCGGGCTTGAGCTCGGCAGCCCGCTGCAAGACCTGGCCGGAGCCGGCATCGCGCACGATGGCAAAGCCGCGCGCCAGCGTCTTGTCGGGGCCCTGGCCGGCGATCTCGCGCATCAGCGCGCGCGAGGACTCGCCCGCCTGGCGCAAGGCCTGGCGGCTGCCGCCGTCGACCTGCTGCATGGCCTGCGCGCTGGAGTCGCTGGCGCGCCGCGTCATGGCAACGGCGCGCTCACCGAGCTGCTGCAGCCGCAGCCGCGACTGTTCGCGCGCCTGGCGCAGCACCCGCCGGGCCTGACGCTGCACCTCGGACCAGGCCGCCGGCACGCGGTAGCGGGCAGCGTCGAGCTGGCGCTGCGCGAGCAGTCGGACCTGGGCCTCGGTCTGCTGGGCCTCGCTGCGCGCCAGGGCGATGCAACGCTGGCCGAGCCGGGCGATGGCCTCGAAATGGGCGCGCGCCTCGGCCGTGCGCCGCACGATCTGCTGCTCGATGCCGGCGATGACCTTGGACGGTGTGTCGAAGCGCTGCTGCGCGACCTCGTCGAGCAGGGTGCTGTCGCGCTCGTGACCGATGCCGGTCAGCAGCGGCAGTTCAAGCTCGCAGCAGCTGCGCGCGAGCTCGTAGTCGTTGAGCCAGGCCAGGTCGTTGACCGCGCCGCCGCCCCGGATGATGACGACCGCGTCGGGTCGGCCACCCTGCCCCAGTCGCTGCAGGGCCGCCAGCAGCACGCGGCGGATTTCTGCCGGGGCGCCCTCGCCCTGGAAGCGGCTGTAGGCATAGTCGAAGCGGCAGACGCCATGGCGCTGCAAGCGAGCCGCCTCGGCCTGGAAGTCGCCCAGGCCGGCGCCGCCTTCGGGCGCGATCACCAGCAGCTGCCGGTAGTCCCAGGGCGGCGCGAGCTGCTTTTGCCGCGCATAGAGGCCCTCGCGCTGCAGCCGCTCGCGGATCTCGCGCTTCCTGGCCTCGAGGTCGCCCAGGGTGTAGCCGGAATCGATCGCGTCGAGCTCGAGGCTGAAACCGTATTGCGGCTTGAACACCGGCCGCGCGCGCACCAGCAGCTTGATGCCCGGCCCCAGGGTGGCGCCGGTGGCCTGCTCGAACTCGGGCAGGATGCGGCTGGCGTTCGAGGCCCAGATCATGGCATTGGCCTTGGCCAGCACCTGGCCCGAGGCGTCGCGCTCGGACAGCTCGAGGTAGACATGACCGTTGCGCAGGCGCGCATCGAGCACCTCGACCAGGGTCCAGATGGCGGCGGGAAAGGATTGCGCGACCAGCCGGGACACGCCAGCGAGCAGCTGCGACAGGCTGATGCCGGACGGGCGCTGCAGCCCGGGGCCGACAGGACTGCCGGAGCTGGAATAGGCCGCTGCTGGCTCGGAGGCGGTCGGCGGCCGGCTGGCCGGGACGGCCAGCTCATCGGCGGCTGCCGACGGGATCAAGGCGGGAGCGGCGACAGCCACGGCAGCGCAGCCGGGCGACAGCGGCTGGCTGGCCTCCAGCAGGTCGGCCGGCAGCCAGGCGGCAAAGGGGGCAAGCTCGCGGCCTGCTGGCACATACCACTGCCGCTGGCCCGGGTCCCAGCGCGCGCCCAGCGCCTTGGCGCTGTCCTTGTCGCGAAAGGGTACTTGCAGGTAGGTGGCGGACATGGGGGTATTTTGACCCATGCCCCCACCCACCTCCCGCAGCAGGGTTTACTGCGCCTGCTGGATGCCCGACAGCAGCCAGCCGCCGGAGCCGGTGCGCGACTTGGTCAGGTGCCAGACTTCGTCGAAGGCTTCCGGTGCGGCGAACTTGTCCTCGCGGATCTGGCCGGTGAAGCGCACGCTGACGACATAGCGCGCGGCTTCCTCGACCACCTCGAGCACTTCGGCGCCCAGGGTGACGACATCGGTCTGCTGCGCAGCGGGACCGCGGGTGACGATATCGGTCTTGAGCTCGGCGAACATCTCGGGCGTGGTGACCTCGCGCAGCTCGTCGAGGTTGGCGCTGTCGTTGGCCGCCTGCAGGCGGATGAAGTTGACCTTGGCATTGCGCACGAAGGCCTCGACATCGAAGCCGGCCGGGATCACCGGAGCAGCGACCGGGGCTGCCGACAGGCCGGCACCAATGGAGGAAGCCGGGGCCGGGCTGGCACCGAAGCTCGAACCGAACAGCGAGGAACCGGTGCTGCTACCCGCCGCAGGGCTGGCAGCCGGGCTGCTCGGCGGCATCGAGACGTCGAAGCCGCGCGAGGCCGGCGCATCGGTCTCGGCGTTGCGGAACATGCCGCCGGCACCAGCGCCAGCGCCAGCCGCCGCCATGGCGGGATTGCGCGCGGCGGCACGGCGACGCATGATGAAGCCGATCACCGCGACCGCGACCATGGCCAGCAGGGCGATCATCATCATCGAGGCCAGCTCCTCGCCGAAGCCGAAATGCGAGGCCAGCGCTGCCAGGCCGATGCCGGCGGCGATGCCGGCCAGCGGCCCCATCCAGGAACGCTTGGACTGTGCGGCAGCGGCGGCGGGTGCGGCAGCCATCGCGCCTTGCGCCGGATTGGTGGCGGACGTCGGGGCGGTCGGCGTCTGGGCCGGGGTCGCGCCCGGCGTCTTGCCGACCGTCATTTCGCGCTGCATGCCGGCGGACTTGCCGCCGCCCAGGCGCTTGGCGGCATCGGCATCGCCGGCACCGAAGGTGAGACCCAGGGCCAGGACGGCCGCGAGCAGGGACATGGTTTTCATCTTGCACTCCAGTGAAAAAGTTGCTTCACGCTGCACAGGATAGCGGTTTTATCCGCATGAAAAAGCAGAATCCCACTGATTCAGCATCAGCTCTTGCCTGAATTTCAGTCTGACGATCGAATGACTGGCCATCCGGGTCGGCGATCCGGGGCACGCAGGGGACGCAGCAGCTCGCGCAGGCCGTTGTGGTCTATGGTCTGCATCAGCGCCAGCAAGCGGCCGAGGTCGCCGGCGGGAAAGCCTGCGCGCGCAAACCAGTTCAGGTAGTGGCCCGGCAGGTCGGCGATCCGGCGGCCCTGGTACTTGCCATAGGGCATCTCGACCGTCAGCAGGCGTTCGAGCTGGGCCGGGTCGAGGACATCCTGGGATGGGCGGGCCGGCAATCTGCCTCCTGCTGCAGCGCCGGCCTCAGCCGACCAGCTGCGACAGCAGGTTGGCGACCTGCTTGCGCAGCGCCTCGTTCTCGGCCGTCAGCTCGGCGACCCGCTTGTGCAGCGCCTGCAGCTCGGCCACCTGGTCGGCGGATGCAGCAGACGGATCTGAGGCCGCGGACTGGGCACCCTCGCCGTCCTGGGCCACAGCCTTGGCACGCGGCTTGCGCTGGGCCTCGCGCACGCGCTTGGCGGCCTGCTTGAGCTCGTCCTTGCCGGCGACGGCGGCGGCCTTCTGTTCCTCGGGCGGCAGGGTCGCGACGGCTGCCGCCGCGCTGATCGAGATCTCGCCCGACTTGAGCGCGGCGACCAGCTCGGGCTGGGCCTGCTGCTGGATCTTCTCGATCATCGCGACCTGGCTGCTGCTCAGGCGTGCGGCGCGCGCCAGTTCCTCGCGGCTCTTGAGCGGTGCCGGCTCGGGATAGCTGGAGTCGCCCTCCCAGGGCAGGTCGGCAGCCGCGCTGGGCGACGCGGCTGCAGCGCCGGTGTCGTCAGGCCTGGCCTGGGCAGTCGCCTCGAGGAAACGGGCCCGGCGCGCCGCGACGATCTCGCGCTGGCGCAAGGCCAGCACGCCGCGCTGGAAGTCCGACACGCTGCGCCGGCCCAGGTGCTGCTCGATCATCCAGAGGTGCACGTCCTCGATGTCCTTGAAGCGCTTGCTCTGCACGGTCTGGAACGGCAGGCCATGCTTGCGGCAGATCTCGTAGCGGTTGTGGCCGTCGACCAGCAAGTCGCCCCACAACACCAGCGCATCGCGGCAACCCTCGGCGAGCAGGCTGCGCTCGAGCGCCTCGTATTCCTCGGGCGTAAGAGGATCGATGTAGGCCTTGAGTTCCTCGTTGACGACGATGTCCATGCTGCGCTCGGGTTGATGGGAGAGGGGCTGGATTGTAGTGGCGCCGCGTTGCGGATGAAAAAAAGGCGGTGCCCCGCAAGGCACCGCCCTCTTCGACTCAGGTGTCGAGGCGAAGTTCAGCCGCGGGCCTTGCCAATGGCCATGTGCGCGACCTGCTGGTCGAGGATGAGTTCCGGCTCCTGCGCCTCGGCCAGGGTCGGATGGTCCAGACCCTGCTGCAGGCGCTGCATGTCGAGGTCGCCGGTCCACTTGGCCACCACCAGGGTAGCGATGCCGTTGCCGACCAGGTTGGTCAGCGCGCGTGCCTCGGACATGAAGCGATCGATGCCCAGGATCAGCGCCAGGCCGGCAACCGGCACGCCGCCGACGGCCGACAGGGTGGCCGCCAGCACGATGAAGCCGCTGCCGGTGATGCCGGCCGCGCCCTTGGAGGTCAGCAGCAGCACGGCGAGCAGGGTCAGCTGCTGGGTCAGGTCCATCGGCGTGTCGGTGGCCTGGGCGATGAAGACCGCGGCCATGGTCAGGTAGATCGAGGTGCCGTCGAGGTTGAACGAATAGCCGGTCGGGATCACCAGGCCGACCACCGACTTGCGCGCGCCCAGGTTCTCGAGCTTTTCCATCATGCGCGGCAGCACCGACTCGGACGAGGAGGTGCCGAGCACGATCAGCAGCTCTTCCTTGATGTAGCGCACGAACTTGACGATGCTGAAGCCATGCAGCCGGCTGACGATGCCGAGCACGACGAAGACGAACACCAGGCAGGTCAGGTAGAAGGCGCCCATCAGCTTGCCGAGCGAGAACAGCGAACCGACGCCGTACTTGCCGATGGTGAACGCCATCGCGCCGAAGGCACCGATCGGGGCCACCTTCATGATGATGCCGACGATGTCGAACAGCACATGCGAGAACTTCTCGATGAAGTCGAACACCATGGTGCCGCGGCCGCCGAACTTGTGCAGCGCGAAGCCGAACAGCACCGAGAACAGCAGCACCTGCAGGATCTCGCCCTTGGCGAAGGCGTCGACCACCGAGGTCGGGATCACGTTGAGCAGGAAATCGACCGTGCCCTGCATCTTGCCGGGCGCGGTGTAGGCCGCGATGCCCTTGGTGTCGAGCGTGGTCGGATCGACATGCATGCCGGAGCCGGGCTGCAGCAGGTTGACCACGATCAGGCCGATGATCAGCGCCAGCGTGGACATGATCTCGAAATACAGCAGCGCCAGGCCGCCGGTCTTGCCGACCTTCTTCATGTCCTCCATGCCGGCGATACCGACCACGACGGTACAGAAGATGATCGGAGCGATGATCATCTTGATCAGCTTGATGAAGCCATCACCGAGCGGCTTCATCTGGGCGCCGAGTTCCGGCTGGAAATGGCCCAGCAACACGCCGATCGTGACGGCGGCCAGGACCTGGACATAGAGGGACTTGTAGAGAGGCTTTCGCGCGGTTGTAGTGGCCATGGCGACGGACTCGATTGGGAGATTGAGGGAGCAATGCAAGCGCCAGGACCTGCCTCGGCACCCGCAGCACGGGGAAGGTCGCAACGATACGCAGCACCCGGCGTGCTGCCAACTGTGGCGTTCAACAGTCGGGTTTACCCTAGTCCCTGGCGGCGATCGCCCGCCTGACCTCGGCCAGCAGGCCATGGCCGACCCGCTGCTCGAAGCCCTGGTGCACGGCCTGTGCCGCCTGCTGCAGCACAGCGCGCTCGGGTCCGCTCAGGGCATGGACGCGCAGGCGCGGCAGCTGCAGCACCTGGGCCAGCGCCTGGCGGTCGAGCTCGGCCGAGAGCCGGTTGCCGAATTCGAGCGCCTCGGCCAGGGCCTGCTGCAGCAGCTCCCGGTTCGGCGCCGACAGGCTGTCCCAGAAGCGCGGATGGCTGACCACCGCATAGCCCAGGTAGCCATGCCGGGTCAGGGTCAGGTCGGTCTGCACGGCTTGCAGGCCCTGGGTCAGGAAGTTCGAGAGCGGGTTTTCCGCGCCATCGACGACCCGCCGGGCCAGGGCCTGGCGCGTCTCGCGAAAGGGCAGCACCACCGGTTCGGCGCCGAGCGCGCGCATCTGGGCCACCAGCACGCGCGAGGCCTGCACGCGCAACCGCAGGCCCTGGAAGTCGGCCGGCGTGCGCAGCGGCCGGTTCGCGCTCATCTGCTTGAAGCTGCCGTCCATGAAGCCGAGCCCGACCATCTGCTGGTGCGCAAGCCGCTCGAGCAGGCGGCGGCCGACCGGCCCCTGCGTCACGCGTCGCACCTGGGCCAGGTCGTCGAACAGGAAAGGCAGGTCGAAGACCTCGAACTCGGGCAGGCCGGCCTGGCCGAACTTGGACAGCGAGGGCGCGAGCAGCTCGACCGCGCCGAGCTTGAGCGCCTCGAGCTCGTCCTCGTCGCCGTAGAGCTCGGAGTCGGGATAGACCTCGACCCGGATCCGGCCCGCGCTGCGCTGCGCCACCAGGCGCTGGAAATGCAGCGCCATCTGGCCCTTGGGCGTGCCCGCTGCGACCACATGCGAGAAGCGCAGCAGCAGCTCGGGCCTGGCCGCCCATGCCGGAGCAGCACCCGTCAGTCCGGCCAGGCCACCCAGCATGGCCAGCCCGCCGGCCAGCAGCGGGCGCCGGCGCAAGGCTCGGGGGCTGTCGGGGCGGACGCTGGGCGGCATGTCCGCTATGCTAAGCGCATTCCACCACCATGAAGACCGAGCCCGCCGTAGACCTCGACCCGCTCGACCTGGATGCGCGCCAGGCTTCGGCCTCGAGCCGGCGCGCCCTGCTCTGGCTGGCCGGCCTGCTGGCGCTGGTGAGCGCCTGCATCGTGCTGCTGGTGCTGTTCCTGCGCGATGTCGAGGCCCAGGAAGAGGAGCTGCGCCGCGGCGCCGACGCCCAATGGCTGGAGCAGACGCTGCGCTTTCATTTCCAGCGGCTCGAGCGCGACCTGGCCCAGCTCGAGAAAACCCCGCTGGTGCCACACACCCGGTCCGCCACCGCGCCACCCTTGCAGCGCGCCGGCCTGCTGTGGCGCGGCGAGGGCGTGATCGCCTGGCAGGGCTGGCTGGGCGCCGAGCGGCTGGACAGCCCGGGCCAATGGCCCGCCATCATGGCCGCCGCCGAACTGCAACCCGAGGACAGCGGCACGCTGGCGGTGATGCTCGACACCGGTCGCGGCCTGCAGCGCCCCGCCTATGCCGGCCCGCTACCAGGCCGCCAGCGCCCGGGCGGCCCACTGCTCTGGCTGGCCGTGCCGAGCTTCGAGCAGGGCCGCTTCCTGGGCAGCCAGGTCGCGGCAATCCGGATCGAGCGCGCGCTGGAACAGATCGTGCCGGCCTGGTTCCTGGCCGACCACGCCCTGCTGACGCTGGACGACGAGCCCGGGCTGGCGAGTCCAACCCGGCCAGGCTTGCGCTATTCCGTCGCCGTGCCGCTGCCCGGCGCGCAGTGGAAGCTGGCAGTCGAGCTGCTGCAGGCGCGTCCGGCCATCGCGCCGCGCGCCTTCTTCGGCATCGCATTGCTCAGCCTGGGCGCGATGCTGGTCGCGCTCTATTTCTTCTGGCGCGCCACGTTGCGCCGGCGCCAGGCCGAGCGGCGGCTGCAGACCCAGATCGCGCTGCGCAGCGCAATCGAGCGCTCGGTCACGCTGGGCCTGCTGGCGCGGGACCTGGACGGCCAATGCCTCTATGCGAACCCGGCCTTCTGCCGCATGCTGGGCTGGTCGGCGCAGGAGCTGGCGACCAGTGCCGACTGGCCGCCGGCCCTGGCGGCCAGCCTGGACGCGCTGGCCAAGGACGAGGCCGGGAGCTCCGGCCTGTCATCGGGCCTCGAGCTGCAGCTGCAACACCGCGACGGACAGGCACTCGAGCTGCTGGTCCACGGCGCCCCCCTGATCCAGGCTGACGGCCGGGTGATGGGCTGGATGTACGCCCTGCTCGACATCACCGAGCGCAAGCGGGTCGAACGGCTGGCCGCGCGCCAGCAGGAACAGCTCGAGGCCTCGGGCCGGCTGATCGCGGTCGGCGAGGTCGCCTCCACGCTGGCGCACGAGCTCAACCAGCCGCTGGGCGCGCTGAGCAGCTTTGCCAGCGGCCTGCTCAACCGGGTGCGCCAGGACAGCATCAGCAAGACCGACATCATTCCGGTGCTCGAGCGCATCGAGCGCATGGCCGAGAAGGCCGGGCTGGTGATCCAGCGCATCAACGCCTTTGCCCGGCGCCAGGAAATGAGCCGCCAGCCGCTGGCGCTTGCCCCCTTCGTGCGGCGGGTCGTGCAGCAGCTGGCATTGCCGCCTGGGCTGGCGCTGCAGCTCGAACTGCCCGCAGCCGCCGAACCCGGGCCGACCCTGTCGGCCGACGCGCTGCTGCTCGAGCATGCGCTGCACAACCTGCTGCTGAACGCGACCGAATGGGCCGGGCTAGGAGCCAGCGGACAGGCCCTGGTGCGGGTCAGCCTGCTGCTGCAGGACGGCCAGGCCGGAATCCGGATCGAGGACAGCGGGCCCGGCATCCCCGAGGCCGAGCGCGCCGGCATCTTCGACGCCTTCGCCAGCCGCAAGCCGGGCGGCATGGGAATGGGCCTGTCGATCTGCCGCTCGATCGTCGAGGCCCATCATGGCCGCATCGAGGTCGGCAGCAGCGCCACGCTGCACGGGGCACAATTCACCCTGTGGCTGCCCCTGACAACTTGAACCCGACCGTACATATCGTCGACGACGACGAGGACTTCCGCGATGGCCTGGCCTGGCTGCTGGACTCGCGTGGCCTGCCCGTGCGCAGCTGGCGCAGTGGCGATGACTTCCTGCAGGCGCTGCGTGCGGACCGCGAGCCCTGGGGCTGCTGCGTGCTGCTGCTCGACATCCGGATGGAGCCCCTGTCGGGCCTGGCGACCTTCGAGCGGCTCAAGGCCATGGGCTGGCCCTGGCCGGTGCTGTTCCTGACCGGCCACGGCGATGTCGGCATGGCGGTCGCGGCGGTCAAGCAGGGTGCCTGGGACTTCCTCGAGAAGCCGTTCCAGAACAACCTGCTGGTCGACCGGGTCGAGGCAGCCAGGCAGGCGGCGCTGGCGCTGCAGGCCGGCTCGCGCGAGAAGCTCGAGTTCCAGCGGGCGCTGGCAGGACTGAGCGCGCGCGAGCGCGAGGTGCTGGCCGAACTGCTCGCGGGCCATTACAACAAGAACATCGCCGAGCACCTGGGCATCACGGCGCGCACGGTGGAGTTCCACCGCGCCAACATCTTCGAGAAGCTGCAGGTCCAGTCGGCGGTCGAGCTCGCGCATCGCATGGGCCTGTACGGCCAGTGAACAGCAGGAAGCCGCCCCAGGACGCGTGACCGGGCCTGTCCGCTGGGGGACTTGCCCGCCTGAAGTGCTAGCATCAACAGCTCATCAAGCCCAAACCCGCTGCAGGAAAAAACAGAATGATCACTTTCTCGAATTGGGGCGAGTGGATGCGACATTCGCTGGAGCTGTCGGCCACCATCGCCTTCACGCTGTCGGGAGTCATGACGGCGGCGCGCAGCCGGCTCGACGGGGTGGGCGTCTATGCCGTGTCCTTCCTGGCGGCGCTCGGCGGCGGCACCCTGCGCGACATCCTGCTCGACCTGCGGCCCTTCTTCTGGGTCCAGCATGTGGAATACCTCTGGGGCGTGATGGCACTGAGCACGGCGGCGATGATCTTCATGCGCCGGCGGCATTTCGAGCCGACCGAAAAGGTCATCCAGCTGCCCGATGCGCTCGGGCTGGGGCTGTTCGCCGCGGTCGGCGTCGACGTGGCCAGCTCGCATGGCATGCCGGCGCTGGTCGCGGTGCTGATGGGGGTGATCACCCCGGTGTTCGGCGGCGTGCTGCGCGACATCGTCTGCAACCAGATCCCGGCCGCCTTCATCGACCACCGGCCCTATGCGCTGTGTGCCTTCCTCGGCGGCTGGCTCTACCTGGGCCTGCAGGCGCTGAACACGCCCGACTGGCTGACCCTGACCGCGACGGTGTTCTTCACGGCGGGGCTGCGCATGCTGGCGCTCTGGCGCGACTGGCAGCTGCCGATCTGGCGCGTGGACCGCTGAACCCAACGGCGGCCCGCGCGACCGGCCGCGCTCAGCGCCTGAGCGCCACCAGCTGCCAGCCGCCCGGACAGGACTGCACCTGCGGATGGTACTGGCCATAGCTGGGACAGTAGTAGGCAATCCCGTCCGGCGCCGATTCGATCAGCTGCGGAGCCGCGGCATAGGTCGGGCCCGCGCCACCAGCGCTGACATGGGCAGCGTCCGCCGGCAGGTAGACCGGCGGCGGCGCATAGCTAGAGGGCTGCGGATAGACCAGCACCGGCTGCACCGGGAGCGGCGGCGGCGCTGCCGGCACGACCACGGTCGCTGGCGCCTGGCTGGCAGCGCTCAAGGCCACGCCGGCAATGCCGAGCATGACCAGCGGCGCAACCCAGCCCGAGCCATGCACGCGCGCCGGCGCCGGGCGGTAAGGACTGAATCCATGGCGGCCGTGACCATGCCAGCCATCGGCTTGTACCTGGCCGGCAGCTGCCGCGAGCAACAGGGCCAGCACGGTGGTTTTGGATCGAATGTTCATCTGGAGCGACTGAATGCTAAAGCCGCATTGTGCCGCGCATGGTCTGCGGCGATCCAATGGCCCGATGTAACAGTTGCATCAAGCGGTATCGCCTTGGCACTGGGATGGTGCCGAAGCCGAAGGATGGAATGGTGCGCGGAGCCGGACTCGAACCGGCACGGTGTTGCCACCGTCAGGACCTAAACCTGGTGCGTCTACCAATTTCGCCACCCGCGCAGTCCATCGACGACCAGCCGCTTGCGGGCTGATCCGTCAAAGTGCAGATTGTAAGGCCAGAAGCGGCCCGTTTTTCGCGCTCCTCCTGTGGCAGCATAGGCCCATGCAAGGTGTGGACCATTACGAGAACTTCCCCGTCGCCTCCTGGCTCTGCCCGGCCCGGCTGCGCCCGACCGTCACGGCGCTCTACCACTACGCGCGCACGGCCGACGACATCGCCGACGAAGGCGCTGCGAGTGCGGACCAGCGCCTGGCCGAGCTGGCAGCCTACCGGGCCGAACTCGAGCGAGCGCTGGCGGGCCAGCCCCCGGCGGATCCGCGCTGGTCTGGCCAGTTCGCGGCGCTCGCGCGCGCGATCGCGGCGCAGCGGCTGCCGGCAAAGCCGCTGCACGAGCTGCTCGACGCCTTCGAGCAGGATGTGCGCTACACCGCGGCCAACACCCGCTATGCCGACTGCGCCGCCCTGCTCGACTACTGCAGCCGCTCGGCCGATCCGGTCGGGCGCTTGCTGCTGCACCTGTACGGCGTGCAGGACGCACCATCGTTGCGCCAGAGCGATGCGATCTGCAGCGCGCTGCAGCTGATCAACTTCTGGCAGGACCTCGGGCTAGACCTGCAGCGCGGCCGCCATTATCTGCCGCTGGATCGGCTGGCCCGCCATGGCGTCGACGAGGCCGCCCTGCTCCAAGCAGATCCTGGCCCACAACAGGAGGCTGCGGCGCGCGCGCTGCTGGCCGAGCTGACGCAGCAGGCGCGCGCGCTGATGCAGGCGGGCGCCCCGCTGGCGATCCGCCTGCCCGGACGGCTGGGCTGGGAGTTGCGGCTGGTGGTGCAAGGCGGCCTGCTGATCCTGGACAAGATCGAGCGGCTGCAGCACCGGACCTGGCGGCATCGTCCCAAGCTCGGCGCGGCCGACCTGCCGCGGCTGCTGTGGCGGGCCCTGCGCATGAGGGCTTGACCGATGGCTGAGGCTGGCTCCCGAGCCAGGCCTTTACACTCGGGTTCCCATCTGACGCCATGACACCGTGACGCCGCAAGAATACGCCCAGCAAAAAGCTGCCGCCTCGGGCAGCAGCTTCTATTACGCCTTCCTGTTCCTGCCGCCCGAGCGGCGCGCCGCCATCACGGCCTTCTACGCCTACTGCCGCGAGATCGACGACGTGGTCGACGAGGTCTCCGACCCCGGCGTCGCGCAGTCCAAGCTCGACTGGTGGCGCGGCGAGGTCAGGAACGCCTTTGCCGGCCAGGCCAGCCACCCGGCGCTGCAGGCTCTGCTGCCGCATGCGGGCAGCTTCGGCATCGAGGCGCGCCAGCTGCTGCAGGTGATCGAGGGCTGCGAGATGGACCTGACCCAGACCCGCTACCTCGACTTCGCCAACCTGCAGCAGTACTGCCACCTGGTCGCCGGCGTGGTCGGCGAAGTCGCCGCAGGCATCTTCGGCCAGACCGACCCGCGCACCACCGACTACGCGCACAAGCTGGGACTGGCGCTGCAGCTGACCAACATCATCCGCGATGTCGGCGAGGACGCGGTGCGCGGCCGGGTCTACCTACCGATCGAGGACCTGCAGCGCTTCGACGTCAAGGCGCATGAGCTGATCAAGCGCGGCACGACCTCGGACGAGAGCTTCCCGCAGCGCTTCGAGGCGCTGATGCGCTTCCAGATCGAGCGCGCCCTGCAGACCTACGACGAGGCGCTGGCCCTACTGCCGGCACAGGACCGCCAGGCCCAGAAACCCGGCCTGATGATGGCCAGCATCTACCGCACCCTGCTGCACGAGATCGCGCGCGAGCCGCAGCTGGTGCTGACCCGGCGCGTGAGCCTGACGCCGCTGCGCAAGCTCTGGCTGGCCTGGAAGGTGCAGGCGCTGGGCCGGCTGTGAACCAGCAGCAGCCGATCGGCCTGGCAGGCGACAACAAACGCCGGCTGGCCGTGGTCGGCGGCGGCTGGGCCGGACTGGCCGCCGCCGTGCGCACGACCGAGCTGGGCTGGCAGGTCGAGGTCTTCGAGGCAGCACGCCAATGGGGCGGCCGCGCCCGCGCCTTGGCGGCCCATGCCGGCAGCGACCCAGCCGGGATGGCAACACTCGACAACGGCCAGCATATCCTGATCGGTGGCTACAGCGCGACCCTGGGCCTGCTGCAGCAGCTCGGCGTCGAGCTCGAGTCCGCCCTGCTGCAGCTCCCGCTCGACCTGCGCTACGCCGACGGCTCCGGGCTGGCGGTGCCAGCCTGGGCCGCGCGCTGGCCGCCACCGCTGGACCTGCTGGCGGCCATCCTGGGCGCGCGCGGCTGGGACTGGCGCGACCGCTTCGCGCTGCTGCGGACCAGCTTGCGCTGGCGGGCGAACGGGTTTACCTGCGCGGCGGACCTGAGCGTGGCCGGACTGTGCGCCGGACTGCCGCCGCGCGTGATCGACGAACTGATCGAGCCGCTCTGCCTGTCGGCGCTCAACACCCCGCTGGCGCAAGCGAGCGCGGCGGTGCTGCTGCGCGTGCTGCAAGATGCGCTGTTCGGCGCCGGCTTTGGCCGCTGGCGCGGCGCCGACCTGCTGCTGCCGCGCGTCGGCCTGGATGAACTGCTGCCGGGACCGGCGCTGCGCTGGCTGGCTGGCCGTGGCGCGCGGCTGCATGCCGGCCGGCGCGTGACGGCGCTGCAACGCCAGCCCGAGGGCTGGCGCATCGAGGCGCAGGACTACGACGCGGTGCTGCTGGCCTGCCCGCCGCGCGAGGCCGCCAGGCTGGTGCGTAGCGCGGGCCTTGGCGAGATGAGCAATCCGAACGGCAGCAGCGAATCGAACGGCTTGGGCAGCGGGCTGGCAGACCAGGCCAGCAGGCACTGGATCGCACGGGCCGAAGCGCTGGACTACGAAGCGATCGCCACGGTCTATGCACAAGCCCAGCGGGCGGACGGCAGCCCGGCCGGACTGCCGCACGGCGCGGCCATGGTCGCGCTGCGCAGCTCGCGCGAGGCGCCGGCGCAGTTCGCCTTCGACCGCGGTCGGCTCGGCGGACCGGCCGGCCTGCTGGCCTTCGTGGTCAGCGCCAGCCGGGGCGAGCGGGCCGAGATCGAGCGCCAGGTGCTGGCACAGGCGCGCGAGCAGCTCGGGCTGAACCGCCTGCAAGCGCTGCGCACGGTGGTCGAGAAGCGCGCGACCTTTGCCTGCACGCCAGGACTGCAGCGGCCCGGGGCCGAGATCGCGCCCGGGCTGTGGGCGGCCGGCGACTATGTGGCCGGCCCCTACCCCGCCACGCTCGAAGGCGCGGTGCGCAGCGGCCAGCAGGCGGCCGAAGGGCTGCAAGCCGGTTGCTGGCCGGCTGCGGGCTCAGGCCGCTGACGAGCCGCCGCTGGTCTTGCGGGCCCGGCGCGGCCGGGCGGTCTTGGCAGGCACGGCAGCAGGCTCGGCCGGCTGGGCTTCGGCCGGTTCCGGCGCAGGCTCGGGCAACACGGACGATTCGGCTGCTGCCGCGCTGGCTGCAGCAGGCTCGGCGGGCTTCGCAGCGACTGCGGGCTTGGTCACGGTCTTGGCAGTGGTCTTGCGCGGCGCGCGGGCGCGGCGCGGGGCGGCGGCCTGCTCGGGTGCCGATGCAGCGGCTGACACAGGCGCCAGAGCCTGCTCCGGCACGACCTCGGCTTGCGCCTTAGCCTCAGGCACTTCAGGCGCCTCGACCGCATCGACTACCCCGGTCAGCTCGACCTGCTCGGGCAAGTCGACCACTGCGGGCGCGGCTTGCGGCTGCGACCTCGGCGCCCGCGGGCGGAAATAGCTCGGCCGCTCGAGTTCGGCATCGACTTCGGGTTCTGCCTCAGGCTCGGCCCTGGCTGCGGCTTCGGGCGGCAACGGCAGGTCACGCGCCTGCCTGGCCGGGCGGGCCTTGGCCTGGGCTGGCTGGTCCGGCTCGCCGTCCCGGGCCTGCTGATCCTGATGCACGGACTCGGCGGGTGCGACCACTGCCGGCTCGACATCGGCCTCGACCTGTGCGGGCTTGCGCCCCGAACGACCACGTCGCCGAGCTTCCTTGCCCTCGCGGCCGTCGCTGGCGGAGTCGCTGCTGGCCGCCGCAGTCGGGCGGACCTGGCCGGCGGCGCTCTCGGCCTCGGATTCGGCCGGCAGCGCGGCACTGCTGCGGAACACATAGGCGCCCGACTTCTCGTCGCGGCCGAACTCGAGCAGGCCGCGCGCCTGCGCTTCCTCGAGCAGGTTGCCGAAGGTCTTGAAGCCGTAGTAGCTCTCGCTGAAGTCGGGCTTGCGGCGCTTGATCGCCTCCTTGAGCACCGAGGCCCAGATCTTGCCGCTGTCGCCGCGCTCGGACACCAGCGCATCGAAGGTCTCGACCGCGATCTCGATCGCCTGGCTGCGGCGCTTGTCCAGCGTCTCGCGGCGCTGGCGCTCCTCCTCAGGCGAGCGGCGCGGCGCGGCGGGCGCATCCGCCGGCTGACGCCTGGCCAGCGCGCGCTGGCTCTCGCGCACCAGGTCGTCGTAGAAGATGAACTCGTCGCAGTTGGCGATCAACAGGTCAGAGGTCGACTGCTTGACGCCGACGCCGATCACCTTCTTGGCATTCTCGCGCAGCTTGGAGACCAGCGGCGAGAAGTCCGAGTCGCCGCTGATGATGACGAAGGTGTTGACATGCGACTTGGTGTAGCAGAGGTCGAGCGCATCGACCACCAGCCGGATGTCGGCCGAGTTCTTGCCCGACTGGCGCACATGCGGGATCTCGATCAGTTCGAAATTGGCCTCGTGCATGGTGGCCTTGAAGCCCTTGTAGCGCTCCCAGTCGCAATAGGCCTTCTTGACCACGATGCTGCCCTTGAGCAGCAGGCGCTCGAGGATGCGCTTGATGTCGAACTTCTCGTAATTGGCATCGCGCACGCCGAGCGCGACGTTCTCGAAGTCGCAGAACAATGCCATGCTGACTTGATCGGGGGGATTGGCCATGAATGCTCCAGAGGAGGTTGATGGGGAACCGTCGCGAAAACCAGGCGCAACAGGTCGAAAAAAGCCGGGCTTGGTGCTCAGGCGGCGGTCGAGATGGCCCAGGGCCGGCGCACCGGCAGCTCGAAGCCAGGCAGCGTGCCGGCCTCGGCGCGGATCTCGATCAGGGGGGCTGCCGACTGGAAGGCACCGAAGATGGTGGCAAACGATACATCGGCCGCATCGCGCCCGGTACCGATGCGGATGAAGCCCATCGGAATCGCCGTGCCCGACGGATCGAAGATATACCAGCGCTGGCCCAGATAGACCTCGACATAGGCGTGGAAATCCTGCGGCCCGAGCGCCGGGTCGGCACCATAGTCGATGCCGGTGGCAAAGCGCGCCGGAATGTTGAGCGCGCGGCACAGCGCGATGAACAGATGGGCGAAGTCGCGGCAGACCCCCGCGCGGTCGCGCAGCGTGTCGAGCGCCGAGGTCGCGGAGTTGCTGCTGTTGGACTTGAAGCTGACCTGCTGGCCGACCCAGTCGAGCACCGCCTGCACCCGGCTGTAGCCGCGCGGCAGTTGGCCGAACAGCTCCATCACCAGCGGCCCCAGGCAGTCCGACTGGCAGTAGCGGCTGGGATAGAGATAGGGCAGCACGGCCGGCGGCAGCTGCGCGATCGGCACCTCGGCGACATCCTGCGGCCGCTCGATGTGGTGGCGCAGGTCGACCGTGCAGCGGTAGTCGAGCTCGAGCCGACCGGGCGGCGCAGTCAGGCGCAGCATGCGATTGTGGAGCGTCGGATCGAAGCTCTCGACGCTGAAGACGAAGGGCTTGATGTCGAGCTGCTCCCAGACCACGCTCTGCTGCGCGGTGCGGGCCGCCTGGAGATTGAAGATGAAGTCGGCCCCCTGGGGACCGATGTCGTAACTCAGACCGATGCGGGCATGTATGCGAACCATGTCAGCATTAGCTCATGAAATCCGGGTCGATCGAAGGCCGACACGGAAATTCTCGGCCCATGATGACAGGCCGATGAAGGCTGGAGCGCAACAAGCAGATAATTTTCCAGCACGAATTCCGGATCGGTAGTAGAATACAGGGATCGCTGTGACTTGCTTACCTTTGCAGCGATTGTTGTCTGACATGGTCTGCGGTTCATTTTATGCCGCCACCTCAGCTCCCTAGCGACGTTCTCGGTCTCATGGGTTGTCACACTCCCCCCCTTTGCGGCGAGCCTAACTGCTGGTCACTCCTTGTCGAGGACCAGCCACCCCAAGACCCAGGTCGCTAGGAGCCGCCCCGATACCGGCGCTCGTCTCGACAGCTTTATATTGCAGCCGGCCATGGATATGGCCTTGATTGATGACCACCACACTAGAAAAAACATTTTCGGTGGGCAAGTTCCTTGTCTCCCCCTTTACCCATTCCACCGAGTCCGGCGACTTTGCCGCCTCGTTGTCGATTCGCAGCGGCCGCGGCAGCGGCACGCTCGACCGCGTGTTCCGCTTCGTGCCCCGGTTCAACAACCGCGACGACGCGCTGCAATACGCCATGAACCAGTACCCGGCCCTGCTGCCTGCGCAGCTCGCGGCCTGAAGATCCTGACATCCTCATCCATACCGCTACAAGGAGCCCCTCATGTCGAAGGAAGACCTGATCGAAATGCAAGGCAAGGTAGACGAAGTGCTGCCTGATTCCCGTTTCCGCGTGACCCTGGACAACGGTCACACCTTGATCGCCTACTCGGGCGGCAAGATGCGCAAGAACCACATCCGCATCCTGGCCGGCGACAAGGTGACGCTCGAACTGTCTCCCTACGACCTGAACAAGGGCCGCATCACCTTCCGCCATCTGGAGCCCCGCTCCGGTGGTGCCGCGGCACCGGCGCGACGCAAGTTCCGCTGACCCGTCCACCCCTCTTACCCGGCGCGCCCTGCAGCTTTTGCACGCGCCTCACTGGAACCATATGAACAACAAACTCTTCGTCGGCAACCTGCCCTACACCGTCAACGATGGCGACCTGCAGCAAAACTTCTCCGAGTACGGCAACGTCGTTTCGGCCAAGGTCATGACCGACCGCGAAACCGGCCGCTCGAAGGGCTTCGGCTTCATCGAGATGGGCACCGACGAGGAAGCGCAAGCGGCCATCGAGGCGCTCAACGGCATGTCGGTCAATGGCCGCGCCATCACCGTCAACGTCGCACGTCCGAAGGAAGACCGTCCGGGCGGCTTCGGCGGCGGCGCACGTCGCAGCGGCGGCGGCTTTGGTGGCGGCAATGGCGGCTACGGTGGTGGCAATGGCGGCGGCCGTTACTGATCGACCGATCAGCGCACAGCCGGCAGAGCCGGCCTGCCAATGAACGACTCGCCCAAGGGCGAGTCGAAAAACAAGGACCTCGGGCAACCCAGGTCCTTTTTTCATGGGCGCTGCCGCTTGGCGCGGGCATAGAAGGACTTCTTGGCCCGCTCGACCGCCAGCACATAGGCCAGGGTCAGGCCGATCACGCCCAGCAGCAAGGGGACTGGCAAGGGCACGAAGCCGAAGACCGGACTCCAGGGCAGGTAGGGCAGCAGCAGCGCCACGCCGATCACGAGCCCGGTGCTGGCCAGCAGCCAGTTGCCCGGTCGGCTGCGGTAGAACGGACGCCGGGTGCGCACCACCAGCGCGATCACCAACTCGGTCAGCAGGGACTCGAGGAACCAGCCAGTGCGAAACTCCTCAGGGGTGGCCTGGAACAGCCACAGCAGCGCGCCAAAGGTCAGCAGGTCGAACACCGAGCTCAGCAGGCCGAACAGCACCATGTAGTCGCGGATGAAGACCGTGTCCCAGCGCTGCGGCTGGCTGACCCATTCCTCGTCGACCCGGTCGCCCGCGATGGCCGTCGCCGGGATGTCGGACAGGAAGTTGTTGAGCAGGATCTGCGAGGCCAGCAGCGGCAGGAAGGGCAGGAAGACCGAGGCCAGCGCCATGCTGAACATGTTGCCGAAGTTGGCGCTGATGGTGGTCAGCACATACTTGAGCGTGTTGGCAAAGGTGATGCGGCCCTCGTCGATGCCTTGACGCAGGATGAGCAAATCCTTGCGCAGCAGCACGAAATCCGCTGCGTCCTTGGCGACATCGACCGCCGTGTCGACCGAGATGCCGACATCGGCCCGGTGCAGCGCCAGCGCATCGTTGATGCCGTCGCCCATGTAACCCACTACATGGCCGGTCTTCTGCAGCGCCAGGATGATGCGCTCCTTCTGGTTCGGATCGACCTCGGCAAACACCGTGCACTGGCGTGCCAGATGCAGCAAGGCTTCGTCGCCCATCTCGTCGAGCTGCTCGCCGGTCAGCAGCTGCTCGACCGGCAGGCCGACCGCCGTGGCGACATGCCGGGCCACCTTGCGGTTGTCGCCGGTGATGATCTTGAGCGCCACGCCGCGCTGCGCCAGGTCGACCAGGATCTGGCGCGCGTCGGCCTTGGGCGGGTCCATGAACAGCAGGAAGCCGGCAAAGCACAAGCCGCTCTCGTCGGCCCGGGTGTAGCTGTCCGGGCGCGGCTCGAGCTGGCGCGTCGCCAGACCCAGCACCCGATAGCCCTGGGTACTCCAGGCCTCGAAGCGTGCCTCGATCTGCTCGCGCCAGCCGGCATCGAGCGCGGTGGCCGGATCGCCAACGCTCGCGCAGCGGTCCAGGATCCTGTCGAGCGCGCCCTTGCTGATCAGCTGGCGCGCGCCGCCGGCATCGGCCACCACCACCGACAGGCATTTGCGCACGAAGTCATAGGGAATCTCGTCGATCTTGCGCCAGGCCGCCAGATCCAGGCCGGCCTGGCGCGTCGCGGCCAGCACCGCATCGTCGAGCGGATTGACCAGCCCGCTCTGGAACTTCGCGTTGAGCGCGGCGAGCTGCAGCAGCGTCGCGCTGGCCTGCCCGGCCGCATCGAGCGCCGCGTCGAGCGCGACCACCCCGGCCGTCAGGGTGCCGGTCTTGTCGGTGCACAGCACATCCATGCTGCCGAGGTTCTCGATCGAATTGAGCCGGCGCACGATCACGCCCTGGCTGGCCATGCGCTTGGCGCCATGCGACAGCGTGATGCTGACGATGGCCGGCAACAGCTCGGGCGTGAGCCCGACCGCCAGCGCCAGCGCAAACAGCAGCGAGGCGATCGCGGGCTTGGCGAGCAGGAGGTTGATCGCCAGCACGGCCAGCACCATCACCAGCATGAAGCGCGTGAGCAGGTCGCCAAAGCGCTGCAGGCCGCGCTCGAACTCGGTCAGCGGCGGGCGCAAGGCGAGCTTGCCGGCGATCTGGCCGAAGACCGTGGCCTTGCCGGTCCGCACGATCAGGACCTGGGCCGAGCCGCTGCTGACGCTGGTGCCCATGAAGACGCAGTTGCTGCGCTCGGCCAGGCCGGCGCTGGCGGCGAAGACCCCGGGCATTTTCTCGACCGGAAAGGTCTCGCCCGTCAGCACGGCCTGGTTGACAAAGCAGTCCTTGGCCTGCAGCAGCACCGCATCGGCGGGAACCAGGCTGCCAGCCGAGAGCTGCACCAGGTCGCCCGGCACCAGGCGCTCGGCCGGCAGCAGCTGGGGACGGCCATCGCGCCAGACCGTGGTGTGGACGATCACTTTCGAGCGCAGCTGCTCGATCGCAT
Source organism: Malikia granosa (assembly GCF_002980595.1). Taxonomy (GTDB): domain Bacteria; phylum Pseudomonadota; class Gammaproteobacteria; order Burkholderiales; family Burkholderiaceae_C; genus Malikia; species Malikia granosa. Next base: position 51,399 of record NZ_PVLQ01000040.1, read on the forward strand.
GGCTGGCGGCATATTCCTGGCTGAAGCCGAGCAGGGTGCTGCCGATGACAATCGCCAGCACCACCCCCGCATCGACCCATTCCGTCGCCAGCAGCGAGATCAGCGAAGCCGCGATCAGGATCAGCACCAGCGGACTGCGGAACTGGTTGAGGAACAGCCCAAGGGCCGAGGCCTGCTTCATGGCCTGGAGCGAATTGGCACCATGGCGCAGCTGGCGCGCAGCGGCTTCGCGCGCCGACAGTCCGTGGCGCTCGGCCGCCAGCGCCTCGAGCAAGGCATCGGCGGGCAGGCTCCAGTAAGCCTCGGCCAGCCGCGAGGCCGCAGGCTGCGCGGCCTGGCGGCGCCTGGCCCAGCTGGAAAGGAAGGACATGGCTGGACTTCCTTTCCGTGCAGCGGCTCAGCCGAGCGCGTTTTGCGGCCAGCGGCCGAGCAGCGGCGACAGGCGCGTGGCCCCGGACTGCAGCGGGCGCTGCAGCACCGGCTCGGGCAGCAGGCGGTCGTATTCCGCCTTGATGCAGCGATAGCATTCGCAAGCCCGCTGTTCCAGGCCGGGCCGGTCGAGCAAGGTGATGCGGCCACGGGCGTAGCGGATCAGGCCGGCGCGCTGCAGCTTGAGCGCGGCCTCGGTCACGCCCTCGCGGCGAACGCCCAGCATATTGGCCATCAGCTCCTGGGTCATGCGCAGCTCCTGGCCCGGCACGCGATCCAGGCTCAGCAGCAGCCAGCGGCTCAAGGCCTGCTCGACCGAATGGTGACGGTTGCAGGCGGCAGTCTGCGCCATCTGGGCGATCAAGGCCTGGGTGTAGCACAGCAGCAGCTGCTGCACCTGGCCCGACTGCGCGAAGCGGCGCCGCAGGGCCGAGGCAGGCAGCAGCAAGGCCTGGCCGGCGCAAAGCACCATGGCATGGCTGGTCGAGGCCCCGCCACCCATGAAGCTCGACACACCCACCATGCCCTCCTGCCCCACCAGGGCCACCTCGGCGCTGGCACCGCTCTCGGTCACCTGGTAGAGCGCCACCAGGGCCGTGAGCGGAAAGTAGACATGGGACGGGCTGCTGCCCGACTCGCAGATCAGCCGGCCAGCGGGCAGGTCGACAGGCTCAAGCAAGACATGCCAGTAGGGCCACTCGGTATCGGGCAACGAGGCCAGCAGTTGATTCTTCGATCGCAGCTTGGACAAGACCATGAATGCACTCCCTGGATCGGCCTGGTGGCCGAATTCTTATTTTTTTCATATTTTATACAGGATGTGGCATGGGCAGGCCAGGGCGCTCAGGGCTGCGGCAAGCCGGCCGGGGCCGGCAGCAGGCGGTCGCGCATGGCCTCCAGCGTGTCGAGGGCGGCCTCGAAATCGAAGACGCCGAGCTGTTCGAGCAGCGTCGCGAGCTCACTGGCAGCCGCGTGCTGACCCAGGTGCTGCTGCAGGCTCGCCAGCAGCGCTGCCGGCACCAGGCGATGGCGCTGCAGCAGCTGCTCGACCTCGGCCAGCTCCTGCAGCGCCGCCTCCGGCTGTGCCGGCAGGGTCTGGCTGGGGATGGCGGGAAGGGCCGCCTGCAGCGCGGCACGGGCGGCGCGCAAGGCATGCAGGCAGTCGTCGCGACAGGGCTGGAGCCTGGCCGGATCGACCTCGGCCTGGCCGGCCACCCCATCCTTGAGCAACGCCAGGAGCCGCGCCGCGGCCGCCTGCAGCCGCACGGCCCCGACATTGGCGGCCACGCCGAGCAGGGTGTGGGCCAGTCGCTGCGCGATGGCGTGCTGCCCGTCCAGGATGGCGGCATCGAATTGCCCAGCCCATTCATCGGGCTCGAAGTCGGCCAGGAACTGGCGCAGCACGCGCAGCAACAGCTCCGGGTCATGCCCGAGCCGATCGAGCGTCTGTGCCAGCTCGAAGCCGTCGAGCTGCGTCGGCAGCATGGCCGGCGGCGCCATGGATGGCTGCGGCAAGTCAGCCACGGCCGCCTGGGCCGGACCGGCATCGGCGGCAGACTCGGCAAGGGGCAACTGCTGTGGCAGCCAGCGCGACAAGACCGTGCGCAACTGCTGCGCGTCGACCGGCTTGCTGACAAAGTCGTTCATGCCAGCCTCGAGCACGCGGCGCCGGTCGTCGGCGAAGGCCGCCGCGGTCATGGCAACGATAGGCAGGTCGCGGCCCCAGCGGGTCGCACGGATCGCCGCGGTCGCCTCGAAGCCGTCCATGACGGGCATCTGCAGGTCCATCAGCACCAGGGCACAGGGATGCTCGGCCAGCTTCTGCAGCGCCTCGCGCCCGTTGCTGGCGACCGTCACCCGCAGCCCCATCTTGCCCAGCATGGCCAGTGCCACTTCCTGGTTGGTGGCATTGTCCTCGACCAGCAGCAATTCGGCGCCACGGGCAGGACCGGCCTGCTGGTCGGAGCGGGACTCCTGGCCTGCCTCCACTGGCTGGCGCATGAAACCACGCTGCGCGAGCACGGCATCGGACGGGCGCGAGGTCGTGAGCGACTGGCGCTGACCCGGTGGCAAGAGGGATGGTGCGGTGGGCGCGGTACCGGGTATCAAGGGCAGAGTGAACCAGAAGGTCGCCCCACAACCGAGCTCGCTGTAGACGCCGATTTCGCCCCCCATCAGTTCGACCAGGCGCTTGGCAATGGTGAGCCCCAGGCCGGTGCCGCCAAAGCGCCGGGTGGTGGAGTTGTCGGCCTGCACAAAGGGCTGGAACAGTCGCTCGATCTGCTCGCGCGACAGGCCGATGCCGGTATCCGACACCTCGAAGCGCAGACCCTGCTGCCCGCCTGCGCCAGGCAGCGCCCGCGCCAGCAGGTGCACGCTGCCCTGCTCGGTGAACTTGACCGCATTGCCCAGCAGGTTGACCAGTACCTGGCCCAGGCGCAAGGCGTCGCCACGATAACGCGGCGACAGTCCGGGCGACAGATCGAGCACCAGCTCCACCCCCTTGGCGCTGGCGGCCAGCGCGAACAGATCGATGGCGTCGCGCAGCACCTCCTCGAGTTCGAACGGCACCATTTCCAGGTCGACCGCGCCGGCATCGAGCTTGGAGAAGTCCAGGATGTCGTTCAGGATGCGCAACAGCGCGCGGGACGATTTCTGCACCTTGTCGACCAGTTGGCGCTGCTGGGCGTTCAGGCCGGAATCGGCCAGGATGTCGAGAAAGCCGAGTACCGCGTTCATCGGCGTGCGCACCTCGTGGCTCATGTTGGCGACGAAGGCGCTCTTGGCCCGGCTGGCCTGCTCGGCGGCTTCCTTGGCCTCCAGCAGGTTCTGCTCGACCCGCCTTTGTTCGGTGATGTCTTCCACCATGCACAGATGGCGCGGACTCTCGCTGGGATCGACCTGCACCCGCGCCACCGTCAGGCGGACCCAGACCACCGACCCATCGGGCCTGAGGTAGCGCTTGTTCATCTGGAAGCCGGAGATTTCGCCCGCATTCAGGCGCGCCATCTGGTCCAGGTCGGGCTGGATGTCGTCCGGATGCGTGATCTTCATCCAGTCGGCATGGCGCATCTCCTCGACGCTGCGGCCGGAGATGGCCGCATAGCGCTCGTTGCACTCGTAGATATGCCCGCTGCGCGAACCGGTCAGCGCGATGCCGATCGGGACCTGGGCGAAGATGGCGTGGAAGCGCGCCTCGGACGCCGTCATCGCCGCCAGCGCCTGCTCGATCTGCTGCCGGGACTGGATCAGCTGCTCCCGGACCTCGACCTCGGACTGGATGTCGCGCCAGCCGCCGACGCGGGCCTCGACCTGGCCGGTGTCGCCCAGCACCGCCTTGACGCTGACCGAGACCCAGTGTAAGCCGCCGTCGCGGGTGGGAATGCGCAGCTCGAAGGTCACGCGCTCGCCCTGCTGGGTGCGCTGCTCGACGTCCCGGATCACCGGCCAGTCATCCGGATGGGCAAATTCGGTATAGGGCTTGCCGACCATTTCCTCGGGCTGCCAGCCCACCAGCATCGTGACCGATGGCGATACCCACTCGAAGCGGCCGTCATGGTTGGCGCGAAACACGACGTCCGAGGCGTTGTCGGCCAGCAGCTGGATTTCGGCGGTACGCTCGCGCACCTTGGACTCCAGGCTGGCGTTGAGGTCGCGCAAGGCCTGCTCCATGGCCAGCCGCTCGCTGATGTTGATCAGCACGGCGTGGGTGCACAGGAACTGGTCATGGCTGTCGTGCTGGGTCCGGCAATGGGCGATCACCGTCACCCGGTGCCCGTCGCGGTGCCTGAGCCACAGCTCGCCACTGAAGTTGCGCTGCTTCTTGACCTCGGCAAAGCAGTCAGCGAAGGCGCAGTCGGCATTCGTCCAGTGCACCTCGAACGACAGCCCCATCATCTGGGCGGGCGACTCGTAGCCCAGCAGCGCTGCCATTTCCTGGTTGGCATCGAGCCAGCGGCCCTCGGCATCGAGCGACTGGTAGGCGATCGGCAGGTATTCGAACAGGTCGCGGAAACGCCGCTCGCTTTCGCGCAGGGCCTGCTCGGAACGCTTGCGCACGGTCACGTCCAGGCACAGGCCGGAGAAATGCTGGGGCTGACCGGCAGCGTTGTAGCCCGCCTGGCCAAAGGCGTCGATCCAGCGGATCGTGCCATCGGGCCAGATGACGCGGTAGCTCGCGACAAACGGTTGGTGGGCTTGCAGCGCCTCGGCGATGGCCGCCTCGGCCGCCGGCAGGTCGTCGGGATGCACGACCTGGCGCCAGGTCGCGAAACTGGCCGATGCGGTCGCGGGATCCAAGCCGAACAGCATGAACATCTGCTGCGACCAGTGCAGCTGTTCGGGGCCGAGGCTCATGTCCCAGCTCCAGAAGCCGACGCCAGCGCCCTGCTCTGCCAGCGTCACCAGGTCGAGCGACTTCTGCAGCGCGGCCTGGCTTTGCTGCAACTGGCGCGCCGTCGCCAGGTCAGCGGCCGCGGCATCATGCGTGCTCAACAGCCGGCTGTAGCGGCGCACGCCAACGGCCAGCAGCAACAGGATGATGCCGGCATTGAGCAGCAGCGGCGGCCAGTCCTGCCACCAGAGCTGCCTGAGCTGGTCGGGACCCAGGTGGCTGACCAGCTTCCAGTTGTCGGCCGCCTGCAGCCGGCCCGGCAGCAGGGCCGTCGGTTCGATGCTGCGCCAGACCCACAGGCCGCTGTCGTCGAGCAGCCGGCCCGAAGGGGCCGCGGCCATGCGCGCCCAGGCCCGGGGCTGGCGACCGGGCAGCGGCTGCTCGGGCCCGAACAGGGAAGCCCAGACGTCCTGCGGATCGGGAGCCAGCAAGCGGCTGCCCTCGGAGTTGAGCAGCAGGCGCTGCTCGCCATGGGTCACCGGGGTACCGGCGACATAGGAATCGATCAGCTGCTGGCCCGAGATATTGAGCACCAGCAGGCCCTGGTCCACCCCCGCTACCCGCGGCAGATGGATGGCGGCGCGCAGCACGGGCCGGTACGGGATTTCCACCTGGCCATGCTCGACATTGAGATCGAGCGCCGAGAGATAGAGCTGACCCGGCGGCAGGCGCATGGTGGTGATGAAATAGGGCCGGTCGCCCTTGTACTGCAAGTCCGCCGAGCGCAGCAGCTGGCCGGCGACACGCTGGACGCGCACCCGCTCCATGCCATCGGGCCCCAGCCAGCGCGCCTGCAGATAGCCCGGATTGCGCAGCAGCAGCGAGCGCAGGGACTCCTCCATCAGGCCGAGGGCAGCAATCGGCGGCGCGCTCAAGGCGCGCTGCAGCGCCGGCTCCTGCACCAGGCCTTGCAGGTGCAGCAGCGGATGCTCCAGGTCATGGGACACCATCCTGGCACTGGAATCCAGTTGCATCACTTCGCCAGCCTCGAAGGCGTCCAGGCTGGACTGGCTCAGGCTGACCCCCACATAGGTCGTCAAGCCGCCCATGAGCAGCAGCAGCGGCAGGTAGATCACCAGAAACCGCTTCATCGGGGAAAACACTCTGGTCGACATAGCTCAGTGGCGTCGCTGGCGCTGCCAGCCAGTTGCGGGGGAATGGAAATCGCGCGGCTTCATGGGCGCCTTGGACGGGCACTCATCCCGGGCTGGTACAGCTGCACCTGGTTGCGGCCGCTGGCCTTGGCCTGGTACATCGCGCTATCGGTATGGCAGAGCAGCTCGAGCGCATCCGAGCCATGCTCCGGATGGAGCGCCAGGCCTATCGTCGCCGAAATCGACAGCAGCCGGCCCTCCACCACAAAGGGCTGGTTCAGGGCCAGCCGGACCTTCTCGGCCACCTGGAAGGCCGCAGCGGCATCCTCGATGCCATGCAGCAGCAGCACGAACTCGTCGCCGCCCAGGCGTGCGACGGTATCCGACTCGCGCACGCTGGCGCTCATGCGCCGGGCCGCCTGCTGCAGCAAGGCGTCGCCGGCCGCATGGCCATGGCAGTCGTTGACCGGCTTGAAGCGGTCCAGGTCCAGGAACAGCAGCGCCAGCTGGCTCTGCTTGCGCCGCGCCAGCGCCAAGCCCTGCCGGAGGCGATCCTGGAACAGCGCGCGGTTGGGCAGGCCGGTCAGCGAGTCGTGGTAGGCCTGGAACGCCATCTGCTGGAGGGCCTGCTCGCGCTCGATCAGGCGCTGGCTCAGCTCGAGCTGCAGCTGCACGCGCGCGCGCACGACCGCCGGATTGATCGGCTTGTGGATGAAGTCGACCGCGCCGGCAGCCAGGGCCTGGGTCTCGCTGACGCTGTCGCTCAGGGCCGTGACAAAGATGACCGGAATGGACCGGGTCGCCGGATCGCCTTGCAGGACTTCGAGCACCTGGTAGCCGTCCATGCCAGGCATCATGACGTCGAGCAGGATCAGGTCCGGCGCCTGCTGGCGCACCAGCGCCAGCGCCTGCGGCCCCGAGGTGGCGAACTGGAGATCGTAGCGCTCGGCCAGGCTGGCGGCCAGCACTTCGAGGTTGAGCGCGAAATCGTCGACGAGCAGGAGGTGGGCAAGTGGCGTCATGCGATCAGGCTGCCAGGAAAATTGCAGCGACGCCAGACCTCAGGCGGTCTGGAGCTGAATAAAAACCGCCGTCCTGTCATCGGTAGCGTCGGCTTGCGCCGTGAAAGCCTCGATGTCGCTGCGCAGGGCCGCCATCATCTGCTCCGGACTGTGGCCCTGCTGCTGGCCCTGGCGCAGCAATTGCTGGATGCGCTGGTCGCCGTAGTACTCCTGCTCGGGGCCGACCGACTCCGACAGGCCATCCGAGTAGAGCAGCAACGTGTCGCCCGCCTGTAGCTGCACCCGATGCTCGGCATAGACCTCCTGCTCCAGGATGCCCATCGGCAGGTTGTCACCGATCAGCTCGGTGACCTGCTGCCCCTGGGCCAGCAGGGTCGGGGTATGGCCGGCATTGACCCAGGTCACGGTCCTGGCCTGGCAGTCGACGCGCAACAGCGACAGCGTGACAAAGGCGTCGATGGCGATCAGCTCCGGCGTGACCACGGCATGCAGCGCGTTCATCAGTGCCGCGGCGCTGGGATAGCTGCCCGGGGCCTGGGCCGCCATCAGCTCGGAGAACAGCCAGCGATAGCTGTTCTTGACGCCGGCGCCAATCAGCGCCGCGGTGACGCCCTTGCCCATGACGTCGCCGGTCAGGACCTCGAACACCGAGCTGTTGATGCGGGTGAAGGTGTAAAAGTCGCCATCGACCCCCTGGCAGGGCTCGGTGTAGCAGGCGATCTGGCAGGCCTGGAGGTCTTTCGGCACCTGGCCGAACAGCAGCTTGTGCTGGATGTAGGCGCTGGTCTCGAGCTCGCGCTGGCGGGCCAGGGCCAGGGCCTGCTCGGCCTGGTGGCGTGCCGTGATGTCGTTCTTGACCGCCACATAGTGCAGCGTCTGGCCCTGCTCGTCCTTGATCGGGGCCAGATGGGCTTCCTCGCGGAAGAGCTCGCCCGACTTGCGCCGGTTGATCAGCTCGCCCGACCAGGGCTCGCCGCGCCTGAGCCGACCCCACATGTCCTGGTAGATCTCGGGCGGATTCTGTCCCGAGTTGAGGATGCGGGGATTCTTGCCCAGCACTTCGGCCGCTTCGTAGCCCGTGACCTGGCAGAACTGCGGATTGACGTACTGGATGGCCGCGTCGGGACCGCAAATGACGACGGCGGAGGGGCTCTGCTCGGTCGCCATGGAGAGCACGCGCAAGCGCCCCTGGACCTGGCGCAATTCGCTCAAGCTGCGCTGCAGCTCGCTCTGGGCCCGCGCGGCCGCCAGCTGCAGCCGCACCCGGGCGCGGACCAGCACCGGATTGATCGGCTTGTGAATGAAATCGACCGCACCGGCCTCCAGGGCCCGGGTTTCGCTGTCGACATCGTTTCGGGCCGTGACGAAGATGACCGGAATGGACCGGGTCGCCGGATCGCCTTTCAGCACTGCCAGCACCTGGTAGCCGTCCATCTCGGGCATCATGACATCGAGCAGGATCAGGTCCGGCGCCTGCTGGCGCACCAGCTTGAGCCCTTGCGGCCCCGAGGTGGCGAACTGGACATCGTACTCCTGGGCCAGGCTGGAACCCAGCACCTCGAGGTTGAGCGGGATGTCATCGATGATCAGGATATGGGCGAGCGGGTTCATGCAAGGGTGGGATCAAGGTAGCTGACAACCCCAAATAAGGTTTCAGGTTTTGATAGTAATGCATGAAACCACAGGCCAGGACCGCAGGACGCGGGACGCTGTCTTGGCTGCCACGGCAGCCCGGTGGCACCCGACCGCTGCGGCGACAGGCCAGCTGGCCGCCGATCACCCGCGGCACCTCAGGACGGCGCGCTCAGTCCGCTCGGCGCGCCAGCGCCGTCGCGAGCGCCTGGCTCAGCCGCGGCCAGACCGAGGCAAAGACGGGCATCAGGTAGCTGAGCTCGTCGGCCTGCTCCCGCATGCCAGCCTGCTCGAGCTGTTCGCACACCTGCCCCAGCGCCAGCGCGCCGACCGCACGCGAGGAGGACTTGAGCGAATGCGCCGCCAGCGCCAGCTCCAGCCAGTCGGACTGCACGAAGGCATCCTGCAGCTGCGCCACCAGGGCCTCGGCCGAGTGCTGGTACTGCTGCAGGAATTCGCGCAGCGTCGCGGGATCATCGCCAACCAGGTCGGCCAGCACGGAGAGATCGAGCAGCGCGGGCACCGCCATGCCGCCGCGTCCGGCCTGGGCCGGGGCGGCGGACTCGGACTGCGGGACGGCCGACAGCCAGTAGGCCAGCTTTTCGCCCAGCAGCTCGAACTTGACCGGCTTGGTCAGGAAATCGTTCACGCCCAGCAGGCGCCAGCCGGTCCAGGCCGCATCCATGGCATTGGCAGAGAAGACGATGATGGGCACGCTGTGTCCGTCCTGCTCCTCGGAGCGGATCTGCTGCGCCAGCTCGTAGCCGCCCATGCGCGGCATCTGCAGGTCCGTCAGCACCAGGTCGTAGGCCTGCTCGCGCCAGCGGAACAGGGCCGCCTCGCCGTCCTCGGCAAAGTCATGCGCATAGCCCAGGCGCTTGAGCTGCTGGCCGATCACCTTGCGATTGACCGGGTTGTCCTCGGCGACCAGGATGCGCCGGCCTTGCGGCGGACTGGCGAGCACCGGGCCATCGACCGGCAAGACGGGGGCACAGCTGGTCGTGACGGCAGCCGGTAAGGTAGGGATGGCGGGGGCGGGGTCAGCGACCGGATCGGCCGCCAGCGCCTGCTGGACCAGTGCCAACTCGATCCAGAAGCTGCTGCCGACGCCGAGCTGGCTCTCGACCCCGATCGAGCCGCCCATCTTCTGCACCAGCTTCTGCGTGATGTTGAGCCCGATGCCGGTGCCTTCGACGGTCGAATGCTCGGCCCCGAGCCGGTTGAAGGGCTGGAACAGCGCTGGCAGATGCTCGGCCGCGATGCCCGGCCCGGTATCGGCGACCCGGATCCTGACCCGGGCCGCCGCGACCGGCTCGAGCGTGACCTCGATCCGGCCGTCCGGGCGGTTGTACTTGACGGCATTCGACAGCAGGTTCAGCAGCGCCTGCTTGAGCCGGATGCGATCCGCCTGCACCAGGCAGGCAGAGGCATCGGCGACCTGCAGGGCAATCGCGCGCGCCTGCGCTGCCGGCTGGATCAGGCCCGCGCACTCCTGCAGCACCGGCTGCAGGGGCACCGGCTGCAGCGTGACCTGGATATCCTGCTGGTCGACCTTGGCCAGGTCCAGGATATCGTTGACCAGGGACAGCAGGTGCTGGCCGGCATTGACGATCTCGAGCACGAAATCGCGCGCATCGCTGTCGAGCCGCTGGTCGAGCGCCAGGATCTGGCCCAGCCCTAGGATCGCATTGAGCGGCGTGCGCAGCTCGTGGCTGACGGTCGCGAGAAACTGGTCCTTGCTCCTGACGGCTGCCTCCGCCATCTGCTGTGCGTGCAGCAGCTCGAATTCGCGCTGCTTGGTGGAGTGGATGTCCTGCATCATGACCTCCAGGCGGACACAGGCGCCCTCGGACATCTCGGCCCGGCCGATGCTGCGGAACCAGCGCGGCTCCCCGCTGGGATGGAAATAGAGCAGCTCCAGGTCCCAGCCTTCGCCGCTGTGCAGGGCTTGTGCGACGGCGGGCTGGATATCTTCGCGCGGCTCGAGCCTGGCCAGCAGGCTGTCGATCGTCAAGGGCTGCTCCGGATCGAGCTCGAGCAGCCGGGCACAGAAGGGCGACAGCTGGACCCGGTCCTGCGCGACCTCGTAGTCCCAGGAGCCGATCTGGGCCGACTGGCTCGACAGCTCGAGTGCCTGCCGGATGCGCGACAGCAGCCGCTCGTTGTTCTTGTGCTCGGTGATGTCGGTCGCGAACTTGACGACATGGTCGATGCGGCCGTCGCTGCCGCGCACCGGGTGGTAGGAAGCCTGCCACCACACCGCCCCGCCCTGCTTGGCTATCCACTGGAACTGCCCGGCGCGGACCTGACCCGCCCGCAGCGACTCCCAGAGCCAGCGATATTCCTCGCTCGCGGCATGGACCGGATCGCAGAACATCCGGTGCTGCTGCCCGACCAGCTCATGGCTCTCGTAGCCCATGGTCTGGCGCCAGATCGGGTTGGCCTCCAGGATATGGCCATCGAGATCGAACTTGATGATGCCCTGGCTATCGTCGAAGGCATGGATCAGCCCGGCCTGGGCGGAAGCAACGGCGGTCGGGCAATCAAGGCTGGAAGCAGAATCCATGGCATCGGACCCCAGTAAAAGAATACGATCCGGTCACGATCCGGACTCAGCGCAGGAAACGCTGCAATTTCTTGAGGAACATGTCCTGGCTGAACGGCTTGACCAGGAAATCCGCTGCACCGGCCTGCAAGCTCTTTTCGACCACATCCTTGTCGCTATTGCCGGTGACCATGATGATGGGAATTTCCTCCCTGTCCGGCGTCGATTTCAGATGGCGGGTCAGATCAACCCCATTCATGCCGGGCATCAATACATCCATCAGGATCAGGCTGGGCTTGACGTATTGGAGCTTGGCAATCGCCTCGGTGCCTGAAAAGGCGAATATGAAATCGCACTCCATTCCGGACAGCAGATAGCGCACCAGGTTGTGCTGGAAGATCTCGTCGTCGATCAGCATGACGATGGGCCGCGCCGACCGATCGCGCTTGAGGTTGTTGGGGGCGGAATCGGGACGGGCCTTGGGCTTGGGCGCCGGCGCGGGCTTGGACAAAGGCGGAGTCTGGGGACTGGCCTGGACCTGGCGCAAGGCCTGGATCGCGCGCATGGCCTGCAAGACTGACATCGACAGCCGGGTGGCATCGAACGACATCGGCCAGAACAGCACGTAATCGTCGAAATCCTCCTGCCGACAGAGGTCGTAGGCCGCCTTGAGCTCTTCCTTGCAGCACAGGAGCACGGTCCGGTAGCTGTGCCCGGCCTGGCTCGAATCGCGCAAGGCCTGATAGTAGATCTTGGCATCTGCCAGGCTCTTGAAAGCCAGCACCAGCACATCGGGCAAATAGGCGGCAAAATCGGACAGGTGATTTTCGACATTGGCCGAAATGGTGATCCGATCGCAGGTCTGGAGCAATAAATCGCGCACCAGTTCCGCATCTGCCATTGAATGGCTGGCAATCAGGACGCTCTGATTCTTCATCAGACCCGACTCCACCCTCAGATCCCGGCGCCGTTGCTCGGCGCGACCGGGTCCCACCGAGTCAGCGCACCATCGACCGGGGCCGAATTATTAATTTGCTGATTGATAGGAAAATACATATTATCAATTATACCACTGCGACTCATATGGCGGAACCGGGGGGAACCCGCCCCAGGCCACCCGGGATGGGCCGCCGCCTGCGGGCGCTGAATCCGCCGGGCGGCCTGGCAGCCGCTGGCCGTGCGGCCGGGACGGGGACCCGAGATCTGGCCCGCTGCGAGGCTTTGTTGTATTAATCAAT
>NZ_PVLQ01000041.1 GCF_002980595.1 Malikia granosa
ATGACCAAGGCCGTCGAGTGAGCCTGGCCGGCCGACTGCCTGCAAGATCAGGTGCTTGGCCGGGCGAAAAAAAAGCTCCCGGGCTTATGCCTGGGAGCTTTTCTTGATCTGCGCCGACCGCTGGGTCTGGAGCATGGGATCAGACGCGCTTGCGGTATTCACCGGTGCGGGTGTCGATCTCGATCTTGTCGCCTTGCGCGACGAACAGCGGCACCGACACTTCGAAGCCGGTGTTGATCTTGGCGGGCTTGAGCACCTTGCCCGAGGTGTCGCCCTTGACGGCCGGCTCGGTCCAGGTGATTTCGCGCTCGACGCTGGTCGGCAGTTCGACCGAGATCGCCTTGCCGTCGTAGAACACGACTTCCAGCGCCATGCCGTCTTCCAGGTAGTTCAGCGCGTCGCCCATGTTCTCGGCTTCGACTTCGTACTGGTTGTAGTCGGCGTCCATGCAGACATACATCGGGTCGGCGAAGTAGGAGTAGGTGCACTCCTTCTTGTCGAGGATCACGTTGTCGATCTTGTCGTCGGCGCGGAACACGACTTCGGTGCCCATATTGCTCAGCAGGCCCTTGAGCTTCATGCGCACGGTCGCAGCGCCGCGGCCGCCACGGGCGTATTCGGTCTTCAGGACGATCATCGGATCCTTGCCGTGCATGATCACGTTGCCGGCGCGGATTTCTTGAGCGATTTTCATGGTGCTTCCTGTGGAATTTGCCGCCCCGGCCTGTGCGGCGCGTTCGAGCGGCGGGTGGGCGTTGCGCCCGTTGGTCTGTTTGAGCCACGATCCGGTTTGCACCGGAATCTGCGTAAAGCCCCTGATTTTACCGTTTTTCAGCCACGAAGCCCAAGAGCTGGGTCGCCAGATCATCCTGTCGCAGCAGCCGGTCCCGGGCCGCCAGCACGCAGGCCTGCCAGGCGGCCAGTTCGACCGGCGGCAGCGGCGCGTCGACGACGCCGTTCCATACCCGATGGAAGGCGCGCAGCGAGGGCGGTGCCTCGAGCCAGTCGAGGAAGGCCTCGAGCTTCAGGTGGTGCGCGTCGTCTTGCTGCGGATAGATATGCCAGACCAGGGCCTGGCCGGCCCAGAGCGCGCGCACCAGCGAGTCCTCGCCACGCACCAAGTTCAGGTCGCTGGCCCAGAGCAGACGGTCGAACCCGGTCTGCGGCAGATGCGGCAAGGGATGGCGCTGCGCCGCTGCCGATCCGTCCCAGGCGCGCTCCAGCGCTGCCGCAGGCCGTCCCGGCGCGACCAGCCAGTGCGCTCCCTGCAGCGCCGGGTCGTGCAGCAGCGCCGGCAGATGATCCGGTTCGTAGCAGAACAGGGTCACGCGCGGCCCATGGCCCTGATCAGGCAGACCCTGGCTGCGCAGCCAGTCGTCGCGCTCGAAGGCCGCGCGCTGTGCCATCAGCCCGGGCTCGCGCAGCAGGCCGCCGGTCGCGGGCGTGAAGCCGGGGTAGAAGAACCATTCGGTCCGGCCAGCCAGCGGCCCGCTCATGACCGGCGAGGCCAGTCGGTGGCAGCGCTCGACATAGGGCTCGGCGCTCAGGTATTCGAGATTCAGCCAGACCCGCCGCGGCTCGCCTGGGGCGCTGTCGGGCTGCAGCGCGGCGACCCAGCCAGGTGCGATCTCGCAGCCAAAGGCGGCGACCAGCACATCGCTGGCCGGCAGCTCGGGCGGCGGCGCGGCCGGGTCGCTGCGCGGCCAGTGTCGCACCTCGATGCTGCTACAGGCACCGGAGCGCGCGCCAGGCGCCATCCAGTCCAGAGGTTCCGGCTGGTCGGCCCACAGCCGCACGCGCTGGCCGCGCGCGGCCAGGTTGCTCGCCAGCCGCCAGCAGACGCCCAGATCGCCCCAGTTGTCGATCACATGGCAGAAGATGTCCCAGGTCAGGGCAGGGGGATGTTGGCAGTTCACCGCGCGATTGTCTTACAGTGGCGCCTTTCCTTGTCAGCGAACCGCCTGCCCTCGCACCCATGAGCGCCACCCATCCCGAATCCCTGCTGCAGGCCGTCGCCGCCTTGCCGGCCCTGCCGGGCGTCTACCGCTATTTCGACGCCGACGGCCAGCTGCTCTATGTCGGCAAGGCCAAGGACCTCAAGCGCCGCGTCTCGAGCTATTTCCAGAAGACCCATGACGGCACCCGCATCGGCCACATGGTGTCGAAGATCGTGCGGCTCGAGACCACGGTGGTGCGCTCCGAGGCCGAGGCGCTGCTGCTCGAGAACAACCTGATCAAGACCCAGCAGCCGCGCTACAACATCCTGTTCCGCGACGACAAGAGCTACCCCTACCTGCGCCTGAGCGCCAGCAGCTGGACCCCGGCCTTCGAGCGCTCGCCAGCCGGACAGGGTGGCGAAGCCCGGCCCGAGCATTACCCGCGCATGTCCTACTACCGCGGCGCGGTCGAGAAGAAGCACCAGTACTTCGGCCCCTACCCGAGCGCCTGGGCGGTCAAGGAAACGCTGGAGCTGCTGCAGAAGGTGTTCCGCCTGCGCACCTGCGAGGACACGGTGTTCAAGCACCGCAGCCGGCCCTGCCTGCTGGCCCAGATCAAGCGCTGCTCGGGCCCCTGCGTCGGCCTGGTCAGCGCGGCCGACTACGCGCAGGACGTGCGCGCGGCCGCCGCCTTCCTGCGCGGCGAGACCCAGTCGGTGCTGGCCGAGATCGAGGCCCGGATGCTCGCGCATTCCGAGCGGCTCGAGTTCGAGCAGGCGGCCGAGGCGCGCAACCAGATGACGGCCCTGTCCCGCGTGCTGCACCAGCAGGCGATGGAGAACGTCTCGGACCAGGATGTCGACATCCTGGCGGTCAAGGTGCAGGGCGGGCGCGCCTGCGTCAACCTCGCGATGGTGCGCGGCGGGCGGCATCTGGGCGACCGGCCCTATTTTCCGGCCCATGTCGAGGACGGCGCGCTGCTGGCCGCGCTGGCGGCCGAGGAAGAGGCCGACGGCACTGACAGCGGCCAGGCCGGCAGCGATGCTGGCGCCCAGCCCCGGCCAGCCGCTGCCCCGGTCGAGCAGCGCGTGCTCGAGGCCTTCATCGCCCAGCATTACACCCAGGCCGCGCCGCCGCCGGTGCTGGTGCTCGGCGCCCCGGTCGATGCCGGCCTGTTGGAGCTCTTGACCGAGCAGAGCGGCATCAAGATCCACCCGGTGTTCCATCCGCGCGAGCACCGACGCGCCTGGCTCGAGATGGCGCAGAAGAATGCCGAGCTGCAGCTCGCGCGCCTGCTGTCCGAGGAGGGCTCGCAGCAGGCGCGCACGCGCGCGCTGGTCCAGGCGCTCGACCTGGCCGAGGACCAGCTCGAGGCCCTGCGCATCGAATGCTTCGACATCTCGCATACCGCGGGCGAGGCCACGGTGGCCTCCTGCGTCGTGTTCGAGGGCCACAAGATGCAGGGCAGCCAGTACCGGCGCTACAACATCGACGGCATCACGCCGGGCGACGACTATGCCGCGATGCGCCAGGTGCTGCAGCGGCGCTACGGCAAGCTGGCCGAGGCGCTGCGCGAGTCAGGTGGCGCCGAGCCGGCGGCCAAGGGCGGCGCCCGCCTGCCCGACATCGTGCTGATCGACGGCGGCAAGGGCCAGGTCGGCGTCGCGCGCGAGGTGTTCGAGGCGCTCGGGCTCGACCTGGGTCGCATCGTCGGGGTCGAGAAGGGCGAGGGCCGCAAGGTCGGCCTGGAGGAGCTGGTGTTTGCCGACGGGCGCGACAAGGTCTACCTGGGCGCCGACTCGGCCGCGCTGATGCTGGTGGCGCAGATCCGCGACGAGGCGCACCGCTTCGCGATCACCGGCATGCGCGCGCAGCGCGCCAAGACCCGCACCGGTGGCAGCAAGCTCGAGGACATTCCGGGCGTCGGGCCCAGGAAGCGGGCCCGTTTGCTGCAGCGCTTCGGCGGCCTCAAGGGCGTGGCCGACGCCAGCGTCGAGGACCTGGCCAGCGTCGAGGGCATCTCGGGCGAACTGGCTGCCGCGATCTATCGCGCCCTGCACTGAGCATTCGAGGTCAAAACCGTCACTGTCAGCCGTCATAATCCCCTGCATGTTCTTCAACCTGCCGACACTGCTGACCTGGGCCCGGATCGCGGCCATCCCGCTGATCGTCGCGGTGTTCTACTGGCCCGGCCTAGAAAGCCAACGGCAGAACCTGATCGCGACGGTGCTGTTCGTGGTTTTCGCTGCGACCGACTGGGCCGACGGCTACCTGGCGCGCAAGCTCAACCAGACCTCGTCGTTTGGCGCCTTCCTCGACCCGGTGGCCGACAAGTTCCTGGTCTGCGCCTGCGTGCTGGTGCTGGTGCACCTGGGGCGGGCCGATGTCTTCGTCGCGCTGATCATCATCGGGCGCGAGATCGCGATCTCGGCGCTGCGCGAGTGGATGGCGACGATCGGCGCCAACAAGAGCGTGGCGGTGCACATGGTCGGCAAGCTCAAGACCAGCGTGCAGATGGTCGCGATTCCCTTCCTGCTCTACCAGGCGCCGCTGTTCGGCATCGACACCCAGGCCTGGGGCCGGGTGCTGATCTGGGCCGCTGCCGTGCTGACCATCTGGTCCATGGTCTACTATCTCAAGAAGGCCCTGCCCGAGATCCGCGCCAAGGCGCGCTGAATATTCCTGCGGCGCCAGCTTTTTTTGCCGCTCGCGCCGGCCAGGCGGCCAACAGCGGCTAGAATTCGCAGCTGTTAACGACTGCGTGAAGCGCCGGATGATCTCCTCATCCCGCATTCGGGTCCTTAGCTCAGTTGGTAGAGCGCTTCCTTTACACGGAAGATGTCGGCGGTTCGAGCCCGTCAGGACCCACCAGGAATACCCAATGAAATCAAGGCCCTGCAGCAATGCCGGGCCTTTTTTCTGGCTCTTGCCCGTCCCGCCCGGAGTGGCCGCCTTCACAAGGCTGATGCGGCCTGCTGGCCGCGCTTGACCTCGTACATCATCTGGTCGGCCGCTGCCAGCAGGGCCTCGGGCGTCTCGCCGTCCTGCGGATAGCAGGCCATGCCGATGCTGGCGCCGACCCGGATCTGCCGGCCATCGACCATCAGGGGCTCGCTCAGGCTGGTCCGGATGCGCTGCGCCATCGCCTGTACCGCCTTGCTCGATCCGATGTCCTGCAGCACCAGCACGAACTCGTCGCCGCCCAGGCGCGCGGCAAAGTCCTGTTGCCGCACGCAGCCGTTGAGCCGTCCGGCGATCGCCTGCAGCACCGCGTCGCCGGTGGCATGCCCGTGGCGGTCATTGATCGGCTTGAAGCCGTCGAGGTCCAAGAACAGCAGCCCGAAGCGGACCTGCTGGCGGCTCCTGGTAGCCACCAGCTGGCCCAGGCGCTCGAGCAGGGCATGCCGGTTGTGCAGCCCGGTCAAGGGGTCGTGCAGCGCCAGGTGCTCGATCGATCGGCGTTTCTGCACATGGGTCTGCAGGCGGCGCAACAGCAGGATGGCACAGCCGGCGCTGCTCCACAGCAGCAGGGTCGCCAGCAGGGCCTGCCAGCGCTCCTGGGCGATGGCGCGTTCGATCGGCTGGAGCAGGGTCGGCTGGCTCAGTCCCAGCACGACCGTGACCGGGTATTCCGACAGCCGCTGCCACTGGAACAGGCGCTCGACCCCGTCCGACGGCGCGACGGCCGAGAAATGGCCGCTGCGGCGCAGGCCCTGGCCGACGAAGGGCGGCTGGCGACCCCCGGGCTGCTCCAGCCGGTCGGCCGGGTCCCGGTTGCGCGCCAGCAGCTCGCCATCCTGGCGATAGATCGAGATCAGGTCGTCCGAGGCCAGGGCCAGCCTGGCCAGCGCCTGCCTGAGGTAGTCGGGCGATACCGACAGCACCAGCACGCCCCTGAGCTGTCCGTCCTGCCGGATCGGATGGCTGAACGGCAGGCTCCACTGGCCGGAGACCCGCCCCCGCAGCGGCTTGCCGATGAAGAAGGGCTCCCGTGCGGGATCGAGATGGACCTTGAAATGCTCGCGGTCGCCGAGGTCGACCCTGTCCCTGAGCCCCAGGCTCGAGTATTCGAGCGCGCCATCGGTACCGATCACGCCCACCTGCAGCATCGCCCCGGCCGGCAGCTGCTGCCTGAGCTGCGCGACCTTCCGCTCGAAGGCGGGGCCAGGGTCCTGCCGGTACTGGTCGATCAGCTGTAGCATCGTCAGCTCGATGTTGAGGAACAGCATGGCGATCACCTCGGACGCCGCGCTATTGACCTGCGTCGCCCGCCGCTGCGCCTGCTCCAGCGTTTCCTGCCGCAGCTGCTGCGCCGACGAGAGCCAGTTCCACCAGTACAGCCCAGTCAGCAGCAGCAGGCCAGCCACCATCAGCGTGATCAGCCAGTGGCGGTAGGCATGGCCGGGCGGATGTCGGCGAACCTGGAGGACTGCGGCTGATGACATCGGATCTCGGGCGCTGCGGGAACTGGTGCTGCGGGCCTCTTGGGGGGCAGCCTCAGTAGCTGAAGTCGACGCGGGCCGATCCCAGGCGCAGGTCCACCGGCTGCGACTGGAGCGGGCTGCCGATCACTTGGCTGCGCACGCTGAACTGCGCCGCGCTGGCGTTGTCGGGCAGCCAGGACAGCGGGGCCAGGGTAGGCGAATAGCTCGCGAGTTGTACCGGATCGGTGGCCAGGGTGAACGCGGCGCTGCCGTCCAGGCTGTCGACCCGGCGGCTGGCCAGCTCGATTTCCTTGCCGACACCGATCGACTGATGGACCGAGATCGTCGCGTCCGGGATCGCATTCAGGGCGGCTGCGCTGGCGACCAGGGTCTGGGAATTGCTGTTCGAGAGTAGGATGGGCTGGCTGGCCGTGTTGACATGGGTGATCGCCGTCGCGCTGACCGGAACGGCGCTGACCACCCGGGTGCCGCGGCCCGGGTCGGTGATCACGAGGTCGTAGTTGCTGCCGCTGCTGGGCAGGTAGGGCAGCGAGAAATAGCCCTGCCGGGTCGGATCGGGCACCGTGCTGCGCACCACCACGCCATTGAGCTGCAGCGACACGCTCGAGTAGGGCGAGCTGTTGGCGACATAGCCGTCGACCGCCATGCCCCCGATGAAGCGCGGCAGCACCGAGATGACCGGCTTGAGGTTGTACTTGCCCGAGCTGCCGGCCGTCACGACCGACTTGCAGGCGTCGAAGTCCAGCACGAAGTCGGCCAGCTTGCCGGCCTCGATATCGATGTTCACATTGAGCTTGAGTCCGGACTGCTGCGCGCTCGGAGTCGTCAGCGCCGTCTGCGCGCTGCCTGTCGGGGTCACGGCATTGGCGTAGGGCGCGCTGGCGCTGTTGGGGGTCAGCAGCAGCCGCATCTGGGTGTAGCGGCCAGCGGGCAGGGCGGTCTGGCCCAGCTCCTCGAGCAGGCCGTTGCGCAGGTCGAGCAGGTCGATGCGCTTTGGCATGCCGGGCAGTGCGATCCGGTACCAGCCCGGGTCGTTCTCGCCGGCGCTCGCGCTCTGGTGCACCTTGACCGAGTCGATCGTGACGTAGACATGGTCGTAGCCGCAGGCCGGGGCATCCGTCACGGCCAGTCGCAGCGTGCCGGTGGAGGCGTCGGTGCCGCCACCGCCGCCGCAGGCGGCCAGCAAGACTGTGGCGGCCGATACGGCAGCCAGAGACCGGGTCGAGGATTTTGCAAGCTGAGTCATGGATAGCTCCTCCAAGTCGTGATGAGACCAGCGATCGTCTGCGATGCCGGTCGACTGCCCGTAAGCAAATGAAACCACTACCCGGTCATCACTGGCTCACGCGGGTCGAATATGGACGGTTTGTGTTTCAGCTGCTAGTGTCGATACACAGCCTTACAAATTCGGTCCCTGGGTCATGAACCTTGCCCGTCCCAGGGACAACAATCGGCCACAAGCTGTGCGGCCTGCTGCCAGGCCGCTGGCGATTGTCTGGACTGGAAAGGAAAACCCCATGAACAAGTCACTGATCTCCTGGGCCATCGCGGCCCTCGCCATCGGCAACATCGGCCTGGCGCAAGCCGAGGGCCAGCCCGAGGGCAGCCTGACGCCCAAGGCCCAGTATGCCGCCGACAGCCAGGCGGCGCAGTCGCGCTACAAGTCGGACCTCAAGCTCTGCGCCGACGAGCCCGACACGGCAGGCCGCATGCAGTGCAAGCGCGACGCCAAGGCCGAATACGACCAGGCGCTGGCCGATGCCAAGCTGCGCCAGCAGTCGGCCGGCAAGGTGGCGCCGGCCCAGACCTTCAAGCCCAAGGCCCTGTGCGCGGATTGCGGCAAGGTGAGCGCGGTCCAGTTGGTGGACCGGGCCGGCGAGGGCAGCGCGGTCGGCATGATCGCCGGTGGCGCGGCGGGCGCGCTGCTCGGGCGCCAGGTCGGCGCCGGCCTGGGCAAGGACCTGGCCACGCTCGCGGGGGCTGCCGGCGGCGCCTATGCCGGCAAGCAGATCGAGCAGCGCATGAAGTCGCAGAAGGTCTGGGAGGTCACGGTCTCCTACCCCAACGGCGACAGCCAGCACTACGAGTTCACCCAGGACCCCGGCTTCCAGGTCGGCGATGTCGTGCGCAAGAGCGAGCAGACCATCGTGCGCTATTGAGGTCCCGGCTTACTTCAGGAACACGCGCGCCTTGCGCGGCGACAGCACGAGCCGCTCGCCTTCCTTGAAGGCGAGTTCGCGGAAGCGCTCGGCCGGGATCTGGGCCTCGATCAGCGGGTCGTGGCCGCTGGGCACCTGGGCGTCCTCGGGCTGCAGCTCGAGCCGCGCGATCGGTCCGACCACGATGGCGCGCTCGAGCTTGGCGACGATGCCGGTCGCACCCGGCTGCCAGCGCTCGACCTCGAGGTCGTGCGGGCGCACATAGGCATAGGCCTGCGCGTCCTGCGCCGCCGCATGCTCGGGCGTGACGATTGAGACGCCTTCCAGGTGCAGCAGGCCCTCGTGCGCGCGGCCGTGGAACAGGTTGACATCGCCCAGGAAGCCGTAGACGAAGGGGCTGGCCGGCTGGTCCCAGACCTGCTGCGGCGTGCCGGCCTGCTCGACCTGGCCCTTGTTCATCAGCACCACGCGGTCGGCGACCTCGAGCGCCTCCTCCTGGTCGTGGGTCACGAAGATGCTGGTCACATGCAGCTCGTCGTGCAGCCGGCGCAGCCAGCGGCGCAGTTCCTTGCGCACCTTGGCGTCGAGCGCGCCGAACGGCTCGTCGAGCAGCAGCACCTTGGGCTCGACCGCCAGCGCCCTGGCCAGGGCGATGCGCTGGCGCTGGCCGCCCGAGAGCTGCGACGGGTAGCGGTCGGCCAGCCAGTCGAGCTGCACCAGGCTGAGCAGCTCGTGCACCTTGGCCTTGATCTGCGCCTCGGACGGGCGCTGCGCGCGCGACTTGACGCGCAGGCCGAAGGCGACGTTCTCGAACACCGTCATGTGGCGGAACAGCGCGTAATGCTGGAACACGAAGCCGACCTTGCGCTCGCGCACATGGACGTCGGTGGTGTCCTCGCCGCTGAACAGTATCGAGCCCTGGTCGGCCGACTCCAGTCCGGCGATGATGCGCAGCAAGGTGGTCTTGCCGCAGCCGGATGGCCCGAGCAGCGCGATCAGCTCGCCCGAGTCGATATGCAGGTTGATGTCGCGCAGGGCCTGGAAGTCGCCGAACTGCTTGGAGACGTTGCGGATTTCGATGCTCATGATGGGTCTTCTCTTGCGGTCCGGGTTCAGTGCGTCGTTGCGCCAGCGGCGGGGCGCTCGGGCGGCAGATCGGCGCCGGCTTTCAGCTCGCGCTCGTGGCGCCATTCGACCGCGCTCTTGATGGCCAGCGTCACCAGCGCCAGCAGCGCCAGCAGCGAGGCGACCGCGAAGGCCGCGACCGACTGGTATTCGTTGTAGAGGATCTCGACATGCAGCGGCATGGTGTTGGTCTGGCCGCGGATATGGCCCGAGACCACCGAGACCGCGCCGAACTCGCCCATGGCGCGCGCGTTGCAGAGGATCACGCCGTAGATCAGGCCCCACTTGATGTTGGGCAGCGTGACATGCCAGAAGGTCTGCCAGCCGGAGGCGCCCAGCACGATCGCGGCCTGCTCCTCGTCGTTGCCCTGGGCCTGCATCAGCGGAATCAGCTCGCGCGCGATGAAGGGGAAGGTCACGAACACGGTCGCCAGGATGATGCCCGGCACGGCGAATACGATCTTGATGTCGTGCGCCTGCAGCCAGGGACCGAACCAGCCCTGGGCGCCGAACACCAGCACGTAGATCAGGCCCGCGACCACCGGCGAGACCGAGAACGGCAGGTCGACCAGCGTGGTCAGGAAGGCCTTGCCCTTGAACTCGTACTTGGCTATTGCCCAGGCGGCGGCGATGCCGAAGATCAGGTTCAGCGGCACCGCGACCGCTGCGGTCAGCAGGGTCAGGCGGATCGCCGACCAGGCGTCGGGGTCCTGCAGCGCCTCGAGGTAGGCGCCCCAGCCGTTGCGCAGCGCCTCGGTGAAGACGGCCGCCAGCGGCAGCAGCAGGAACAGCGCCATGAAGGCCAGCGCCAGCCCGGTCAGGACATAGCGCACCAGCGGCGACTCGGTGGTGCCGGCCTGCACGCGCGAGAGGGTTTTCTTGCTTGAACTCATGCCGGGGCTCCCGAGCGGCGGCGCTGCCAGGACTGCAGCGCGTTGATGACCAGCAGCAGCACGAAGGCGAACAGCAGCATGACCGAGGCCACTGCGGTCGCGCCGGCATAGTCGTACTGCTCGAGCTTGCCGATGATGATCAGCGGGGTGATCTCGGACACCATCGGCACGTTGCCGGCGATGAAGATGACCGAGCCGTACTCGCCGATCGCGCGCGCGAACGCCATCGCGAAGCCGGTCAGCAAGGCCGGTCCGATCGAGGGCAGGATCACCAGGCGGAAGGTCTGCCAGCGCGTCGCGCCCAGGCAGGTCGCGGCTTCCTCGAGCTCTTTTTCGGCGTCTTCGAGCACCGGTTGCACCGTGCGCACCACGAAGGGCAGGCCGATGAAGATCAGCGCGATCACGATGCCGTTGGGGTTGAAGGCGAGCTGGATGCCATGCGGCTCCAGGTACTGGCCGATCCAGCCGTTGCCGGCCAGCAGCGCCGACAGCGAGATGCCGGCGACCGCGGTCGGCAGCGCGAACGGCAGGTCGACCAGCGCATCGACCAGCTTCTTGCCCGGAAAACGGTAGCGCACCAGCACCCAGGCCACCAGCAGGCCGGCGACCACGTTGACGCTGGCGGCCAGCAGCGAGGCGCCGAAGGTCAGCCGGTACGAGGCCAGCACGCGCGGCGAGGCCACCGCGCTCCAGAACTGGTCCCAGCTCAGGCTGAAGGTCTTGAACAGCAGCGCCGACAGCGGGATCAGCACGACCAGGAACAGGTAGAACAGGGTGTAGCCCAGCGTCAGCTGGAAGCCGGGCAACACCTTCTTGCCAGCAGCCATTTACTTGCCCGCCGTGTAGAGCTTGTCGAACTGGCCGCCGTCGTTGAAGTGCACCTTTTGCGCCTCGGCCAGCGAGCCGAAGTACTGCTCGACCGTGAACAGCTTGAGCGGCTTGAAGGTGCTGGCGTACTTCTTCTGGATTGCGGTATTGCTCGGACGGATCGCGTGCTTGGCGGCGATCTCCTGCGCCTCGTCGCCGTACAGGAAGTCGAGGTAGGCCTTGGCCTCGGCGGCGCTGTTCTTCTTCTTGACGGTGCGCTCGACGATGGCGACCGGGTTCTCGGCCACGATGCTGCTCGAGGGGTGGATGGCATCGACCTTGCCGGTGCCGAATTCGCGGTCGACCGACACCACCTCGGACTCGAAGGTCACCAGCACGTCGCCGATGTTGCGCTGCAGGAAGATGCCGGTCGCGTCGCGGCCACCGCGCGCCAGCACCGGCACGTTTTTGTACAGCTTGCCGACGAAGTCGGCCGCCTGCGCGTCGTTGCCGCCCTTGGCGCGCACCGAGCCCCAGGCCGCCAGATAGGCCATGCGGCCGTTGCCGCCGGTCTTGGGGTTGACCAGCACCACCTGGATGCCGGGCTTGACCAGGTCGTCCCAGTCCTTGATGTTCTTCGGGTTGCCGTTGCGCACCAGGAACAGCATGGTCGAGCTGGTCGGCGCCGCGTCATGCGCGAAGCGCTTGCGCCAGTCCTTGGCGACCACGCCCTTGTCGGCCAGGAAATCGACGTCGGTGGTGGTGTTCATCGTCACCACGTCGGCATCCAGGCCGTCGGCCACCGCGCGCGCCTGGGCGCTCGAGCCGGCATGGGACTGGTCGACCTTGATGTCCTTGCCGGTCGTCTTCTTGTAATGGGCGACGAAGGCGGCGTTGACGTCCTTGTAGAACTCGCGCGAGACGTCATAGGAGACGTTGAGCAGGCTGGTCTGGGCCGAGGCCAGGGTGCTGGCGGCGAGGGCGACGGCAGCCAGGGCAGTGCGCAGGGTGGTCTTCATGGATCTTGCTCCGGTATTGGCAGGATCCAGGATTTTGCCGGCCAGTCTTACATTCTCAAACGACTTTATTCTTTTTTTCTTATGCGAAAAACAGATAAGCAAAAGCCCTCCGCCGGCCTGAATTGTGGCAAGCCGCCGCAGCGGCTCGTGGCCAGTTCAGTCCGGCGGAGGGTGGGCCGGGCTCAGGCCAGGTCGAAGCGGTCCGCGTTCATGACCTTGGTCCAGGCCGCGACGAAGTCCTGCACGAACTTGTCGCGGTTGTCGTCCTGGGCATAGACCTCGGCATAGGCGCGCAGGATGGAGTTGGAGCCGAACACCAGGTCGACCCGGGTCGCGGTCCACTTGGTGGCGCCAGTGGCCCGGTCGACGATGGCATAGCTGTTGCGCCCGGTCGGCTTCCAGCTGTAGGCCATGTCGGTCAGGTTGACGAAGAAGTCGTTGCTCAGCGCGCCGACCCGGTCGGTGAAGACGCCGTGCTGGCTGCCGCCGTGGTTGGCACCGAGCACGCGCAGGCCGCCGACCAGCGCCGTCATCTCGGCCGCGGTCAGTCGCATCAGCTGGGCGCGGTCGAGCAGCAGCTCCTCGGGCTTGACGGCGTAATGTGTTTTCAGCCAGTTGCGGAAGCCGTCGGCCAGCGGCTCGAGCACCGCGAACGACTCGACATCGGTCTGCGCCTGGCTGGCGTCGCCGCGGCCCGGCGCGAAGGGCACGCTGACCTCGATGCCGGCGGCCCGGGCCGCCTGCTCGATGCCGAGGTTGCCGCCCAGCACGATCACGTCGGCCACGCTGGCGCCAGTGTCAGCCGCGATCGGCTCGTAGACCGCCAGCACCCGGGCCAGGCGCTCGGGCTCGTTGCCGGCCCAGTCCTTCTGCGGTGCCAGGCGGATGCGCGCGCCATTGGCGCCGCCGCGCTTGTCGGAGCCGCGGAAGGTGCGCGCGCTGTCCCAGGCGGTGCTGACCAGGTCGCTGACCGACAAGCCGGCAGCGGCGATGCGGGCCTTGACGGCGGCGACGTCGTAGTCCTGCTTGCCGGCGGGCACCGGGTCCTGCCAGATCAGGTCCTCGGCCGGGACTTCGGGGCCGATGTAGCGGCTCTTCGGACCCAGGTCGCGGTGGGTCAGCTTGAACCAGGCGCGCGCGAACACCTGGTCGAAGTAGGCCGGGTCGGCCGCGAAGCGCTCGGAGATCTTGCGGTAGTCGGGGTCGACCTTCAAGGCCATGTCGGCATCGGTCATCACCGGCATGCGGCGGATGGCCGGGTCTTCCACGTCGGCCGGCATGTCTTGCGGCTTGATGTTGACTGGCTGGTACTGCCAGGCGCCGGCCGGGCTCTTGGTGAGCTCCCAGTCGTGCTTCAGCAGCATCTCGAAATAGCCGTTGTCCCATTGCGTGGGATTGGTGGTCCAGGCGCCCTCGACGCCGCTGGTCACGGTGTCGCGGCCGATGCCACGGCTGTCGTGGTTGATCCAGCCCAGGCCCTGTTCCTCGAGGTCGGCGCCTTCCGGGGCCGGCCCGAGCTTGGCGGCGTTGCCATTGCCGTGCGCCTTGCCGACCGTGTGGCCGCCGGCGGTCAGCGCCACGGTCTCCTCGTCATTCATCGCCATGCGGGAGAAGGTCACGCGCATGTCGCGCGCGGTCTTGAGCGGGTCGGGCTGGCCGTCGACGCCTTCGGGGTTGACGTAGATCAGGCCCATCATCACGGCGGCCAGCGGGTTCTCCAGTTCGCGCTCGCCCGAGTAGCGGCTGCCCTCGCCGCCGCTCTTGGCCAGCCATTCCTTCTCCGAGCCCCAGTAGATGTCCTTCTCGGGGTGCCAGATGTCCTCGCGGCCGAAGGAGAAGCCGAAGGTCTTGAAGCCCATCGACTCGTAGGCGACGTTGCCGGCCAGGATGATCAGGTCGGCCCATGAGAGCTTGTTGCCGTACTTCTTCTTGATCGGCCACAGCAGGCGGCGCGCCTTGTCGAGGTTGCCGTTGTCGGGCCAGGAGTTGAGCGGGGCGAAGCGCTGGTTGCCGGTGCCGGCACCGCCCCGGCCGTCGGCGATGCGGTAGGTGCCGGCGGCGTGCCAGGCCATGCGGATCATCAGGCCGCCGTAATGGCCCCAGTCAGCCGGCCACCAGGGCTGGCTGTCGGTCATCAGCGCGGTCAGGTCTTTTTTCAGCGCGGCGACGTCGAGCTGCCGGACTGCCTCGCGGTAGCTGAAGCCGGGCAGCGGGTTGGTCTTGCTGTCGTGCTGGTGCAGGATGTCGAGGCTCAGGGCCTTGGGCCACCAGTCCATGTGGGTCATGCTGGCCGAGGTGGCGCCGCCGTGCATGACGGGGCATTGGCCAGCAGAACTTGCGTCCTTGTTTTCCATCTCTTTCTCCTTGCGTTAACCGGTGGGTCCAAGCTGATGTCTGACCCGCTTGGCAGGGCCCTGGCAGATACAGGGGCTGCATCAGCTGTGGCTACTATAGCCACGAAACCCGGCTCGAGCGAGGAGCGTGAATGATTCTCGCTTGCAATCATTCAATCGCTGCGATAGAAAAAATCATGGCGGCCGGACGCGCCCTGACCCGATCGGTGATCCGGGAGAAATCCCGGCTGGCCCTCCTGCCGCCGCGCAGATGACAGGGCCGGTGAAACCGCCGAGAATGGATCGGCTTCGTGACGCGTTTCAACCCAGGAAAGGAAAGCACCATGGACGAACTGAAAACCCGTGCCGCCATCGATGCCCTCAACCGCATCATGGAACTCGAACTCGCGGGAGTGGTGAAGTACACCCACTACTCGCTCATGGTGTATGGCTACAACCGGATTCCCATCGTGTCCTGGCTCAAGGGCAATGCCGACGAGAGCCTGGCCCATGCCCACAAGGCCGGCGAGCTGGTCACGTTGCTCGGCGGCCATCCGTCGCTGAAGATCGGCCCCCTGCTCGAAACCGAGCAGCACGACATCGGCGACATCCTGCGCGAGAGCCTCGCGCACGAGAGGAGCGCCCTGGCCGCCTACTACGAGCTGCTGCAGATCGCCGAGGGCCATTCCGTGCTGCTGGAGGAATATGCCCGCGAGATGATCGTCAGCGAGGAGCTGCACCAGGACGAGGTCAACAAGATGCTGCGCCGCCCTGGCGAGACGGCCGCCTTCAAGGCCTGAGGCCGTTGGCTCAGTGGCCGGCCGGCTGCTCTCCAGTCCAGCGGCTGGTCAGTCCCGCCAGCGACTGCAGCAGCGCCAGTCCGAGCGGCCAGTCGCCATGGCCGCTGTCGACGTTGACATGGCCGGCATTCTGCAGGCGCACGAACTCGCTGCCCCAGGCCCGCGCATAGGCGCCGGCCAGGCGTGCCGGGCAGAAGGGGTCGTTGCTGCTGGCGACCACGATGCTGCGATAGGGCAGGGCCTGGTAGGGCACGGGGGCGAAGTCGGCCAGCACGCCGCGGCGCTCCGGGTCGGCCGGCGCGACCAGCAGCGCGCCCTGGATGCGCGCCGCTGCCTCGTGCGGCAGATGCACGGTGGTGATGCAGCCCAGGCTGTGTGCGGCCAGCACCACCGGCCCCTCGATGTCGGCAATGGTCTCGCCCAGGCGCTCGACCCAGGCCCGCCGCAGCGGCGAGACCCAGTTGTCCTGCACCACGCGCCTGACCCGGGGCAGCTGCTCGGTCCACAGGGTCTGCCAGTGCCCCGGTCCGGAGTCGCGCCAGCCCGGAACGATGACGACGGTCGGGATTTCGGCCATGGCTCAGATCCGTTCCCGCGTCGCGCGCTCGGGGGCATAGCGGTCGGCCTGGATGTCGGGCGTCACGCCATGCGTCATGACCTCGTCGGTGATCGGATGGAACTGGGCGCTCCAGGCCAGCCATTGCGCGCGCAGCCGCTCGATCACCTCGGGATGCTGGTGCTTGAGGTTGGCGCGCTCGAGCGTGTCGAGCGCGACGTCGAACAGGAATTCGTTGTCGTTGATCTTGAGGTATTTCCAGTCGCCATCGCGCACCGCGCGCTGGCGCTGCGCCTTGTAGCGCCAGTAGAGCTGGCGCGGGTGCACGGGTGCCTGGCCTTCGAGCACCGGCAGGATGTTCTCGCCATCGGGCGGGTAGGCCGGGTCGGGCGCCACGCCAGCGGCGGCCAGCAGCGTCGGCAGCCAGTCCATGCTGATTGTGACCTGCTCGCTGACCTGGGGCCGCAGGCGCGCCGGCCAGCGCAGCAGCGTCGGCACCCGGATGCCGCCCTCGAGCAGCTCGGTCTTCTGTCCCGTGAACGGCCAGGTCTTGGCGAAGCGCTCGCCGCCGTTGTCGCTGCTGAAGACGACGATGGTGTTCTCGCTCAGTCCCTGCTGCTCGAGCGCCTGCAGCACCTGGCCGACCGCCGCGTCGAGCGATTGCACCATGCGGCCATAGGTCTGGAGGTTGCCGCCGTCGTAGTGGAACAGGTCGGTCAGGCCGCGCGAGACGGCCTCGTCCTCGGGGCCGACCCAGGGCCAGTGCGGCGCCGTGAAATGCAGCGACAGGAAGAAGGGCTTGTCCGCGCTGCGCTGGCCGATCCAGCTCGAGGCCTCGTTGGCCAGCAGCTGGGTGTAGTAGCCGACACGCTCGACCGGGACCTCGCCCTCGTAGAGGTCGCGCGGCACCGCCTCGCCGACGCCGGGCTTGTGCGTGAAATAGTCGATCGCGCCGCCGTAGTTGCCGAAGAAATGCTGGTAGCCGCTCTTGAGCGGGCCGAAGGTCGGCAGTGACCCGAGGTGCCATTTGCCGATCAGCGCGGTCTCGTAGCCGGCGTCGCGCAGCAGCGAGGGCAGCGTCGGGTGCTCGGGCGGCAGGCCGTACTTGTGGGCGGTGCGCACCAGCGGCTCCTCGAGCCCGCCGCGCAGGTGGTACTGGTAGCGTCCCGTGATCAGCGCGAAGCGGGTCGCCGAGCAGACCGCCGAGTTGGAATAGGCCTGGGTGAAGCGCACGCCCTGGGCGGCGAGGGCGTCGAGATGCGGGGTCGCGAAATCGGTCTGGCCGTAGACGCCGAGGTCGGCCCAGCCGAGGTCGTCGGCCAGGATGAAGATGATGTTGGGGGACGGGTTCTGACTCATGATCACTTCACCTTGCCCTGGGCGTCACGCGCCTTCCATTGCTGCTCGAGCTTGAGCTCCTTGAGCGCTTGCTGCACGAATCTGGGCTCGAACCAGTTCCTGACCTCGAAGCCCTTGCGCACCAGGCCGAGCTTGAGGCCGTCGTCGAGCACGCCCTGGTAGTTGGCGATGAAGTCCTCGTCGACCAGCGGCGAGTAGCGGGCGTTGAGGTTCTCGCCTTCGAGGTCGTTGCGGAACACGGCTTGCGGACTGCCGCTGTTGTCGCTGTAGAGCTTGATCAGCGCCTCGCGGTTGCTCTCCTGCGAGGCCCAGTGCGCCGCGCGCACCAGTTGCCTGACCACGCGCTGGGTCAGCTGGGGCTGGTTCTGCACGAAGTCCTCGGTCGCCAGCAGGCCCGAGGAAATCGTGAAGCCGGGCCCGCGGCCCTTGGTGCTCAAGGGGATGGAGACGCCCTTGTCCTTGAGGATGAACAGGTCGGCCCCGCCGAAGGTGGCATCGACCTGGCCGGCGACCACGGCGGCCTTAGAACCCGGCCAGTCCATGTTGATGAGCTTGAGATCCTTTTCGCCCAGCCCCGCGCTGGCCAGTAGGTTGTCGAAGGGCCGCTGGTAGGCCGTGCCCTTGAGCACCGCGACCTTCTTGCCCTTGAGGTCGGCCCAGCTCTTGATCTCGACGCCGGGCGCGGTCGCCAGGTAGCTGTTGCTGTCGCGGCCGGCCGGCAACAGGAAGCGGGTCGGCAGGCCGCGCGACTTGTGCAGCACCGAGGCCAGGTCGCCCAGCGACACCAGGTCGAGCTGCTTGGCCGCCAGCGCCTCGGCCACCGCGGGCCCTGCGCCGCGGAAGAAGTTCCATTCGATCTTGACGCCGTCCTTGGCGAACTCCTCCTCCAGCCACTTGTTGTGGTGCACGATCGCGAGCAGGCCGCCACCTGGCGACGGCTTGCCGGCGACGCCGAAATCGGGTGCGCCGATGCGGATGAGCTGGCTGGCGGTCTGCGCCTGCAGCGCCAGCGGCGAGGCCAGTGCGACGCTGGCCAGGCCGAGCAGCAGGCGGCGGCGCAGCCGGGTGGAGGGTTTCAATGCAGACGGGCTCATGGGGGTAGTCGGTCGAATCTTCATGGGGGGGGTCAGATGGCGAACTGCCAGCTGGAGAGGGGACGTGGTGCGGCATCGGGCCGCCAGGCCGGCGCGGCGAGTTCGGCGCCATGCTCGGCGAATTCGCCGAGCACCTGGTCCTTGATCTGGCCAAAGCCTGGGCTGGAGCGGTCGCGCGGGTGCGCGAGCTCGACCGGCACGATGCGGCGGATGCGGCCCGGGCGCGGCTCCATCACGACCACCCGGTCGCCCAGGTAGACGGCTTCCTCGACATCGTGGGTCACCAGGATCATCGTGATGCCCTCCTGCTGCCAGATGCGCTGCAGCTCCTGCTGCAGATGGGCGCGCGTCATCGCGTCGAGCGCGCCGAAGGGCTCGTCGAGCAGCAGGATCTCGGGCCGGTTGACCAGCGCGCGCGCGATCGCCACCCGCTGCGACATGCCGCCCGAGAGCTGGTGCGGGTAGGCGCTCTCGAAGCCCTTGAGGCCGACCAGCTCGATATGTTCCTGCACCGCCCGGCGCTTGTCGGCCTCGCTCTGCTGGGCATTGAGCAGGCCCAGCGCGACGTTCTTCTCGACCGTCAGCCAGGGGAACAGGCGGTGCTCCTGGAACACGATGCCGCGCTGCAGGCTGGTGCCGGCAATGCGCTGGCCGTCGAGCAGGATCTCGCCCTGGTAGTCGCCCTCGAGCCCGATCAGCAGGCGCAGCAGCGTCGACTTGCCGCAGCCGCTCGAGCCGACGATGCTGACGAACTCGCCCGGCGCGATCGTCAGGTTGATGTCCTGCAGCACCGGCAGGGCCTGGCCCTTGACCTCGTACTGCTTGTGCAGAGCCCGCAGGCTCAGGGTTGCGGCATGTGCCATGGTTCTCTCTCCAGCAATTCAGTACTGCGCCACCGTGCGGTCGCGCCAGGCCAGCAGGCGCCGCTCCAGCTGGCTGGCCAGCGCATTGAGCGCGAATCCGACCAGGCCGATCACGACCACGCCGAACAGCACCAGGTCCATCTGAAACTGTTCGCGGCCGTCGATCAGCGTGTTGCCTATGCCCCGGCCCGAGGACAGCAGGTATTCCGCGCCCAGGGTGGCGAGCCAGGTGTAGATCAGCGACAGCTGCAGGCCGGTGAACAGCGAGGGTGCGGCGGCCGGCACGATCACCCGGCTCAGCGTTTGCCAGAGGCTGAACTCGTGGACCCGCGCCACTTCCAGGTACTCGCGCGGCACGCTGCGCAGGCCCTCGTAGGTGTTGAGTACCACCGGGAAGAAGGCTGCCAGCGCGATGAAGGCGATCTTGGCCGCCTCGCCGAGGCCGAACCACATCGACAGCATCGGAATCCAGGCGAACAGCGAGATCTGCTTGAGGGTGTGGAAGGAGGGGCCGAGCAGGCGGTCGAAGCCGCGCGACCCGCCCAGCAGGGCGCCGAACAGCAGCCCGGCGCTGGCGCCGATGGCAAGGCCCCAGGCGTTGCGCCACAGGCTGGCCGACAGCGCGTCCCAGAGCTCGCCGCTGCCGACTTGTGCGACGGCGCGCTGCCACACGGCCAGCGGCGACACCAGCAGCGGCGAGCTCGACCAGCCCGAGGCCACTGCCCAGTACCAGCAGGCCAGCAGGGCCAGCGGCAGCACCCAGCCCCGCAGGCGCCGCGGGATGATGACTTTTCGATCGGAATTGGCCATGGTTTCCCCCTTACAGGCCCGGCTTGCGCCAGCGCAGCAGCCAGGCTTCGGTGCGGGCCAGCAGCTTGTCGAGCAGCAGGCCCAGGATGCCGACCGCGACCACGGCAGCCAGCACCAGGTCGAGCTGGAACAGCTGGCGGCCGTAGACGATCAGGTAGCCGATGCCCTCCGACGAGGCCAGCAGTTCGACCACCACCAGCGCTAGCCAGGCATGGGTCAGGCCATAGCGGACCCCGTTCCAGACCGGCGCGGTCGCGGCCGGAAACACCACCCGGCTCAGCAGCTGCCAGCGGGTGAAGCCGTAGACCCGGGCCACTTCGATGTAGCGGTTGGGCACGCCCTGCACGCCCTGGCAGGTATTGATCGTCACCGGCACCAGGGCGGCCTTGGCGATCAGCAGGAACTTGAGCTCCTCGTCGATGCCGACCAGCAGCATCAGCAGCGGCAGCCAGCCCAGGGTGGGCACCTGGCTGAAGGCCTTGAACAGCGGGAACAGGTAGTCGCGCAAGGTGGGCGACAGGCCCATGGCGCCGCCCAGCAGCAGGCCGGCCGACAGCCCGATGCCAAAGCCCGAGAACACGCGTACCAGGCTGACCTGCAGGTGGTCCCACAGTTCGCCGCTGGCCAGCAGGGCCGCGAAGCTGTCGTAGACCGCGCCCGGCGGCGGCAGCACCTGCTCGGGTGCCCAGCCCTGCAGCGCCGACAGCTGCCACAGCAGCAGCAGGGCGAGCGGAAACAGCCAGGGCAGCAGCCAGTCCTGCGCGATCCGGCTGATCCGGAGTCCGGCCGGCTGAGCCGCGGCCACGCGGCCGGCCTCGGCCTGTGGCTGTCCAGTCCGGTTCAGCGCGAGATCCCGGGCTGCCATCGCGGCCTCCTGCCATTCTGTCGTTCACGGTTCATGGTGATCTTTCAGATGAATTGGTAATGAATGAGAGGAATCTAAGGCTTGCCAGGTATTTGAAGAACGAACAAAAACCGATATGGATGCGCGGAAATCTTCTATCGGCCGAGGTCACTGCCAGCGTCAGCCCGCTCAGCGCGACAGCAGATTGCCGTCGGCCGCGTAGGCCGGCCAGTACTGCTCCAGCTTGAGCTCCTTCAGCGAGGCGTTCAGGAAGCTGCGATCAAACCAGCTGTCGATCTCGGGTGCGCTGCGGATCAGCTTGAGCTCCAGGCTCTCGCGCGCCGAGTCCCGGTAGCGCTCGACCAGGAAGGGATCGAGCAGCGGCGACTGGCGCACGCGCAGCGGCTGGCCGATGAAGTCCTCGCGCCAGACCTTGTCCGGGTATTCGGCCTTGCCCCATTTCTCGAACAGTTCGGCGCGCCGGTTCTCGTCGGAATAGCGGTGTGCCGCCTTCACGATCGCGGTCACCACCCGCTGCACCGCAGCAGGATGCCGACGGGCGAAATCGTCGGCCACCAGCAAGGCCGTCTGGCGGGTGTACTGGTAGGAGTCCTGCGCCGCCGACCAGACCACCTTGGCCAGGCCCTTGTCGCGCAGATCGAACAGGCCCACGTAGTCGAACACCGCATCGACGTCCCGGTTGACCAGCGCGGTCCGTCCCGCCGCCAGGTCCAGGTTGACGAACTTGACATCGCGCTCCTTGATGCCCTTGTCGGCCAGCGCGCGTACCGCGGCCAGATGCAGGTTGGTGCCCTTGAACAGGGCGACCCGCCGGCCCTTGAGGTCTTCCAGCCGCCTGATGTCCGAGTCCGGCGCGACGCCTAGGTAGAGGCCGGTGCGCACGCCGCTGCCCAGGATGATGCGGGTCTTGACGCCGTTGGAGCGATGCACGATCGACGGCAGGTCACCCTGCCAGGCGAAGTCGAGCTGCCGGTTGACCAGCGCCTCGTTGACGGCCGGGCCGGCGCCCTTGAAGAACTGCCATTCCACCTTGACCCCGTCCTTCCTGAACTCCTCCTCGAGCAGGCCGTCGCTGTAGGCCAAGGCGGTCGTGGTTCCGCCGTGGCGGATCGGGTTGCTGCCGACGCCGCCGGTGGCCACGCCGATGCGTATGACCTTGAGCGGCTCGGGGGCCTGTGCCTGCACGGAGGCCAGGGGAAGCAGGCTCAGCGCCAGCGCTGCCGCCCAGATGCGTTTCCAGTATTTCATTTGATTGCTCCAGTTCGATGGCTGTCGATGTCAGATCGACTCTATTGGCGCCGAACGGGAAGCAAAAGGAATAAAGACGGATATCGGAATTCGGAAATGTTTTGCCTGTTTGCTTATGAGTTCCTGGATGTCAGGCGGCTGAATATCCATATGCGAATTTATTCGTCCGTGCCGAGGCTGCAGGCAATTAAATTGAAGTTCCCGATTCCATCCAACGCCCAAGGAGAACCCGCATGTCCAAGCTCAACGATCTCGCCGCCCCCTACACCCGCTTCGTGGTCGAGCCCTATACCCCGACCATCGGCGCCGTGATCCACGGCCTGGACCTGAGCCGGCCGCTCGACGCGACGACGCAGTCCGAGCTGCGCCGCGCACTGGCCGAGCATGAAGTGATCTTTTTCCGCGACCAGCAGCTCACGCCCGCGCAGCAGGTCGAGTTCACCCAGATCTTCGGCAATGTCGCCGAGGTCAAGGCCTTCTTCCCGCGCCTGGCGGACCAGCCGGCGATCGAGGTCGTCGAGAGCACGGCCGAGCGCCCCAAGGCGGCCAACAACTGGCATGCCGACATCACCTGGCGCGACAACCCGCCGGTCGGCACCAGCCTCTACGCGCAGGTGATTCCGCCCAGTGGCGGCGACACGATCTGGGCCAGCCTGACCCGTGCCTACGCGAGCCTGAAGCCTGAGCTGCAGGCCTACCTCGAGACGCTGACTGCGGTGCACAGCTGGGAGATCAGCGGCTGGACCGAATACCTGCTGCGCCAGGACGCGACCGGCGAGCAGCTGCGCGAGGCGCGCGCCAAGTACCCGCCGGTCGAGCATCCGGTGGTGCGCGTGCACCCGATCACTGGCAAGAAGATCCTCTACGTCAACCCGACCTTCACCAGTCACATCAAGGGCCTGCCGCGCGCGCAGAGCGATGCGCTGCTGGCGCAGCTGTTCGACCTGGCCAAGGTGCCCGAATTCCAGGCTCGCCTGCGCTGGCAGGACGGCACGCTGGCGGTGTGGGACAACCGCTCGACCCAGCATTACGCGGTCGGCGACTTCTTCCCGGCGCATCGCAAGCTGCACCGCATCACCTTCACCGCCGAGCAGGCGTTCTGAATTCCGACAACGCAGGAGAAACAGGATGGCACAACGCAAGCTGCGCCTGGGCGCCTTCATCATGGCCACCGGCCACCACATCGCGGCCTGGCGCCATCCAGGCTCGCAGCCCGATGCTGGCGTCAACATCGACCACTACATCGAGCTCGCCAAGACCGCTGAGCGCGGCCTGTTCGACCAGGTCTTCGTCGCCGACAGCCCGGGCATCTGGCACCAGGGCGACCGCGAATCGCTCAGCCGCCAGGGCCGGCTGTCGTATTTCGAGCCGGTCACGCTCTGGGCCGCGCTGTCGGCGGTCACGAAGCACATCGGCTTCGTCGCGACCGCATCGACCACCTACGAGGACCCCTACCTGCTGGCGCGCAAGTTCGCCTCGCTCGACCACATCAGCAAGGGCAGGGCGGCCTGGAACGTGGTCACGACCAGCGCCGAGGGCGTGCACGGCAACTTCGGCTTTGATACGCACCCGGACCCGGCCACGCGCTACGAGCGCGCGCACGAGTTCGTTGACGTGGTCAAGGGCCTGTGGGACAGCTTCGACGACGATGCCTTCATCCGCGACCGCGAGTCGGGCGTCTATTTCGACCCCGACCGGCTGCATCCGCTCAACCACATCGGCAAGCACCTGAAGGTCAAGGGACCGCTGAACCTCGAGCGCCCGCCGCAGGGCTATCCGGTGATCGTGCAGTCCGGCTCGTCCGAGGACGGCAAGGAGCTGGCCGCCGCCAGCGCCGAGGCCATCTTCACCGCCTGGACCAGCCTGGCCGAGGCGCAGGCCTTCTACCGCGACGTCAAGGGCCGGCTGGCGAAATACGGCCGCCGCCCCGAGCAGCTGCTGGTGCTGCCTGGCATCTCGCCGGTGGTCGGCCGCACCGAGGAAGAGGCGCAGGCCAAGTGGGCCGAGCTGCAGGCGCTGATTCATCCCTCGGTGGGCCTGGCGACGCTGGCGCCGTTCTGGCCCGGCGAGGACCTGAGCCGCTGGGACCTGGACGCCCCGCCGCCCTACATCCCCGCGCCGCCCAAGGGCATCAACAGCCGCGCCCATGTGGTGCTCGAGCTCGCGCGCCGCGAACGCTACACGGTGCGCCAGCTCTACGAGTACCTGGCCGGCGCGCGCGGCCACTGGGTCGTGGTCGGCACGCCGCAGACCATCGCCGACCAGATGCAGGAATGGTTCGAGAATGGCGCCGCCGACGGCTTCAACGTGATGCCGCCGGTGCTGCCGGCCTCGCTGGACGACTTCGTCGAGCTGGTGATCCCGGAGCTGCAAAAGCGCGGGCTGTTCCGCACCGCGTACGAGGGCCGCACCCTGCGCGAGAACCTGGGACTCGAGCGCCCGCAGAGCCGCTACGCCGCTGCCGCAGCGAAGGCGGCCTGAACCCCATGCGATCCCATCCATCACTCCGGAGCGTAGTGGCCCTTGCTATGACCACCCGATGACCGCCTGGCTGGAACGCCACCGCTTCCTGCTCACCTTTGCCCTGCTGTCCCTGTTCATGGGTGTCAGCGTCGGACTGGCCAAGGTCACGACCACGCTCTATGCCCTGCACCTGGGGGCCCAGGGCTGGGTGCTGGGCTCGATCGCGGCGGCGCAAAGCCTGGGCCTCCTGTTCAGCAGCCTGCCGATGGGCGTGCTGGTCGAGCGTTACGGACCCACCCGCCTGTTCATGGCGGGCAGCCTGATCGCCGGCCTGCTCTACCTGTTGCTGCCGCTGCTGCCCAGCAGCCTGTTCCTGCTGTTCATGACCGCGCTGGTCAGCCTGGTCATGCCGGCGCGCTTCGTTTCGCTGAACACCGTCTTCATGGCGGCGCTGGAGCGCATGGGCGAGGCGCGCGCCGGCTGGTACCGGGGGACCCATATGTCGGGCATGTTTCTGATCGGTCCGCTGCTGGCCGCGGTCGTGGTGCAGGTGCTCG
Source organism: Malikia granosa (assembly GCF_002980595.1). Classification (GTDB taxonomy): domain Bacteria; phylum Pseudomonadota; class Gammaproteobacteria; order Burkholderiales; family Burkholderiaceae_C; genus Malikia; species Malikia granosa. The sequence continues at coordinate 25,334 of NZ_PVLQ01000041.1, forward strand.
GTCATGCCGGCAGCTACTGGCTGATCGCGGCGATGTTCTTCGTCACGATCGGACTTTCGCCCCTGGTGCTGTCCCAGTACCGCGCGCCACGCAGGGATGAAGGGTGGCAGGACGCCGGCATGGGCGAGGTGCTGCGCGGCGTGCTGGCCGATCCGCTGGCCCGTCGGCTGGCCTGGCACGAAGGGGCCATCCAGGCCCTGAACATGTACTACGCCTTCTACATCGTGGTGATCGCCGTGCAGTCGCTTGGCTTGCCGGCGGCGGGCGCCGGTTCGCTGGTCGCGGTGCAGGGCGCCGCCTTCGTGTTCGCCCTCTTTTTGCTCGGGGGCTGGGTCGGCCGGCTGGGCTGCCAGGCCTTGTCACTGGGTGCCTTGCTGGTCGTGCTGGCTGCCTTGACCCTGGCTTTCGCGGCCCGCCCGGTCTGGCTCTGGGGTGGCGGCGCCATGCTGGGACTGGGCCTGGGGCTGCTGCAGATCCACAACCTGACGCAGTTCTCGCGCGTCGGTGCGCGGCTGGGCCATGGCCGGGTGGCCGGCTTCAGCGCGCTGGCCGGACCGGCCGGAAGCCTGGTCGGCGGCCTGCTGGGCGGCACTCTGGGCCAGTGGATCGGGCTCCAGATGGTGTTCCTGGTCTTCGTGCCGCTGTTCCTGTCGCTGGCCCTCCTCAGCCGGCGTCATCCCTTGCCTTGCCCGGATGCGGCCTGATCAGCTCCGCGGCGGGAGCAGTAGCCGGGGCCCCGCGCTCGCGGCCGGCCCCGGACTTCCCATCACAGGATCTGCGCCACCTGGTCGAAGTCCAGGCGCGGGCCGCGCGGGTGAATGCCCGCCGGATCGGCCACGCCCAGGTTGATGATGAAGTTGACCTGGTAGCGGCCATCGGGGAAGAATTCGGCGTTCACCTTGCCGGGATCGAAGCCCGACTGCGCTCCGCTGTCGAGGCCGAGCGAACGCGCGGCCAGGATCAGGTAGGCCCCCTGCAGGCTGCTGTTGCGAAACGCCGTCGCCTCGGCCAGGGCGGCATTGCCCTCGAACAGGGGCTTGGCGTCGTAGGCCGGGAACTGCTGCGGCAGGTGCTCGTAGAAGCGGCTGTCCTGCGCCACGATCACCGTGACCGCGGCGGCCTCGGTCTGTGCCACATTGCCTGCCGACAGCGCGGGTCGCAGGCGTGCCTTGGCCTCCGGGCTGCGCAGGAACAGGTAGCGCGCGGGCTGGGCATTGAAGGCGGTCGGTCCCCACTTGAGCAGCTCGTAGAGCTGGCGGATCGTTTCGTCCGACACCGGTACGGGCTGGAAGGCGTGCACGGTGCGGGCGTCACGGAACAGCCGGTTCAGGGCATCGGAGGCGAGTGCTGGCTGGGTGTCTTGGGTCATGGTGTGGTGCTGTGGTTGAATGAATCGGAAGTCAGGTGCGGTCGAACGGGTTCTTCGTTGCCCATTATCAAATCAGTCGGGGAGGGCCGCCGCCAGGCGGCTCTTCCTCAGGCCTTGTTCCTGAAGCCGGCATCGAAGGTGTTGCTGACCTGCAGGCGTTGCTTGAGCAGGCCGGCCTTGAGGTAGAAGTCGGCGGTGCGCTGCTGATCGGCCACCACCTGTTCATCGATGCTGACCCAGTGCGTGGCGCGACGCACGAACTGGAGCTTGGCTGCCTCTTCGGGAATGCCGATGATGCGCGCCAGCGTGGCGCTGAACGAGTCCGGGTTCTGGTAGGACCAGACCTGGGCTCTGGCCACCCGGTCCTTGAAGTCCTGCAAGGTGGCACGCTTGTCGCGCAGCGCCGATTCGGTGGCGGCCAGGTAACTCAGCCCGGTCCAAAGCCCGCGTCCCGATACCAGCACGCGCGCATGCTTGCTGGTTTCGGCCAGCGCGGTGTAGGGGTCCCAGGTCGCCCAGGCGTCGACCGAGCCTTGCGTCAGGGCCAGCTTGGCCTCGGCCGGCGGAATGAAGCGCAGTTGGATGTCGTCGGCGCTCAGCCCGACCGCATCCAGTGCCTTGAGCGTCACGTAATGGCCGATCGAGCCGCGGTTGGTGGCAACGCGCTTGCCCTTGAGGTCGGCCGCGCTCTTCAAGGGGGAGTCCGGCTGCACCAGGATGGCCGTGCCATAGGCGTCGGATCGGCTGGCGGCAAAGGCCTTGACCCGGCTTCCGGCCGCGAGGGTGAACAGCAAGGGGGCATCGCCGATGATGCCGAAGTCCACCGCGTCGGCGTTGAGCGCTTCTGCCAGCGGAGCCGCGGCCGGGAACTCCGACCATTTGATGTCGTAGGGCAGGTTCTTCAGTTCACCGGCCGCATCGAGCAGGGCCTGCAGGCCGCCCTTTTGATCGCCGGCGCGCAACAGCACGCGCTGCTGCGACTGCGCCAGGGAGGGGCCCAGCAGGGCTGGCGCGGCAAGGGAGGAGGCCAGAATCTGGCTGAAGCGACGGCGTTGCATGGATGGGTTTCCTTTCGTTGATGGATGGCGGGAGGCAGGTCAATGGGTCAGTAGCCTTTCGACGGGTCCACCCGATCGATCAGGGCGTCCCCCTTCAGGTAACGCACCAGGTTGTGCTGGAACTTCAAGGCCGTTGCTGCCGGCCCGTCGCTGGCGGACCAGGAGATATGGGGCGTCAGGCGCACGCGCGGGTGCTGGTAGAGCCAGTGCCCTTGCGGCGGTGGCTCGGGTTCGGTGACATCCAGGGTCGCAGCAGCCAGCGCGCCACTATCGAGTGCCGCGCGCAGGGCGTCGTGGTCCAGCAGCGCGCCCCGGGCAATGTTGATCAGATGCAGGCCCGGTTTGGCGTGGGACAAGGCCTCGGCATCGATGAGGTGGCGCGTCTCGGCCGTGAGCGGCAAGGCCAGCACCAGATGGTCCGAGTTCGCGAGCAGTTCCCGCAGCGACGCCACGCTGGTCACGCCCTCGGCGTCGATGCGCTGGCCGGAGCGCCGCAGCGCCAGGATGCGCATGTCGAAGGCCAGCGCCCGGCGCGCGATCGCCTGTCCGATCGCGCCGTAGCCCAGCAAGCCCAGGGTTTGACCCTTGAGCGTGCCCAAGGGCCTGGCCACTGCGCGGTCGAATTCCCTGCTCCAGATCATCCTCCCATGCCTGACTTGCCGGCTATGCAACTGCTTGACCTGCTCCAGCATGGCCGACAGCACATATTCGGCGATCGGATCGGCCGCCACGCCACGCGAACAGCTGACCTGGGCCACGTCGAACAGCCAGGGCGGAAAGAAGTCGATCCCGGCCGAGGCCAGGTGCACCCAGCGCAGGCGGCCAGGCCAGCCTTCGGGGGTCTGTTGCGGGGCGGTCTTCCAGCCGTTGCGCGGCCCGGTGAGCAGCACCTCGGCGTCCTGTGACCGCAGCCAGGCGGGGGTCTGGTCATCGTCGATGACCTGCACGCCAGCCATGTCAGGCAGTTGTCCCTGGCCCAGCTGGTTGAGCAGCACCAGGGGCCGGGCGGGGGTATCGGGGTGGCGCATGGAGGGCTTCTCGGCTTCAGACGCCCAGCGCGCGTCGTCCCGCCGCCACCCAGACGCTGTCGTCCTGCGGCGTGTGGATGCGACCGCACAGCACGTCGCGCCAGTGGCGCTCGAGCGGATTGCGGCGCGCCAGCCCGTGGTTGCTGCTGAGCGACTGGGCGATTTCCACCGCTTGCACGGCCTGGTTGGTCACCAGGCTCTTGATCAGGGCACTGTCGCTGCCAGCGACCTCAAGGCCCGCATCGATGTCCCGCGCCAGCCCGCGCAGCAGCCGGTCGTTGGCCAGCAGCAGCCCCTCGATGCGGCCGACCGCCTCCTGCACCCGCGGCAGCGTGGCCAGCGAGGCCCCCAGCGCCGACGGCTTGCGTTCGCGCAGGAATCCCAGCAGCCAGTCCCGCCCGGCGCGCGCCACCCCGGTGTAGAGCGCGCCCATCAGCACGGTCATTTCGGCCTGCAGCTGCGGGTCGCCAGCGCCCCAGTCCTGTGGCTGGCGCAGGTCGACCTCATGGCCCAGCGGCACCAGCACCTCCTCGAAGATCACGTCGTGACTGCCGCTGGCGCGCAGGCCCAGGTGGTCCCAGGTCTCGACGATGCGCGTGCCGGGCAGGCCGGCCGGCACCAGCAAGGTGCCGACCCGGGGCGGCGTCTCGTCGGTGCGCACCCAGACCGCATACCACTGCAGCACCGGGACACCGGTCGAATACACCTTGTGCCCGTTCAGGCGCCAGCCCTCTGGCGTCAGGCGGGCCGTGGTGGCGGGCAGGCCGCCGCGCGCCGGCGTGCCCAGGTCGGGCTCGACCCGCAGCGCGTTGATGAGCGCGCCTTTCTCCGCCGCCTCGCGCACCACGCGCTGTGCCAGGTCACGCGGCCAGCGCTTGTCCGCGCGCCCGAGCGAACGGTGCTGGACATATTGCATGATCAGCACCAGCGCGGTGGCCGGGTCGCCATGGCCGATGGCGCCGATCACCTCGCCGAGCTGCGCCAGCGTGGCGTTCTGTCCGCCCAGTTCGGCCGGTGCAGCCAGGGTCAGCAGTCCCGCGCGATGCAGGTCGGTGAAGTTCTGGAACGGAAAACTGCCTTCCAGATCATGCTTGGCTGCCCGCTGGGCAAAGTCCGCCGCCAGGCTGCTGGCCAGTTCGCCCCAGTTGAGCGGCGCGTTCATTGCAGCACCTCGGGCTGGTCGCGCACCAGGATTTCCGCCAGGCTCCTGAAGGTGTATTCCGCCCCGCCAGGGCCGCCGATCTGGCCATGGGTACGGGCGGCGACCTCGTGCGGGATCGGGATCGGCTGGCCCGCGGCTTCGGCCAGTAGCTGGGTCTGGCAGATGTTTTCCAGCGCGATATACCACCAGGCGGCAGCCGCCACCGAAGGCCCGGCGGTCAGGATGCCGTGGTTCTGCAGGATCACGGCCTTGCGCTGGCCCAGCGCCTGGGCAATCCGGAAGCCCTCGTCGGTCTCCAGCACCACGCCAGTGAAGTCGTCGAACAGGGCGTGATCCTGGTAGAAGGCGCAGGAGTCCTGGGTCAGCGGGTCCAGCAGGCGGCCCAGGGTCGACCAGGCCTTGCCGTAGGTGGAATGGGTGTGGGCCGCGGCCACGATGTCGGGCCGGGCTTCATGCAAGGCGGCGTGGATGGCAAAGGCGGCGCGGTTCAGCGGTCCCTTGCCGAGCACGATCTCGCCTTGCGCGTTCACCAGCAGCAGGTCGGAGACGCGGATCTGCGAGAAATTGACCCCCAGCGGATTGACCCAGAAATGGTCATGCCATTCGGGATCGCGCGCGGTGATATGGCCCGCCAGCCCCACGTTCAAGCCATGCTGGGCAAACAGGCGAAACGAAATGGCCAATTGTTCGCGCCGGTATTGGCGTTCCTCTTCGATCGAGCGCACAGGGATAGGCTCATCGAACCAGTCCTGGCGTTTGGGCGGCGCATTGAGCAAGGCATGCAGGCTGGCTGGCAGGGTGGAAGAGATAACGGTGGACATGGGCAACTTTCATGAAGCAGGGGACAAGGGCACCAGCTGAAATGGATCGGGCTGTCGGCTAGACAATAAAAGCCGCGCGATTGAATTCCAACGAAGAAAAACGGCTTTCAACATGCGTTTTGAGCATGCCGATTGCGCACGGCTTCAATGCGGAAAGCCCCCGCGCTGCGAACGGACCGGTTCACTGTCGATGCGGCGAATGATGGCGTCGAGGCCATCGGCCGGAACGGTCTGGGCCTGGACCGGATTGATCGGGTTCGACATCGGTACCGGCTGGCCCGAGGTCCGGCATACCAGATCGTCCTCGGACCATTGCGCATCCCCTGGCTGGCCGCGCACGCGCAGCCAGCCGAACTTGTCGGCGATGAGCTGGTGACCCGGCAGTTCCTGCGGCTGCACGCCGAGCAAGAGGGCCAGGGCTGGCGCCAGCTCCTCGCTGTCGGCCTGGCAGTCGAGGCCGGCCGCGTCCTGGCCCACGGCGACTGAAAACAGGCGCGGATCTTCCGTCGCGCCCGGTCCCGGACCGCCCGTGAGCACCAGCCGCAGCCGCTGGCCGCGCAGGCTGCTCAGTCGCCGGCTGCCTTGCTGGCAGTCGATGGTGACATCGGGCACGGGAACGGGGTGCATCCAGCCACCGGTCTGGCGCAAGGACTGGCCCGCGGCCTGGGCGCGCACGAAATCCAGCAGGTCCCAGATCTGCTGGTCGCCGAGCGGGCTGGCCGGCATGGTGCTTTGTCCATGCCGGTCCTGCAGGCCATGGCGGATGCGCCAGAACAGTTCGCCATCGAGCCGCTTCCACAGCAGGGAGCCGTTGAGCGTGGGCGGCCACATCGTCAGCCCGGGCGCATCGGGGCCTTCGCCCCGGCCATCCGCGCCATGGCAACGCTGGCAATGCGCCAGGTAGAGCCGTTGACCCCGCACGATGCTGGTGGCGTTGAAGCCGTTCGGACTTTGATGGAAGGCGGTCGGCACCGTGGGCCGGACCAGCAGCCGCCAGTCGGGCCAGGGCGTCACCAGCAGCAGCACGAGTGCCACGCCGGCCAGCCAGCCGCGCGCGCGCCGCCAGCGCCAGGCCAGTGCGCCGAGCAAGGCCAGCAGCAGCAGCGACGCCAGCGCCAGCAGCAGACGGCGCGACTGGCCGGGTTCAGTGAGCAGGTATTCGGCGGCCAGACGGTGGGCGAAGGGCCAGCCGGGCTGGCCGTGCAGCGGCTGCGTCAGCCCCCAGGCATCCAGCCATTGCCACCCTGCCTGCTGTGCCTGATGCAGCAGCCACAGCAGGGCATTGATGGCGTCGGGCCCCAGGTTCACCAGCTGGCATCCAGCCCGAGCGCGGTCAGGGCTTCATGGCGCAATTCGGCCAGGCGCGGATCGCCCCGATGCCGCGGGTAGGGCAGGTCGTTGTGCAGCACCTTGTGGATGCGTGCCGGCCGGTCCGACAGCACGATGACGCGCTGCGCCAGGAACAGCGCCTCCTCGACATCATGGGTCACCAGCAGGGCCGAGAAGCCGCTGCGCTGCCACAGGTCGACCAGTTCGGTCTGCATCGACAGCCTGGTCAGCGAGTCGAGCTTGCCCAGCGGTTCGTCCAGGATCAGCAGGCTCGGGTCGTTCACCAGCGCGCGCGCCAGCGCGGCGCGTTGCGCCATGCCGCCGGACAGCTGATGCGGGAACGCCTTGGCAAAGTCCTGCAAGCCGACCAGCCGCAGGGCCTGGTCCACCCGCTCCCGTTCGGCCTTCAGCACGCCGCGCGCCTGCAGGCCCAGTGCCACGTTGTCCCACACCGTGCGCCAGGGAAACAGGGTCGGGTCCTGGAACACCAGGATGCGCGACGGGTCGGGCTCGGCGATGGCCTGGCCGTCATGCCTGAGCTCGCCCGTGGTGGCCTGGTCCAGGCCCGCCACCAGGCGCAGCAGCGTGGACTTGCCGCAGCCGCTCGGGCCCAGCAGCGCCACGAACTCGCCGGGCTCGATGGCCAGCTCCAGTTCATCGATCACCTGCAGATGTCCGGCCGGTCCATCGAACCAGTGGCTGACCTGGTTGACCTCGATCCGGGCGCCTGGCGCCTGGGCTGCGTTGACGGCCGGCTGATGCACGGGGGTAGCCAGGTTCACCATTTCACGGTTCCTTTCTGCCACGACAGCAGGCGGTCACGCAGCAGGAACAGCAGCGAGATCACGCCGGAGAACAGCAGCGCCATCACCAGCAGGGCGCCATACATATTGGGATAGCTGGCCCAGCCCTGGGCCCAGGTCAGATACCAGCCGAGGCCGGACTTCACGCCCAGCATCTCCGCCACGACCAGGGTGGAAAAGGCCGCGCCGAGCCCCATGAACAGGCCGACGAAGACCTGCGGCAAGGAAGCCGGTATCGCCACCCGCAGCACCAGGAACCAGGGCGAAGCCCCCATGGTGCGCGCCACGTCGTAGTAGTTCTTGTTCACGTTGGCGACGCCCGACCAGGTCAGGATGGCGACCGGGAAGGCGGTGCCGAGCGCGATCAGGAAGATGGCGGTCGACCAGCTCGACGGGAAGAAGTAGAACGAAATCGGCAGCAGCGCCGTGGTCGGCACCGGGCCCAGCACCCGCAACACCGGGTGGATCCAGTAGTTGGCGCTGCGCGACCAGCCGATCAGCACGCCGACCGCGAAGCCAGTGACCGCGCCAATGCCGATGCCGACCAGCAGCAGCTTGATCGAGTTGTAGGCGCTGTCGAGCAGCCGTGGCCAGTCCGAGACGAAGACTTCGATCAGGCTCTGCGGCGGCGCGAAAAACGGCGCCGGCAGGGTGGCCGTCTTGGCGGTGAACAGCTCCCAGGCGGCCAGCCCGAGCGCCAATGCCACCAGCCAGGGGCCGGTCGGGCGCAGGCGCTCGCGCAGCGGCGACAGCGGGCCGGGCAACAGGGCCAGCAGCGCCAGTGCGCCCGCGATGCCCCAGGCCAGCCAGGCGAACTCCTCGGTGTAGGCCCAGTCGTTGAAACCCACTGGTGCGTTCGGCCAGGCCTGCGTCAGCAGTGCCAGCAGCGTCCAGGCCAGTGCGGCCAGCAGGCCGCTGAGCCAGACCTGCCCCGGGGCGGGGGCTGGCAAGGTCGCTGGTCGTTCGGTGCGAACGATGTCCTTGCGCGCCGGTCCGGGGCGCGCGGCGGGCTGGAATTGGGGTGGCCGGGGCAGGCTTGCCCCCTGGTCGAGCACGGACTCGAGTTGGCTCATGACAGGAACTCCCTATTGAATGGGGCGGGCCGGCAATCGCTCAGGCCAGCACGTCGACCACGACATGCTTGGCAAAGCGGGCCGGATCGGTCGAGGGCTTGAGCACATTGACCAGCTTGAAGTCGCGCGCATAGAACTCGACTTCCTTTTGCAGGTTCAGGCCCGTCGGGTGGTTGCGGTGCGTCAGGGTGCCCAGCACATAGCGCACATCCTCCAGCGAGGCCTTGGTGTAGGGCTGGAAGATCCGGGCGGTCTCGTTCGGGTTGTCCGAGATGAAGTCCGAGGCCTCGTTGATCGCCCGCACCAGCGACGCCACCAGGGCCTTGTCCTGGCGCACCAGCTGGCCGCCGGCTCCCAGCACGCAGCAGGTCTTGGCCGCGTATTCGCCCGACAGGTTGGTCGCGAGGTCGACGATGCCCTTGGTGCGGCGCTCGATGAACAGCAGGTTCGGGTCGGCATCGGCGATGGCGTGGGCTTCGCCTTTCTCCAGCGCCAGGCCCAGCATGTCGGCCGGAAACTGGCGCCAGCTCACGTCGCGCTCCGGGTCCAGCCCGGCCTTGACCAGCAGCACCGAGAAGAAATTCTTGCCCGGGCTGTTGAGGTCGGACACCGCAATCGTCTTGCCCTTGAGCGCCTTGAGCGAGGTGGTGCCCGCCGGTGCGTAACCCACCATGCGCACGCAGCCGCCGTGGCTGGCGCCGACCAGCTTGACATCGAGCCCGGCTTCGAGCGGCTTGATCCAGCGGTGCACCATGCCCAGCGCGGCATCGGCCTTGCCGGTGGCGATGGTCTCGAGCAGCTGGTCGGTGGAGCCCGAGAAGTTGACCAGCTCGACCTTGAGCCCGTGCTTCTCGAAGATGCCGCGCTGCAGCGCCACCGGCGCGGCCGACAGGCAGATCGCGTTGGCGTTCCAGGCCAGCTTCAGGTCGCGCAGCGGTCCGGCAGCGGCCACCGTCCGGTGGCCGGCGAGGCCTGCCAGGCCCAGCACGCCGGCGGCACCGGCCGAGCGCAGCACCGTGCGGCGCGACAGGAGTGATTTCAAGGTGTC
>NZ_PVLQ01000042.1 GCF_002980595.1 Malikia granosa
ATTAATACAACAAAGCCGCGCACCCTGTCCACCGGCCAGCACGCCGTCGACCCAGGGCCAGTACAGCGGCAGGTAGTCGCGCTTGGCCTCGACCTTGCGCTCGATGGACTGGATGGCCTTGAGCGCGCGGCGGTGCTCGTAGAGCTGGGCCTGCATCAGCTCGTAGGCGCTGGTCTGCGCCGGATCGAGCGCGTTGGCGCCCGAGTCGTCGGCGGACAGGCTGGCTGCGGTCATGGCCAGCATGTGGGCGCGGGCGGGGGTCATGGCCATGGTCAGACCTGCGCGATGTTGGTGATCACGCAGCCGCGGCCGTAGTCCTCGACCACATAGGCGTCGTTGCTGGACTCGTAGTTCTCGACCCGGTCGCGCTTGGCGTTGTCGACCACGGTGCGGCGGCGCGCGCCGTCCTGGTAGTAGATCGACAGGTTGTCGAGGGTGGTCACCATGATCGTGTTGTTCGGGATGAACGGCACGCGCACCGCCTGCAGACCGCCGACGCGTTTCTGGCTGATGACCAGGTCGGCCGCCATCTGCTCGCTCGGGGCCAGGTTGGCGTTGTTGACCAGGGGGAAATACTTGTCGGCCAGCAGGTCACGGCTCAGGAGGCAGACCAGCGCGGTGTCTTCGCGGTACCAGGGGTCGACCAGGTTGTTGACGGTGTCGTAGACCAGGGCGTCCAGGGTCTTGTAGTCGCCCGTCGCGCCGACCTTGACCTGGCCAGCGGTGGCGCCGCCGGTCAGCACGCGAGCCGGGCTGTTGGTCTTGTACTGCTGGATCCAGCCGATGTTGACGTCTTGCAGCAGCGGGTTGGTGGCCTTGTTGGTGGCCGCCGCCGCCGAGGTGCCGTTGAAGCCGATCATGATGCGGTCGAGGGCCATGCGGCGCACGATCAGGTCGCGGATGCGGGTCTGGAAGTCGGGGAACTTGGCCCAGGCATCCAGCTTGCTGTAGCTGATGTGGGTGTCGTAGTTGGTCTGCTTGCAGGTGTAGCCGATGCCGTCGAGCGAGGTGGGGTCGCTGGTGGCGCGGTCGGAGGCGTCGGTGTTGGTGCGGCTGGCGATCGGGCCGCCGATGCCGAGACCGAGCTTTTCGCCCTGCTGCTCGGTCACGCCGACCAGGTTGATGCGCTGCAGGAAGTCGCTGGACTCCTGGATGCGGCTCTCGAGTTTCTGCTGGATCGAGGGGCTGACCGCGAACTTGGCGGAAGCGGACGGCACGCCGTTGAGGCTGGCCAGGGTCTGCATGAAGGCGTTGAACGCCGAGCGGGTTTCGTTGCGCATGAGGGGCTTCCTGTGAGGGGTGAAAGGCTGCCTGGATCAGCAGTCGGTCTTGATCTGGGTGCCGGTGCCAGTGGCCGGCGGGCGGGTACCGCTGTACTGCGGGTCCTGGGTGCCGGCGAGCTTGGCCTGCAGCGCGTTGAAGTCGGCCTGCAGCTTGTCGTGCTCGGTCTTGAGCGCGGCGAACTGGCTGCTGGGCACCAGACCCTTGATCTGGTCGGTGACGGCGGCGGCGATGTTGCCCAGCGCTTCGGCGACCTGGGCGAAGCGGGCGTCGTCGCTGCTGGCCTTGCCAGTGAACTGGCTGACGATGCCCTTGAGCTTGTCGCCGAAGGCCTTGACCAGGCCGGCGCTGTCGTCGGCCTTGTCCTCGAGCTCGATCTGGGTTTCGATCGCCGCGGTGAACAGTGCGCCTGGCGAGGACTTGCGGCTCTGGAACGGGCTGGCGTCGGGCTTCTGGGCCGCGAAGGTCAGTACCTCGGTGCCCAGGCTGGCCGGGCTGTCGGTGACGGCCAGACCGGTCAGGTAGGCCTCGCCGGTGTCGGCGAATTTCGGGTTGACCTCGATCGAGGTGTAGATCTTCTGGCCCCGCTTGATCAGGTCGACCAGCTCGGGCAGGGGCTGGATCTGCGCGAACAGACCGAGCTTGCCATCCTCGACTTCGCGCGCTTCCACGGACAGCACGTCGCCGTAGGCGCGGAAGGTGCTGTCGGGGCCAATGCCGCGCAGGTGCTCGAGCCAGATGCGGGCGCCGTACTTCTGCGGGTTGAAGTTCTTGGCCATCTGGGTGATCCACTCGCGGCTGATGGCGCGGCCGTCGGTGGTCGCGCCTTCGGTGGCGACGCGGAAAATCTTGCTCTTGGTGGACATGGGGCTGGGCTGCAGAAGTTGAGTTCCAGCCATGGTGCCCAGGCTTCTCGCGCGGCTCAACGTCCGGCATTTGTAGGGGCGATCGGTACAAATGACCGTGGTTTCGCGCGCGCGCGGCACCGGGGAACATCGGTTCCCATGTCAGACCACGACGACGATTCGCCCCCCTTCGATACCGAGGAGGCCCCCGCCATGGCCCAGCAGGCCGACAGCCGGCGGCGCGCGCGCGACCTCTACTGGCAGGGCTGGCGTCTGACGGACATCGGCGAGCTGCTGAAGATCCCGCGCACCACGCTGCACGGCTGGAAGGAGGCCGAGCAGTGGGACAAGGCGGCTCCGATCCAGCGCGTCGAGGGCGCGCTCGAGTCGCGCCTGGTGCAGCTGATCGCCAAGGATGCCAAGACCGGCACCGACTTCAAGGAAATCGACCTGCTGGGCCGCCAGGTCGAGCGACTGGCCCGGGTGCGCAACTACGAGCAGACCGGCAAGGAGAAGGAGCTCAACCCCAACATCGAGCGCCGCAACGCCGGCCCCAAGCGCAGCCGGCGCGAGGACAAGAACTTCTTCAGCGAGGACCAGGTCGAGCAGCTCGAGAGCGCCTTCCGCGATTCGCTGTTCGGCTACCAGCAGCGCTGGTGGCGCGAGAGCCAGCAGCGCACCCGCATGATCCTGAAGTCGCGCCAGATCGGCGCGACCTGGTACTTCGCCCGCGAGGCGCTGATCGACGCGATCACCACCGGGCGCAACCAAATCTTTTTGTCGGCCAGCAAGGCGCAGGCGCACATCTTCAAGCAGTACATCATCGGCTTCGCGCACGAGGCCTGCGGCGTCGAGCTGTCGGGCGATCCGATCGTGCTGGCCAACGGGGCGCACCTCTATTTCCTGGGCACCAACGCGCGCACCGCGCAGGGCTACCACGGCAACTTCTACTTCGACGAGTTCTTCTGGACCCACGCGTTCGAGGTGCTCAACAAGGTCGCGTCGGGCATGGCCATGCACAAGCAGTGGCGCAAGACCTACTTCAGCACGCCCAGCAGCATCCAGCACGAGGCCCACTCGCTCTGGTCCGGCGAGCGCTTCAACAAGAAGCGGCCCAAGGCCGAGCGTGCGCAGTTCGACCTGACGCACGACCGGCTGGCCGATGGCCATGTGGCCGAGGACCGGATCTGGCGCAACATCGTCACGATCTACGACGCCGAGCGCGGCGGCTGCGACCTGTTCGACCTGGACGAGCTCAAGCTCGAATACAACCCCGAGGAGTTCGCGAACCTGCTGATGTGCGAGTTCATCGACGACTCGCACTCCATCTTCCCACTGGCCGAGCTGCAGAAGTGCATGGTCGACAGCTGGGACGCCTGGGACGACGTCAAGCCGTTCAGCCAGCGGCCCTACGGCTTCCTGCCGGTCTGGGTCGGTTACGACCCCAGCCACACGGGCGACTCGGCCGGCCTGGTGGTGTTGGCCCCGCCGCTGGGCGACAAGGGCGCGTTCCGGGTGCTGGAGCGGCACCAGTTCAAGGGCATGGACTTCGAGGGCCAGGCCGAGGCCATTCGCAAGGTGACGCAGCGCTACAACGTGGCCTACATCGGCATCGACACCACCGGCATCGGCCAGGGCGTGTACCAGCTGGTGACCAAGTTCTTCCCGACGGCCAGGGGCATCAACTACAGCCTGGACAGCAAGACGCAGCTGGTGCTCAAGGCGCGCTCGGTCATCGGCAAGGCCCGGCTGCAGTTCGACAGCAGCTGGGTCGACCTGGCGCACTCATTCCTGGCGATCAAGAAGACCCTGACCGCCAGCGGCAACGCCGTCACCTTCAGCGCCGGGCGCAGCGCCGAGACCGGCCACGCCGACCTGGCCTGGGCCTGCATGAACGCGCTGGTCAACGAGCCCCTCGAGGGCCAGACCAGCAGCAACCAATCCTTCATCGAGATCTACGACTGACATGACCACCCCTACCGAAACACCCGCCGATGGGCCCGAGACCCTGCTGCCCATGGCGCCGCCTGCCACCCAGGGCGCGGCCTTCACCTTCGGCGACCCGGTGCCCGTGCTCGACGGGCGCGACATCCTCGACTACCTGGAGTGCTGGACCAACGGCCGCTGGTACGAGCCGCCGGTCGACCCCAGCGGCCTGGCCAAGACCTTCCGGGCCAGCACCCACCACGCCAGCGCGCTCTACTTCAAGCGCAACCTGCTGGCCAGCCGCTTCGTGCCGCACCGCTGGCTGAACCGCGAGACGTTTTCCGCCTGGGCGCTGGACTACCTGGTGTTCGGCAATGCCTACCTGGAGCGCCCGCGCAACCTGCTGGGCGGCGCCATGCAGCTGCGCCACGCGCTGGCCAAGTACGTGCGCCGCGGCGGCGATGCGCTCGAGCGCTACTGGTTCGTCCAGAGCACGCAGGAGCACGAGTTCACGCCCGGCAGCCTGCACCACCTGCGCGAGCACGACATCAACCAGGAGGTCTACGGCCTGCCCGAGTACCTGGCCGCGCTGCAGTCGGCCTGGCTCAACGAGTCGGCCACGCTGTTCCGCCGGCGCTACTACAACAACGGCAGCCACGCGGGCTTCATCCTGTACATCAGCGACGCGCAACAGCAGCAGGCTGACGTGGACAACATCCGCGAAGCGCTCAAGAACAGCAAGGGCCCGGGCAACTTCCGCAACCTGTTCCTCTACAGCCCTGGCGGCAAGAAGGACGGCGTGCAGGTGATCCCGGTGTCCGAGGTGGCCGCGCGCGACGAGTTCATCGGCATCAAGAACGTCAGCCGCGACGACGTGCTGGCCGCACACCGCATCCCGCCGCAGCTGATGGGCATCGTGCCGCAGAACAGCGGCGGCTTCGGCAGCATCACCGAGGCGGCCAAGATCTTCCATGCCAGCGAGATCGAGCCGCTGCAGCAGCGCCTGGCCATGATCAACGACTGGCTGGGCGAGGAAGTCGTGACCTTCCTGCCCTATGTGACCGAAGCGCCGGCTGCCGGCGCCTGAAGCTCAGGACAAGGGCTTGCCCCGCCTGGCCCGGTCGAGCTGGTCGCAGGCGTTGTGCAGGCCGTCGCGCATGGGTTCGATCAGGGTCAGGACCGAGGTGGTCGAGATCCGCTCGCCGTTGGCGGCCCGCAGCAGGTCGTACAGCGCGTCGGTGATAAAGGAGGCGCGCTGCACCTGGTCGGCGATCAGGCGTTGGTCGGCCGGCGTCATGCGGCACCCCCGATCAGGGCCATCTGGCGCGGATCGACCGGCGCCCCGCGCAAGGCGTAGCCCCGGCCCTGGCGCTCGATCACGCCGTCGCGCTCCATCTGCTGCAGGTAGCCGCGCACGGTGACGGTGCCGCCGCCTTCCGAGCGCTGGATCGCGCGCACGCTGGGCGTGAGCCGGCCGGCGCGCACGCTGGCGACGATGCGCCGGTAGCGGTGACCATCCAGCTCGCCGACACCCGAGTCGCGCTTGCTGCCGACTTCGACCGTGACGCGCTTGCGCGGCGCGGTCTGGCGCTTGGAGCGTGACGCGGTCGTCACAGTCGCTGGTGCCTCCACCGTCGCGTCTTGCTCCGGTGGGCGTTGCGACGGCGCCGTCACAGTCGCGTTGGCCGCGCCCTGGGCGGCTGTCGTCACGGGTGCCGAGACCGTCACGGTCGGGGCGGCAAAGGCGGCGGCAGGGATGGCCGCCAGCGGCACGCCGGCGGACAGCCAGCGGCGCGTGGTCGACGGCAGGGCGGTGGGCAAGCCTGCCGGAGCGGCCTGGATACCGTGAGCGTAGCCGGTGCGGGGCTTGGCCGCAGCCATCGCCGGCGCCGTCGCGCTGCCCAGCGGGGTCATGACCGATCCAGCCGCCGTCACCGAACGGCCCGCGCGCAGCAGGGCGCCCGCTGCGGCGAACATCACCAGGCCCATGCCGACGATCAGCACGCCGCGCGCGACCGAGTACCAGACCATGCCGTCCTGGCCCAGGATGGTGGTAAGGGTGGGGCGCTGGCCAGCCTGCAGCCGAGACAGCTCGGCCGACAGCTCGGCGTTGCGCTGCTCGATGCGCGCGGCCTCGCGCAGGGCCTGGGCGCCGTGGGCGCGGCTGCTGGCGTACTGGCTCTCGCCGCTGCGGGCACCGGTGGCCACCAGGGCGGCAGCGGCCTGGCGGTTCTGCGCGATCGAGGCCTCGAGGTGAGCGATGCGGCTGCTCGCGCCCTGGTGCACCGCATCGGCGCTTTTCACCAGCGTGACCTGGACGGCGTAGAGCGTGGCGACCTCGAAGGCCACCAGCGCGACGCCGGTCCAGATCAGGCGGGTGCGCAGGGCCTTGAGGCGCTCGCGCGGCAGCAGGGCGGCCATGCCAAAGGCGGCCAGCTCGACCACGATCATCAGCACGCCGGCGGCAATCAGCGCCTCGCGCGCCAGGCTGTCGCTCTCGGTGCGCTCCAGGCCCAGGACGAAGAACTGCGCGGTGACGGCGCTGCAGGCCAGCCCGATGACGGCGGCGGCCAGGGCCAGCAGGCGGTAGGCCCAGCGGGGCAGGTGGGTGTCTTGCTCGGTGTGGCGGTGGGTCATGGTCATCTCCCGGATCAGGCGGCCACGGTGGCCAGGGTGGCAAGGTGGGCGGAACGCTGCGCCTTGAGGTCGGCCAGCGACAGCCCCAGGGCGGCCGCGGCGTTGACGATGGTGGCGCGCGAGACGGCCTCGCCGGCGACGAAGCGGTCGGCGGCCTTGCGGGCCCAGCCGGTGCCAATGCTGCCGCCGACAGCGGTCGGGGCCTGGCTGCGCAGCGTCACAGTCTGCAGCGCGGCTACCGGACGTGCCGGGCGAGCCGGGGCGGTGATCGGCCCGGCGGACTGGGGCAGCACCAGACCCGCCTCGTAGCGGGCCCGCAGCGCCATGGCTGCACGGCCGGCGTCGCTCAGCTCGACCGGGCCGGCCGGGGCGACAGCGGGTGTCGTCAGGCTGGCGGCGCTGGCGAAGTCGGCGCGGAAGAAGTTGCGGCCCGGGCGGGCCAGGATCCACTCGGCGGCGGCCTGGGGCGCGATGCCGGCCAGGGTGGCCTCGCGGCCCAGGTCGAGCAGCTCGGCGCGCTTGAACGCCGCCTTGCCGTTGGCCACGCGCTGGGCGTTGACGGCGGCCAGGGTGTCGGGGGCAATGGCGACGGCGCGATCGACGGCCGGGGCCTTGGTCGTCAGCACCTGGGCGTCAGCGGTGGCGGCCAGCGCCGGGGATTCGGCTTGGGGTTGTTCAGAAACAGGGAGGGAGGGGGCGGCTTGTACCGGCGCCGGTTCGGCGCGCGTCCCAGTACCTTCCTCAGTACAGACCAGTACCCCTTCAGTACGGGGGACATGGGTGTCCGGGGTGGATGGCTCGAATGTCCGGGGTAGGGCGTCCAGATGTCCGGGGTCGATGTCGCCCATGTCCGGGGTGGCGGCGACGGATGGGCGGCAGTTGCGGGCCTGGGCCAGCGCGACCAGGTCGATCACGTAGCTGGTCGAGCGTCCGGCGCGCGGCAGGCGGGCGATCAGGCCGAGCGCGACCAGGGCCTCGATGTTGCGGCCGGCCTGCTTCTCGCTCACGCCCGACAGGGCGGCGATGGTCTTGAGCGAGCAGGTGCTGCGGCGGGTGCGGTCGTCGTGGCAACGGGCGATGGCGATCAGGGCCAGCTTGGGGCCGGCCGGCAGCCGGACGTCGGCCGAGGCGACCAGGGCGCGCAGGCTCTCACGCTGGAGTCCGGTGTTGAGCGCTTTCATGTGGCACCGCCTTCTTGCGCGGTGCGGATCGCCTGCTTGAGCAGGGACGAGGCGCGGATGGCCTTGGCCAGGGCGCGTTCCAGGCGCTTGACGCCGACTTCGGGCGTGGACAGCTCGGTGCGCGCGGCGGTCAGCGCGCTGAAGGCCAGCGTGTGCAGGACCGGGACGGACTGGGGGACAGGCGAAGCGGAGGCGCGAACGGGCGCGCGCAGGGTGCGGATGATTTCAGCCATGAATGGCTCCTACGGAACAGATCTCAGGACCTGCCGCCCTCGACGCCAATCAAGGGGAGGCAGGCGCGTGTGGGTTGGCGTACCGGCCGTAGGTCCGGCGAACCCCCTCGCGGGAGTTCCCCACACGGCCCGCCAATCGTCGGAGCAGGGGGCTGCTCCGTCCGCAAGGGGAATCCGTGTTGCCACCCGCAGCGGTGGACATGAGAAAAAGCCGCTGACACCCTGGGGCGGCGCGCGGCTTGCTGCGCCTACGGAAACCGGGACGCCAATCCCGTGCACCCTTTAGGGTGCGTCGCAGAGTGTAACACGTAGTCTCACAATGAGACTAGAATCATCTGCATGACAACCTTGACATTCGACACCTTGAAGTACGCTGAACGGCTGAAGTCAGCTGGCGTGTCTGAGGCGCAGGCCAAGGCCGAAGCCGAAGCCTTGCGTGATGTGTTGTCCGAGGCGCTGGACACCACCTTGGCTACCCGTGCCGATGTGCAGTCCATCAAGGTTGAGCTTGAGCGCATGGAGTCGAAATTCGAGGCGAAGTTCGACAAGCTGTCCTGGATGCTCGGCATCCTGATCGCGTTGGCGGCGGCCAACTTCGGCAAGCAGTTCTTCTGAGTAATTCACGCCTTATATTTTTAAAAGCCAAGACATAGTTTTTATGAAGTACGACGTTTACCGCTACTCTGGGCAAATAAGCGTTTATGGATATCACGCAATTTGTGATGAGATCAAAAAAAGGAAAGAGGGCGAAGATGCTACGGCGCTTCTTATGATCTCAACTCCAGGCGGAGATCCTGATGCGGGATTTCGTATCGCTCGTGCGCTTCAGCATGCGTATCCTGAAAATGGGTTTCATGCCTTGATATCTAATGAATGCAAAAGTGCAGGTACCCTAGTTGTGGTTGGGGCCAAAAAAATCTACATGGCAGATCGTAGTGAGCTTGGTCCGCTAGATATTCAGATAAAGAAAGGTGATGAGTTATTTGGTCGAAACTCAGGTCTTGATATTAATCAAGCGGTAGATTTTTTGAAAGATGAGGCATTGACGACTTTTAATTCTTATATGAATAAATTGGTGCGTCAGGGCTTATCTACGAAAGTTGCAGCAGACATGGCTGTAAAACTGGTTTCTGGACTTTTTCAGCCAATTGCAGCTCAGATTGAGCCATTACGGTTGGCGGAAATGCAGCGTGCCACAAATATTACGTACGCATATGGAAGAAGGCTCTCTACTACCAGTGCAAATGTTAAGCCAAGAGGTGTGGAGACGTTGATAGGTGGGTATCCATCACATAGTTTTGTTATAGATAGAAAAGAGGCGCGAACCTTATTTAAGGTGGTGGATAAGCCTGATTTGGGTTTATTGAAGTTTTGCGATAGCTTTGATCAAGATTTTTTAAAGTATATAAATGACCCAATTGCTAAAATCGACTCATTCAGCATTGAAGGATATGAAAATGGAGCAGAATACCGAGTTCTTCGAACCGCTGAAGAGGTTGCAGGAGAAAGTCAGTCAAAGCTCAATGGCACTGGCGGGCAGACTCGCAGAAGTAAAACAAAAAAACAGCTTCACTCATCAGTGGCCGGTGCAGACGCCGTTGCATCAAATAAATCATCGATATGACATTGATGTCTCTGAGCTTGATGATTCATATCGCTATTGAATAATTTATCTCTGAGTTTTATGCTTAAATAGACAGCGTTGGCGCAGTTTTGTGCCAACGCTGTTTTCTTTTTGCGGATTATTTTCTGAATCTATTCGTGCCTATTAATTCCGGTAAGGCTCGGCCAGTTCACCGTTTTTATCCAATATGCCAGCGCGCTGCAAAAAGGAGATCGACTCTTCTTTGCTGGCTGAAATCTTCTTGACATAAGCGTCAATCTCTGCGATCTCCTTGTCAATCTTGCTCAAGGCCGGTTTGCATGAAATGGACGTGTGCTCGCGCTCGACGTCCACCACTGGCTGCTGCACACCCAGGACCTCCATCGAGTCGGTTGGAATGCCCAGTGCGTCGTTGACCTGGCGCAGCTGCCAGTACAGGTTGCGTCTTGCCTCTGGCCGTGACTCGTTGAGCAGGTCGTTCATCGCACGGCGGCCTTGCTCCTGCAGCGTCAGCTTGAAGCGCAGCGGAATCCCTTTCCTGAACTGCTTGTCGCTGGCATCAAGCAGGGGCTCGACGTAGAGCGCACGCAGCTTGGCCTCCATCGCGTTGAAGGCGTCGATGTAGGCCAGCTTGAACGCCAGTGCTCGGTCGCCCGTGAAGCCCATCCCTAGCAGCGTGAAGCCGTCGCGGGTGATGCGGTAGACCGGCTCCTGACGGACGGCGCCGTTGGGTCCGGGGACCTCGAATAACGTCTCCGCAAAATTGCGGGCACGTTCGGCGGGCAACTGTGCAAGCAAGTTCCGGATGGCACGCAGCACATCGTCATGCCGCTTATCGAAGTGGCGGGCGATGTCCAGGCTGGTGGTGGTGGCTTGGCCATCGACGACGGTCAGCAAGGGAGAGGCGGCCTCGACCTGCTGGAAGGCATCGGCGCGCTCTTCGAGGGTCTTGCGCATCGAGTTCAGGGCATTGACGGGGGTGGACATGGCGTTTCCAGGCAGAAGGTGGCTGTATGGCGCAGGATGAACACCATTGTGCTCCAGCGCGCAGTCGAGACCCCGCCGCGCCCCCGCGCTAAATCGGCCTCGAGTGTCGGCCTGGTCGGCCCCCCGGCTTCCCTGCGGGGGAGGGGGCTTTCCGGGGCCCTGGCGGCGTCGGGATTCGACGGGATTCGTCGGCCTGTGCGCTGGTCTGCCGAGGAGCCATGCCCGGCCAGACATACCCCCACCCCCGTTTCGGCCGTTTTCAGGCCGTTTTTCCCAGCTTTTCCGGGAAGGGTTCGGGAAAAACCTAACCAGGAAAAAAGCGCCCGAAAAACGCCGGCAAGTCCTTGATCTTCAACCGGAAATCTTGGTTAGAAAACACCCTAACCAGACCTAACCAAAACCCTTACAAAGCCGCAAGTGCTTGATTTTTATAGGTGGTGTTCTTGACCTTGGTTAGGTTCTCATCTTCTAACCAAGTTAGGTTTTGGTTAGGAAATTGTTAGACTTTATAGGTTACTGTAAGTGCTTGTTCTGTATGGATTTTCAAGCCTTTTTCAGTATCAGTAATGCCGGTTAGGTTTTTCCCGACCCCTCCCTGGGATTTTGGAATCGGCCTGTTTTCGGCTGTTTTGCCTGAAAAGTGTGCAAGTTTCAGGGGGGTTGCGTCTGAAAACACTGGGGGGAGTATTGGTTTCCAGGCAGGCCAGAGCAGCGCGGTCACTTGGCCGGCTTGGCGCAGGCATCCAGCCAGTCGGCCCAGTCCTGCAGCATCTGGCGCCGCTGCTTGAGGTAGCGGGCCCGGTTGTAGGCGCTGCGGGTCTTGTTTTCTTCGCTGTGCGCGAGTTGGAACTCGATGTGGTCGGGCTCGTAGCCGGCCTCGTTGGCCCAGGTCGAGGCGACCGATCGGAATCCGTGCCCGGTCATGCGGCCCTTGAAGCCGATGCGGTAGAGCAGGTAGAGAATGGCGTTCTCCGAGATCGGTGTGTCCTTGCGGCTCTCGCCCCGGAACACGTAGTCGCTGCCGCGCGCGCGCTGCTTCATGACCTGGAGCAGCTCAAGCGCCTGGCGGCTCAGCGGGATCACATGGTCGCGCGACCGCTTCATCTTGCCGGCCGGAATGCGCCAGATGTCGCCCTCGATCTCGTGCCAGCGCATCTGGCGCAGCTCGGTGGTGCGCACCCAGGTGTAGGCGAGCATGCGCAGAGCCAGCACGCTCTGCTGCTGCGGGCTCTCGAAGGCCAGTCGGTCGAACAGCTGCGGCATCTCGCTGGGCTCAAGTGCGGCGAAGTGCTCGACCTTGGCGGTGGCGAAGGCCTTCTTGGGGTCGATCTCGGCAGCCGGGTTGTGCTCGCAGTGTCCGTTGGCGCGGGCCCACTCGAAGACCGCGTCGGCCCACAGGCGGATCTTGCGCACGTAGACATGCTTGCCGGCGTCGTCCACCTTGCGCAGTTCGGCCAGCAGGTCGTTGCGGGTGATGCCGTCGATCGGCCGCTGGCCCAGGGCGGGCACCAGGTAGGCGTCGAGCGCCCGCGTGGCGTTGTCGATGTACTTGGGCGTGCAGTCCTTGCGGCCAGCCCAGTAGAGCTCGGCGCACTTCGAGAAGGTCGGCGTCGATGGGTTTGGTGTATCGGACGCTGTCATGGGGTTGATGCCGTCGCGCAGCTGCCGCTTGGCCTCGTCGCGCTTGGCCCGGGCCTCGGCCAGGCTGACCTTCGGGTAGGGGCCCCATGAGATGGTCTGCTGCTTGCCTTCCCAGCGGAAGGATTGCCGCCAGAGCTTGGAGCCGAGAGGCGTGATCCAGAGATAGAGGCCTTCGCCGTCGAACTTCTTGTAGTTCTTGTCACCGGGCTTGAAGCCGCGGCACTGTGAGTCGGTCAGGGTGTTGGTAGCCATGCTGGCAGGTCAGGTGTAGGTATTTCAGGGCAGCTGCTTTAGAAATACCTACATTTCTACCTACAGACTGCCCGTGGTGAACGGTGTGATCATGTGGGGTTCGTTGGGCTTTAGGCAACAAAAAACCCCACTAAGTGCCTGATTTTCATCAGTTTTAGTGGGGTTTGGTGCGGTAAGGTGGCTTACCGTTTGCTATTCATGGCGGAGAGGGCGGGATTCGAAAACCCTTCCGATTTTTTATTATAAATCAATGACTTGATATTTTGCAAGGCTGGTGATGTGTAGTGCTCATGTGTAGAAAAACCGGCCGTCTGTTGCGGCTCACCTGAGCTCGAATCGCAGCCGGTCCGTTAGCGCTCTTCAGGCCGCGAAGCGCGCAGCCCCCCGGCTTGAACTACTGGAACGCGAATTGCTTCAAGCGTTGTCCTTCTGCCCGAGCCTCCTCCAGCAGCTGGTTCCAGTCGTCCGGCGGATGGCCGCTCTCCAGCATCTTGCGGAACACTCGGTAGGCGTCGTCGTTGCTTTCGTAGGCACGCTTGGTGTCCTCGTCGTTGACCCACGCAAACACGATCACCTTGGCTTGTGCGTGGTAACGGAAGAACAGCCGGTATTGCTGGAAGAACTTGGCTCGGAACCAGTGCTTGTGATCGTCGCCCAGGGTGCCTCCTTGCCGGTACTCCGGCCGCGCCGGATCCTGCGGGATGACGTCGAACGCCAGCTTGGTGATAGCTGCCAGTCGCTTGCTGGCATTCTTCTTCACGTAGCCGAGCGGGTCCTTCTGTTTAAGGGCCTCGACTTGCTGTGCCAGCGCTTCAATCTGTGCGAGGAACAATGGATGGGCGAAGATCGTCCAGCCGTGAACGACCAAGGGCGCAGGCTTGCTGGTGCTCATTCATCGTCTGCCGACAGTGTGGCATCGAAATCGGCTTCAATGTCGCCGACCAGAGACTGGAGTCGGTGGACAAGACTGGCATCCATGGCCTGCAAGTGCTCCGGATGGTTGGCGATATCGCGAGCCAAAAAGCCAAGGAAAAACCCCAGCACTGGATCGCCATCCTCTGTGACTTCAGCGCGGGTGAGCACCACCTCGCCGCTGGGATGTATGGTGTAGTGGATTTTGTCGCGCTTGCCCAGCCGCAGAGCACGACGCACGGTCTCTGGCACGGTAGTCTGGTAGCGGTCGGTCAGCGTGGATTCGACTTCTAGGGTGGCAGGCATGGCATTCTCCGGTGGAAGAGGAGGAAGGTCATCAATGGTAATGCAATCCCATTGTCTTGGCAATGCATTTGCATTGCATGAGACGGTTGTCGACTTGTCAGGCGTCATGAAATGTGACCGACAGTCCGGCCTTGCTAGGATGGAGGTATGTGCAGGCACCATGAAGCGACCTACCAGTCCGAACGCGACCGCAGGGTCTTCAGCGTCGTGCGGCTGGCCGAATGCCCAGCCAGGGCGCTCTGGCAACCTGTGTTGCATTGGGTATGCGTTACGCCGATATCCTGGGCCGGCACTACACGGACTACGGCGCAAGACGCAAGGCCAATCCGGCGCTACGCGAGAGCCCAACCACCCTGGTCTGGCGTAGTGGCCGTCTGCATTGGGTCGAGGTTGTGTGAAAACGTCCCATGTCAATGTTTTGGGGGGCGCCTCACCCCTTGGCAACTTTACGATCGGGTGTTCTACGGCGATCTGAAAGGTTGGAGTTTGACAACAGGCTTGAAAGTCTGCGACAGAGCGCGTTTCCACACAGCCTCGGTCGATAGTGGCTCAGGAGGCGACCGGCTGGGCGATGTGCGCGCCCTCTACGTGCTGGGCTGGGCCTGAAGCCGCTGGACTTGTTTGCGAACACCTTCGAAGACTGCCTCGGCCACGTCTTGCGGGAAGTCGACGGGCATCTGCCGGGTGACGGCGTCTATGGCCGGTTCCACTCTGGCAAGCAGTTCGCCCATAATGTCCTCGGCGTTTTCGCCCCAGCCGCACTTGGCCGCCATGGCGTTGAAATGTCGCCGCATGATGTTGGCCAGCTCATAGTGCCGGTTCTTGCCGCTGACCGCCATGGCCAGCTTGGCGTTGCGCCATGCCAGCTGGTTCTTTCCGTTGCCGATGATGGGCCAGGCGGAGAGCACGTCGTACAAGGGGGTCAGCGCATAGGCGCCTCTCGCCTGAAGCCGGATGCTGTAGTTCTTCGCGTGGCCATCCGTGGCAGCCAGCAACCAGAAGACGACTTGACTGGCCAGGAGCGTGCGCAGGTCGGCACGTGCGCGTTCGGAGCCGCTGAGCACCTGGGCGAGCCGCTCGATGCCTGGCCCACCGTCAGCCTCGTACTTTTTCGCAGGACTCACGCCCAAGGCCTGGCAGAAGTCCTCCTGAGGGAGGCGAAGAATCCATGTGCCCGAGGGGTGCCTCTTGCGGTCGAAACGTTCGACCACCAGTACCGGCATGTGGTCGGCAAAGGTCACGATGTCGGCCTGTGCCACGTCGAAGCCCAGCTCTCGCATGAACCTTAGGCACAACCACTCGTTGTAGACCGAGGTGCGCATGTCAGCCTGCATGTTGCCGACAAGGCCCATGGGCAGCTTGACGATGTGCGTGGTGGGCGTAGCGCCCAGCGGCCGCAGCCACCGGCCGTCGTGACGCAACAGGGCGGTTTTTTCCTGGGCGCCAGCAATCGAGATGCGGAAATCCTGGTCCTTGCACTGACCGGCGAACGAGCCACTGGAGACGGTGGCACGCAGCAGGGCAGCCACGGCCTCATCATCCAGGACTTCGCCTTCGATGCGGTCAAAGCCGGTCGGCGTCTCATCGGCTGGAAGGAGTTGAATGGCCCCCACGCAATCACGACCAATGGCAGCCAACAGGTCGAAAGTATCTTCCGAGCCTGCCGAATAGCGCTGCGCGAGGCGCCTGCGGATGGCCCCGCTGTCCGGCAGCAGGTTGTCAAAGAAGTGTTCGACACGCTCTCCCCTCAGAGGCTCGTTGCCCACCAGGGGAAGCGGCAAGGATAAGGATAGCGGACGAGCCGAGCGCGAGGCCAGCCAGCTATCTTCGTAGCGCAACTCCATCGGCCGGCGAGATGCCGGGGACCAGTGGCCCACCAACTCGCCGTTGATCCATATGCCCAGCGGCTGGGAACTTGATCGGCGGCCCACGGCTTACCACTCCCCCGTAGGGTCATCGGTGGCCCGTGGAGCCTTTGCACGCGGCTGCACAGTCAGCTGCAGGCCCAACAGGGCACATAAGGCCATAAGCTGGTCGACGCTCAATGTACCCGGTGCCCGCTCGAGCTCGGAGATGCGCCTCTGGCTCAGCCCCAGGCGCTCGCCAAGCTGGGCCTGCGTGAGCTTGAGGCTCTTGCGTGTGCCTTGCAAGAGCGCACCCAGTTGGGAAGATGTCACGAGAGCTTGGGTTCGAGGAGACATGGTTTACCGCTTATTACAGTAAATGTATTTTACTGGTATTTGTTCTAAATATCAAATACCGGTATATTCGGTAAGAGCTCTGCCTTCGGGTTGGTTGGCAGAATAGCCATACCACATGCGACGATCCGCGCTGGCCGCGTGGGAGCGCTCGTCGGTTGCCCGCCTGTGCCACCCGCTGCGCGCCGAGGAGCACCTGCTGCCGCTCATTGTGGTCGCCGCGGGCGACGACCCTGCTGAGCAGGGCAAGGTGCAGCCGCATCGACCGGATCTGGACGACGGCACATGAAGCCGGGTCACCAGAGACGAAAAGCCAGCATAGCCGAGGGCTCTTTTGTAACGACGTAAGTCGTTGCTATCCAGAGGGGCGCAGTGACCGGGTCGGTCTAGCGCATAGCGGACGAGCATGCGTGTAGCAAAAGCCAGAGGGGGGAGGGCATCCGACCACTACCGTGCGTGTAGCAAAAGCCAGAGAACGCGTGTAAAAGCCTGAGCCCAGGATTCCCCAGGGCACCAACAAGGCGGGATCGGCCATTGAGCTGGATGCGGCAACGATTGTCAGGCTGGTTTCGTTCAAAGTCGGCGAGCTAGGCAGTGATGCACCGCAATCGGGATCGTCCGGAACGTGCCTGAGGCAGCGTGCAGTGTCCACCATGATTCAGACTCCTATGCGGACAACCTGCCTGCAGGCAATCGAGTTTCTTGCAGCTTATGTGGAACTTTCGTATCCGTCCGGTGAACCCATCTTGAAGGCGTTCTGAGAAGCGGGCATCGTTCCCACGATGGAGGATCGTGGAGACGATGGAGAAGTTTTCAATTGCAGCGCGGCCTGGCCGACGCGAGTACAGCCAAGAGTTCAAGGCGCAGATGCGGGCCAAGTGCCAGGAGCCCGGGGCCAGCATCGGAGGGGTGGCGATCGCACATGGCCTGCACCCGAACATGCTGCACCGCTGGATCAGGGAGGCCCGACAGGCGCGCGCGCTGAGTGGCCACGCCGATGCCGAGCCGCCAGCGGCGTTCGTGCCCATCCCGCTGACCGGAGTCATCCCTGCGGGTGGCAGTGAGCCGCCGGTGTCCGAAGCGGTGCAGTTGAGGCTGCAGCGCGGCGAACTGGTGGTGAGCCTGCAATGCCCCCTGTCCCAGTGCGGGGCCTTGCTGCGCGAGATCCTGCGATGATCCGCATCGATGCGATCTGGATGTCCACCGAGCCGCTGGACATGCGCGCAGGCATGGAGACGGTGCTGGCTCGGGTGGTCAAGGTCTTCGGAGCCGCACATCCGCACCATGCCTACCTGTTCGCCAATGTCCGTGCTAACCGCATGAAGGTGCTGGTCCACGATGGCTATGGGGTGTGGCTGGCTGCCAGACGCTTGAACCGTGGCCGCTTTGTCTGGGGTGATAGGGGTGTCGATGTGCGCCTGCCGCTGACTGCCGAACAACTGCAGGCCTTGGTCACGGGCCTGCCCTGGCAAAGGCTCGGCCAGGCGGGCGTGATCACGGTGCTCTGATCCTGCACCAACCCAGGACGGCGTTCCATTCGTGAATATGCCGATGGCGAGCACGCTCGCCTTGGGTAATGATGGTGGCCATGAACCCGACGGTGGACCTGCAAGGCATGGACGAGGCGCAAATGCGCCAGATGCTGCAGGCGCTGCTGTCACAGGTCCAGCAGCAAGGCGCAGTCGCGCAACAGCAGGCTGCCGAGCTCAGGCACAAGCAGGCCTTGCTCGACAAGCTCACGTTCGAGAATGCGATGCTCAAGCGGCTGAAGTTTGCGGCCAAGAGCGAAGCCCTCAACGCCGATCAGCGCAGCCTGCTCGAAGAGTCCATCGACGAAGACCTGCAGGCTGTGGCCGAAGAGATCGGCCAGATGCAGTCGTTCGTCGATCGCCAGGCACGCCAGCAGCCCAAGCGCCGGCCCTTGCCGCCACAACTGCCGCGCCAAGAGTTCAAGCATGAACCCGCCAGCATCGAATGCTGCGGCCAGCCGATGAAGCGCATGGGCGAAGACGTGTCCGAGAAGCTCGCCTACGCCCCGGGCGTGTTCACGGTGCACAAGCATGTTCGCGGCAAGTGGGTGTGCGCCTGTTGCCAGACACTCAGGCAGGCACCTGTCGATGCGCACATCATCGACAGGGGGTTGGCAACCACCGGCTTGCTGGCCCAGGTGCTGGTGGCCAAGTACGCTGACCACCTGCCGCTGCACCGCCAGGAGGCCATCTACGAACGTGCCGGCGTGCCCATCCCTCGCTCGACACTGGCGCAGTGGGTCGGCAGCTGCGGCGTGCAACTGCAGCCGCTGGTCGATGCTCTGCGCCAGGAGGTGCTCGCTCACACGGTTATCCATGCCGACGAGACACCGGTTCAGATGCTCAAGCCCGCGAGTCAAAGGGATGGCAAGACCCATCGCGCCTACCTGTGGGCCTACACGCCTGGACGGCATGAATCCACCCGGGCGGTGGTCTATGACTTCTGCGAAAGCAGGGCCGGCCGGCACGCCAGCACCTTCCTCGAGGGGTGGTCAGGTACGCTGCTGGTCGATGACTTTGCGGGCTACAAGCAGTTGATGACTGGCTCCATCAAGGAGGCCGGCTGCTGGGCGCATGCCAGGCGCAAGTTCTTCGAACTGCACGTGGCCAACAAGAGCCAGATCGCCGAGCAGGCGCTGCAGCAGATCGGCCAGCTCTATGACGTCGAGCGGCAGATGCAAGATGCCCACGCGCAGGATCGCTGGCATGCCCGCCAGCAACACAGCCGCCCTGTCATCGACAAACTGCATGACTGGCTGACGCAGCACAGGCGGCTGGTGCCCGAGGGCTCGGCCACGGCCAAGGCCATCGACTACAGCCTGCGGCGCTGGCAGGCACTGATCCGGTTCCTGGACAACGGGCGGCTACCGATCGACAACAACTGGGTCGAGAACCAGATCCGCCCGGTGGCCCTGGGGCGCAAGAACTGGCTGTTCGCTGGATCGCTGCGCGCCGGGCAGCGGGCCGCCGCGGTCATGAGCCTGATCCAGTCGGCCAAGCTCAACGGGCACGACCCGCACGCCTACCTCAAAGACGTGATGGACAAGTTGCCGACGTGGCCCAACAGCCGCGTTGCAGAACTGCTACCACACCGTTGGTCTCCAACGCTGGTCTGAACGCCAGCGAACCCATCCTCCAAAGCACACTCAACACCTGACTGCTGGTCAAGATGGGTTCACCGGACGGATACGAACTTTCATCCAGGGTAATCCACGTCATCCGTGCCCAAATCTGTGGACAAGGCAGATGAAAGCAGGGTAAGTCGTTTTTGTTATTGATTTTTCTTGTAGTGCTTAAGAAATGGGCAGTCCAGCCTTGCTAGGATGGCGGTATGTGCAGGTACGATGAAGCTATCCATCAGCCCGAGCGACACCGCAGGGTCTTCGGCGCCGTGCGGCTGGCCGAATGTCCAGTCAGGGCGTCCTGGAAACCTGTGCTGCAGTGGACCCACTACCTGCAGTTGCGTTGTGCGTCCTCGTCATAACAAGCATCGCAATGACCCTCCAGGACCGTTCAGTCATTGCCACCCTTCAGGCCGAAAACACCCGCCTGGTGGCACTGCTAGAAGCCCACGGCATCGATTGGCGACTGCCTCAGCCCACCGCTGTCGTGCTGCGAGAGCCGGAACCGTCGCGTCTGACGACCGCCGAGAAGGTGGCCTTGTTCCGCCGCCTGTTCCGTGGGCGCACCGATGTCTATCCAATACGTTGGGAGAGCAAGGCCTCGGGCAAGTCGGGCTACGCCCCGGCCTGTGCCAACGAATGGCTCGCTGGGGTGTGCGAGAAGCCCCGCATCAAATGCGGTGATTGCTGCAACCGCCTGCTGATCCCGCTGTCCGATGCGGTGATCTACGACCACCTGGCCGGCAAGCACACCGTCGGCGTGTATCCGTTGCTGGAGGACGACAGCTGCTGCTTCCTGGCAGTCGACTTCGACGAGGCCGATTGGCGTGATGATGCCCGGGCCTTCATGGAGTCCTGCGCAGAACTGGGCGTGCCGTCAGCACTGGAAATCTCTCGCTCCGGTCAGGGCGCGCACGCCTGGGTGTTCTTCGCCAGCCGGGTTCCTGCGCGTGAGGCACGTCGCCTGGGCACGGCCATCATCAGCCATACCTGCTCGCGCACCCGGCAACTCAAGCTGCAATCCTACGATCGACTGTTCCCAAATCAGGACACGATGCCCAAGGGCGGCTTCGGCAACCTGATCGCCTTGCCGCTGCAGAAGCGCCCGCGCGAAAACGGTTGCAGCGTATTCGTGGATGCCGAGCTGCAGCCGTGCCCGGATCAGTGGGCTTTCCTGGCGTCGATCCAGCCCATGGCCGGGCACGACATCGAGCCGGTCATCCTGCGGGCTACGGGAGGCGTCCACCCACTGGATGTCACCTTCATCGACGATGAAGACCTGGCCACGCCCTGGAAACGGGAAAGTCACTCGTCCAAGAAGTTGGCCGGGCCGATGCCGCAGTCGCTGACCGTGACGCTGGCCAATCTGGTCTACTTCGAGAAGTCACAGTTGCCGCAGCCACTGGCCAACCGGCTGATCCGACTGGCTGCCTTCCAGAATCCCGAGTTCTACAAGGCCCAGGCGATGCGGATGTCGGTATGGGACAAGCCACGCGTCATCGGCAACGCCGAGAACTTCCCGCAGCACATCGCCTTGCCACGCGGTTGCCTGGAAGCGGCGCTGGAACTGCTGCGGGATAACGGCATCGCCTGCGAGCTGCGTGACGAGCGCTTTGGGGGCGAGCCCCTCGACGTGAGATTTGCCGGCACTTTGCGATTGGATCAGGAGACTGCCGTCTCGGCCATGCTGCACCACAGCACCGGGGTGTTGTGCGCGCCCACCGCCTTTGGCAAGACGGTCACCGCCGCCGCGATGATCGCGCGCCGGGGCGTGAATACCCTGGTGCTGGTGCACCGCACGGAGCTGTTGAAACAGTGGCAGGAGCGCCTGCAGGCCTTCCTGGGCGTCGGCAAGGGCGTGGTCGGAACCATCGGTGGCGGCAAGTCCAGACCGACGGGCCAGATCGACATCGCCGTGATGCAGTCCGTCTCCCGGCAGGGCGAGGTCAATCCGCTGGTCGAGCGCTACGGCCAGGTGATCGTGGACGAGTGCCACCACGTCGGTGCCGTCTCCTTCGACGCCATCCTGAAGCGCACGAAAGCAAAGTACGTCCATGGCCTGACGGCCACGCCCGTGCGACGGGACGGGCAGCAGCCCGTCATCTTTATGCAGTGCGGCCCGATCCGGTACACGGCGGCGAGACCGACAGGCGCTCCCCATGATCTGGCAGTGGTGCCCCGTTCACGCCTCACAAGGATCGATGTTTCTGCTGACGCGGGCATTCAGGACCTGTTCCGGTGTCTCGCGTCTGACCAGGATCGGACCCAGGCCATCGCGGCAGACGTGCGTGACGCGTTCGAGCAGGGGCGCAAGGTGCTCGTCCTGACCGAGCGGACTGAGCATCTCGAAGCCATCCATGCGGCACTTGACGGGCTGGCTGCAGCCCCGTTCGTCCTGCACGGTCGAATGTCCCGCAAGCAGCGCGACGCGCTGGTGGCCACCCTGGACGCACTGCCGCCCGATGCGCCCCGCATCTTGTTGGCGACGGGCCGGCTGGTCGGGGAGGGCTTTGACCATCCGCCACTCGACACGCTGGTCCTGGCGATGCCTGTGTCCTGGAAAGGCACGCTTCAGCAGTACGCCGGGCGCCTGCACCGGGAGCATGTTGGCAAGACAGACGTGCGGATCATTGACTTCGTCGATACAGGACACCCGGCGCTGCTGCGGATGTGGGACAAGCGGCAGCGTGGCTATCGGGCGATGGGGTACCGGGTGGGGGAGATGGACCAAGGAACAGGCTAAACACCAGGGTCAGCCAGTTCGTGGCAAGCTCAAGACCTTGGTATACCGGTGGGGCTAGGGCAGGCCCGAGTCTCAGGTCTGGGAATCTGGCAAAGGCTTGGCCTGATCGCGAACACTGGCGATTGGACACCGACAAGTTCAAGCAAGACATTCCAAGCCTTACCGTCAACGCAGCAGCAGCGTGGGCACGTCAGCTGCCTTGAGCAGATCCGAAGTCCTGCTGCCCATGAACAGACTGCGCCATGGCGAGTAACTGTAAGCTACATTCTACAGCCGCATTTTGCCCGTCAGCGCCCGCATGTCGTGAGACCCGTTCCGCTTGCAAGTCGGCGTCAGGCCAGCCTTGCTGAATATGTATTGCCGGATCAGTTCGTCAGGGCTATCGGGTAAATTCACTCATGGCGTGCCGGGAGTATCGGCGCTCAGGTCGCTGCCGTGCGTCCGCAAAGCACAGTGGCGGGCATGCTCTGCGGTCTCCACTTGCAGGGTGACATGCTGGATTTGGAAGTGTTCGTCCAGCTCCTCCTGGGCGTTTGCCAAGAGAATTCCCGAGTCTGTGCTGGCGTCGGCCACCACCAGATGAGCTGTCAGAGCGACCTGGGAGGTGCTCATTGCCCAGACATGGAGGTCGTGGACTGCCACGACACCGGGTAAGGCCATGAGACAGCCGTGCACTTGGTGCAGGTCTAAGTTCAGTGGCACCCCATCAAACATCATGTGCAGCGACTGGTGAAAAAGGCTCCAGGTGCCCACGACGATGACGGCCGCGATGAGCAGACTCATGACCGGGTCAATCCAGGCCCAGCCTTGCCAGAGATAAAGCACACCGCCTAGGACAACCCCCACCGAGACCAGGGCGTCGGCCGCCATGTGCAAGAAGGCGCCTCTGATGTTGAGGTCATCCTTGCGGTCTTTCATGAAGAGCAAAGCGGTCACGGTGTTCACCACAATGCCGACGGCAGCCACACCGATGACGGTCCAGCCCTCCGTCGCCTCTTGCGTTTGCAGCCGTTGTACCGCCTCCCAACCCAGCGACCCCATCGCCAGCAGCAGCAAGATGGCATTGATGAGCGCGGCCATGATAGTGCCGCGCTGCCAACCATAGGTGTGTCTGGCGTCTGGCTTGAGCTGACTGGCCAGTGCGCCGCCCCAGGCTAGCACCAGCCCGGCCACGTCGCTGAGATTGTGGGCCGCGTCTGCCAGCAATGCCAGCGAGTTGACTTTCCAGCCGTAGAAAGCCTCGACGACAACGAACAATACGTTCAGCGCGATGCCGACGGCAAACGCTCGGTTGAAGTTGGTCGGTGCGTGGGCATGGTCATGCCCGTGATTGTGTTCGCTCACGATCGTGACCTGTTTCAGACTGCCGGCTTGCGTACCAGCACACCGCTGAGCTCCGTGCCAGGCGCAACGGTGTTGAAGACGGTGCCGTACTTCTTCACGTTTTCGTGCAGCAGGTTCATGCGCTGGTCTGACTCATCGGTATCAACGATGATTTCGTAGCGGATCGACTCCAGCCTCGGCGGCACGTCCTGGCGCACGCCGTCGACCTTGACCTCGACACCGCGCAACTGGAACTTGAGGATGGGCGTTACCCGCTCAATGCCTTTGATCATGCAGGCTGACAAGGCGGCGAGCAGCAGCTCGGCCGGATTGAAGGCTTCGGGGTTACCAGCCAGGTCGGTGTCCAAGTCGATAGACGCCTGCTTGCAGACGGCCACACTTTGGTGAGCACTGCAACGCTTGCTCTCCACATGAAAACGCATTTTTTGTTCCGCCATGTCGTGATGCCCTCGAGTCAATCAAACAGGAGCTGCCAAATCGTTCAGCAGCAGGATGTCTTGGCCGCGGTAGTGCTGCAGCAAGACGATGCAGTTTCTGCCTGAGCCTGGTCTGCGGAAGCTCCGCAACAAGCACCGTTGTCCGCAGTGCTAGGCGCGCATCCAGATCCTGCGCAGCAAGAAGCACTGGCCGCAGGGGCTTCAAATCTCTGACCGACAACTGGGAAGCCCTTGCTGAGCCATTTGACCATGCCGCCCGACATGTTGCTGACCCGGCTGTAGCCCTGGTACATCAGGAAGTAGGTGGCCTTGAGGCTGCGGTTGCCGCTGCGGCAGACGATCACGAGCTCGCGGTCGCGAGGCAGTTCGCTGTAGCGTTGCTCGAACTCGGACAGCGGCATCACGACCAGTTCCGGTACGTCAAAGGCCAGTGCGTCGATTTCCGACCGCTCGCGCACGTCGACGAGCAGGGCACCTTCGCCGACCAGACGGCGTGTGGTGGTGGGGCAGACCTCGCGGGCTTGTGGCAGTTCCATGTTTTGGCTCATTGACGATCTCCTTATGCGTGCAGCCACTGCTCGATTTTCTCGCGCGTCGGCAGGCCGCCTGCATGCACCACTTCGCCGTTGATGACGACACCTGGCGTGCTCAGGATGCCGTAGCCCATGATGGCGCGGATGTCCTCGACTTTGTCGATGTTGACGGCAACGCCTTTGGCCTGTGCGGCCTGCTGGATCATTTCGACGGTGCGCTTGCAGTTGGCACAGCCCGTGCCCAGTACCTTGATGTCCATCGTGGTTCTCCTGTGAAAAAACGGTTTACAGAACGGCGTTGAAGACGAAGCCCACCAGCAAGATGCCGCAGGCCACGACGGCCGTGAAGGTGGCTATCAGGCGCGGCTTGAGCACCTTGCGCAGGATGATCATCTCCGGCAGCGAGAGCGCAATCACGCTCATCATGAAGGCCAGCACGGTGCCGAGCGCCGCGCCCTTGGCCAGCAGCGCCTGCACAATCGGGATGATGCCGGCCGCGTTGGTGTACATGGGCACGCCGATGATCACGGCCAGAGGCACCGACCACCAGGCTTCCTTGCCCATGAAGCTGGCCATGAAGTCTTCTGGCACGTAGCCGTGGATGCCGGCGCCGATCGCGATGCCCGCCAGGATGTAGGGCCAGACCTTTCCAACGATCTCGCGCACGGCGGTGAATCCAGCCTCGACGCGGTCGCCCAGGGTGGACTCAGAAGCCTCGAAGGCGGCGCTGCGGCGCGGCATCTCCCGCACCCAGTCTTCCAGATGCGCCTCCATCTTGAGCCGGCCGATGATCCAGCCCGCGACGATGGCCACGCTCAGTCCCAGTCCGAGGTAGAGCGCCGCGACCTTCCAGCCGAACAGTCCGAACAGCAAGGTGAGCGCGACCTCGTTGACCATCGGCGCCGAGATAAGGAAGGAGAAGGTCACCCCCAGTGGCACGCCGGCCTGAACGAAGCCGATGAACAGCGGCACGGCCGAGCAGGAACAGAACGGCGTGACGATGCCCAGCGTGGCGGCCATCACGTTGGCCATACCCTCGCTACGGCCCGCCAGCAGGGCGCGCGTGCGCTCGGGCGTGAAGTAGCTGTTGACCATGCCCATCACGAACACCACGCCGGCCAGCAGCATCAGCACCTTAGGGGTGTCGTAGAAGAAGAACTGCAGGGCACCGCCGAGGTGGCTGGAGCGCTCCACCGGCAGCAGAGTCACCAGCCATTCGGACAGCGGCACCAGCGTCTGATAGATGCTCCACCACAGGGCGGCAGCCAGCAACAGGAACGGTACGGGTTGCCGGGTCGGCCAGCGCTGCAACTTCGAGGAAATCGTGTTCATGCCCTGAAGACGCACGAGGTCTGAAAAAGACGCAGCTCCGGCAAAAAATCGACTGAAATACTCGCGTTTTTGAACGATTCAGTACGGTGCCGGGCCACGCGGGACGAAGTCGACCACCTGGCCGCTGTCGTCTTGCCTTACCTGGCATGCGGTCGCCATGCGGATGCGCAGCCGCTCCCGCGCGCGTTGCAGGCGTGACTTGGCACCACTCACGCTCAGGTCCTTGAGCCGGGCAAATTCGGCCTGCGGCATGCCTTGCAGGTCGCACCATGTAATGGCCTCGCGGTCCTCCTCATTCAGCTCGGACAGCACGCGCGGCAGACAGCTGACGAGCTGATCGACAGTCGCCGTTTCCTCGACCGTCTCGGGTAGGTCGTCGTGTAGCGCCTCGCTGTCGCGCCGCGCCCGCAGACGGTCGGTCAGGGCGTTGCGCGCAACCTCGAACAGCCAGGCGCGTGCGTTGTCGACCGAGCAGAAACGTTCACCCTGTCGCATGGCTTTGAGAAACAGATCCTGCAGCAGGTCTTCGACCTCAGCAGAATCTGCCAGTCGGCGACTGGTCCAATGCCGCAATTCGGTGGCATGTGTGTTCCAGGCAGCTTGCAGACAGTTCATGGTCAGATGCTTCAGTTCGATCGCCGTCACTACAGCAGCCAGGCCGCACGCTCGCTGCCGGTGAATGATCCAGCAGATATTGCCCGGCCGCCGGCCCAGACATGTCCAGATGATGGCGGAAAGCTCCAGTATGTCACTACACTCTGCGCATGACTTTCCATGCTCTTGGTGTCGGCCAGCTCAAGCCCGGCACTCATCTGCGCCACTGCAAAGGAGGCACTCCGTCGTGGTAGGCAGCGAGTATCTCCCAGCTTTGCCAGTCGGATACTTGCTGTTGACCGATTACGCCTGATGACTTGGATCCTGCTGCTCCCCGCTGTGCTGCTGGCGGCTGGCTGGCTAGGCCTGCGCTGGTTGCGCCGTGAGCTCACGCCGCCGCAGCTCTCGCATCCCGAGCCTTCGTCCACCGATCCGCTACTCCAGTGGGTCACCATTCCTGCCACCAATGGCAAGCAACTCTCAGCCCAGTGGCTGCCGGCGGGGGAGGGTGGTCCAAGAATGGGCATGGCGATCTTGATGCACGGCTGGGGCGGCAACGGCAGCCAGTTGCGAACGGCTGCCGTCGCCTTGTGCGGCCAGGGCTGGTCCGTGCTGCTGCCCGACGCCCGCAGCCACGGGCGCAGCGATGGGGACACCTTCAGTTCCCTGCCGCGCTTTGCCGAAGACCTGGACGCCTGCCTGGATTGGCTCCAGCGGCACCAACTCCATCCTACGCCAGATCAGGGTCAGGTTCCGGTGGTCCTGCTCGGGCACTCGCTGGGCGCGGCGGCCTCCCTGCTATGTGCCTCTCGCCGTTCTGACGTCAGCGCCGTGGTCAGCGTCTCGGCCTTTGCTCACCCGGAGCAGGTCATGCGGCGCTGGCTGGCGGAGTACCTCATCCCGTTCTGGCCGATCGGCTGGCTGGTGAACCGCTACATCGAAGGCGTCATCGGCCACCGCTTCGACGACATCGCGCCGGTTCGCACCATCGTGCGGGTGAAGGCCCCGGTGCTGCTGGTCCACGGTCGCGAAGACGATGTGGTCCCGCTGTCCTGTGCCGAGCAGCTCAAGGCCGCGGCGCGCCACGCCGATCTGCTGGTAGTGCCCGGCCGGCATGACAGCTTCGTTGACGAGACGGAGCTGAACCGGCAGGTGCTGGCCTGGCTCGCAGGCCTGCCGGCGTGAAGTGCCAGTTGGCGCAGGCGAGCCCTACGGCGTGCTCCTTTGGCATCTTGACCAGGCGCCGCTTCGGCATCCCGGCCAATGTCCAGCAGGATCGTCCTGAACCTGGGACGCGTTCTTGCTGCCTCAGGTTGCCTGTCTATCGGAATCGATACATCCATCAATCAATTCAATGATGCGGTCGCAACGAGCCGCCAATCTCGGGTCGTGGGTCACGATCAGGAAGGTGGTGGCCTGCTGGCGGTTGAAATCGCGCAGCAAATTGAACACCTCATCGGCTGAATGGGTATCCAGGTTGCCAGTCGGTTCGTCGGCTAACACCAGCGCCGGATTCATGGCCAGGGCACGGGCGATCGCGACGCGCTGCTGCTGGCCACCGGAAAGACGGTTGGCCAGATGCCGCCTGCGCTCGCCCAGGCCGACCTGACCCAGCAAACGAGCCGCGGTCTCGAACATTTCCCGCTCGGGACGGCCACGAGCCACGAGCATCGGCATGGCGACGTTTTCCTCGGCGGTGAAGGCCGGAATTAGGTTGTGGTGCTGGAAGACAAAGCCGATCCGCTTGCCCCGCAGGCGGGTCAGCTCGGCGTCATCGAGCCGGGCGATGTCCTCGCCGTCGATTTCCAGCTTGCCGGAGGTCGGCCTGTCCAGCAGGCCAATCAGGTTGAGCAAGGTGCTCTTGCCCGAGCCTGATGGGCCGATCAAGGCGGCAAACTCGCCGCGCTGCAAGCGCAGGTCGATGCCGTGCAGGATCTCGGTCTCGAGATCGCCGCTGCCGTAGGACTTGCGGATGCCTTCCAGGTGCAGTACGTCATCTTGCATGGTTTCAGCCTCGAATCGCCACTACGGGATCGAGCTGGGCCGCACGCCGAGCCGGCAGCAGCGCCGCGAGGATACCCACCACACTGGCCCCGCCTGCAGCGATCAATATCAGGCTGGGCTCGACACTGATGATGAACATGGCTGTTCCGTCCGGGTTGCGCGCCAGCACGTGCCACAGCATCAGCAGGCTCCAGGCCAGCAGCGAGCCCAGCAGCGAGCCGAAAAAGCCGACGATGCCGCCCTGCAACAGGAAGATGCGCAGCATCTGTGCCTGCGTTGCACCCATGGCGCGCAGGATGCCGATTTCCTTGCTGCGCTGGATCACCGAGACGACCAGCACGCTGGCGATGCCGAAGGCCACCGACAGCGCGATGAAGAAGCGGATGACATTGCTCGAGACGCGCTGCGAGGTCAGTGCGGTGACGAACTGGGCGTTGGTCTTGATCCAAGAATCGGCCGTCAGCCCGGTTTCGCCGGCGATGCGGCGAGCCAGTTGTTCGGCTTGGTCGAGGTCGTGCAGGGCCAGGTCGATGCTGGAGACACCGCCGACCAGGTCGAGCAGGCTTTGCGCCGTGCGCAGGCCGACATAGACGTTGCGCGCATTGACGCCCTTGTTGCCGAGGTCGAACAGACCGTTGATGGTCAGGGTTTCGCTACGGCCGTCTGCCACGCTCAGGCGAAGCTTGTCGCCCAACTCGGCACCGAGATCCTTGGCCAGCTCGATGCCGATTACGGCCTCGCCGGCTCCGACTCGCAGTTGTCCTATGGTCAGCCGCTCGGTCAGTGCGATGACGCGGTTGTAGCGTTGCGGATCGATGCCCACCATCGTGATCGCCTTGTTGGCCTCGCCACGGATGGCGAAAGCCGGGCCAGAGGCGACCGGCGAGACGGCGGCAATTTCCGGCCAGGTCTGCAGGCGGTCGCGCAGCGTCTGCCACAGGTCGATGGTGCGCAGGCGCTGGGCATTCTTTTGCAGGCGCAGGGCCGTGTTGGCGCTGGCTTGCTGGGGCCGGGGCAGATCCTCGGTGGGTAGCAGGGTGATATGCGGCTGTGATGAAAGGGTGCGCCTGATCAGATTGTCCTGCAGTCCGCTCAGCAAGGCCGACATGAAGACGATCACCGCCACTCCGACCCCAACGCCCACGATGATGAGCAGCGACTGCATCCGCCCCTCGCGCAGAAAGCGCACGGCGGCGATCCATTCGAAGGGCAGCCAGGTTTTCAATTTCGGCTCTTATTTCCGCTCGACCGTGGTCACGCGCCGACCTTCGCTGACCTGGTCACCCGCGAACAGCACGATCTCGCCCCCCTTAAGGCCGTCGACGATCTCGCAACGACCCGACCCGCGCAGGCCAAGACGGACCGGCTGGCGCACGGTCCGCTGGTCGCGCACAGCCATCACCCATGGCACGCCGGTAGCGTCGCGCACGCTGTCGCAGGGAACGCTCAGGGCATTGGGGCGCTTGGCCGCCTCGATGTCGATGGACACCGTCATATCGTGGCGCAGATAGGTCGGTGCTTCCGGTACTGCCAGGCGAATTTCCACCGAACCGCGCTGGGCGTCGATAGAAGGAGCGATATAGCTGAGCCGGGCTTCAAAGCTCTCGCTCGGGTAGGCGTCGGCTGAAACCCGGGCCCGTTGGCCCAGGGCCAGCAGGCTGAGGTTCTTCTCGTCTATCTGTGCCGTCAGTTCGGTGTCCATGTCTGGAGCCAGGGTCAGCAGCAGTTTGCCCGGCTGCACGGTAGCGCCGACTTCGGCCTGGCGCGTCAGCACCTGGCCAGCCACCGGGGCGCGCAAGCTGGCATAGTCCAACCGGGCTTGTGCGACCGCTAGTGCCGCACGGGCCTGCTCGACGTTGCTGCGAGCCAGGCGAACCTCGCTCCCGTCCTGGCGATAGTTGCTGACCTGGATGAGGGCTGCCTGCAACTGACTGGCGGCTATATCGCGGGTCCGATGAGCATCATCAAGCTGGGCCGGACTGTAGAAGCCGTCGGCGACCAGTTCGGCGACCCGTTGATGATGACGCTCGGCTTGACGGGCAGTGGCTTCGGCCTGGCGCAGGGTCTGCTCGGCCAGCGGCAGGTTGGCTTCGCTGATTTGGCGCAGACGATTCTCGGCCTGGGCCAGGCTCGCCTGCGCCTGTGCAAGACTGGCCTGCCATTCCGCTGAGTCGAACTGAAGCAGCAGCTGGCCAGCGCTGACAGCATCGCCTTCCTTCACCAGAATGGCGCTGACGCGGGCCGTGATCTGGCCGGACAGCTCGACACGTTCAGGGGTACGAACCCGCCCGCTCGCCACCACGGCTTGGCGCATTTCGCCCTGTTCGACCTGGGCTCCTTCGACCTGTTCTCCGCGCAGGGTGGCGAAGGCGACCGCAGTGAGCACCAGTCCGCCAAGCAGTATGGCAAGGCCTAGTGTGCGATTTTTGCGGGCGGGAAACTGGATCATGGCTGGGTAGAACTGTCAAAGATACCCTAGTCCAGTATACGCCCATTGATTCAGCCTAACGGCTTGTGCCGGTTGTGAAAGGCAGAACCCAAACTGGCAGTGGTAGTGCCAGTGCCAAAGCCGGTTGAAGGAGGGTAAGCTGCTGACTTATTTAGACTTGTAGGAGTCGTGGCAGGCCTTGCAGGTGGCTGCCGCATCGCCAAAAGTCTTCTTCACGGCATCCAGGCTACCGGTCTTGGCTGCGGCATCCAGGGCCATGGCAGCGGTCATCAGCTTGTCTGCGCCGACCTTCACCTTATCCATTTCGGTCCAGAGTGCAGGCTTGGTCTTGCTCTCGAGCTTCTGGGTATCAGGCGTGAAGCCTGCCCAGGGGAGACGGCTGAGCATCAGCACCACGGCAGCATCCTCCTGGGCTTTCTTGGCATCGAACGGCACCTTGCCGTTGGCCATGGCGCCCAGCCGGCTGAAGTGGGTCCCCATCACCGAGAAGGCACTCTGGCGATATTTCACCGCTTCTTCGGGTTTCTGGAACTGTGCCTGGGCGGCACCTGCCGACAACATGGCTGTCGCAAGCATCAAGGCGTGACGTGCTTTCATTGCAAGCTTTCTGTATGGATAAAGTTTGGCAAAAGGAGTATGCCAAGTCATGATGGTCATACCCCAAGCAGTATATGATGTCGTTGCATATTTGGTGTGTACTTTTCAGCGGTAAGCCCCGCTGCAAGGAGGATAAAAAGATGGCTCGGCTTCGTATATGGGACCTGCCCACCCGCTTGTTTCACTGGCTGCTGGTACTGGCCGTGGTTGGACTGGTCATCACGGGCAATCTTGGAGGCGAGTGGATGACCTTGCATTTCCGCCTGGGCTATGCGGTGCTGGCCTTTCTGCTGTTTCGCCTGGCATGGGGATTCGTGGGCGGGCATTGGTCGCGCTTCGCGCAGTTCATCTATTCGCCGCTCACGCTGGTGAGCTACCTTCGGGGTCAGTCCAGGCCCGAACACGAACTGGGCCATAGCCCCACTGCTGCCCTGTCGGTTTTTGCGCTGCTGTTGGTTCTGTGCCTGCAGGTCGTCTCTGGCCTGTTGAGCGATGACGAGATCGCCTTTACCGGCCCGCTGTCGCGCTTCGCACCCTCTGATTGGGTCTCACTCGCAACCGCCTACCATGCCGAGTGGGGCAAGCTCGTTCTGATTGGCCTGGTCGTCTTGCATCTGTTGGCGATCGGCTACTACAAGTGGGTCAAGAAGACCCCTCTCGTGGCGGCCATGATCACGGGTGACAAGACCACGACCCTGCTGCAGCCGGCTTCCGCAGACGGATTCGCGCACCGCATCCTGGCCTTGGTGCTGGCGATTGGCTGCGTGGGCATAGCGGCCTTCATCGCATCCTTGTGAATGCTTGAGTCCTGACCACCCGTCCAGCAGCTGCTTTCGGGTCAACTTCTTTCACCACTGAAC
This sequence comes from Malikia granosa, assembly GCF_002980595.1. Lineage (GTDB taxonomy): Bacteria > Pseudomonadota > Gammaproteobacteria > Burkholderiales > Burkholderiaceae_C > Malikia > Malikia granosa. The sequence continues at coordinate 32,047 of NZ_PVLQ01000042.1, forward strand.
CGAGGTAATCATCATGAAGAAACTCTTGCTCGCCACGGCACTGGCCTGTTCCGGCTGGCTGGCCCATGCGGTTGAAATGCCCATCAGCGCGCAGGAAGCGCTGAGCAAGCTCCAGCAGGCCGACAGCAAGGTGCTGTTCATCGACGTGCGTGATCCGGTCGAGATCATGTTCGTGGGCTTCACCGACGCCGTGCATGCCAACATTCCCTTCATGCTGGTCGACCGTACGCGCTGGAACGCTGAAAAAGGCGTGTTCGTGGTCGAGCGCAATCCCGGTTTCGTCGAACAGGTGCGTGCCGCGCTGCGCGCACGCGGTCTGGGTGACGATGCCGAGATCATCACTCTGTGCCGCTCTGGCAGCGACCGCGGCGAGCCCAGCGCCAAATTGCTGCGCGAGAACGGATTCCCGAACGCACGCTTTGTCGTCAACGGCTTTCAGGGCGATGCTCGCAAGGAGGAACCGCAAAAGGGCATGCGCACGCTCAACGGCTGGCAGAACTCGGGCTTGCCGTGGTCGGCCAAGCTCAATCCGGCCAAGATCTACCGCGTCGACCAGAAGTGATCGTGCTCAGAGCAGCCAGTCCGGCTGCAGCAGCATGACCAAGCCCAGTGCCAGCATGACCAGGCCGCTGACCAGCTTGAGCCAGCGGCCACGGCCTTCATCCAGCCGGCGCTGGCTCAGTGCCAGCACGGCGGTGCCGACCATCAGGCTGTCATCGGCGACATAACCCAGGATGTAGAGGCCCAGGTAGCCATAGTGACCGGCCGGGCTCAGGTCCTGCTGCGTCAGGATGGCGGTGTACATGGCCGGCAGTCCTGCCGTGCACAGCAGTTCGATGAAGTTCACCGCCACGGCCAGGCTGGCCACGCCTAGCAGGGCCAGCGGCAGGGAGCGGGTCTGCATCACCCCGCGCATGCGGGCGTACAGCCCGGGCTTGGCCGAGCCGGGAATCGAGAGCGACGGCCCCTGCAGACCGAATGCGAAGTCCTTGAGATTGACGGCGGCGATCGCCAGGGCCAGCAAGGCCAGTCCAGTCCTGACCGTAGCGGACAGCCCGACCGCCAGGAAGATGTTGAGCCAGGCGGCCATGAAGGCGTAGTAGACCAGGCCGCTGACCAGCACGAAGGTGCCGGCGATCAGCGCCATGCGGCGCCGGTCGCGCAGGTGCACCAGCAGCGAGAGCAGGAACAGCAGGACCCACATCGCGCAGGGGTTGAAGCCGTCGATCAGTCCCACTGCGAGCGTGAACAGTGGCAGCCCGAGTGAATCCAGCCTGAGCGTGCCCCAGAAGCCTGCATCCAGGCTGGCTGTGGCAGCAGGCGAGGGGGCCGGTCGCTGGCCCACCAGCCGGTCCAGTTCCGGGCCGGACAGCTCGGCATCGGCAAAGCCCACCAGCACTTGGCCCCGGTAGACAAAGGTCGGCACGCCCGGCGGCCAGAGGCCGCTGTCGCGGCTGATGCGGATCAGGTCGCCGCGCGCGGCATCGTCCTGATCCACCGGGCGGTAGACCACTTGCAGCCAGGGCCTTGTCTGCAGGAACTGCGGCAGGTAGTCCTTGGCCGCGGCGCAATGGGGGCAGCCATCGCGCACATAGACCTCCAGCACGGCGCCAGCCTCGACTTGGCCGTTCTGGGGGCCTGTGCCAGGCGATTTTGCCGCAACGAATGCTGGTATGGTCAGCCATGCCAGCAGCCAGAGCCATTTCAGCCAGTGCACGACTTTCAATTGTCGGATCCGTAGATGATGGCAATTACCCCGCCAGCCCGGCACTGACCCAGCTGGCGGGGAACGTCGGCCTTGCCCGATCTCAGGCCAGGTCGAAGCGGTCAGCGTCCATGACCTTGGTCCAGGCCGCGACGAAGTCATGCACGAACTTCTCGCGGTTGTCGTCCTGGGCGTAGACCTCGGCGTAGGCTCGCAGGATGGAGTTGGAGCCGAACACCAGGTCGACCCGGGTTGCCGTCCACCGGGTCGCACCCGTCTTGCGATCCACGATGTCGTAGCTGTTGCGGCCGGTCGGCTTCCAGCTGTAGGCCATGTCGGTCAGGTGGACGAAGAAGTCGTTGGTCAGCGCGCCGATGCGGTCGGTGAAAGCACCATGGTAACTATTCAGCCCCCCATAGGGCATAGACATGGCCGCGTCAGGCGCAGGCCGCCTGTCGTGCCAGGA
>NZ_PVLQ01000043.1 GCF_002980595.1 Malikia granosa
ATTCTTTCAGAAAACTTAGTATCAGCCTCTTTAGTCATAGGCGGTTTCAAGGAAGTGGCGATATCTGCTAATGCCTCAATCAGATCCATGACCTCGGGAATGAACCGTTGCATGTCTTACCTCTCATGTATGTACCTCTGCATCGCCGCGAGCCCCGCTGTCACGATGACGTAGGCAGGGCCAAATAGGTATAGCGCATCAAGGGACCATTGATGTTTCATGTGAGATTGACTTTCACGCACGTTGAAACCCCTTCGGATGCCGCCCTGACGATGACCTACTTGCTTGCCATATATGCGCCGCTCGGCGTCCAGTGGAAATCGCTCAGGGTCTTTTCACCAGACACCACCGTATTGGTGCCCAGCAGCACCGTCACGACGAACCGGTGCACCGCGTTGAGCTTTAGCAGCGTGTGCTGACCACGCGCTACACATCACAGCAGTCCATACTCCGTCCGAACGCGCTCCGTAACCGCAAATCCGTGGGCGGCGATCTTGTCAAAATCGTCGCAGTGCAGGCGGCGTAAGGTCGTTGGGAATGAAGAGGCGAACTCTGCCGATTGGCATTTCTTATTCGACGAAACTGGCGTATTGATGTTCAGGTAGGAGCCGAATGACGGTTCCTGCCGGAGGTAATGCACCAGAGTGCGTACGCGCAGTGAGCGCGCTTGGTCCGACATGATGTCAGCAATGCGCTTGAGTCGAAAAGCATTGAGTGGCCCCATGTCAAAACCCGGTGCTAATGGCGCACCAGCATCAGAGCAGACCAGGTAGCAGCCCTCTTGCTTTGGCACCTGGCGGCCTGCGTCAAAGAAGGGCTCTAGACCCATGTTGTCGTAAATGCCACCGTCGTAGAGATGCAGCCGATGAAATGCTGGGGTCGTTGGCTCGGCAGCCTCAACGGGTGCATCCCACTCGCGCCTTCGCCATTCATAGAGGCCTGTCTCTAAAGTCAAGGGGCCAAAGCCGCCGGGAAAGGCTGCAGAGACTGCCAACGCACTCGCCAATGGAAAGTGCATTGCCGAGGCGTAGCCCAATGTGTATTCACCAATGTCGCGGCGCTTGAAGCGGAACCGCTTTCCGCTTTCAGCGGTGGTCCCGTTGATCGACCATTCCGGCAGCTCAGGTAGATCGGAGAGGGTGGCTGTAACCTGCCATTCATGCCGAAGCGTCAGTGCCAGCAGATTGGCTCGAGAGAGCAGGAACCGCCAGTTGAGCGGGTTTCCCAGCTGTCGTACCGCACCCCACTGAAGGCTGCGCGCGCACAGCGCCCCTCGCAGTGAGGGTAACGAGTGCGACAGAAATCGCTCGGAAGTCGGCCAGCGCATTCCGTTCTGCTGAAGCAGCAGTCCGACCAGCAGACTACCCCCTGATACCGTGGAGATCCGTTCGACGGAGTCCAGCAGACCTCGCTCAGCAAAGTGCCTCAAGACGCCGAGGTGAAACACCATGGCCCTGATGCCGCCACCTGACAAAGCTAACGCGATGGGCTTGTAAGAAGCGGTCACGATCTCACCATCCCTTGGAGAACTCGAATGTCATCCTCTCCCACGATGAGTTGAAGCGCAGGGAGCCCGTCGCCATGCATGCCCAGACTGATCTCTACCAGTTGGACCAGATCATCTCGGCTAGGCGTGGCTGAGTGTCCGGTAGGATGGCTATGCCATTCGCCAACGTAACCAACGATCTCCGCGGTTCGTGCCGAAGCCTCTTGGACAGCCTGCAGCATGCCGTCTGTTCCACGCTCGAAGGCGCCAGGGCTTGCTAGACTGCCCGAAGGCGCTGGCAGCGCATCGACGAGCACGATGGCCCCAACGTTGAAGTCGTGGTAGCCCAGCAATACACCACCGGTTTCATTCGGCAGGGCGGCAAGTCGCAGCGACTTCAGGTGTGCCGTCAATCCCTCGTCGTAGAAGACAGTCAGCTCACCAAATTTTAGGCAGTGCTCGGCAGCCGGATTCACGTCATAGACCGAGACGCCTCCGGTCTCGGGGTCGCGGTCCCAGATCCGGATGAAGGCCTCCTCAAAGCGGCTGCGCAACATAACTTGCTCGGCCAACGTGCTGCCGTGAACTGCAATGCGCGAGTACGGCATGGCTACCGAGATGTCCCGGCAACCTGCTCCGCTCCAGTACGTTCCGAGGTTGCCTTCCAGGTGCTTGGCGCCCCAGGCGTGGCGAATCAGAGTGCGGTAATACTGGGCTTCCAATGTACGTAGACGCACGGCGCGGCCCTGGTCTTCAAGCATCAAGACCGACCCGTTGCCGTTGGGCGTTACAAACACCGTGGCGTGCCGCGGCAGCTTGTCCTGGAAGCTGGCTTGACGCGGGTACTCGAGAGCAGCCGACGCGTCTACCACCAACTCGGCATTCGTCAGTGCCTCCTGCACGGCTGTGGCGCTGAGGTCGCATGCGTCTCCTCTGACTGAGGTGACTTTGGCAGCTCCCTCGGTGGCTGCACCACTCAGCTCCGCCACAACGTCACACTTGAGCTCTCCGACATGCTGTGCGAATGCGACGTGTCTGACCAAGTTGTGCGGCTTGACATGGTCCTTGTCGATGATCGACCAACAGCCCCATCTGGCGCGGATCCACAGGTTCAGCATGGAGCTACCGAGCGAGCCCGCCCCAACCAGCGCACCGCGCGGTCCTTCATCGTTGAGGCTGGACTGCTTGCGCGCGGCAGCGCCATCAGGGAACTGCAGCACGTCCATCGGAAAGACGGGTTCGCTCTTCCACTCGGTTGCCGGATCTCGCGCCAGGACGGACCCCTGAACTTCAACGAAGTAGCGCCGGTCGTGCAGGTACAGGGCTCCGGCCTTCACGCCTAACTGGTGCAAATCACCTTGGATCAGAAAGGCACGGCGGGCAATTCGCTGCACCTCGCCGCCGGCTTCGCGCAGCATAGGGATATGCAGGATGATCACCACGAAGGAGTTAGTGGCACCAACAGGTACGCCCGCGCTTCCAACGCCATCGCTCAGCGCCGCAATCAGCTGCGGCAACAGCTCCACCCCTCTCCTGGCCAGCAGGTCCGACAGATCACCGAGGGTCGTGGGATCACGCTCAATAAAGCCCTGCACCACGGGAGGGAGCGGCAATTCGATGTGCGATGCCAAGTTCGTTGGCACGCTGTTACGGTCGCCGACAGGCTTCAAGAAGAAGGTGCCACCGCCGTCTGGCCTGACCGAGCTACGCACGACGGTCATCTTCACGTCGCCAGCGTTCCGAAGTGCGTCGAGGTTCCATGGCAGCACGAGCTCGAACTTGGAAGCGAAAAACAAGTGCTCCACGGGTTGGTCGGCCGGGTGTAGTTCGCCCTTGGCGCTTTGCTCCAACCACCACTGGATGCGACGCAGGAACCGTTGTGGCGTCCACGTCCTCGTCACGGTCGGGGTAGGCTCGAAGTACAGGCAAAGGCTGGCCGCCAAATCGCGCGTGCCTTGGTTCTGGTGGATCAGCACTGGGAACGACTTGCGAAGCGCAAGCACCTCGACCAGTGCCGCCGGATCCTCCGGTACCCGCAGGGCAAGGCGTTCACGGTACTGGATGCCCGCAGGGTTCCTGGACGGCACACCATCACACTCGATGTCAACGACCAGGACCTCGATCCGCCCTGCATCTGGCATCATGCGCGACAGCAACTGCACCAGCGTGTAATCGGCCGCATTTCGCACTGCAGCGACCAAGTCCTGCGCACGGCGCAGGACCAGCATCTCAGGGTGAGCCACTTCCCTGAAGCCGGCCAGCTCGTAGAACTCCTCGCTCATCACCCGGCTCGCGACGGTCGGTTGGCCACGATGGCGGGGGCGCCTATCAGTGCCGTCTTTGTCCAGGACACGCCGCTGGCGGTCACGTCGAACACCAAGGGTTCAGGCTTCGTGGCGTTGGGCTCCTCCATGGTCACGAGGAACTTGCGGCCCTTCACCTCCTTCAAGTACCGCTCGTAGGCCTTGCGCGCCTGGATGTGGGGCGGCTGGATCTGGCCGTAGGAATCTTTCACGTCCACGACCGGTTTGCTGCAACTGACGATATACGAGTCGCGCTTGCCTGCCAGCAGCAGTTCCTTCACCAGCGGCTTTGGTTTGGTCTCTTTCTCGTCCTTATCATCGCTGAGCGACAGGTAGCTGCAATGGTGAGGGATGTTGATCAGGTCCCAGGCTAGACGATCGTCGTTCTTGTGGAACTTCGTGATGCTCACGATGTCCTCCAAGTCTTCCCAGTGCGCATCCCCGACTTCGAGGTAGTCGAAGGTGCTGGTGCCTACCGACAGTCGGACGTTGAAGACCAAAGCGGCTGAGTTCCGGATGAAGTCGCCATTCTCATAGTGCTTCACGAAGGGCGAGTGGCAGAAGAACTCAGCGCCGTCGGCCGACAGGCTGAAGCCGGGCACCAGCTTGCCAGCGTCGATGAACAGATGGTCACGAGCGTTGGCCGCCTCGCCCCTCTCCTTGAGCTTTGGAACGAGCCAGTCCACCAGTGCCTGCGGCTTCGAAAAGACCAGGATGCCCTTGCCCTCGAGCAGACGATGGCGGGCTTCCTGCCGGAGGATGACGAACTCTTCACTTTGCTTGTCGTGGGACGCACTCTCCAGGATCATCGCGGCCGGCACCCAAAGTTGCCGGATCTTGATGCGGCCTGCACCCTGGTACTTGGCCGCATGTTGCAGTTCGAAGAACTCGGTGCTGCCCTGAATATGGTCAGCATCAGCGTGGGTGAACGCCACCACGTCAAAGTAGTCGCGCTCCGCAGCGTCCAGCTCTTCCTTGAGCCGCTTCTTCAGATCGATCTCGGGTAGCTCCTCGCTATCGGCCTTTTTGCGGTGGCAGAAGTCGAACAACACCCGACGTCCTTGGCTGAGCACGAGCTGTGACGTGTCGCCGTTGCCTACTGGGTAAAAAATGATCTGGTGCTTCTCTGGCATATGTATCCTCACTGATTTAAATTGCATCAATGCGTTTGATGCGATTTAGATGTTGGATTTTGCTTGACAAAAACCACTGAGTCAAGCGATAATTTATGCATCATGTCGATTGATGCTGTTTTTTTTCCACTAGGCTCCGTAGCTACCGTCCGGTCCGGCTACCCCTTTCGCGGTTCCATCGAAGAGTCGGCCAAGGGTGACGTCCTGGCCGTTCAGATGAAGGATGTGGACCTCGAAAGGGGCGTCAGCTGGCCCGGTGTCATTCGCACCTCACTGGCGGGTCGTAAGGAGCCAGACTGGCTCAAGGCCGGTGATGTGCTGTTTGTCTCCAAGGGCGCGCGCTTCTATGCCGTCTGTATCGACGAGCCCCCAAACCCTGCGGTCTGTAGCCCCCACTTTTTCCATCTCGAGGTTGCCCCGCAAGGGCCGCTGTTGCCCGCCTTCTTAGCCTGGCAGATCAACCAGCCGCCATTCCAGCGACAGCTCCAGCAAGCGGCAGAGGGCAGTAGCCAGCTCAGCATCCGCCGGCCCGTGCTGGAGTCGCTGAGCCTTAGCGTGCCGCCTTTGGTAGACCAGCATCGAGTCGTGGCGCTGGCCGAACTCGCGCGCAAAGAACGCAGAGCCCTATACCAACTCATCCACAACCGAGAGCGCCAACTTCAGGCACTCGCCGAAGACCTCGCCCAGTCGGCCCAGGCTTCGCACTAAACAACCTCAAAACTCAGAACACCATGAACGCCACCGTCATGCAAACCGCTGCTGTCAGCCAAGACACGATTAACGCCGCCGTCTGGAATGCCTGCGACACCTTCCGAGGCACCGTGGATCCCAGCATTTACAAGGACTTCGTGCTGACGATGCTGTTCTTGAAGTACGTGTCGGATGTCTGGCAGGACCACTACGACGCCTACAAGAAGCAGTATGGCGACCATCCCGAGCTAATCGCGGAAATGCTGAAGAACGAGCGTTTCGTGCTGCCAGCCAGCGCGAGCTTCTATGCACTGCACACCCTGCGGCACAGCCCCGGCAACGGCGAACGCATCGACAAGGCGCTGCACGCCATCGAAGAGGCCAACATCACCAAGCTGCGCGATGTGTTCCAGGACATCAGCTTCAACTCCAACAAGCTGGGAGACGAGCAACAAAAGAATGACATCCTGCGCCACCTGCTGGAAGACTTTGCTATGCCAGAGCTGGATTTGCGCCCCAGCCGTGTTGGTCAGCTCGACGTGATCGGCAACGCCTACGAGTTCCTCATCAAGAACTTTGCGTCCACCAGCGGCAAAAAGGCTGGCGAGTTCTACACCCCACCAGAGGTGTCCACGCTCATGGCACGCCTGATGATGCCGCAAGAAGGTGACGAAATCTGTGACCCCACCTGTGGCTCCGGATCGCTGCTGATGAAGTGCGGCCGCCTCATCCGCGAGAACACCGGCTCACGCAAGTACGCCCTCTATGGGCAGGAAGCCATCGGCAGTACCTGGGCCCTGGCCAAGATGAACATGTTCCTGCACGGTGAGGACAACCACCGCATCGAGTGGGGCGACACCATTCGCAACCCCAAGTTGCTCGACAGCACTGCCAGCCTCAAGCACTTCGACATCGTGGTGGCCAACCCGCCTTTCAGCCTGGAGAAGTGGGGTTTTGAAGGAGCTGATGCCGACAAGTTCAGCCGCTTCCGCCGTGGCGTTCCCCCGCGCACCAAGGGCGACTATGCCTTTATCTTGCACATGATAGAGACCATGAAGCCGGGCACCGGCCGCATGGCCGTCGTCGTGCCGCACGGCGTGCTGTTCCGTGGCGCGGCAGAGGGACGCATTCGCCAGAAGCTTATTGAAGAGAACCTGCTCGACGTGGTGATTGGCCTGCCCGAAAAGCTTTTCTACGGCACCGGCATTCCGGCCGCCGTGCTGGTGTTCCGCAAGAATAAGGCCGACAACAAGGTGCTGTTCATCGATGCAAGCCGCGACTTTGAAGCTGGCAAGAACCAGAACCTGCTACGCGAAGCCGACCTGCAGCGTATTTTGAACACAGCGCAAGCACGTCAAAGCGCCGACAAGTACGCCTACCTCGCCTCGCCTGCCGAGATCGCCGAGAACGACTTCAACCTCAACATCCCACGCTACGTGGACACCTTCGAGGAAGAAGCCGAAATCGACCTGATAGCCGTGCGCAAAGAACGCGAGCAGCTCAAGGCCGAGCTGGCCAGCCTGGAAGCCCAGATGGCCGTCTACCTGAAGGATCTGGGCTATGAGTAAAGCTCACAAGCCCAGTGCCCCGAGCACAGCGATTTACGCGCCAGTTGACCTCGACGGTTCGATTAGTGCCGAAAGCCAAGGCGAGTTCGTTCTCTACACCACCGAAGATGGTCTCACCCGTGTCGAGATGCGGGCCGAAGATGGCTCGCTGTGGCTCAGCCAGGCCGAAATCGCCTCGCTGTTCCAGAGCACGCCACAGAACATCACCCAGCATGTGAAAGCGATCTATGCTGAGGGTGAAGCCGATCCCGAGACAACCTGTAAGTCCGGCTTACAAGTTCGCCAGGAGGGGGGCCGACAGGTCCGCCGTAACGTCCGCTTTTACAGCCTGGAAGTCATCCTGGCTGTGGGCTACCGGGCGCGCTCTGCACGCGGCACCCAGTTCAGGCAATGGGCCACGGCCCACTTGAGCGAGTACCTGCTCAAGGGCTTCGTTCTCGATGACGAACGCCTGAAGAACCCGCCCGTAGGCGACTCGGTGCTGCCAGACCGGTTCGGTGAACTGCTGGAACGCATCCGCGACATCCGCGCCAGCGAGCGCCGCATGTACTTGCGGGTGCGTGAAATCTTTGCCCTGGCGGCTGACTACGCCCCCACGCTGCCCGAGACCACGACCTTTTTCCGCATCATCCAGAACAAGCTGCACTACGCCGTGTCGGGCCAGACGGCCGCCGAGATCATCCGCAATCGCGCCGATCATACCCAACCCAACATGGGCCTCACTACCACCCGCAAGGGCCAGGTGCAAAAGGCCGACGTGGGTGTGGCCAAGAACTACCTAAACGAGCAGGAGATCACCGAGCTGAACCGCATCGTCACCATGTGGCTGGACTTCGCCGAAGACCAAGCTACGCGCCGCAAAGAGATTTTCCTGAAGGACTGGGCGGAGAAGCTCGACGCCTTCCTCAGATTCAACGACCGCCAGGTGCTGGTGGGTGCAGGCAAGGTGTCTCACAAGCAGGCCGTGGCCCATGCGCAGAGCGAGTACGAGCAATTCGCGGCGCAGCGGCGTGCGGCGCTGGAGGCGGATGGAGAGGCATATGCAGTGCGTATTCTTGGTACGGTGGCAACGGACGAAAGTGCTTTGGCCGAGTTAGGCAAGGTGGCTAAGCAGCTAACAAAGAAGAAGGGAGGTCACGATGGTGCCTGATGATCTGAAAAAGTGTCGGTTTGGCGACTTGTTTGAGAGCCGCCGAGAGCGTGGACGAGCAGAGGTGCCGTTGATTTCAGTGACTCTTAATAGAGGTCTCGTAAATCGAGAGGACCTCGACCGCAAACAAGACTCGGCGCTTGCGCCCGAGGACCACCTCCTCGTCAAGCCAGGTGACATTGCTTACAACACCATGCGGATGTGGCAAGGAGCGTTCGGACTATCTGACCGTGAAGGCATGATCAGCCCAGCGTACATCGTGCTCAAGCCAAGGGCCAATGTTGACCCTGCCTATATTGCACAGCTGCTACGCACCCCACGGATGCAGCATCTTCTGTGGGCCTACTCATATGGCCTGGCTGATGATCGCCTCAGGCTGTATTTCGACGACTTTGCGGCGATTCCAGTGGTGATTCCAAGGTTTGAAGACCAGCAGCGCATCTCGTCCAAGCTGGCCCTGTGGGACAAGGCCGCTCAGGTTCTGGAAAAGCTCGCCGCAAACTCCCGCGCTGAAAAACGCGCGCTCCTCCATCGACTTCTACCTACGCCAACGCACTACGCGTCGTCAGGTAAGCAGGCGAAGGCGTGGAAGCTATTTCGACTCGGCGATGTAGTAGACCTGAATCCGCGAAGACCCGTGATGCCAGAGGACGGCAGAGTTTCGTTCTTGCCGATGGAGGCCGTTTCTGAACAAGGTCGCGTTGATATAAGCAGAGAGAGGCAGTACCAAGACGTTTGTACTGGGCACCCAGGCTTCAGTGACGGCGACTTGCTGGTGGCAAAGATCACCCCTTGCTTCGAGAACGGTAAGGGGGCACTGTTGGCTGGTCTGACCAATGGCGTGGGCTTTGGAAGTACAGAGTTCCATGTGCTCAGACCGAAGGGAATGATTGAGCCGCGCTTAATAGCACAAGTCCTGCAAAGCCGAGAGTTTCGGAATAGGGGGGCCGCAGAGATGGAAGGCTCTGCTGGTCAGAAACGAATCTCAGCCGACTTCCTTCGGTCGTTCCGATTCCTATGCCCCATGGACAGATCGGAACAGCTCGCGATCTGTGACTTGTTGGATACGGCTGACCAGGTGGCGCATATGTACGACCTCGCAATCGATGCCATCGTCGTCGAGAAGCGGGCTTTGCTTCAACGCGTAATGGCTCAAACTGCTTCGACCGCGGTCATATGAGCGCTACTCCTAACTCCCTCGAGCAGTACAGCGCCCACCTGCCCGCGCTGCACCTGCTGTGCAACCTGGGCTGGAACTTCCTGACCACATCACAGGCTCTGGCCTTGCGTGGCAGCACGCGCGAGGTGCTGCTCAAGGCCAGGCTAATCGAGGTGCTGCAAACCCGCCGCTACGAATACAAAGGCGAGTGGTATCCGCTGTCGCCCAGCGGCATCGACCAGATCGTGCGGGAGTTGTCTGCCCTCAGCCTAGCTGAGGGGCTCATGCCCGCCAATGAGCGGCTGTACGGCAAGCTGTCGCTGGGCATCACGGTGACGGAGTTCATGCCCGATGGCAAGAAGCACCTGCCCACTATCCCGGTAATCGACTGGGCTGACGCCAGTGCCAATCATTGGGACGTAACCGAAGAGCTGGAGGTGCTGGCAGCGCAGGGCACGCACCACCGCACGCCCGATGTTGTGGCTTACGTGAATGGTATCCCCTTGGTCGTCATCGAGGCCAAACGGCCCGAGTCGGGCGGCGGGAGTCACCCAGCCAAGGCCATGGTGACTGAGGGCATAAGCCAACACCTTCGTAACCAGCGGCCAGACGAAATTCCCAACCTGTTTGCCTATGCGCAGCTGCTGCTGTCCATCAGCCAGACCGAGGGGCGCTACGGAACCACCCATACGGCAGCCAAGTTCTGGGCCAAGTGGCGGGAAGAGGAGTTTGACGAGGCGCACATGCAGGCGCTCAAGAACAAGTCGCTGACGCCCGAAGTGCGCGCGGCGCTGTTCGAGGGCAAGCCTGCTGCGCTGGCGGCGTACTTCGACAATCTGTGGAGCGCCCCCATGCAGCCCACAGAGCAGGATCGCCTGCTGGTGAGCCTGTTGACGCCGGCGCGGTTGCTCGAATTCCTGCGCGGCTATGTGCTGTTCGACCGCAAGGTGGGAAAGATCGTGGCCCGCTACCAGCAGTTCTTTGGAATCCGGGCGTTGCTGACGCGCATCAGCCAGAAGAAGCCCGAATCGCAAGGCGGCGGCCGCGAGGGCGGCGTGGTGTGGCACACCACAGGATCGGGCAAGAGCTTCACCATGGTGTTTCTGACCAAGGCTCTGTTGCTGGTGGATGCCTTGAAGGAATGCCGCGTGGTCGTGGTGACCGACCGTATCGACCTGGAAACCCAGCTCGCCCGCAACTTCATGACGGGCGGCGCCTTCGGCTCCAGCATCGCAACACAGAAAGATGGCGAGAAGAGCAGCAGCTTGTCCGGCCGCGACCTGGCACGGCGCCTCGGCAAGGGCAACGAACGGATCATCTTCACGCTGGTGCACAAGTTCAACACAGCGTCCAAACTGCCGGAGTGCCGCAATGACTCCGCCGACATGATCGTGCTGGTGGACGAAGGCCACCGCAGCCATGGCGGTGAGACGCATGAACGCATGAAGAAGGCACTGCCCAAGGCGGCCTACATCGCGTTCACCGGCACGCCCCTGCTCAAGAACGAAAAGACGGCCAACAAGTTCGGTCCCATCGTGCACGCTTACACCATGCAGCGTGCGGTCGAGGATGAAACCGTAGCCCCACTGCTGTACGAAGAGCGCGTGCCGGAACTGGACATCAACGAAGAGGCTGTGAACCGCTGGTTCGAGAAGATCACCAGCAACCTCAGCGATGCTCAGCGCACCGACTTGAAGAAGAAGTTCGCCAAGAAGGGCGCCATCTACGGCGCTGCCAATCGCATCGAGTTGATTGCCTGGGACATTGCCACCCACTTCAACGAGAACATCAAGAAGCTTGACCTGGGCTTGAAGGGCCAGGTAGCCACCGACAGCAAGCTTGATGCCATCCGCTACAAGAAGGCCTTGGATGACACCGGTTTGGTGACCAGTGCGGTAGTGATCTCAGCCCCGGACACGCGCGAAGGCAACTCAGCGGTGGACGAGGAAACGCTGCCCGAGGTGCAGAAGTGGTGGAAGCAGGCCATGGCCACCTGCGGCAACGATGCAGAGGCCTACGAGAAGCAGATGGTGAATGACTTTGGCACTGACGGTGACCCCGACTTGCTGATCGTCGTGGACAAGCTGTTGACCGGCTTCGACGAGCCGCGCAACACGGTTCTGTACATCGACAAGCCCCTGAAAGGGCACAACCTGATCCAGGCTGTGGCACGAGTGAACCGCCTGCATGACGCCAAGCGATACGGCGTGCTGGTTGACTATCGCGGCATCTTGAAGGAACTCGACACAGCCATTCGAGGCTACCAGGACCTTGAAGCACGCACGCAAGGAGGCTTCGACATCAGCGACCTGGAAGGCCTGTATCACCAGTTCAGCACCGAATACAAGCGCCTACCGGCCCTGCATGATCGGTTGTGGTCGTTCTTCAAGGCGGTAACCAATAAGCTGGACCGAGAGCAGTACCGCCAGATGCTGACGCCGAAGTTCGTCAAGGGTAGCGATGGCGAGGAGTACGACGAGCGTCAGAAGCTGCGAGACGACTTCTACGAGGCACTGACCACTTTCGGCCTGTGCCTGCAGACGGCGCTCTCGTCGCGCAGCTTCTTCGAGGACAAAAGCTTCTCCGAGGCACAGATTGCCCGTTACAAGGCAGACCTCCGCTTCTTCACCGAGCTGCGTCAGACCGCCCGCCGCGATGCCATGGAGACGGTGGATTACAGCATCTATGAAGAGCAAATCCGCAAGCTGGTGGACAAGCAGGTCATAGGCACTGAGGTGCGCGAACCCGAGGGGGTTTACCTGGTACACCAGCTCGGCCAGGCAGAGAAGCCGGAAGAATGGTCCGAAGAGAAAACTCGCAACGAGACGGACATGATCCGCACTCGATTGCGCAAGACCATCGAGCAGGAACTGGCGGCCGACCCCTACGCGCAGAAGGTGTTTGGCGAACTGCTGCGTCAGGCCATCGCCGAAGCGGAGGCCATGTTCGACCATCCGCTGAAACAGCATGCCCTATTCAAATCCTTCGAGGAGAAGCTAGACGCCCGTGCCACCCCGGACATGCCGGATCTACTGGCAGACACGCCGCACGCGAAGGCTTACTTTGGCGCGATTCGTCTGGTGCTGGGTGAAGAGGCCTTTGCCGCACTCAGCGGTGAAGCAGTCGAAAGGTATGTACAGCAAGCTCTGGCCATGGATACCGTCGTGCGCGATGCAGTGGCCGAAAACTCCCTCAACCCGCAGAACATCGAAGCGGCCATCCGAAAGGGCTTGCTTCCATTGCTGTTTGGCAGCTTGGGCCTCGATAAGGCCAAGCAAGTCATAGAGCAAGTCATTCAGATCACCCGTGTAGGTCTCAGCAAGTTTTGAGCATGCACGTACAGGACAGTGCTACCCAGCATCGCGTGGCTTATGGTGACGAGGAAATTGTCTTCACCATACGACGCCAGCCCTCCCGCAGCGTACAGCGCGTTGCGATTCACGTAGAGCCTGACGGTCGTGTGCAGGTTGACGCGCCGAACTCTGCTTCATTGGCTGAAGTTTTGGCTGCTGTGAGAAATCGATGCCGGTGGATCAGCCAGCACATCGGCGCCGCTAAGGCACGTCTGCAACATGTGCTTCCACATGAATACGTCAGTGGTGAATCACTGCACTACCTGGGTCGACGCTACCGCCTCAAGGTGATCGTCGATTCGGCCAACGCAACTCAGGCACGTATGCGTGGAGCCTTCATCACCGTGACTGTGCCAACGCACGATCCTGCGAGGATCAGGTCAGCCCTAGAGGCTTGGTACCGCCATCGTGCACGAGAGGTCTTCACACAGCGGTTGTCGGTGATCGTTGGTCCATTGCAATGGGTTCCTGAACTCCCACCTTTACGACTGCAGCTCATGAAACGCCAGTGGGGAAACTGCTCGTCTGCAGGGCGTATCACTCTGAATCCATGGCTGGTAAGGGCGCCTAGGGAGGCAATTGACTACGTCCTACTACATGAGGTTTGCCATCTAAAACATCACAACCACAGTCGTGCCTTCTACTCGACACTGGATAGGCATATGCCCGACTGGCGGAAAGTGAAAGAAAGGCTGGACGAACGAGCAGAAGATTACCTTCGCTCCTAGCTGCATCACCAAATCTCTCGAACCATCGACGCGCTTTCTCAACGATAGGCTTTGAAGTGAATCTTCTTTGAGTTCCAAAATATAGCAATATCATATAATGATATTATCGTACGCCCAAATTTCCTAAAGGACAAATACTTCGAACTACTCGGCTTCAAGGCGAATACGGCGCTCGCACGTACAGAAGCTCGCGGTCATACCCCCATGGAACGGGCCTATTCAGTCATCGCTTACCTCGCCCCAGCCCTCATTCACAAAATCCCACTGAGGCATAAGTTCGCTCTTGAGAATACGATTTCCGTTGACCAAATCAAGGGCCGCTTCGTCGCTGGGCTCTGTCAGGTTAGGCCAGATAGCTGAATAGAGCGCCCATAGCAAGGGAGTAGCACCACCGAAAGCCTCACGCAACGTGCCGGCCAGGTCGGGAGCCCTGTTGGCCAGGCACACTCTGAGTGCAGCGGCACGCAGGTCCTCCTGAGTGGCGTGCTCGTCGTAAAAGGCATCTCTGATGTCGTCGGCGTAGTTACGCCACACCTCCTCACCAAGCCGCATCGGGTCGATGTCAAACTGGGTCACAGCCGTCGAGTAGCAGAAGTCGAAGTAACTATTTCCTGAGACTGCTTCGTAGCCGTGCAACCACCGAGCCAGCCCGAGAGCCTCCATACAGGCTTCGTAGTTGACCTGTTCGGACTCAAGGCGCCCAAAGCCAGAGCAGTGCATCAGCAATGAAAGCCAGGTCGGTATCTGATTCCTGAAGCTTTCGGGCACTAGGCTATCGCTGCCGTCGAGGATCGAACTGTACTCATCGCCAGCTTCGACTTCTACTCCCGTCCACCAAAAGTTCAGATCAGGGGCAACGAGATCCCCGAGCAGAGACTTCCATTTGAGGAAAGTAACGGCCGAGAGGTGCTTGGACGCCAGCCACCGAGTCATGACGGACTCCATTTCATCCCCGACGTATTCGTCTTCCGCCACGGTGATGACCTCAAGGTCTACATCGCGTAAACCCAAGGGAGCCAACCTCTTTTGCAAATCCTCCACCTGCGCGAAGTTAACCCCCACCAGCAGCAGGCTATCCTGGTGGCCGTCGGCCTTGCGTTGCAGCCAGCAGTTGGCCAGCTTCAACAGTTCCAGGTCTTGAAATTTCTCGCTCTCACCCTGCAAGGGGAGCACCACGGCGGCCATCACCAGCTGCATATCAAATTTTCCCTTTGCATATGGTTTCTATTTTGCAACATGCTGGGTAGGAGGGTCTATACATAGCTTCACGAAAAAAAGTGAACTACGCCTACGGGCCAGAGATCACAGGCGACGGCTTGGAGCGCGAGTCCCACAAGCACTATCAACGCTCTCTCGCAGCGCTAGGCCGGCTTTGAAGTGAACCTTCTTCTTACTCGGCACTGCTACCGACTCTCCTGTCTTGGGGTTGCGACCTAGCCGTGGAGGCTGGACCTGAATCGAAAATGATCCGAATCCTCGAATTTCTACCCGACCGCCAGACGCAAGCGTCTCATCGACTGCTGCCAGCATGGCAGCCACAGCTGCGGCTGCCTCTGCTTGCGTGAGCCTTGGAAAACGCTGGTTCAGCGCCTGAATGAGTTCGGATCTAGTCATACCGTATTATTATTTTACGAATGACTTTCCTCAGTGACCGCCCCTTCGAACTGCGCAGCTTCAAGACGAATGCGCCGCTCGTCCAGGAGTTCGCCTTCGAACATCCAGTAGTCCGATCCACTGACCGAAGTCGCCTTGTAGCCCATTGCCTGAAGAGCCTTCAGTGCGGCAGCGGACAGGCTCAAGACCTCGCCCTTGTAGCTGACCTTACCTCCGGCTAAGACGGTCACCGTGACGTCTTCATCCCGGGAGAGCACAAGGGTGTCGCCCGGATTGATCCCCAAGGCAGCCATATTGATACGCGACCGGCGCTGCTCCTTTGCCTTTTCCATGGCCTGGACTTCCACTGGGTCGATGTCTGCCTTCCCCGGCGTCACTTCCTTGAAGCCACCAATACTCAGCGCCAAAACCACCTTCTCCGGCTCAACCTTGAAAAACTCGCGCTTGGGATTGATGCGATGGTCGGCAAACAGTTGGTGGAGGGTCTTCTCGAGCTTGGCGAGGTTGACCGCTTCAGGTATCTGAGCAGCAAAGTGACACTCGAAGGGAAGCGGTACCCCGCTGGTCCCGCTCAGGTTGGCGATACGAGATTCAACGCTGTCGGTCGTCAGGCCGATTTTCACCAAACCGGGCATGGCTTCGTTGGTCAACACGTAAATGATTCCAGGCATGGTCAGCTATGGTTGGTGTTGAGACCCTGCTCGCTGAGTATTTGCAGCAGCGCCAAGACAATCCGTGGAGCACCCCGGTAGCCGTCCATACCTTCGTGCTCGTGTACCGAAAGCATCGCCTCCATGGCACGATATGCAGGACCCTCGCCGTCGTATAGACCTCGTTCTATCGCCTCGAGGTCAAGAACAAGCTGCCTCGCTCCGCCTTCTCGCTGCTCACGGTAACGGTCAGCTGCCTCTGTCCAGTACGAGTCTTCAGACCAATGTTTAGTCATATCATATGATCGTAATATCGTGCACCTAATTAGCTCGGTCGTCCGGGCTTGAGCTTAGGCACCTTGCCCAACAGCTCGTCCAGAACTTTCGCATCGAGGTCCTTCAGGGCCAGGATGCCTGCGCGGAGGAGTTCGCTGCGGTTGGGAATGACGCCTACGGTGGCCAGCCTGAGACGCAGGTTATCGATGATGGCGCTTTCCTCGGGCAGCAGAGTAAGCGACTCTCGCACTGCCTGACCGCTCCCAGGCGGGCGTTTGGCCCCAACTGCCTTCACAAGCGTTGGGGCTGTGGGGGCCGGAGCTGGGGTACCAGCAGCTGCTGTAGGTGGTACGAGGCCTCCGGTGGACATCGCCGCTTCCGCAGCGGCGAACTTATCAGGCGCCTGGGCCCCCGCCATCATTTTGTCCTTGAGCCTGTTCATATCAATCTATTCTTGTACGAGATTATCGTAATATTGTTTTATTTTATGTCATAAAGTAGCCTCCAGCTACTTCTGGCCCAACAAAGCCAGCACTTCCTTCCCCAAGGCTGTCACCTCTTGTTGCGCCTCCTTGGCGCCAGGCACGTTGAACACCGTGCCACCAAGAACGAGGCTCTGCGCGTAGGCCTGGCGCTGCCGGAACACGGCCTTGAACAGATGCCCGTGCATCGTTTCCAACACCTCGAGCGAGTCCTTCCCAAGTTGGGTACGCGGAGTCAAGGCATTCACCAAGAAGGCAACTTTGAGGTTCTCGTTGAAGACCTTCGCCCTGTCAACGAGGCCCAACGTGTCCTTGACACCCCAGATATCAGCCAAGCTGGGACGGGTTGGAATGATGACCAGGTCAGAAACCAACAGAACCGACTGCGGCACGGGAGAGGTCACCGACGGCGGACAGTCGACGATGATGAAGTCATACTGCTCGGACAAACGCTGGAGCTCGCGATGAATTTTCCCACCCGCGGCAGCCAAACCGACCACGGACGCCGGGAACGGCTTGGCATCGTCGGCCTGGGCGCCCACCTGGTTGCTGTCTGAAGCTCATCGGCATCAACGACCAGAACAGAGTACTGTTTGGCCAAGAAGCCGGCCAAAGACATGCTGCCCAGCGTCTTGCCGGCGCCGCCTTTATGGTTGCTGAACGCGATGATTTGTGCCGTCACTTGGAGATCTCTTTCGATGGCAGTCTGGTCGCTTTCTTGAAGCTCGTCTTGCTCGAGATATCGCCTGAAGGCGACCTTAAATTCGGGATTATGGGATTATGGGATTATGGGATTATGGGATTATGGGATTATGGGATTATGGGATTATGGGACCGTGATTCTATGGGATTAAGAAGAGTGCGGCATTTTGAGACGTACTCCGCGAGAGTCGCAATACATCCGCAGTGCATCATTGATGATGTCGTTCATCGTGACCCCATCCCGGACAGCAAGTTCACGGAGCTTTCTGTGGTTCTCGACAAGAGTCCGGAAGGATGTCTGGATCGTATCGCTCGACTCCCTCACCTTCTTCTTCTCGACTACGGGCTCTTCTTTGGTTGGCTTAGTGATAGCAGTGATAAAAGGATTGCTCATTTGAGAAGCTCCTCGATTAGAGAATTGATATCCGCAGCAGCCTCACCACGGGGCTCAAATTCTTGCACTGCGAGGCCCCTCGGGATCGCATTCTTGTATGCAACGCGGTCTTTTATCGAGGTTTCCGCTACGGAAATGCCGGTCATCAACAGTGCATCACGCACCATAGAATTGTTGTTTTTTTGGCGACCGTCAACCTCGGTCATCACGATAATGGCCTTCTTCCCGGTCTCTCGCACAATTTCAACCGTGTGACGTACAGCAGTCAGGTCGAACCAAGAGGGCTTGACGGGGATGATGACGAGGTCGGCGCATTCGATAGCATCGCGAGCATCTGGGCCTGCGTTCGGTGCGGTATCCACGACCAAGAGATCCAGTCCGGCCTCCTTCGCTTTGCCGACCGCGTCGCGCAAGTCGATGACATCCATCGGCACCACCAGCGGCTCCATCGTGCCGCGGATTGCAGCCCACTCTGTCGCGGACTGTTGGTTGTTTTTCGTGTCTGTATCGCTTATCGCAACACGCAGTCCTCTCATCATGGCGGCGACTGCCAAGTGGACCGCAGTAGTCGTCTTTCCGGCCCCACCTTTGAGGTTCGCCATAACCCAAACTTTCGTCACCACAAGCTACTCCAGTGATTGCTCTGTGGAAGATCATATCCCGAAAAACACTGGTATCACAGTACCATGGGATTATGGTACTTTGGGATCATGGGATTATTGGATTAAATAAACCAATAAAATCAACAACTTATGAAGAAACAAAAACCCAAAGACTAAAATGTTTTGGCGGGGTTTTCGTGTAAGATTTTTCACACTGAAAAACCAACACTCAAGAAGGAGAGCGCGAAGCAAACTGATCTGAACTGATCAACGCTCCGTAAAACGACAAAGCCCCGCTTGGGGAAGCGAGGCTTTGAAGGTCTTTGAAAGACTGGTCCAGAGCTGCAGTAGAAACCGCACCAGACCCAGAAGTTAGGTGGATTCTAGCGCAGCAAGGCCAGGATTGCATAGGCACGGATAGCTACGCCCGTAACTATGGCCACTGCCAGCCTCGAAGGCGCGCACGCGCCTGCCGTGGACTTTCCGCCTGCCATCCGCACCGCCCTGGCCAGGGTGATGGGATGCGACGGCGGGGGGTTGAACGAGCTCAACTACCGCGAGCGCAGCCTGCTCGCCAGAATCACGCGCAACGTCAGTGCGCAAGACCCGACAGCGTCCATCCGGGTGGCGGTCAGCACGCTAGCTGTGGCACTTCAGACATGCAACAAGACCATCCAGCGCACTTTCGGTAGCCTGTCCGATAAGGGCTGGATCAGGCGCGACCAGGTGAAGAAACGCTCCGGGATGCAAATCGCCGATACCTGGCTCACGCCAAAGGCCCTTGAGGCGCTGGGCCTAGTCAAGCAGGCCACCTCGCGCGCGGCGTCGGACAATATGTCCGGCGCTTCTAGGCTTTCAACAATGTCTAAAGACAGTCAGCAGATCCCAGGTCCTTCTGTTCCAGAAGCCGAGGAGAAACCGCTACCGGAAGACCTACAGCTACTCGAGAAGGTAGGCCTCAAGAGGGGGGCCATCTACAAGCTCATGAGCGAAGCCACTAAGGCAGGGCACCGGCTTGGCAACATCGTCCAGGGTGCCGCGCCGCTGATCCTGAAGGCCAGGTACGCATTTGGCTATGTGCGCTCGCTCATTGCATCCGACAAGGACTGGACCAACTATGTCTGCGCCGAGTTGCGCAAGCGGGAGGAAACCGCGGTGGTTCAGGCCGAGACGCAGGAACGCGACACTGCGCACGAACTGCTCAAGGCAGCCATGGCCAATGGCGCCATGCTTACGAACACCGCGGGCCAGACGGTCTGGCTGCTGCGCTACGAGAAAGTCTACGCCTGTCCGGTGCAAGACCTTGGGCAGCCCGAGTCGAAGCGGCGCTATGCCCTGGTCACAGATCTGGCCAGGATGGCTGAGGCTATCCGTTCGGGCAAGCTGTCGGTGTATCAGCCCAAGTGTGACTGACCGCCGTAATAGCAGGTCTGCCAGGAGCAATCCGTGGCCACGACCATGCACCTGCGTTTCGAGCCTGGCGTGGTGACCCAGGTCGACTTCGGTTCGGGGCCAATGCTTGAGCATCACGACGGGCGCATACGTCGTGCCTGGGGTGGGTGCCCTACAGATCACAGCCCAGGTGACTCGGGGGAGCATGGCTCCGGCCTCGAGCGCGAGCTCGCGCCTGTACGCGGTCACTAGGTAGGGCCGCCGAGCGCCAGACCGATGAAAAAAACTTGGTCGGATGGGTTCAAAAAAACTAGGCTTAAACCAAGGTAGTTTTTCAAAATTTATATCGCAAGTATATGATTTGTAATGAAAAGATCCGTATCTGGCGTTTGCAAGCAAGCCGGTTTCGTAGTAAATTTTCCCCGTGGCCTGCGGTTGCGCTGGCCACAAAAAGAAAAGCCCCCAGCAAGCTGGAACCTTGCTGAGGGCGTGCGGCACGGTGGGACGAGCACAATGCCTAGACTTTTCAAGTTTGTATTGTATTTGCTTGCGCGAATGCGTGCAATATTTGTTGAGTTGATAGTGGTTGTCCCATTGATTTGCCATTTTGAAATGCTTTTCAACAAATGGGACGTTCATTCAGAAGCGCGGCCACTGGCCAAAAACACCTGACGATCTGCAGATCGTTCGCAACGCCAGCAGAGCAGACCGAAGAGGGTGAAGCATGAGCGCCGCCCTTCTTCCAATCTGCGACGCTGAACGAGCCAGAGATGCCCTGTGGGCGATGGACTCCGGTTGCGATGGCAATCGCTGGGTTCGTATCGGTATGGCGGCAAAGGCCGCAGGGCTGGAGTTTGAGGACTTCGACGCCTGGAGCGCGACCGCTGGAAACTATGGGGGCCAGTCTGCAACCCGATCCCGCTGGCGTTCGTTCCGCGATGGGAAGGGCATAACAGCCGGCACACTTTTTTACCTGGCGCATGAGGAAGGCTGGCGAGATGATGCGCCGCGCCGTGTGACCCCGCAGCCTGCGCCCCAGCGCA
Source organism: Malikia granosa (assembly GCF_002980595.1). Classification (GTDB taxonomy): domain Bacteria; phylum Pseudomonadota; class Gammaproteobacteria; order Burkholderiales; family Burkholderiaceae_C; genus Malikia; species Malikia granosa. The sequence goes on from NZ_PVLQ01000043.1 coordinate 20,726, forward strand.
AGCCTGAGCCTGAGCGCGCGCCGCGCTACAAGGCCGCTGAGGTTTGGGCCCGCTGTGTTCCCGCGACACCAGATCACGGATATATCGTGCGCAAGGGTGGGCGGACTGACGGGCTCGGCATTTACCCCAAGAGCGCAAAGCCGGTTCGCGTCTACAAGGATGACGTTTGGCACGACGTGCGCGGCTGGTTGACCGTCCCGGCATTCAAGCCTGATGGTGAACTTGCAACGCTGCAATTCATTTCGCCTGTGGATGGAGGCCCTAAGCTGAACCTTCCTGGCCACCGGTTTGACGGCGGGTTTTTCACCGTGGGCGAACTGCGCCCCGGCGTGGTCGCGTACATCGCTGAGGGCATCGGCGCGGCATGGTCCGCGCACGCCGCCACCGGATGCCCCGCCCTGGTGGCCTTCGGATCTGGCAATCAGACCAAGGTGGCCGCAGCAGCCAAAGCAGCAGGCGCCCGCCCGGTGATCGTGGCCGACCGTGGAAAGGAATCCCAGTGCCAGAGCGCCGCAAAGGAGCTGGGTTGCGCGTGGGTCGCCATGCCTGCCGACATGCCTGGCAATGGCGACATCAATGACATTCAGCAAGCCGAGGGGCTGGAGGCTGTGGCCGCGATACTGAGCTCTGAGCAGTCCTTCGAGCAGGCCGCAGAGCCGGCGAAGGAAAACACGCCGCACGCCTTCGCGTTTACTCGCGTGGGCGACATGCTGCACCACCTGAAGCCGATTGACTGGCTGGTGAAGGGCTACCTGGAAGCGGACAGCCTGGCGCTGATGTTCGGTGATCCAGCGTGCGGCAAATCATTCCTGGCCATCGACCTGGCCTGCGCCGTCGCCACTGGGTCCGAATGGCATGGCATGGAAACCAAGCGCGGGGCGGTGTTCTACATCGCCGGCGAAGGGCACAACGGCCTAGCAAAGCGTTTCAAGTCATGGGAGGTTCTGAACGAGCAGCCATTGTCTGACGCGCCCCTGTTTGTGAGCCACCGTTCAGCATCCCTGTACGACGCCGCCAGTGCCGAGCTGGTGAGCCAGTCCGTGCAGGCCCTGGCTTCCGGCAGTGGCCATAGCCCGCGCCTGATCGTCATTGACACCCTGGCGCGCAACTTCGGCGGGGCTGATGAAAACAGCACGAGCGACATGAACGCCTTTGTCACGAACCTTGACGCCCATTTGAAGGGCCGATTCAAGGCGTGTGTCCTCATCGTTCACCACACAGGTCACGCCGACAAGACGCGCGCCCGTGGTGCTATGGCGTTGAAAGGCGCGCTGGATGCTGAGTACCAGGTCGAGCGCGACGAGGCCGGAACGATCCGGATAAACACGACCAAGATGAAGGACGCCGAAGCCCCCGAGCCACTTTCGTTCCGCCTGGATCGCGTCGGGTTGCCGTTCGTTGATGAGGACGGGCAACAGATTTTCGGCGCTGCGTTGAAGTCAACCGACTACGTGCCGCCACCCAAGGCGGGGCGAGAGGGGCGCGGCAAGAACCAGACGAAGGCCCTGGCCGCACTGCTGGAGCTATACAACGAACACCGCGACCGCCTGGACAGCTCGGGGCTTGATCCAGAAGGGGCGCGGGTCAAGCTGGACGACTGGCGCGAACGCTGCAACTTTGAGAGCCGCAACACCTTTTGGAAGGTGAAAGAGACGTTGCAGGCAGCCGGAAAAATCCGAGTAGATGCCCTATACGTGGAGCTGATCCGGGAGTGAGCGTCTCCTTTTGCCCATCCCGAAGCGTCTCCTTTTGACTCCTTTTGTCTCCCTTTGCCCATCCCGAACCGTCTCCTTTTGACTCCTTTTGTCTCCCTT
>NZ_PVLQ01000044.1 GCF_002980595.1 Malikia granosa
GGCCTTGGCGCCGATCGCGATCGCCAGCGGCAGGCCGATGGCCGACCAGACCGAGTAGCGTCCGCCGACCCAGTCCCAGAAGCCGAAGGTGTTTTCCGGGGCATAGCCCTGGGCGGCAGATACCGCCGGCGAGGCGGTCACGGCGATCAGGTGCTGGGCCTGCTGCTCCGATGTGCTCAGGCCGTGGTCTGCCAGCCAGCGCTTGACCGATGCCGCCAGCGTCAGCGTCTCCTGGGTGGTGAAGGTCTTGCTCTGGACGATGAACAGCGTGCTGTCGGGCTTGCACCAGCGCAACAGCGAATGCAGGGCCCAGGCGTCGGGGTTGGAGACGAAGTGCACCCGCACCTCGTTGGAGGCGTAGGCGTCGAGCGCCTGCACCGCCATGCGCGGCCCCAGGTCGGAGCCGCCGATGCCGATGTTGATCACGTTGGCGATGCGCTGGCCGCGGTGACCCCGCCAGCGGCCGTCGCGGATGCGTTCGGCGGCGTCGAGGAAGCGGTCGAGTTCCTGGCGTACCGCCTCCGATACCGCCGCGCCCCAGGGAGCGTCAGCCATGTCGGCACCGCGCAGCGCCATGTGCAACACGGCGCGGTTCTCGGTCGCGTTGATGGGCAGGCCCTGGCGCTGGGCTTCGGCCTGCTCGAGCACGCGGGATTCGGCGGCCAGCTCGAGCAGGGCGGCCAGCACCTCGGGCGTGACCTGCTGGCGACTGGCGTCGAGCTGCAGGCCGGCCGCGCTCGATTGCAGGCTGTCGGCGCGCAGGCTGGACTGATCGGCCAGCAGCTCGCGCAGATGCGGCAGCTCGCCTTGTGCCAGCCGCGCGAGTTTTTGCCAGGCGGCGCGTTGCTGCGGGGGGGTGAAGGGGGTATTCATTGTCTTGTCTCCTCGGCCCGGCGCATCAGCGGGTCGCTCGCAGCGCGGCGACGGCCTCGGTGGCCTCCCGCGCCAGGCGCGTGATCTGGGCCCAGTCGCCCGCCTCGACGGCAGCGGCTGGCGTGAGCCAGGAGCCGCCGACCATCGCGACGTTGCGCAGGGTCAGGAAGCTGCCCATGTTCGCCAGCGACACGCCGCCGGTCGGGCAGAAGCGCAGGTCGGGCAGCGGACCGCCCCAGGCCTTGAGCACCTCGACGCCGCCGAGCTGGGCGGCCGGGAAGCACTTGAGCAGCGTGAAGCCGGCATCGCGTGCCGCCATCGCCTCGCTCGGGCTGGCCACGCCAGGCACGAAAGGCAGTCCGGCGGCGCAGACCGCCGCCAGCAGCTCGGGCGTGCTGCCGGGCGACAGGCCGAAGCGCGCGCCAGCGGCCTGCACCTGTGCCACTTCGCTGGCACGGGTCACGGTGCCGGCGCCGACCTGCATCGCCGGCACGGCACGCGCCACGGCCTCGATGGCGGCCAGCGCCGCAGCGCTGCGCAGCGTGATCTCCATCACGTCGACGCCGCCGGCGAGCAGGGCTTCGGCCATCGGGACGGCCTGGGCGGCATCGGAGACGACGACGACCGGGACCACGCGGGACTGGAACAGGGGCAGGGAGGCGGGGGTGTTCATGGGTAAATGCTTCAGGTGATCAGGGAATGGCGCAGCGGCAGGCGGGCTCAGTCGTTGCCAAACAGCGCCGAGGCACCGTTCTCGGCCAAGCCGGCGTTGCGACGGAACAGGCCGAACAGCTCGCGGCCGTAGCCATGGCCGTTGGCCGACAGATCGGGCGCGCTGGCGGTGCGCTGCCCGAGTTCGGTGTCGGCCACCTCGAGCTCGAGCAGGCCGGCGTCGCAGTCGAGCCGGATCATGTCGCCGTCCTGCACGCGGGCGATCGCGCCGCCGCTGACGGCCTCGGGGCTGACGTGGATGGCGGCCGGCACCTTGCCGGAAGCCCCCGACATGCGGCCGTCGGTCACCAGCGCGACCTTGAAGCCCTTGTCCTGCAGGATGCCCAGGATCGGGGTGAGCTTGTGCAGCTCGGGCATGCCATTGGCCTGCGGACCCTGGAAGCGCACCACGGCGACGAAGTCGCGCTCGAGCGCGCCCTGCTTGTACAGCTCGGCCAGCGCCTGCTGGCTCTCGACCACGACGGCCGGCGCATGCACCAGGCGGTGCTCGGGCTTGACGGCTGAGGTCTTGACGACGGCGCGGCCCAGGTTGCCGCGCAGCCGCTTCAAGCCGCCGTCGGCGCTGAACGGGGCGGCGACCGGGCGCAGCACGCTCTCGTCGGCCGAAGCCTGCGGCGCGGCGCGCCAGGCCAGCTGGCCGTTGTCGAGCCAGGGCTCGACCGCGAAGCGGTGCAGGCCATGGCCCAGGATGGTGTTGACGTCGGCGTGCAGCAGGCCGGCCTGCAGCAGCTGCGCGATCAGGAAGCCCATGCCGCCGGCGGCGTGGAAATGGTTGACGTCGGCCTTGCCGTTCGGGTAGACGCGCGCCAGCAGCGGCACCGCCTCGGACAGCTCGGCGAAGTCGTCCCAGTCGATCCGGATGCCGGCGGCGCGCGCCATCGCGACCAGGTGCAGGGTGTGGTTGGTCGAGCCGCCGGTTGCCAGCAGGCCGACGATGCCGTTGACGATCGCCTTCTCGTCGATCACCTCGGCCATGCCCAGCGGCTCGGGGCCGCCGGCGCGCATGCGCAGCGCGCGCCAGACCGCGAAGTCGGTCAGCGCCTGGCGCAACGGGGTGCCCGGGTTGACGAAGGAGGAACCCGGCAGCTGCAGGCCCATGATCTCCATCAGCATCTGGTTGGAGTTGGCCGTGCCGTAGAAGGTGCAGGTGCCGGCACCGTGGTAGGCGGCTTCCTCGGCCGCGAGCAGCGCCTGGCGGTCGACCAGGCCCTGGGCGTATTGCTGGCGCACCCGGGCCTTGTCGTCGTTCGAGAGGCCCGAGGTCATCGGGCCGGCCGGCACGAACACCGCCGGCAGATGGCCGAACTGCAGCGCGCCGATCACCAGTCCCGGCACGATCTTGTCGCAGATGCCCAGACACAGCACGCTGTCGAACACATTGTGCGACAGCGCCACCGCCGCCGCCATGGCGATCACGTCGCGCGAGAACAGCGACAGCTCCATGCCCTCGTAGCCCTGGGTGACGCCGTCGCACATGGCCGGCACGCCGCCGGCGACCTGCGCGGTCGCGCCGAGCTGGCGCGCGGTGGCGCGGATCTGCTCCGGGTAATGCTCGTAGGGCTGATGCGCCGACAGCATGTCGTTGTAGGCGGTCACGATGCCGAGGTTGGGCTCGCGCTCCTGCCGCAGCACCAGCTTGTCCTGCTCCGGCATGGCCGCGAAGGCGTGCGCAGCATTGGCGCAACCCATGCCGGCCCGGTAGGGACCGGGCTTGCGCAGCGACGCCATGGTGCGCAGATAGGCCGCGCGGCTGTCGCGGCTGCGCTCGATCACGCGCCGGGTGACAAGATCCAGCACGGGGTGGAGTGGGGTGGGCAGGGCGTCGGATGACATGGGGGACCTTTCGGGTGTCAGGGGGTAAGCCAGACCTGCACCGGGTGCCGGGCACCATGCAGGACGAGCGAGATCGGGAGTTCGGGCTGCGGACCTTGGCTGGCCCGCGCGAACACGGCCAGCTTGGCGGCTCCGGCCAGTGGCAGGAAAACGGAGCCGGCTTCGAGCAGCGTGGGCAATGTCAGCGTAAGCCTGGAATGCGCTGCGGCGACCGGCCTGACCCAGGCCACCCGGGCGCTGGAATGCAAGGCCGCCTCCAGGCCCGGCGAGGCCGGGAACAGCGAGGCGGTGTGGCCGTCCTCGCCCATGCCGAGCACCAGCACGTCGAGCGGCCAGGGCAGGGCGGCCAGGGCCGCATTGGCACCGTCGGCCAGCGCCGCCAGTTCGGCCTCGGACCAGTCGGCACTGTCCCCGCCGGGCAGCTGGCCAAAGAAGGGCTGCCAGCTTGCCGCGGCCGCGCGGCCTTGCAGCAGCTGCTCGCGCACCAGCGCGCTGTTGCTGTCGGCATGATCGGGCGGCACGCAGCGCTCGTCGGCCAGCAGCACCGTGACCCGTTCCCAGGGCAGCTCCTGCTCGCGCAGGGCAGCAAACAAGGCCAGCGGCGACCGGCCGCCCGAGACCGCCAGCAGCGCCTGGCCGCGTGCGCCGATCGCGGCGCGCAGCGCATCCGCGATCGCCTGGGCCAGCTCGGCGGCCGCGTGGTAGTCCCGGGTGATCCAGTTCGACTGCGTCGCGGTGCTCGCGTGTTCGGTGGCTGTCATGGCCTTACTGCGCCTCCGCCCAGACCGCGTCCTCGCGCGCCACCAGCGCCGACGAAGCCGCCGGACCCCAGCTGCCGGCCGGATAGGGCTTGGGCTTGTCGGCCAGCTGCTTCCAGCCTTCCAGGATCGGGTCGGCCCATTTCCAGGCCGCTTCCAGCTCGTCGCGGCGCATGAAGTGGGTCAGCCGGCCCTTGATGACGTCGATCAGCAGCCGCTCGTAGGCCTCGGCGCGGCGCTCGGTGAAGGCCGACTGCAGGTCCAGGTTCAGGTGCACCGGGCGCATCTTCATGCCAGAGCCCGGCTCCTTGGCCATCATCTGCAGCTTGACCGACTCCTCGGGCTGCAGCGTGATGATGAGCCGGTTCGGGTGGCTGGCCGCCGGCTGGTCGGCAAAGATCGAGAACGGCGGGTCGGAGAACTCGATGATGATCTCGGAATGGCGCTTCTGCATCCGCTTACCGGTGCGCAAGAAGAAGGGCACGCCAGCCCAGCGCGCGTTGTTGATCTGGGCCCGGATCGCGACGAAGGTCTCGGTGTCGCTGCACTCGGGCACGTCGGCCTCCTGCAGATAGCCCTTGACCTGCTGGCCGTCCACCACGCCCGCGGTGTACTGGCCGCGCACCGTGTCGCGCTGGAGGTCGGCCAGGCTCAACTTGCGCAGCGAACGCAGCACCTTGAGCTTCTCGTTGCGTACATCGTCCGAATCGAGCGAGATCGGCGCCTCCATCGCGACGATGCACAGCAGCTGCAGCAGGTGGTTCTGCACCATGTCGCGCATCGCGCCGGTGTGGTCGTAGAAGCCGGCCCGGGTGCCAACCCCAACGGTCTCGGCGGCCGTGATCTGCACGCTCTTGATGTAGGGGGCACGCCACAGCGGCTCGAGGATGGCGTTGCCAAAGCGCAGCACCATCAGGTTCTGCACCGTTTCCTTGCCAAGGTAGTGGTCGATGCGGTAGATCTGGTTTTCCTGGAAATGGCGTGCGACGGCCTCGTTGATGGCCTGTGCCGAGGGCAGGTCGTGGCCCAGGGGCTTTTCCAGCACCACGCGGCACTGGCCGTCGATCAGCTGGGCGCGACTCAGGTTCTCGGCGATCTGGCTGAACAGCACCGGTGCCGTCGCCAGGTAGAACACCTTGGTCGAGCCGGGCTGGCAGGCGGCAGCCAGCCGGGCGTAGCCCTCGCCGGCGGTGGCATCCAGGCTGACGAAATCGAGCCGCCGCAGGAAGTTCTGCCAGGCCGGCTCCTGCAGGGCAGAGGCCTCCACATGGGCACGCGAGGTCTTGTCGATGAAGGCGGCATATTGCTCGCCATTCCAGTCGTTGCGTCCCACGCCAACGATCCGGCAGTTGTCAACCAGGCGCCCGTGCAGATGAGCCATGTAGAGCGAGGGCAGCAGCTTGCGCCAGGACAGGTCACCGGCGCCACCAAAGATGATGATGTCGATCGGAGAAGGGGCAACGGCGTTCATGGATTTCATGTCTCTGGAGTTTGTAACTATGTTACTTGTATTTGATCCGTATAACGGTAATGCAGTTACAGGATGGTTTCATCCTGGACCAGCTCCAGCAGCCGCGGCGGCTGGCAGCCCTTGCGACTGCAGTTGATCGCGGCCGCCTTCATGGCACGCTGCAGCGTCTGCTCCACCCTCGCGGCGGCGTCGGGCTGGCCCGCCCAGTCCGCCAGGCAGCTGCCCCAGAAGGTGTCGCCAGCGCCCACGGTGTCGACCAGCTCGACGCGCGGCGCGCTGGCGGATGCCTGCTCGCCCTCGACCCAGAGGTAGGCGCCGGCGGCGCCAAAGGTCAGCGCGACACGCTGGTTGGCGCCGCGCGCCAGGCGTTGCCGCAATTCGTCGGCCGTTGCCAGGCTGGCCGCGCCAAAGCCCAGGATCTCGAGGTCCTCGTCGCTGGCCTTGACCCAGTCGGCCAGCTCGACCGCCTGCAGCACTGCGCGACAATAGGCTGGCAGGTCCTCCGCCACCCGGGGCCTGAGGTTGACGTCGATGCTGATCGTCCAGCCCAGCGCGCGCGCGCCGGCAATGACCTGCATGATCTTCGCGTTCTCGGGCGGCACCAGCATCAGCGAGCCGGTATGCAGGATGCCGGGCGGCAGCGTCTGCAGGAGGCGCAGCACCGCCTCTGGCTGGTAGTCGCGGTCGGCAATGCCTTCGCGGTAGAAGCCGTAGCTGGGCTGGCCATGGCGCAGCGTCACCACCGCCAGCGAGGTTGGATGGCGGCTGTCCGGGCTCAGCGCCTGCACGCCGTCGGCCAGACAGAGCGCCTTGAGCTGCTGGCCGAAGCTGTCGCTCGAGAAGGGTGACAGGTAGCCGACCTGTCCGCCTTGCAAGGCAGCGGCGCGCGCCAGGTTGAAGGGGCTGCCGCCCATCAGCGGCAGCAGGCTGCCGTCGTCTTGCGTGATGCAGTCCATGAGCGCTTCGCCCAGGATCACGAGGGATGCTGTCATTCCGTTTCCTTGAGTTCGGGCCGGTCGCGGCCCCTTTGGCACGAGTGTCGCCGTAACCGAGGTACATGTTTATTAGGGAAATCACTAACTAAATCAGATTGATTTAGTCTTTCGGCTGTTGCACACTAGCGGCACGGCAGGCGGTGACTTACCCTTGTCGTCGGCTACTGGCCGAATCCACGGCCAGAGCCCTCCACCACTCGTCAACGAGGAGCAAGAATGTCCTTTCCCACCACCACGATCCGTCTGGGCCTGATCGCCGCATCGGTCGCCACCGCCTTTGCCGCGCAAGCCGCCGAGCCGGTGATTGGCCTGATCACCAAGACCGAAACCAACCCCTTCTTCGTCAAGATGAAGGAAGGTGCGGACGCCGAAGCCAAGAAGCTCGGCGCCAAGCTGCTGAGCGGCGCCGGCAAGAGCGACGGCGACAACGCCGGCCAGGTCACCGCGATGGAGAACATGATCGCGGCCGGTGCCAAGACCATCCTGATCACCCCGAGCGACTCCAAGGCCATCGTGCCGGCGATCAAGAAGGCGCGCGCCCAGGGCGTGATGGTGATCGCGCTCGACAGCCCGGCCGACCCGCAGGATGCCACCGATGCGCTGTTCGCGACCAACAACTACAAGGCCGGCGAGCTGATCGGTGCCTACGCCAAGGCAGCGCTCGGCGGCAAGAAGCCCGTCATCGCCACGCTCGACCTGTTCCCAGGCCACCCGGTCGGTGCGCAGCGCCACAACGGCTTCCTGAAGGGCTACGGCCTGCAGTCCCTCGACGCCAAGAGCAACGAGCTGGCCAAGCCGGCCGAAGTCGTCTGCATGGCCGACAGCTACGGCGACCGCTCCAAGGGCCAGACCGGCATGGAGAACTGCCTGCAGAAGAACCCGACCATCAACCTGGTCTACACCATCAACGAACCGGCCGCCGCTGGCGCGTACAACGCGCTCAAGGCCGCCGGCAAGGACAAGGATGTCGTGATCGTCTCGGTCGACGGCGGCTGCGCCGGCATCGCCGACGTGGGCAAGGGCATCATCGCCGCGACCAGCCAGCAGTACCCGCTGCGCATGGCCGCGATGGGCGTGGCCGCTGGCGTCGAGTACGCCAAGACCGGCAAGAAGGTCAGCGGCTACATCGACACCGGCGTGACCCTGATCGCCAACAAGGCGCAAGCAGGCGTCGACAGCAAGGACGTCAAGACCGGCACCGAGCTGTGCTGGGGCAACAAGTAAGCCTCGCCTGAGCCGTTCCGGGCGGCACGCGTCCCAGCACCATTGGATGCGACCCGTGCCGCCTTATCTTTTCTTCTTGTCCAGCCCTGCCCAGACATGAATAAGACCTCCATCAAGTTACCGCCCATCGCCACCCTGGGGCCATTCATTGCGCTGCTGCTGGCCTGCCTGTTCTTCGCCACCCAGAGCGAACGCTTCCTGTCGACGCAGAACTTCTCGCTGATCCTGCAGCAGGTCATGGTGGTGGGCGTGATCGCGATCGGCCAGAGCCTGATCATCCTGACCGCCGGCATCGACCTGAGCTGCGGCATGGTGATGGCGCTGGGCAGCGTCGTGATGACCAAGATCGCGGCCGACTACGGACTGCCGGCACCGGCAGCCATCGCCTGCGGCATTGCCGTCACCACGCTGTTCGGCCTGGTCAACGGCCTGCTGGTGACCAAGGTCAAGCTGCCGCCCTTCATCGTCACGCTGGGCACGCTCAACATTGCCTTCGCGGCCACCCAGCTCTATTCCAAGTCGCAGACCGTCACCGACATCCCGGACGGCATGACCCTGCTGGGCAATACCTTCCACGTCGGCGACACGGCGATAGTCTACGGTGCGGTGCTGATGCTCGCGCTCTACCTGCTGACCTGGTTCGCGCTGCGCGAGACCAAGCCCGGCCGCCATGTCTATGCGGTCGGCAACAACCCCGAGGCCACCCGCCTGACCGGCATTGCCACCGACAAGGTGCTGCTGTCGGTCTATGTGATCGCCGGCGTGTTCTACGGCATCGCCTCGCTGCTGAGCGTGGCGCGCACCGGCGCCGGCGACCCGAACGCCGGCCAGACCGAGAACCTCGATGCCATCACGGCCGTCGTGCTCGGCGGCACCAGCCTGTTCGGCGGCCGCGGCATCGTGCTCGGCACCCTGGTCGGCGCGCTGATCGTCGGCGTGTTCCGCAACGGCCTCACCCTCATGGGCGTGTCCTCCGTCTATCAAATCCTGGTGACCGGCATCCTGGTGATCCTGGCCGTCGCCACCGACCAACTCTCGCGCAAGGGAGCCCGCTGAAATGACCGCCCACTCCAACGCTCCGATCGTGATGCAGGCCAAGAGCCTGGTCAAACGCTACGGCCAGGTCACCGCCCTCGATGGCGCCGACTTCGAGCTGCGCGCCGGCGAGATCCTGGCCGTCATCGGCGACAACGGTGCCGGCAAGTCCAGCCTGATCAAGGCCCTGTCGGGCGCGACCATTCCCGACCAGGGCGAGGTCTTCCTCGATGGCCAGCCCATCCAGTTCAAGAGCCCGATCGATGCCCGCCGTGCCGGCATCGAGACCGTCTACCAGGACCTGGCAGTGGCCCCGGCCATGACGATCGCCGAGAACCTGTTCCTCGGCCGTGAACTGCGCCGCCCCGGCCTGCTGGGCAGCTGGTTCCAGATGATCGACAAGAAGAAGATGCTGGAGGAAAGCATCGCGCGCATGAACGACCTCAAGGTCGGCATCCGCTCGATGAACCAGGCGGTCGAGACCCTGTCGGGCGGCCAGCGCCAGTGCGTGGCGGTGGCGCGTGCGGCCGCGTTTGCCGAGCATGTCGTCATCCTCGACGAGCCGACCGCGGCGCTCGGCGTCAAGGAAGGAAACATGGTGCTCGAGCTGATCCGGCGCGTGCGCGACAAGGGGCTGTCGGTGATCCTGATCAGCCACAACATGCCGCATGTGTTCGAGATCGCCGACCGCATCCACATCGCCCGCCTGGGCAAGCGCGCCGCGGTGGTCGACCCCAAGCACATCAGCATGAGCGACACCGTGGCCGTCATGACGGGCGCGAAATCCGCCGCCGAGCTGCCGCACCAGGCACTGGCGCACTGAACGCGGCCTCACCCCAGAGAAAAGGACAACAGATGCTCAAGGGAATCGATCCCCTGCTGACGCCGGAACTGCTGATGCACCTGTGCGCCATGGGCCACGGCGAATGGGTAGCGGTGGTGGATGCCAACTTCACCGCCGACTTCCTGGCCAAGGGCAAGCCGGTGGTGCGCCTGCCCGGCCACAGCCTCGAGCGCGTGGCGCAGGCCGTGCTGTCGGTCTTTCCGCTCGCGGTCGACGTGGCGCAGCCGGCCGGCTACATGCAGCACAGCGGACTGCCCATCGGCGAGACCACGGGCGCGCAGTCGGCCTTCATCGCCCTGGTGCAGCAGCTCGAGGGCCTGGCGGCGGAGCAGGTCGAGCCGATCGAGCGCTTCGCCTTCTACGAGCGCATCGCGCAGGCCAGCCTGATCGTGCAGAGCGGCGAGGCGACGGCTTTCGGCAATGCGATACTCTGCAAGGGCGTCATCCTGCCCTGATCGCCCTCCTGCTGCCTCGTCTTGACCATGCCCCGCGCCAAATCCCCCGCTGTCTCGTATTCCGCGCCCACCGCCGAGGTGACGCGCGCCATGCGCGGCTCCAACCAGCGCGGCATGCGCCAATTCAACGAGCGCATCGTGCTGCAGACGATACGCCTGCATGGCGCGATCCCGAAGGCGGACCTGGCGCGCCTGACCCAGCTGTCGAACCAGACGGTCTCGGTGATCGTCGAGCGGCTGCTGGATGAGGGCTTGCTGCTCAAGCAGGAGCGGGTGCGCGGTCGCATCGGCCAGCCCTCGATCCCGCTGTCGCTCAATCCCGAGGGTGCCTTCAGCGTCGGCGTCCAGGTCGGACGCCGCAGCATGGAAGTGCTGGTGCTGGACTTCAGCGGCCAGATCCGGCACCAGCATGTGTTCCACTATGCCTGGCCGGACCCGGACGAGGTGCTGCTGCACATCGCCTCGGCGCTCAGGGCGCTGCGCGGCCAGATGGGCGAACGCTGGGCGCGCGTGGTCGGACTGGGGCTGTCGGCGCCGCTGTTCCTGCACCAGTGGGCCGACCTGCTCGGTCCCGAGGCAGCACCGGCCATGGCCCGGTGGGAAGGCGTCGACCTGCCCGAGCGGGTGCAGGCGCTGACCGAGCTGCCGGTCGTCTTCGCCAAGGACACGATTGCCGCCTGCACGGCCGAACTGCTGCAAGGCCACGGCCAGCAGCTGCGCAGCTTCCTGTATGTCTTCGTCGGCACCTTCGTCGGTGGCGGGCTGGTGCTGTCGGGCCATCTGCTGCCGGGCGAGCGCGGCAACGCGGGCGCCATCGGCTCGCTGCCGCTGGGCATGGCCCGCAGTGGCCGGCCGGCCCAGCTGCTCGAGCAGTCCTCGGGTTGGCAGCTCGAGCAGGCGCTGATCCAGGCCGGCCTCGACCCGCAGCTGATCCATGACGACGCGATCACCGATCCGGCCTACGAAGCGCTGACCCGGCCCTGGCTCGAGACGGCAGCCGATGCGCTGGCCATGACGATCACGTCCGCCACCGCGCTGCTCGATCTGGATGCGGTGGTGCTGGACGGCTCGCTGTCCAGGCCCCTGCTCGAGGCCCTGCTGGGCAGAACGCGCCAGGTGCTGGAGTCCTACCCGCTGGTCGGCATCGTTCGACCCGGCCGGCTCGAGATGGGCCAGGTCGGCGCCCATGCCCGCGCGCTCGGCGGCGCGCTGCTGCCGCTGCACACCCAGTTCTTCCCCGACAAGGACATCTTCCTCAAGCAGGACCTCTGAGTCGCGCTCAGAACGGGCAATGCGGCGAGGCCAGCAGGGCTTCATAGTCGGGCACGGCGGCCAGCACATGGGGGGCGGCAAGCTCCTCGGCGCTGTGGCTGGTCAGCAGCGCGATCGCGCGCATGCCGGCACGTCCCGCCGCCGCGATGCCCGCCGGCGTGTCCTCGAACACCAGGCAATCGGCGGGCGACACGCCCATGCGCTGCGCCACCGCCAGGAAGATGGCCGGATCGGGCTTTCCCGGCAGGCCCTCGTCGCCACCGACGCAGACCTCGAACAGACCGGCGAGCTCGGGACCGGGCAGCCGCTCGAGGCAGAAGCGGATGTTGTGTCGGTCGCCCGCCGTGCCCAGACCGCAGCGCAGGCCCAGGCGACGCGCGCGCAGCGCGAAGCGCTCGAAGCCATTGACCCAGCGGAACTGCGCGCCGAACTGCTCGCGGTACAGCGTTTCCTTCTCGTGCACATAGGCCTGGGCCAGCTTCAGCGGCAGAGCGGCACCGAACAAGGCGCGCATGCCCTCGACGCCGGTGCGCCCGCTGGTCGCGCGCTCGAGTTCATGGGCCTGCTCGCTCAGGCCGTGGCGGGCCGCGAACCGGGCCCAGCTGCTGCGGTGCACCGGCATCGAGTCGATGATGGTGCCATCCATGTCGAAAATCAGATGGGGCATGGGCTGGAGTTTCAATCGGAGAGGCCGCCAGCGGCCAGGATGTCCCAGCAGGCGCCCAGCGTGTGGTAATCGGTCTTGCCGGCCGGTGACTTGGTGTTCTCGAGCTTGGCTCCGTCGGCCGCGACGATGCGGAACCAGGCCCCATGCTGGTGGTCGACCAGGTGGCGCCAGCTCCAGGCCCAGCCGTCGAGGTACTGCTGGCGGAACTGCGGCTCCTCCGTCGCGCGCCACAGGCGCCAGGCACTGGCCAGCGTCTCGGCCTGGACCCAGAAATACTTGTCGCTGTCCCAGGGCGAGCCGTCGGGTCCGAAGCCGTAGATCAGCCCGCCATGCTGCTGGTCCCAGCCATGGCGCCAGGCCGCCAGCTGCAGCTCGGCGGCGCGATCGAGCCAGCGCCGCTGCGGACGCAGCGCATGGGCCTGCAGCATCAGCTTGGCCCATTCGGTCTGGTGCCCGGTCTGGTAGCCCCAGGGCTTGAAGATGTCGTCGCGCCGCCCGGCGTTGTACTGCCAGTCGGGCTGCCAGTCCAGGTCGTAATGTTCGCAGATCAGGCCGCTGGTCGGGTCGGCCAGCTCGAAGGCGAAGCGCTCGATCAGGCTTGCGGCGCGCTCCAGGTAGCGCGCCTCGCCCGTGGCCTCGTAGGCCGCCAGGCAGGCCTCGCACTGGTGCATGTTGGCATTCTGGCCCCGGTAGTCCGACAGGATGCCGCCTGCGCCGCGCTCGTCGGCATAGGCGCGTTGCGCTGGCAGGTAGAAGGCATCCTCCATGCGGGCGAAGGCGGCCGCCACCTGCTGCTGGGTCGCCAGCCCGATGCGGCAGGCCTGGCTCAGGGCCAGCAGCACGAAGGCCTGGCCATAGGCCAGGGCCCGGTCATCCTCGACCCGGCCATCGCGCACGGTCCAGGCATACAGGCCGGCATTCGGATGCCCCGGCGGCAGCAGAAAAGCCTGCTGCAGATGGGCCAGGCCATGGGCGGCCCAGTCCCGGTGCCGCGCTAAGCCGCCATGGCGATGCGCCAGGCTCCAGTTGAAAACATAGCGGGTCGCGCTGACCAGATGCCGGTGCCCGCGCTCGTAGACGCTGCCATCATCGAGCAGGTAGTGGAAGAAGCCGCCGTCCGGGTCGTAGGCGCTGCGCTCGTAGAAGGCCAGCGTGTGCTTGATGTGCGCCTGCAAGAAGGCGCGGCTCTCGAATGCCGCGGCAGGAACGGGCGCCGTCATGCGTAGTCCACCGCCACGCGCCGGCCGGTGCGCGCGCTCTCGAGCACGGCCAAGGCGACCGCCAGCGACTTGAGCCCCGCCTCGCCGGTGGCCATGTCATGCGGCTGGCCGGCAATCGCCTGGTGCATCTCGCGCAGCCCGCGCAGATACAGGTTGTCGTGATCGAGCCGCAGCGACAGGTCGCCATCGCTGCGCCGCCAGACCAGCTCGCCACCCGGCGCCTGGTTCAGCACGCCGCGCGCCTCCAGGCTGGCCCGGTCGCCCAGGATCTCGAGCCGGTTCGACGCGTGCGGCGTGTTGAAGCCCTGGTGGGTGAAGGCGCACAGGCCGCTGGCGAACTGCCAGAGCGACATCGCGTTGTCCTCGACGCCCTGGCCCATGCCGCTGGCCTGGGTCATGGCCATGACCTCGACCGGGTATTCGCCGAGCAGGAAGGCCAGCGAGTCGGCATTGTGCACCGCGATGTCGAGCACGACGCCGCCGCCCGCCTGCGGGCGGTCGATGCGCCAGCCCTGCAGCTGGGCGCGCAGGAACACCGAATGGCTGATCCGGGCTGCCACCAGCCGGCCCAGGCCCTGCTGGCGCAATACGCCTCGCATCTGGCGGTGCGCGCTGTTGTGGCGCAGATGGTGATTGGTGCCCATGACGACGCCAGCCGCGGCACAGGCGTCCACCATGCGCCGCGCTGCCGCCAGGTCGAGTGCCAGCGGCTTCTCGCACAGCACATGGCAGCCCATGGCGGCGGCCTGCAGCACGGCAGCCTCATGCTGGTCATTGGTGCAGGACACATAGACCGCATCGAGCCCGAGCCCAGCCAGCGCCCGGATGTCGGTCAGTGCGTGCCGGATCCGGTGCTGGCTGGCAAAGGCCTGGGCCCGTTCGGCGCTGCCCGAAACCACCGCCACCACCTCGTCGCCCAGGGCGCGCACCGCACCGATCATCCATTCCGACGCGATATTGCTCGCGCCGACAAAAGCCCATTTCATCTCGTCTCTCCTGTCCGGTTCCTGGTGTCCAGGTGTCAGTCGTTCCAGTTCAGCACCCGGTCGGCCCGGTGCCGGCTCGCCTCGATCAGCCGCGCATTGGGCTCGTCGGTGGACGCGATCCAGTCGCGTGCCGCCGCTTCGCTGCGGCCAAAGGCCATGTGCCGCTGCAGCAGGCGCTGCAGCCGCAAGGGCTCGTCGGGCTCGACATACCAGACCTCGTCGAGCAGGCCGGCGACATCCGCCCAGTGTCCGTGATCCAGCAGCAGGTAGTTGCCCTCGGTGATCACGAGCCGGGTTTCCGGCGCCACGCCAATCGCGCCGGCCACCGGCTCCTCGATCTCGCGCCTGAACTCGGGCGCATAGACCCGCTCGCCAGACCCTTGGTCGCGCAGCCGGCGCAGCAGCGCGAGATAGCCCGCACTGTCGAAGGTCTCGGGGGCGCCCTTGCGGTCGGCCAGTCCCAGCCGCTGCAGCTCGACATTGGCCAGGTGAAAGCCATCCATTGGCACCACCTGGGCCAGCATCCCGAGGCGCTGCTGCAAGGCAGCAGCCAAGGTCGACTTGCCGGCACCGGGCGCCCCCACCAGGCCGAGCAGGCAGCGGCCGCCGCCTGCCAGCAGCTGGTCGATGCGCTGCAAGCAGTCAAGGGGGAGCGGTGGCTGGGGTTTCAGGTCTGTCATGGCTGGCTCGGTCTTTTGCTTCATTCCGGATTGGACGCCTTCGCCGGCCGATCCGACGCAGCCCATCAGGTTACGACACCAGAACAACCCGTTTCATGGCCGTCTATTAGTAACTAAGTTACCTGTTTTCGCTAGCATTGGTCCATTCACCGGCGCAATGCCCAGCGCATCGCCGCTTGCCACCCTACAGGAGACAGACATGACAATCAAGATCGGAATCAACGGCTTCGGCCGCATCGGACGCATGGTATTCCGCGCCGCCGTGCAGAACTTCAAGGATATCGAGGTGGTCGGCATCAACGACCTGCTGGAACCCGATTACCTGGCCTACATGCTCAAGTACGACAGCGTGCACGGCCGCTTCGACGGCGAGGTAAGGGTAGAGGGCAACACCCTGGTGGTCAATGGCCGTGCCATCCGCCTGACCCAGGAGCGCGATCCGGCCAACCTCAAGTGGGGCGAGGTCGGCGCCGAGGTCGTGGTCGAGTCGACCGGCCTCTTCCTCGACCAGGCCGGCGCCGGCAAGCATCTGGCCGCAGGCGCCAGGAAGATCGTGATCTCGGCGCCGAGCAAGGACGACACGCCGATGTTCGTCTACGGCGTCAACCACCAGAGCTACGCTGGCGAGGCCATCGTCAGCAACGCGAGCTGCACCACCAACTGCCTGGCCCCGGTGGCCAAGGTGCTCAACGACAAGTGGGGCATCAAGCGCGGCCTGATGACCACGGTGCATGCGGCGACCGCGACCCAGAAGACCGTCGACGGCCCGAGCAACAAGGACTGGCGCGGCGGCCGCGGCATCCTGGAGAACATCATCCCGAGCAGCACCGGCGCGGCCAAGGCGGTCGGCGTGGTGATCCCGGCAATCAAGGGCAAGCTGACCGGCATGGCGTTTCGCGTGCCGACCAGCGACGTCTCGGTGGTCGACCTGACGGTCGAGCTGGAAAACGCTGCCAGCTACGCCGAGATCTGCGCCGAGATGAAGGCGCAGAGCGAAGGCGCGCTCAAGGGGGTGCTGGGCTACACCGAGGACAAGGTGGTCTCGACGGACTTCCGCGGCGAGCCTTGCACCAGCGTGTTCGACGCCGATGCCGGCATCGCGCTCGACGGCACCTTCATCAAGGTGGTCAGCTGGTACGACAACGAGTGGGGCTACTCGAACAAGTGCCTCGAGATGGCGCGCGTGGTGGCTCAAGGCTGAAGGAAACCGGACATGAGTGCAATCGTTGATATCGTCGGCCGTGAAGTGCTCGACAGCCGCGGCAACCCCACCGTCGAATGCGACGTGCTGCTGGAAAGCGGCGTGATGGGCCGCGCGGCCGTGCCGTCGGGGGGCCCCCCCCGCCCGCCCGGAGCCCCCCGGCCGCGCCGCCGCGGCCACAACCGCGCCCC